>JAYWHR010000031.1:0-134171 GCA_043777675.1 Comamonadaceae bacterium | reverse complement strand
TTGGTTTTTTGCACCTGCATGGAGTTTTTTTATCTATTCAACAGCCTACGAAACATGGCGGTTGACATCATTTAAGAAAGCTTATTTTGCTGCGGCTGTTCCGCATGCTTTAAATAATTTATTTATCATGCTTATTAGCGGTTTCGACAGCTAATGCGCGTCATCATTCAATCAGAAGCTAGCGAATGCGCGCTAGCTAGTTTGGCTATGGTTTGCAGTGCGCATGGGCTGCAGGTGGATTTGGCGGATTTGCGGCGGCGGTTTGCGGTGTCTATCAAGGGTGCGACCATGCAGCAGCTGGTGCAGCATGCGGATGGGCTGAACTTTAGCTCGCGGCCGCTGCGGCTGGACATGGAGGAGTTGAGCCAACTGCAATTGCCTTGCATTTTGCACTGGGGGCTGAACCATTTTGTGGTTTTGGCCAGGGTGCGAAAGAAACACATCGTGGTTTACGACCCTGCTGTGGGTGAGCGGCGGGTGACGATGGAGGATGTGTCGCGGCACTTTACGGGTGTTGCGCTTGAATTAACGCCGAATGCTAGCTTTGAGCCTGCAGACCAGCGCCAGCGGGTGTCTCTAGCGGCGCTGACGGGTAAGGTTCTGGGGCTGAAGCGCTCGATGTTTCAGATATCTGCACTTGCCTTGGTGTTACAGCTTTTCGCCATTGCTGCGCCGCTTTTGAACCAGCTGGTGGTGGACGATGCGATTGCGACGTATGACAAAGATTTGCTGTCGGTGTTGATCGTTGGTTTTGCCTTGCTGCTGGTGATTCAAACCTTGCTGGGCTTGGCACGCAGCTGGATGGTGATGGCGCTGTCTATGTCGCTTAGCCTGCAGTGGACGAGCAATGTGTTTAGCCACCTGCTGAAGCTGCCGATTGAGTATTTTGAAAAACGGCATTTGGGCGATGTGGTGTCGCGTTTTGGCTCGGTCGGCACGATTCAAAAAACGCTAACAAACAGTTTGATTGAAGCCGTGCTAGACGGGCTGATGAGCATTGCCGCGCTGGGCATGATGCTGCTGTATTCACCCACTTTGACTGCGGTGGTGGTGGGTGCAGTCGTTATCTATGCGCTTTTGCGCTGGGCGATGTACAAGCCTTTTCGGGATGCGAGTGCTGAGCGACTGGTGGTAGCCGCGAAAGAGAATACGCATTTTTTAGAATCTCTTCGCGCCATCACCCCACTAAAACTCTTCGGGCGCGAAAACGAGCGCCGCGCACGCTGGCAAAACTTGTTGATTGACGTGCAAAACCGCGATATCAAAACCGCCAAAATGGGGATAGCTTTCAGTACGGCAAACACGTTTATTTCAGGTATTGAAAACCTAGCTGTGCTGTGGCTGGGCGCTGGTTTGGCGATGCAAAGCTCACCGCAGGGGCAAAGCAGCTTCACGATAGGCATGTTGTTTGCCTTCATCAGTTACAAAGGGCAGTTTTCAAGCCGCATGGCGACTTTGATTAATTACTTTGTTGAAATCAAAATGCTGGGGCTACACGCTGAGCGTTTGGCAGATATTGCGTTGACTGAGCCTGAAAAGGACTCAGTACCCGACAACACTTTGCAGCACCTAGAACCGAAGATTGAGCTGAAAAACGTGAGCTTTCGTTACGGTGAGGGGGAGCCCTGGTTGCTGAAAGAGACGAACTTACTGCTCAACGCCAATGAAAGCGTGGCGATTGTGGGAGCGAGTGGCTGCGGGAAGACGACCTTGCTGAAGCTTATTTTGGGTTTGCGGCAAGTGGTGGAAGGAGAGATTTTGTATGGTGGCGTTCCGGTTAAGCAACTGGGATTACAAAATTACCGCAAACTGATTGGCACGGTGATGCAAGAAGACGTTTTATTGGCTGGCAGCATTGCCGAAAATATCAGCTTTTTTGATGTTCACTTTGATATGGAACGTGTGCAAACTTGCGGTCAACTCGCCGCAGTGCATGAGGATATTGCACGAATGCCAATGGGCTACCAAACTTTGGTGGGAGATATGGGTTCTGCGCTGTCTGGTGGGCAAAAACAGCGTGTTTTGCTAGCCCGTGCTTTGTACAAACAGCCTAAAGTGTTGGCACTGGATGAGGCGACCAGCCATTTAGACATCACCAACGAGAAACGCGTGACGCAAACTTTGGCACAAATAAGCTTAACCCGTATTATTGTGGCTCATAGGCCTGAAACCATAGCGGCGGCGCAGCGGGTGATTGCTTTGGAGAATGGGAAGATTATTGAGTTGCGCAAGAATTCAGCGTAACAGTGGCTTGTTAGCCTATTTCGTCTCTGTTTTCGCTTCGGCAATGAAACCAATCCGGCTTAAACCCGCTTTTTGCGCAACGCCCATGACTTCGACCACTTTGCCGTAGGGCACGGCTTCATCGGCACGTAGTTGAACTTCGGTATCTTTGCTGTTTTGAGCGGTTTTTGAGAGCGATTCACTGAGCTGAGTCAGACTTGTGACCTGGTCATTCAAGAAGATTTGACCACTTTTATCAACCACGATGGCGACAAATTTAGGGGCATCGACAGGCTTAGCGGCCTCAGTTTTGGGCAAATCTAGCTTGATGGCGCTGGTCATCAATGGCGCGGTGATGATGAAAATGACGACCAAAACCAGCATGACATCGACCAAAGGCGTCATGTTGATGTCGCTCATGGGTGGCGATCCTTTTTTGCGTTCTAGGCGACCAAAACTCATATTGTTCTGATGGCATTGCTTTAATGATGGCTCATTAACTCGCGCAAATCACTGGCAAAGCCTTCTAAATCGGCCTCAATGCGACCAATGACGCGACCAAACACGTTGTAAGCGAGAACAGCAGGAATGGCGACGACCAAGCCAGCAGCGGTCATCACCAGCGCTTCGCCGACGGGGCCCGACACCTGCGCAATCGTCATTTGCCCCGCGCCAGAAATGCTGGTGAGTGCGTGGTAAATACCCCAAACCGTACCGAGCAAACCCACAAACGGTGCGGTAGAGCCAACTGTTGCCAATAAAACTTGACCAAAATTCAGCTGGTTAACGATGCCATGCAAGGCATCACGCAGCACGCGGGTGAGTTGTTGGGCTTTGTCGCCAACTTGCGCGAGTGTAGAAACTTCACCTTCGCTTCGGGCATTGATGGTTTGACTTGCCGCAATCAATGGGAATACGAGAGAAGAACGGTCAAAAGCTGTGGCTTGCTGCAAACCTGATTCAACCGTGGCAGACTGCCAAAAAGCCGCTGTGCTGCGTGCCACATCGGCATTCGCACTGCGCAAAGTCCACGATTTCAGCAAAATCACCACCCAACTGACAACAGACATCAACAGCAGCAAAATCGCCACCGCTTTGCTGATGGCATCGCCTTGGAGGATAAATTGAAAGGCGTTCATGCGTTGAGCAAATTAAAGTTTTGCAACCAAATCAGCGCAAATTCAGCACGTCGAACATGTCAAACAAACCATTTGGCTTGTCGACCAAGAAACGCGCTGCCATCAAGCTGCCTTTGGCGTAATACTCGCGGCTGGACGCTTTGTGGCTGATTTCTATGCGTTCGCCTGTACCTGCGAACATCACCGTATGGTCGCCCACAATGTCGCCCCCTCGAATGGTGGCAAAACCAATGCTGGAAGGGTCGCGTGGACCAGTAACGCCATAGCGCTCAAAAACGCCGCAGTCTTTCAAATCACGACCCAAAGCTTCAGCGATCACTTCGCCCATTTTCAGAGCCGTGCCAGATGGCGCGTCGATTTTGTGGCGGTGGTGCGCTTCGATGACTTCAATGTCGTAACCCGTATTGAGCGCTTTCGCAGCCATTTCAAGCAGCTTGAAAGTGACATTGACACCCACACTCATATTAGGAGACATCACAATCGCAATGTCTTTGGCAATCTCGGCGATTTCGGCTTTTTGCGCATCAGAAAAGCCCGTTGTGCCGATCACAGCTTTAACGCCTAGTTCGCGGCAAACTTGTAAATGCGCCAATGTTCCTTCAGGTCGCGTGAAATCCATCATCACTTGCGCATTGGCCAAACCGCGATGCAAGTCATGGGTCACCAATACACCACTTAGCTTACCCATATATTGAAGTGCATCAAAATTGATAGCTGGTGAGGCAGCAATATCAAGGGCTCCAGCCAATACACAATCATCAGCAGCGTTCACAGCTTCTATCAGCATGTGGCCCATGCGGCCACTTGCGCCAGCGACGGCTAGGCGTAGTTTTGCGGAATTCACGTCGTTCATTATTTTTTTAATCTTTACTTCTTACTTCTTACTTCTTACTTCTTACTTCTTATTGCCAGACAAAGTTTCAATGAATTCTTGCTCTGTGGGCATGTTGCCGCCGTCAATTTTGTCGAGCGCATCACCCTTGAAATAAACGGTGAGTTTGTAGGAAGGTGTCGCTATACCTTGGCGCTTCAAATTAAACACATATTCCCAACGGTCTGCATGAAAAACGCTGACCAAAAGCGGCGTACCCAAAATGTCTGCCACTTGCAAACGTGGCATGCCTGGTTTCAGTGCCGCAACTTGTTCTTTTGAAACAAAATTACCCTGAGCGACTTCGGTTTTATACACAACAGACCCACAAGCGGCGAGCAGGCTAATGGCCAGTGCTAAAAACAAAAATTTAACGGTGCGATAAGATGTCTGCAGTGTAGTATTCATAATAGGTGACTATAACGATATGATGGAGTCATTGTAGCGGCTGCAAAGCATCACTAAATTATCCAAATAATGAGCCTAAATAAAGCACATTTATGAGCACTATTGACGAACTAAAAAATACGGGCTTGAAAGCAACCTTGCCTCGCTTGAAGATTTTGGAAATTTTCCAGAAGGGTGAGCCGCGCCATATGACCGCTGAAGATGTGTTCCGCATCCTCTTGCAAGATCGTACGGACATTGGGCTGGCGACCGTTTACCGCGTGTTGCTTCAATTTGAGCAAGCCAGTATTTTGACGCGCAGCAGTTTTGATGGTGGCAGAGCCGTGTATGAGCTCAACGAAGGACACCACCACGATCATTTGATCTGCCTAGACTGTGGCAAGGTTGAAGAGTTTTTTGACGAAGAGATTGAAAAACGGCAAAAAGCCATTGCCAAGGCGAAAGGTTTTACGATTGCTGAGCACGCTTTGAGCCTGTATGCCAACTGCACCAAGGCGAAATGCCCGAATTTGATTAAACCCAATACGGGGCGACAAACTTAGCCGCTCCATCCGCTTTTCTTTGAAATTAACCTGCGCCCATCGCTTTGCGCTGGCGCTGGGCAAATTCTTCATAGGTATCAATACCGCGTAGTTGCAAAATAGTGTTGCGAACAGCGGCTTCGACTAAAACCGCAATATTTCGACCTGCCACGACTTGAATCACCACTTTACGCACGGGAATGCCGAGAACATCCTGCGTTAAAGGCACAGAGGGCATGCGGTCGTAGTCGCGCTCCATGGTTTCGCGGCGCACCAAATGAACGATCAGCTTCAAACGCATACGTCTGCGAACGGCTGTTTCTCCAAAAATAGCCCTAATATCCAGCAATCCAATGCCACGCACTTCTAGCAAGTTCTGCAACAAATCGGGACAGCGGCCTTCAATGGTGGTTTGGTTGATACGAAATAAATCCACCGCATCGTCAGCCACCAAGCCGTTACCACGGGAAATCAACTCCAAGCCTAACTCGCTTTTACCCAGCCCAGATTCGCCGGTGATCATCACACCCAAACCCAAAATATCCATGAACACGCCATGCATGGTGGTGCGGTCAGAAAAATGCTTGGCCAGGTAAGCGCGCAACACATCGATCACAAAAGCGGCAGATTCTTTGGTCGCAAATAATGGGATTTGAGCACGCTCACATAAAGTCAGCAAACTAGGTGGCGGCGTTTGCCCATCACCGAGTACCAGCAAAGGCGGTTCAAGCTTGACGATTCTGGCGATACGCCGCGCACAGTCCGCCTCAGTGCCATTGGTCAAATAAGCGACTTCGCGCTCGCCTAAAACCTGTAAACGATAAGGATGGATGTAGTTGAGATAACCCACCAAATCAGCACTTGAACGCGCTGCGCGAACGGCAACCTCATCAAATCGGCGCTCAGAAGCCGCCAAACCGACCAGCCAGTCCCACTTCAAGTAGGTTCGAAAGGCTTCAAATAGAACGTCTGCACTAACAACGGTGGGCTTCATGCAACGCCTTGGGTTGCCAGCCAGCCAGTAATCAAGTGGTGCAGTTGAACAGCGTCTTGTGTCGTTTGCAACTTATCGCGTAACGTTGTATCGCTCAATAATTCCGCGATTTCAGACAAAATTTCGAGATGCTTCTGCGTTGCCGCTTCGGGCACCAGTAAAAAAATCAACAAATTAACGGGCAACTCATCTGGCGCGTCGAAACCAATAGGTTGCGCCAACCGAAAGACGGCCGCCATGGGCGTTTTCATGCCCTTGATGCGGCCATGAGGGATGGCTACACCATGCCCAAGACCTGTGGAGCCTAGTCGCTCACGCGCAAACAAGCTGTCTGTCACCGTAGCACGGTTCAAGCCGTGCAGCTGTTCAAACAACAAACCAGCTTCCTCAAAAGCGCGTTTTTTGCTGGTAGCCTCTACGCCCACAAGCACTTGTGGAGCGGGCAATATGCTGGAAAGTCTGTTCATACGTGGAAGGAGATTATGCACCGAGCTATGAATTAAGAATGAATTCGCCCTAAATTTTAGGGAAATGAACCAAATTTTGCTTCAAGCGCAAAACCGCCCTACAAACAGCTCTCACCTGAAAGCTTTTTGTAGGGCGGTACAGTTTTTACAACTAAAGCTGTGCTGTCGTAACTGACTACATCAAGCGTTTTGGTGCATCGTGATGGTGATCTTTCACCTTGTCTTTGTGGCGTCCGACTTGTCGATCCAGCTTGTCGACCAGATCGTCGACCGCAGCATATAAATCTTCATGCGAACTTTCAGCAAACATATCACTGCCTTTGACATGAATATTGCATTCAGCGCGCTGTCGTCGGTCTTTTTCCTTTTGATTTTCTACCGTTAGTAAAACTTTCACATCAACCAGTTGGTCAAAATGCCGTGTAATTCGATCTAACTTAGCCGTTACATAGCTGCGTAACGCTGGGGTAACTTCAAGATGGTGACCGCTGATTGTCAAATTCATACGTAGCCTCCTAAAACAAATACAAGATCGCACAGGTTGCAGCATATTTCTACCTTTACAACCAGTGCGTGGGTGAAACTTGAAGGTAGGCATCTAATCAAAACCAATTTTCTTCAAGCCACTTCACTATGCGCCTGCCTACCAATATTTGCAAGTGCCAAAATAGGTTTCATGTGAAATTTTTAAATATTTGATGTAGACCCATGTAACCACATACTAAATTAAGCCTTGGGCGACTGATACAACTTCAATTTAGTTACCAAAAATATAGCAGCAACACTGGACGCAGCACCTAACAAGGCAGCTACCCAGTAGTTTTGAACCAAGTTTTGAGCATCTCGGCTGATGATGAGACCGCCAATGAAGGCCGCAACCCCCATGGCTGCCGACTGCACCGCTGAATTCAGCGCCATAAACGTGCCGCGCAATTGTGGGTTAGCAGCCGACGTGATGATGGCCATGCCTGGGATCATGCGCCCACTCATACATGCAAAAAACGCAGTAGAAATCAGCAGTACGGCCCACATCGGCCAACCCTCCGTTAAAGTGCTAGCCACCATGGGAATAATAACCAAAACTGCCATCAAGCGAAACATGACTACCTTGCCCTTTTTATCGGTCATTACACCAATTAAGCGGGCAGTGAAAAGTGTAACTACGCCACCGCACAGATAAACATACGGTACTTGGTCGGTGCGCCATCCGACGTTGGCTTGCAAGTAAATGGTGATGAAAGGTATAACGGTAAAACCGGCGAACATCAACAAACCAGAAAACGCAAATGCTTTCAGGTGGTTGGTATCGACAAGCACTTGCTTGATGCCGCTCCAGGCTGATGGCCTGTTTGTCATTTTCAAATGGTCAGACAAGGGTGGCAAAGTGACAAAAGCACCCGCAGCCAGCAAACCTACCAACGCTGCGATGCCGAAAAATGGCGCATGCCAGCTGAAATGCGCTGCCAAAAACAGCCCCAAAGGCACACCTGCAACCGTTGATAGCGAGAAGGAGGTCATCACAATGCCCATCGCTCGGCCACGTCGTTCGAACGGAATAACGTCAGCCACGATAGTTTGAGATAATGCTGACAAAACGCCGCCAAAAATACCTGCGAATACGCGAGCCACCATCAAAGAGTAATACGTTGGCGCTAATCCACACGCCAGGGTAGCCAAACCAAACATGACATAGAGCGCCAAAAGTAGTTTTTTTCGGTCAAATTTATCCAAGTAGGTCGCTGCCAACAAGCCAGAGGCTCCAGCAGCCAAGGTGTACGCCGAGACCAAGAGACCAAACTGCGCATCCGTGATAGTGAAAATCTGCGTAAATTGCGGCCCCAGCGGCATCATGATCATGAAATCAAGAATGTGGGTGAACTGTATGCCGGCGAGCGTAAGCAATAGCCAAAATTCACGGCGGGGAGTCATTGCCGCAGTGGCGCTGGATGAGTTTGGATGAGACATGTCATGTTGGTTAACTGAATAGGGCAATATAAACCAACGACAGTGCCCTCGCATGATTCATGCGGGACTCGTCTGCTGACTTAGTTGCGCCCAGTCAATTACGCGATGAGCTGGCTTGCCGATCAAAAGTATGCAGCGGCGTCTTACCCGTCATGCGACTCCACCAATTGCCCATGTGGCTGAAAACGCTACCAGCGCCTTTCGTTTCTGGCTGTATGGCCCGCACTAAGGCAAGGCAGGTGAGGGCGCGCATCAAGGAGGCTCGAGTGAGGCGAAGGCTGGCTTGCAGCTCATCAGCCGTGCGTGAACGTGTATCGAGCGTCCGTAAGATGGCCACGCAGTGATCTCCGAGCGTATGCGCTTTCATGTTCGTCTCGCGCCGGTGCGTGAGCGGCTCTTGCAAATAAGTGGCCGGCAAGATCTGATCGAGTAAATGCTCTGGGCAGCGTTTGGCGAATTCCCAGAGCGCTGCTTCAAGCTTGAAATTATGAAAATTTGGCGCAGCAAACCCAACTGAGCGCGGCTTGGCAACCATATCCGCCTCGGCCATGCGCTCCACGCCACACCCTTCGAGCAGATAAAACTGCCAAGATTGAGGGTCAATCATGGCTATTAACTGGCCGGATTCAATCGCATGCAAATGGTGGGTGCCCCATTTTTGGCGCTGCTCCCACGCAAGCGAGCCGACCAAGTAGAGCATGCGAGAGCCGACCAAATCCTGCAGCAGCAACTCCAAACCACGCTCCAGATCGACCAATGCATCTGGGAAGCTCAAGGCGACCAACTCGTCTTCGTCCAGATTGCTGACTTCCTTGCTTTGTCCCAGGATGCAAACAGGGCGGCCGCGATGGTAGCCTTGATGGTCTAGACTAATTTTGCGCGCGCTGCGCATCGTGGACGAATGCTTTTCTCCACTGTAAGAGGCCATCCACGCAGAGCTCGAAGAGCGTGTGGGTAGAGTTGTCGCTGAATTGATATCGACATTGACAACACTATCTCGATGCACCAGATACGCATCGGCAGCCACGCCGGGAGGCGCCATGCGCCAGCGTACAGGACCACGCAGCTTCTTGGCCACTTCCATCAAGCGCATGGCGTCGCCCGCCGCGATACCGATCGGGCGCACAAAAATGATGGGCGTTGACCCACCGTACCAGTTTTGATCAGTCATGATCTTCCAACGATTCAATCTCTTTTATAACGCTACCAAACAGCTGTCGCAGCGCATGCATCCGAAATCTTAACCCGCTTCGGTGGCGTCATGCCGGTAGCCTCTTATGCTGACTACAAATCGATGACGTAAACCCTACCCGGCTTTGATCCCACCACAGAAACGTGATTTATTTCACGTTACGCATGACGGCTTTCCCTTAGACCGCAAGACGAGTGCTTTCTTTGATTTCTTCCATGACGGCATAAGTACGTGTCTCGCGCACGCCGGGCAACTGCCAGAGCACACGGCCTGCAAAATCTCTGTAGGCCTGCATATCGGCCACTCGCAACTTGATTAAATAATCAAAACCACCGGCGACCAAATGGCATTCCATGATTTCATCGTGTACTTGCACGGCAGCTTTGAAGGCATCAAAAACATTCGCCGTGGTGCGATCCAGCAGCACTTCCACAAACACGGCCATGCCTCGGCCTAGCTTTGCAGGATTGAGCTTGGCTTCATAGCCCAAGATGAAACCCTCGCGCTGCAAGCGCTGTGCGCGCGCGAGCACCGCAGTGGCGGACAGGCCAATGGTTTCGGCAAGTTTTAAATTGCTGATGCGGCCATCTTCTTGCAACACTTGCAGGATTTTTCGATCAATCTTGTCGATTTCAGGATTTTCAAACATATTTATGAAGATTATTTATGTAAAAGCCGTTAATTTAGCGAGAAATTCATTTCATTTCAAGGAATGATCTGCATATTCACTAAATATGGCTGTCATCATGAATTTTTCGCTCCCTAATCGCCTGCCTACCGCTTATCGCCCAGAGGGTGAGATTGTTTGCGCGCGCCTAGCGGTGTTGGAGGGCGCTTTGGATTGGGCGTCTGCTGCTGCACAAGCTGCACCTTGGGTGCTGGCCGTGCGCGAGAATCCACCACCGTTTTGGGCGATGGAATCCTTGCTGCGCGAGTATCCACTTTCATCCGCCGAGGGCTTGGCTTTGATGCGGCTGGCTGAAGCTCTACTGCGTATCCCAGATGCGGATACGGCCATTGCTTTGACCGCTGATCAGCTCTCGCGGGCAGATTTTGAGGGGGCTGCTGACGGAGCAAGTGGGGGCGCTTTGACTCGCCTGAGCAGTGCTGCGATCTCAATGAGCAAACACTTTTTGCCCGACTCTGATGGTGCGACCCAACCGGGCTTGCTCGCCAAACTCGGCGCAAAAACTGTCGTCACCGCCACCTTGCGCGCCGTGCAATTGCTCGGTAAACAATTCGTGCTCGGGCAGACGATTGAAGAAGCCTTGGATGTGGCAGCTAGGGAACGCAAAAAGGGCAACATCAGTTTCAGCTACGACATGCTGGGCGAAGGTGCGCGCAGCCAAGATGATGCAGATATCTACTTAGCCAGCTACTCCAATGCTATTAAATCAATAGCTGCTCGCGCAATATCTATGCCGGCTACCGGTCAAAAATACTCTAAAAATGCCGCGCAAACGGGCGATGGCATCTCCATCAAACTCTCTGCCCTGCACCCGCGCTACGAGTGGAGCCAGCATGAACGCGTGATACGCGAACTCGTGCCTCGCGTGTGGCAGCTATGCGAGCAGGCCGCCAGTGCCAATATGAATCTCACCATAGACGCAGAAGAGGTGGATCGGCTGGAGCTCTCGCTCCATGTGTTTGAAGCATTGGTGATTCGGATTGTACAAACGTATCCGGATTGGAGTGGCTTTGGGCTCGCGCTGCAGTCGTACCAAACCCGAGCTATGGAGCTGATTGAGGAAGTAGCGCGGATTGCTCGCAAGTATCAAGTCAAACTCATGTGTCGCCTTGTCAAAGGCGCTTATTGGGATGCCGAGATTAAGCGGGCGCAGGAGTTGGGCTTGGCACACTACCCAGTGTTTACGCACAAGAATCACACCGATGTGAGCTATCTGGCCTGCGCTGCTGCGCTGCTGGCTGCCAAAGATGTGATCTACCCTCAGTTTGCGACACACAACGCCGCCACGATTGCCGCCATCATGCAACTCGCATCAAAGCGTGGCGCAGAATTTGAGCTGCAGCGCCTGCATGGCATGGGCGAGGGCATTTACCGCGAAGTGTTGAAAAATCCCCTCATTCGGGTGCGCATCTACGCGCCTGTGGGAGCACACCGTGATTTACTGGCCTACCTTGTGCGCCGTTTACTAGAAAACGGCGCAAACTCTTCCTTTGTGCATCAGCTGACCGATTCAGGTGTGCCGATGGATGAGCTGCTCGCATCTCCGCTCAATTTGTCGGCGCACGTTAGCCTGCCGTTGCCGCCTGACCTGTTTGGCAAGGCGCGCAAAAACAGCGCAGGGTTGGATTTGGCAGATGAGACACATCGCGCACCGATGCTCGCGGCACACGCTGCTGCGCAAGTGCCAACGATACCTATTTTTGAAGCAAAAGAGGCCAGTAGCCGGCGTAAAATAAGCGCAAAGTGCTATCAAATTTGGAGTAATCAGTCTGTGCAGCAACGTGCAGCGATTCTGCAAGACGCCGCTGATCTGCTCGAAGCGCAAACGCCAAAGTTTTGTGCGCTGCTGGTTAAAGAAGCGCACAAGACTTGGGGCGATGCGGTATCAGAAGTGCGCGAGGCGGTAGATTTTCTGCGCTATTACGCCATAGAGGCCGAGCGCGTGATGCAACCCATGCACATGCCATCACCGACAGGGGAGACGAACGAATTGAGATGGAGGCCACGCGGCGTCTGGGTCTGCATCAGTCCGTGGAATTTCCCGCTCGCCATCTTCCTTGGCCAAGTGGCAGCGGCTCTGGCCACTGGAAATACTGTGCTCGCCAAGCCCGCTGAGCAAACGCCCTTCATTGCGTCAGAGGTCGCCAAACTCTTGCATCAAGCCGGCGTGCCCGAAGCCGCTTTGCAGGTGCTGCATGGCCCAGGCGAAACCGTAGGCGCTGCCCTCGTAGCTCTGGAGGGCATTGCAGGCGTGGTCTTTACCGGCTCCACCCAAGTCGCTCGCATCATCAACCGCGCGCTCGCGGCCAAAGATGGCCCGATCACGCCATTGATCGCCGAGACCGGTGGCATCAACGCAATGCTGGTCGACAGCAGCGCCCTGCCCGAGCAAGTGGTGGATGCCGCCATTCAAAGCGCCTTCAAAAGCGCCGGCCAGCGCTGCTCCGCCCTGCGCCTGCTTTGCGTGCATGACGCCATTGCCGATAAAGTGATCGAGATGCTGAAAGGCGCAGCGATTGAGTTGCGCTGCGGCGATCCTGCGCAGCTTGCCACTGATGTTGGACCGTTGATTGACAGCGAAGCCCTCGAAGGCATTCAAAAGCATCTCCAGAGCAGTATTTATAAGGAAAATCGGCCAGTAGCCGGCTACGAGCCTGCGCAAGGCGCTATTGAATCAATAGCAAATATACTGCCGCCCCGTATCGTAGAAATTGCCCACATCAGCGACCTCAAACAAGAAATCTTCGCCCCCGTACTGCACATCGTGCGCTATGGGCAAGATGGCAACACCGATCCACAAGCCGTCATCCAGCAGATCAACGCACTCGGATATGGCCTCACCCTAGGCATTCAAACCCGCATCGATTCCCGCGCCCAGCAACTCGCCTCAGCAGCCCACATCGGCAATGTTTACATCAACCGTAACATGATCGGTGCTGTGGTGGGCGTGCAGCCCTTTGGCGGCGAAGGCTTAAGCGGTACTGGCCCCAAAGCCGGCGGCCCGCATTACCTCTATCGCTTCTGCGCCGAGCAAACCATCACGGTGAACACCGCAGCCGCAGGCGGCAATGCTGCGTTGTTGGCGGGGTAGTTCGCGTAAATTAAGGCGTAAACAGATTTTCTCTGTGCCATTGAAGAAGCATGGGGTCTGGTGCAAATCGCGCGGGTTTTTGAATGAGCATGTCTTCACAAGTCAGGAAATGATTGGCAAAAGCAGCAACACCTTGAATAGCACTGATACTGCCGGACATCAGTACCCTGCCTTCGTCGCTAACAGCGATCAAACCTTGATCAAATGCACGATCATGAATTGCCGACAAGCACAACCCATTTCGCGGGTTAAGTCGATTTTCTTTATCTACGCTCCACGGCACAATATGGCTAGCAACAACGAGCTTCTGATGTCTTAAGCCGCTCATGCAGCACGTATTGTTGTAGCTTGCTAAAACAGCCTTACGAAAGCGCGCTTGGTTGATCCGCACTTGTACTGTTGCGCTACGCGTCTTTCCTTCTGAAATGATAAAACCTTCTTTAGCCAAATCATCGGCAATATCAACGACTGCGCTCATGTCGTTATTTGTAGCGAAGCGTTCGAACTCTCGAGCAGCCTCTAAAGTCATGGAAGTCCAGTTGTAATTGAGATCGTGCCATACCAATTTATCCTGCGCAGATGAATTACCCATACCTTTGCGGCCACTCTCAATCACTTGCGGATCGAGACTTGCAAAGTTGACTAGTTTCAGCGCAACAGAGTTAGGGGTGCGGCCAATCCACTGGGCAAGTTGTCGAATCAAAGGATTTCGAGCATGCAGCTGACCAAACGACAGCAACATATATACATGCAATACTGCTAATGTCTCTTGACGAGACCAATTGATCCTGCTGCTGAATGCCATATTTCGTGTGCGCGCGTTGCTTCATACCGTTTTGCGAATCTGCCTAACCGCATTGAGATCAACGCCGAACGACGGCTTGGCCAGGCGCAAAATTCGCGCTCTTGATGTTGTTTTTACTCAGGTATTCGCGCATCACATCGGCATCCACAAAGCCGGTGTTCACATAGCCGGGGTGATCAGAGAGCTTGGGGTAGCCATCGCCGCCGCCGGCTTGGAAGCTGTTGAGGGCGAGGCGGTAGCTCTTGGCGGGGTCAATGGGTGCACCTTTGATGCTGGCGGATTTGACTGCGCCGCCTTCGATCACCAAATTCACACCTGCAAACTGGGCAAACGCACCTGCGCCTGCGCTCATTTTGGCAGCCGCGTTGAGGTAAGCCATCAGCTCCGTGCCGTTCAAGGTCACATGCGCGAGCATGTTGCCGAAAGGCTGGACTTTGAGCACATCTTTGTAGGTGAGCTTGCCAGCGGGCATGGAATCGCGGATGCCGCCTGAATTCATGATGGCCAGATCCGCCTGTGCTTTCTGCATCATCACGCTGGCGATAAACACGCCCATGTTGGTGGGCTGAGCTCTCACGCGAGCGCGATCACCATCGAGCACACCATCGCTCTCGCCCACCACCACATCCAGCGCCGCGCGGCCTTTGTCTTGGAAGGGCTGAAGCATGGCAAGCATGGCAGCGTCTTCTTTGATCTCGGGCGTGTAGGTTTGCTTGATGTCTTTACCATCAGCGCCTTTGACTGTGCGCTTTAAATTTACGGGCAGCAGCGTGTATTTATCCAACTTGAGCTCGCCATTGGCATAGGTGAAATCCGCGCGACCGACGAATTTGCCCCACTCATGCGCCTGGACAATGATCGTGCCGTTTTGCACATCGGGGCGACAAGCGGTGCCTGGCACGTAAGCATCATTTCGGCGGCTTGCACCCAATTGTTCGAGCATGCACACCGGATTTTGGCTGTGGCCGCCGATGATTAAATCCATGCCTTTGACCTGCCGCGCCATCTCCACATCGCCGGGCGCATTCACGCCGCTTTTGCCATCGGTGTAATGCCCCATGTGCGTGGCCGCTATCACCACATGTGCCTGCTTGCGTAGCTCGGGCACAAGCTTGGCCGCTTCGTCAGCGGGCTTACGAAATTCCACGCCGACCGTGTTCGCAGGATCAGTCATTTTCTTCGTGTCATCTGTCGTGAGGCCTAGCACGGCGATCTTCAAACCGCCGCGCTCAAACATCTCGAAAGGTTTGTAGAGGCGCTGGCCATCTTTGTAAATATTGGCCGAGATCATCGGAAAGCCCGCCCACTGCATTTGCTTGGCGAGCACCGGCAAAGGTTTGTCAAACTCATGGTTGCCCAGCGCCATCGCGTCGTAGCCAATCAGTTTCATACCTTTGAAATCGGGCTCGGCATCTTGCGTATCGCTCTCGGGAATGCCGGTGTTCACATCGCCGCCATCAAGCAGCAGCACATGGCCGCCGGCAGCTTTGATTTCGGCGCGTTGTGCATCAATCAAGGTTTTACGCGCAGCAAGGCCGTATTCACCGTCAGAATTTTTCCAAAAGCGGCCATGATGGTCGTTGGTGTGAAGAATGGTGAGCTTGACGGGGCCAGAAACTGTACCGGGACCGCTTGCACAAGAGGCCAGCAAAGCCAGCGTCACGAGAGACAAAGAAAGTTGAAGTGGGCGCATGAGAAATCTCCAAAACATACTGATTTCAGTATGGCATAAGTTCAAGGCTCAATGACTGCGGACAAGCCCGTGCACTCGCGCTGCACAGCGCCAAAAAACTTCAGCGCGGCGCAATCAGCGCCACCGCCCCCGCAAAGCTAAAAAACGCCAGAACGGTGCTTACCAAAATGATGCGCGCAATGCGCCCGTTGTTGGCGTCAAATTTTTCGGCCAGCAGAGATACATTGGAGGCCGAAGGCAGCGCCGCCACGAGCACGATCACCGTGAGCGCAAACGGATCGAGCGGCAAACCGAGCTTGATCGCCGCGCTGCCCACGAGCAGCACAAGCAGCGGGTGCAAAAGTAGCTTCATCAAAGCCACGGGCACGTAATCCATCACTGGCACAGGCGGCGCATGGCCGGCTTGCGCCATCATTTGCGAGCGCGCGAGCACAGCGCCAATCGTAAACAGTGCCACAGGCGATGCGCTATCAGCCAGCAAGCCGAGTGTTTGCATCACAGGCGCTGGCAATTTAATCTCTAGCCAAGAAGCCAGCGCGCCAGTCAAAATCGCCCAAGGCATTGGATTCGATGCCACGCCCTTGAGCGCATTCTTCGCCGCCACGCCGGCACTTCCTTGCCCCGAACCCAAGCGAGACAGAGCAATACACAGCGATGTCGTGATCACCAAATCCACCACAATCGTCACAATGGCCGGCCCCGCCGCGCGCGGCCCCAGCAGCGCCACCAAGAGCGGTATACCCATAAAACCGGTATTCGGAAACGCCGCCACCAAAGCCCCAAACGAAGCGTTGTTCCAATCAATGCGCTGCGAGAGTGTCATGCAAATAGCAAACGCCACCATCACCAGCGCACACAGCGCGTACACCCCAAACACCGCACCATCGAGCAACTGAGCAATCGGCGTCGAGCTGCCAAAGCGATACAGCATGCAAGGCAGCGCAAAGTAAAGCACAAAGCCATTTAAGCCCGGAATCGCCGCGATCGGCAAATACCCCCGCCGCGCCGCCACATAGCCTGCGAGCACGAGGGCGAAGAAGGGGAAGGTGACGAGTAGGATTTGCAGCACGGCTTTATTGTGTCATTGAGCCAGCACAGCGAGTTTGCAAACTGCTGACGTTTTTGGAGCAAGGGACAAAAAACGATCTGCGATCTCGAGCAAATGATGAATCTGAAAGCCTGTTGCTTTAAAGTGCAATGCCGAAGGCTAGTTTTAAACTGAATAGCGACATCATGGACACAGCATCGTTATCCTCATCTGAGTACTGCTTGTTTTTTACCAATTATTGGTGGCTTTGCCATACAAAAAGTGAATGGGCGAGTTGGCTCCAAGCTATTTTCTCATCCGTTGGAATAATTGTCGCTGTATTTGTGGTGCGTTATCAAGTTGCTAAAAATAGGTTACACGAATTAGAAAAAATTGCATCAAAGATGGAGGCACGCGCAGGAATGATCCGTCAGGTCGCCCAAACCATTAAAGAGGCTCACGATTCTTTCGGAAACTCAACGGACTTGACGGTTGCGATAAATTTGGTCAGTCGTGCACGGGTCATTATCGATGAGATTGCCGCTATTCAGTTGGAAAAAACGGATACCTATGGCGAACTAATCACCCTTATTGAGGCTAAGGAGTACATCTCTCGCGCAATCGTGGAACACGATGACGCTTCAAGAGTTGTCTATCATCGATGGTTTTCATTATTCGAAAAAGCCAACAAAATTAGTGCATATGCTGACGACCTATTCAGCCAGGCGGCATTGCTGCGCGACGGCGAAGGTTTAAGAGCAACTTATTCGAAAGTTCAATGAGTTGAGACTTTGAGGCAATGCGCACCGCCAGCGCTTTGCAAAGACTAGCTTGCTTCAGTCCAATCTTGCACCTGCAATCCCTTTAGTTGCTTGATGGCTTGATCATTGGTGACCAAGATTGCGCCGATGCTGATTGCATGTGAAGCAATCAGTAAATCAAGTGGTGCGAGCGTTTTGCCGCTCTGCATCATGCCCAGCCGAACTGCGCCATATGCATGCGCGGCTGCGCTGCCCAAGGCGACTGACTCGATGCGGATCAACAGCTCATGCACCGCGCGATGCAGGGGCTTGTTGGCTGGGCGTTTGGCGAGACCGAAATGCAGCTCGGCTTCGGTGATAGTGGAGATGCACAGCGAGGCCATCGGCACGGCTTTAACTTGCGCGACGACTGAGGGATGCTCGCGCAGTAAATGGCTGACGATATTCGTGTCGAGCATGTAGCGCATCAATGCCCCTCGATGGCGCCAAAGCTTTCCAAGGGATCGCGCTCTTGCGTGGCGTGTCCGCTGCTGCGTTCATCAGAGGCCAAAAAGTCTGCAGGCACGTTGGCCTTGGAGATGGCGGCTAACAAGCCATCCCAAGTGGATGGGCGGCGCGACAAGATCACGTCTTGCGTGAGCGCATCTTGACGGATGTAAACCTCTTTTTCATCGAAGCGAAAAGACGCTGGCAAGCGCACAGCTTGGCTGCGACCGTTGGCGAAGAGTTTGGCGGTGGCTTCCATGGCAAGCTCCTTTGAGATATACCGAAGTATATGACAAAATCAAAACTGGATTGAAGGTACACTCTACGCTCCAAAAATCAACAACTTATTAAATCGTAAGTAATTGATTTATAAAGAAAAAGTGGCATTTTCTATTTATTTGACAACATGACCGCAAATAAATAGAAAATGCTTAATTTTTAAGCAAAACCAGTTTTCTCAGCATGTCTTCCCCCAGCGCAGGTTTGAATTTGGCTCAGCAAGAAGCCGTGAATTTTTTGCATGGGCCTTGCCTTGTGCTCGCGGGTGCGGGTTCGGGCAAGACGCGGGTGATCACGCACAAGATTGCGCGGCTGATTGCGGCGGGTGTGCCGCCTGAGAAGATCGCGGCGATCACGTTTACCAACAAGGCGGCGGCTGAGATGCGCGAGCGAGCCAAAGCCCTGCTGATGGCGCAAATGGGCAAAGCGGGGGCGAAGGCGGCGGGGCAAGTGGTGATTTGCACCTTTCACGCGCTTGGCGTGCGCATGCTGCGCGAGAGCGGGGAGGCCGTGGGCTTGAAGCCGATGTTTTCTATTCTGGATACCGATGATGTGCTCTCGATGATCAAAGACGCGGGCGGCAATACAGACAACAAGCAGGCGAGGATCTGGCAATGGGCGATCAGCGCTTGGAAAAATGCGGGCCTCAATTCTGCGCAGGCGATGGCGCAGGCCAAGGATGACGATGAGCGCGTTACGGCGAAAATCATGGAGCGCTATGAAGAGCGGCTCACGGCTTATCAAGCGGTGGACTTTGATCATTTGATTGGCCTGCCCCTCAAGATGCTACAAACAAATGAGCAAGCCGCGCAGGTATGGCGAGAGAAATATGCGCATATTTTGGTGGATGAGTACCAAGACACGAATGCCGTGCAGTATGAGCTTTTGAAGCGAATGATGAGCAGCCCCGCGCGCTTTACCACCGTGGGCGACGACGATCAATCTATCTATGGCTGGCGCGGCGCGACGCTGGATAACCTCAAAAAACTGCCGCTCGATTTCCCCGAGCTCAAAGTGATCAAGCTGGAGCAAAACTATCGCTCCACCAATACGATCTTGAAAGCTGCTAACAATGTGATTGGCCCGAATCCGAAGTTGTTCCCGAAGAAACTCTGGAGTGATTTGGGCGAAGGCGAGCCGGTGCGCATTGTCGATGCGGACAACGAAGAGCACGAAGCCGAACGCGCTGTGGCGCGGATTCAATCGCTACGCGTGGGCTCGGAAGTCACGCAGGGCAATCAATACAAAGAATGGAAAGATTTTGCGATTTTGTATCGCGCCAATCATCAAGCAAGGTTGTTGGAGCAAGCGCTACGCAAAGCGAATATTCCATATAAAGTGAGCGGCGGGCAGAGCTTTTTTGATCGTGCGGAGATCAAAGATTTGTGCGCTTGGCTGCGACTGCTGACCAACAATGATGATGATCCAGCTTTTCTTCGCGCTGTGACTTCTCCTAAGCGCGGCATTGGCCACACCACGCTGCAGCAACTTGGTATCTTCGCTTCGCAATACAAGCTGAGTATGTTTGAGGCTCTGTTTTCAAACTCGTTATCTGCTTCGATTAATGCGCGGAGCATCGGCGGTTTGCATGAATTTGGTCGCTATTTAAATGATCTGGAATATCGCGCGCGGCATACCTCAGGTTTTGAAGCCGCAGGAGAATTTTTGCGCGATTGGTTGAAAGACATCGGCTACGAAAAGCATTTGATGGAGAGCGAAGACAACGAGAAACTCGCCGCTTCAAGATGGACGAACGTACTCGATTTCATCGATTGGATGGCCAAGCGCTGCGGTGGGCAGGTCGATGATGCGGCGGGCCTCACAATGAGCACGGAAACCAAATCACTGTTTGAGGTGATCCAAACCATTTCGCTGCTCTCCACGCTCACTGCCAAAGAAGGCGATCAAAACGTGGTGACGCTTTCTACCCTGCACGCCTCCAAAGGCTTAGAGTGGCCGCATGTGATGCTGGCCGGCGTGGTGGAGGGCTTGTTGCCTTTCAAGCCCGAAGAAGCAGATGGTACGAAGCCATTAGAGGGGAAAATTTCGGACAGCCTCGCATTGCGTATCCAAGAAGAGCGCCGCCTCATGTATGTGGGCATCACACGCGCACAACGCACGCTGTCGGTGAGCTACCCCAAGCGTCGCAAAAAAGGGCGCGATACCGTAGCTGGTATTCCAAGCCGCTTTATTGCAGAGATGGCTTTGGATCAAGCCACAATCAAGGAAAATCCGATGGATCGGCTGGCAGCGCTCAAGGCAGAGTTTGCGAAGAAAGCGGCACAATCTGCCGCGGAAAAGGCGGCGATGCCCGTCTAATGAGGTTTCATCATGCGCATTCGATTCACTATTATTTCAATAGCACTCTGCGCAGGTTTTATGCCGGCTATTGGCCAAAACGAGCCTAAAAACGATACAAAAACGGCTGCAAACTGCCCTGATGCCAAAGACCTGATCAATACCGACCTTTTCGGCGCTTGGACGCTAGAGCTGCCAAACGGTGTGGGCGCTGCAAACACCACGCGCCTCACGCTTGAGCGCAATCCAGAATTCGCCGAATCGCTCGCTGGTAATTTTCTACAAGACACGATTGGCCACGAAATATTCGGCGATATCGAAGCAGGCATGCTTGATCTGGAAGAGAGCAACAATGGCAAAGACATCATCGCGCTCTGGAAAGGCCGTGTTCAAGAAGGCAGCTGCGGAAAAGCGATCACAGGTACGCGGCGATTGGTGGACACAACACTTGAGCAAAATTTTTTGCTGCGACGCGCAGGCTGGTAAATTCTGCTTTTTATTCAACCGATGGAGGATGCGATGAATACTGTTTTTCCACAAGATGCTCAGAGCGCACTTTTGGTAGCGCGGGTTCAGCTGCCTGGCCTTGGTGCAGTGCTCGCATTGGCCACACCTGATGGCTTGTATGACCTCAGCAGCATTGCGCCCACAAGCGCCGATTTGCTGGCGATGGATGATCCAGCAGCAGCCATTGAAGCGGCTCGTGGCCAACTGCGGCAAGTGGCGAATATGCTTAGCGTATTAGCCAACAGCGCACTGGCCAGCCCTGATCTTGCCCGGCCTTATTTGCTCGCGCCATGCGATTTGCAGCCTATCAAAGCAGCGGGCGTGACCTTTGTGGCTAGCATGCTCGAGCGTGTGATTGAAGAGCAGGCGCGGGGTGATGCAACTCGCGCCTTGGCCGTACGAGAGAAGGTATCAAAAGTGATTGGCGATAACCTTCGAGCCATCGTGCCTGGCTCACAACAAGCCCTGGAGGTGAAGGCTCTGCTGATGGAGATGGGTTTGTGGAGCCAGTATCTGGAAGTGGGTATTGGCAAAGATGCCGAAGTGTTTACGAAATCTCAAGCGATGAGCGCAGTGGGTTATGGTGCGCAAATTGGCATTCATCCAATCAGCCATTGGAACAACCCCGAGCCAGAGGTGGTATTGGCTGTCTCACCGCAGGGCAAAGTGCAGGGCGTGGCCTTGGGCAATGATGTGAATTTGCGCGATATAGAAGGCCGCAGCGCCCTGCTGCTGGGCAAGGCAAAAGATAACAATGCATCCTGTGCGATCGGGCCTTTCATTCGCCTCTTTGATGCGTATTTCAGTATGGATGATGTGCGCCAATGCGAGATTGCACTCAACGTGACTGGTCAAGATGGTTTTGTGATGGAGGGCTCAAGCTCTATGAGTCAGATCAGCCGGGATCCGCTGGATTTGGTGGCGCAAACCATCAACGCGAATCACCAATACCCCGATGGTTTCATGCTGTTTTGCGGCACGATGTTTGCGCCAACGAAAGATCGCTTCGCTGCAGGGCAGGGCTTCACGCATGCTGTTGGAGATGTCGTCACAGTCAGCAGCCCTCGCTTGGGTGCGCTCACGAATACGGTGAACACTTGCGACAAGATTGCGCCTTGGGAATATGGCTCTCGCGCTCTTATGCGAGATCTGGCCAAGCGCGGGCTGCTGTCAATCGCGTAGAAAGAGGAGATGGATGATGCGTGAATATTTTCGAAATCAAGTGGTGATTAAGTTGCGAAGAGCGAAGCTGTCATCATCACCAACGCCAAAGTTGCCAAGCCAGCCACCAAATGCGTGAGCGCTTGCGCAGACACTTTTGTAAACGCATAGCGAGCCAAGGGCATAGCCAGCACAGATCCTGCTGTCATCCACAGAGCCATCCGCACATTCAAGCTGCCTGCTGCGCCATAGAAAAGTGCCGTCACACACGACAAAATCAAACCGATGATGAGCGATGTGCCAATGATGCGTTGCGTGGTTTCGCTGCCTTCAGCCATCAGCGCGGGCACCACCAAGACGCCGCCGCCAGTGCCTGTTGCGCCCACGAGCGCCCCTGTGGCCAACGCTGTGCTGCGTAACGCCACGCGCATGAGATAAAGCTTCACTTGAGGTACATACATCGAAGCAACGGCTAAGCCACCCACGGCAATCACCAGTAGTTTTAACAATAATTCCACTTGCAGCTTGCCCTCAGGCCACACATTGGGTAATACGAGGCTGACTAGCGCAGCCAGCCAAAGGCAGGCCACCACGCTTGCTGGCAAAAAAGCCTTCAGCAAGCGACGCGATACATTGCGCTGCTGAATATGCGACAGCCCTGCCGCAATTTTGCAGGCCACTGAAAACAAACTTGCTGTACCCACAGCCGTGGCCACTGGCGCACCAAACACAGTGACCATCACTGGCACCACGATCACGCCCGCGCCCACGCCAGAGAGGTAAATCAGCAAACCAACGCTCGCTCCGAAGGCGAGCCATTGAAATTCTTGGAGGGAGGGCATGCGCCTGAGTCTAAGCGCTACGATCAAAAAGTTTGATGGCAGCCTTGAACAAAGGCGACGTTGCGTCGCCTAATTCATGCACCACATCAAAATGATTGCGCTGCGGTATTTCCAGCGTTTGGCAGTGCTGTCCGCTACTTCTCAAATGCGAGGCGAAGGTTTGGCTTTGTTGTTTGAATGCTTGGGTTTCGATCTCTCCCCATGCAATGACTGAGGGCGTGCGCGTGACTGTTTGAGGGATGTTGGAGAGATCTGCAGCTTCATCTTCTGTCATGCTCAAAGCAAGGTTGATGGATGTGCTGAGCAATGGCCGCAGATCAAAAATTCCTGAAATCGGCACGATGCCAGCCAAGCCGAGCGAAGCATCCGCCGCGCAAGCTGCCGCAAGATAGCCACCCGCTGAGCTGCCAGCGACCACGATGCGTTGTGGATCATGGCCAAACTGTGCAGAGTCGTTGCGCAAAAAATGAATGGCTGCGCGGCATTGCGCCACGATGTCGGCTAGCTTAGCTTCGGGCGCCAGTGTATAGCCCACCACCGCATGTGCAAAGCCTGCTGCATGCCAAGCGGGAGCAAGGAAGGCTGATTCGTTTTTAGAGAGCTCTTGCCAATAACCGCCGTGGATAAAGACGAGCAGCCCAGGCGCTTTGTTATTCGTGCTTTTAGGTGCAGGAAAATAATCGATCAAAGCCCGTTGTGCATCACCATAGCGCACATTTTTGATGTACTTGACTCGGGCTTGAGCTTGCCTGCTGCTGTCGATATACGCTTGAATAAACGGCTGATATTGACCACCGATTGCAGAACTGGGCGAATATTCTTTTTCTAAATCCATCTTGCCATTGTGCCGACAAACAAGGCAAGATCAAGCGCAATCAAGGCCGCATGACTCGACATTGGCAGGCACTCAGGGCACTCTTGCCAACATGGTTGTCGCGCTCCAACTGGCAGACATTTTGATTTTTGCTGAGGCGATAGCCCTCGGGCTGCCCACGCTGGCGGCCTTGCAAAAGCCGGCCTTGCGCATCCAGTATTTCTGCGGGGCCTATAGGCAAACGATCGCTCTTGGCAAAGGCGGCGTTCGTCAATTCAACGGGCCCACCAAGATCGCGCGCCATGATTTTTTCTATTTGCTGCAAACACGATGCATGCGATGCACCGACGACCAAGAGCGCTGGTTCAGACAAAGGGGGCTGGTGCTGGCAACCCATTAAAACAGCGGAGATGGCGAAGAGCGCGGCGAGGGCGCTTAATGGATACTTGCGTCTCATGGTCGTACCCTGTACCAACGTTGCTCTTCCAGCGCGCTGCGCACGACTTGGAAATTGCCCGAATCATCCGACCCATTGGCTTTTTGCAAAGCGATAGTTTTGGGTGATACAGGCGCAGGGCAGGCGCCGCTTTGCACGTAGCCTAGTGCGGCCGACAGCATACTTTCGCTGGCATCGCCTCTTTGCTTGCTCAGATCGTCTGCCACTTTGCAGGTGGGTGTGAATCCATCGGCGTAATCGCCGAAGCCCACAGCGTTAGCGCCTTTGAATTGCATGGCAGCATACGATGTGCCGCAATTGCTGAGGTAGAAAAATCCATAAGGCTTGCCGCAAGTGGTGTTGCCGATACGAATCACTTGCATGAAAGGCGCCAGCCCGTTAATCACTGATTCGCTGGCAGAGCATGTGCTGGCCGATGTGAGCACGAAGACACGTTTCATTCCCAATTGCGGTAGGACTTGGCCGGCGGGGAGCGAAAAGCCCGTACTGGTTTGCTGAAACAGATCTGAGCTATTGCATATTGAAAAAGGATTTTTGTCGTTGCACACAGTGCGCTCATAAACTTTGCCAGACAACGTACTGTCACCAATCATCCAAGCGAGTTGGTTGGAGATATCAAGATAGCCGCCACCGTTGTAGCGTAAATCCAGCACCAGTTCATTGATATTTGCTGCTTTAAGCTGCGTCACAGCGCTTGCTAATTGCTGCTCGGCGCTGTTGATGCTGAAAGAATTCAGCACCAAATAGCCCACAGTTTGTGTACCAGCCGTGAATGTCTTGGTGAGTGCAACTGGCGTGACGGTGATAGTTTGCGAGGAAGTCACTGTCACATTGCGGGGTGTGGCGGCGCCGGCTGTTTGCAGGCCGAATAGTGTGGTTTTACTGCTCACTATTGGGAAGATGCCGTTATTCAAGGTGGCAATATCAGAGGTTGTAGTGGCATTGATACTCACACTATCAATCGAGGTAATTTGATCGCCGCGCGATATGCCAGCGATTGCCGCTGGTGAGCCAGTTTCTACGTAAAGCACGCGAATATCGCGAGGCGGCGTACTGCTGATCACAGCAAGGCGAATACCGTAGCCGGAAGTGATACCCGCTTGCTGATTGGTGAGTTGAGCCGTGGGCAGCGTGAAGCTGAATTCATCCACGCGCTTGCCCGAGCTGGTGAAAAGTGGCGTTTTCAGAGCTTGGAAATAGGCATTGAGGGCTTGATAGTTACTGTTGCTGTAAGCCGCAGCAGTGTAGGCCGCTGGATTTGGATTGGGTATGTCGCGATACCAAAGATAGGTTTTATCCATCAAAGAGCGCACCCAAGTCTTTTCGTTATCCAGCAAGCCAAGTTGATCTGCGGTGCTTGGACGAGGCGCTGCGCAGAGATTGGCATTGCTGGGATCCACGGATAAAGTGTTTGTGATCGGCCCACCGCTATCTGGCAGAGCAGTTGATGCACCTCCCCCACTTCCCCCACCGCCGCCGCCACCACATGCTGCGACAAAGGCTAGTAACATCACTGCAAGGCTTCGCTTGATGGCTGTTGCTGCAAGGTGTATTTGAAGTATTTTCATAAATAAATTGTACGAACTAAATACCTGAATTACCCAATACCGCGCTGTAACCAGTTGTGTTGAAATCTTACCTATTTACTTAGCGTGCGTATGCCCTACAAAATCCCCAGCTCTGTATTGGTCGTGATCTACACGCTTGCCGGGCAGGTGCTGCTGATTGAACGGGTGAATGCACAAGGGCAGGGCAGCGGTGTGTGGCAATCAGTCACCGGCAGCCTAGACCACGAGTGCGAATCTTTTGCAGAATGCGCTGCGCGTGAGGTATGGGAAGAAACAGGATTAGATGCGCGTGCGGATGGCCACCAACTCACGGATTGGCATTTGGAAAACACCTACGACATTTGGCCGCATTACTTGCACCGCTACGCCCCTGGCATCACGCGAAATACTGAGCGGGTGTTTGGTTTGAGTGTGCTGCAGCCAACAAAAGTGCAGCTTGCGCCAGATGAGCATGTGAATCAAATTTGGCTTCCATGGGCTGAAGCCGCGCTCAAAGTCAGCTCTGCATCCAATGAAGCTGCAATAAACCGTCTTTCTCAACTTCTAGCTTAATTTTCAAACATTTTAAGCCGTTAGCCGGCATGAAATATGCGCGGAATGCTCACTAATTGATAGCATTAAGCGAGTAATATCAACACCCGATCCAAGCCGCCAGAATGAATCACCACCATTGCTTGCTCACGCACTTTTGGCTTCGCATGAAAAGCCACAGATAAGCCCCCAGCTTGCGAGCAGGCGAGCATCATCGGTAAATCATTCGCCCCATCCCCTACAGCCATCGCCTGCTTTGGCGAGATGCCCAAATCTGCGCAGGTCGAAAGCAGCATCTTGCGCTTTTCCTCGCCATCGCAGATATCGCCCCAAGCTTGATCGACCATGCGCCCGGTGAGTTTGCCGCCTTGCACTTCCAACACATTCGAGCGCGCGAAATCCATCTGCAACCGGTCGCGAATGCGATCCGTGAAAAATGTAAAGCCACCCGAGACGAGCAGCAGTTTGCAGCCCGCCGCTTTTAAAGCCGCGGTCAATTCGGAAGCACCCGGATTGAGTTGCAAGCGCTGTGCGTACACCTCCTCCATCGCACTCACCGGCACACCCGCGAGCAAGGCAACTCTGCGGCGCAGCGAATCTTTGTAATCCGTGATCTCACCACGCATGGCAGCCTCAGTGATTGCCGCCACCTCTTCTTTGCGGCCAGCAGCATCCGCAATTTCATCCACGCATTCAATGTTGATCAGCGTGGAATCCATATCAAACGCAGCGAGCTTGAAATCACTGAGTCTCAAAGGCGGCACAAAGCCTTGGATAATCAGGCCGGGAGAAATTTCTTGAGGAGTCATGAATCGATCACTATGAATTTAATAGCAGTATGCGTATATTTTATGAAGGCGACAGCCCGATTTTCTTTCAAAACCAATCTTCCACCAGCAAACCCGGCACGCGGCTGAATTCGCTGGTGTTGTGGGTCACTACAGTGAGTTGATTGGCCAGAGCGATGCCAGCGATCAACTGATCGACCGTTCCAATCGGTTTGCCCACGGATTCGAGCGCATATCGCAGTGCACCGGCTGCTTTGGCGGCGGCGTAGTCGAGCGGCAGCGTCTCATACACTCGCAGCACATCATTGATTTGCTGGCGTTGTAGATCGGGGCGCGCTGATTTGGCGGTACCGTATTCCAACTCAAACAAAGAAGGCGCGGCCAGTTTGATCAAGTGAGCGCTTGTGCTGCGCAAGCGCTCTGCCACTTGTCCGCGCTGGGTGAAAAAATAAATGAGCGTGTTGGTATCAAGCAAATACATTGCGCGCATTCACATGGCTTCGCGTGGCAACTCAGATGCCTCAGTGGCGCGAATCGCGTCCAGTGAAGGAAAATCCTTGAAGGCATGTGCATTGGCTTGGATTCGCTCAAAAAAGCCCAGTGGGTAGCCATTGGCATCCTGGGTAGGAACTTGCTCTTTCACGAGCTTAGCCATCCACGCGCTGAGTGACATCTTCGCCCGCGCAGCAGCGTTCTTGGCAGCTGACAAAGTATCATCTTCCAGATAAATCGTGACTTGAGACATTATGAGCTTCCTTCCAAGAAGATTTAATTACATCAATAATTATAATTTATTCACACTTATATTGCTGCTGTGACGCGGTACTTGGCTTCGCTGCCCTGAGGCGGCGCTTTGAAGCTGCTCACCGATATATAATCCGAGGTTCGCCGACAACATCCTCAGACCCTCAAGGAAACACATCATGGCATCAGCCAAACCCAAGAAAAAGAACCCCCGCCTAGCCTCTGGCCGCAAGCGTGTTCGTCAAGATATCGTTATCAACGCCGCCAACACCAGCCTGCGCTCCAAATACCGCACCGCTGTGAAAAACGTGGAAAAAGCCGCTGCTGCTGGTGACAAAACCAAAGCCGCAGAAGCCTTTGCAAAAGCCCAATCCGTGCTCGACACGGTGGCTGACAAAGGCATCTTCCACAAGAACAAAGCAGCCCGTGACAAGAGCCGTTTGGCTGCACGAGTCAAAGCTTTGGCCTTGGCCGTAGCGAAGTAATTCATATTTAACAGCCCTTGCGGATTCAAATCACACTGGTTTAAATTCGCAAGCCGTTTGAAACGGGTGCGCTGTCAGCGAAAAATAAATCAACCACCTTCGGGTGGTTTTTTTATGTCTTTTTGAGCGGTTTGAGCTGCTGGCCGGCATATCTACTGCGTGGAATGCTATTGAATCAGTAGCAAATCATTGGAGCAAACAAGCTTCTACCACCTGCAGCTCATTGTCTTTCGCAAAGTTCATCACAAAATCCCAAGCCATCACGTTGTCTTCGCGCAGATCGGTATGCACGACAACGCATTTCACATCGCCCTGATCGGTCTTCATGCTGGTGGGCAAACACCATTCGGAATAGCTCAGATGTGAGCCGGGCACCGCGCCACCGGGGCGAAACTGGCTCATCACGCCAGCCAAACGCTCAGCCCAATCGCTGGGACGAAATGGCTTACCATCCTTCGTCACGCCCTGAATAAAGAGCTGCTTGGAGGCGGCTTGAGCGGGTGTAGATGGAGGGGTGGCCATGGATTAAGTTGAACGCTAACACATCAGGATCGCCGATGCTGCAACGCAGCAAGAATTCTATCTTATAGAAGACCTAGCGCATGATGGCTGACGCATGGCTGCAATGCAAAAGCAGCAACATCTGCCGTGCTGCAAAGCTCTAAAATCTGATTTCAATGGCTCCTTGTGTTGAGCCGTTTTGCTTTTTTGGAGATGATCTCAGATGAATGCAACCACCACCGCCGAGAAAACCGCTGTAGCGCATGCCACGCCCGCCGCGCCCAGCCAGCCTCATGTGATGAACACCTATGGCCGTGTGCCGATTGAGCTCGTCGCTGGCCAAGGTTCGCGCGTTTGGGATATTCATGGCAAGAGCTATTTGGATGCGCTGGGCGGCATTGCGGTGAACACGCTGGGGCACAACCACCCTAAATTAGTACCGGCGTTGCAAGACCAGATCAGCAAGATCATTCATTCGAGCAATTATTATTTCTGCCCAAATGCGGAGAAGCTAGCGGCGATGCTGGTGGAGCGTAGTGGGCTAACCAATGTATTTTTTTGCTCGACGGGTTTGGAAGCGAATGAAGCGGCCATCAAGCTGGCGCGTAAATTTGGCGTGAGCAAGGGCATTGAAAAGCCAGAAATCGTGGTGTACGAAAAAGCCTTCCATGGCCGCAGCATGGCCACCATGAGCGCCACCGGCAACCCAAAAGTACGCGATGGTTTCGGCCCCTTGCTCGAGGGCTTTATTCGCGTGGCGGTGAACGATATTGAATCGCTTAAAAAGGCCACCGAGGGCAACAAGAATGTCTGCGCCGTATTCTTCGAGGCGATTCAAGGCGAAGGCGGCGTGAATCCGTTTCACATGGATTATTTGAAAGACGTGCGCCAGCTCTGCGATGAGCGCGATTGGCTGCTCATGATTGACGAAGTGCAATGCGGCATGGGGCGCACCGGCAAATGGTTTGCGCATCAGTGGGCGGGGATCAAGCCCGATGTGATGCCGCTGGCCAAAGGGCTGGGCTCGGGCGTGCCGATTGGCGCGGTAGTGGCTGGCCCGAAAGCTGCCAACATCTTCGTGCCCGGCAACCACGGCACGACCTTCGGCGGTAATCCGCTGGCGATGCGTGCGGGTGTGGAGACGATTCGCATCATGGAAGAAGATGGCATTTTGGCGAATGCAGCCACTGTAGGCGCGCATTTACACAGCGCCTTGCAGCGAGAACTCACCGGCCTAGCTGGCGTGAAAGAAATTCGTGGGCTGGGTCTGATGATTGGCATTGAGTTGGCCAAACCTTGCGGCGCACTGGTGGGTCAATGTGCGGAGCAAGGCTTGCTGATCAGCGTGACAGCAGACACCGTGATCCGTATGGTGCCGCCATTGATTTTGACTGTGGCTGAAGCGGACGAGATCGTTGCTATCCTTGTGCCGCTGATTCGGGATATATTGAATACTTAAACGCTGCAATACAAATACCGGACGCAGAAGACGCAAAGGTTAAGCAGAAGGAATACCAAAAAGAAAAATGCCAAGGGGGTTTTGATGCTTTCACTTCGCTCGTTCGGTATTCTTTTTCTCTTTTCTTGTATTTTCTTTTTTGCGTCTTCTGCGTAACCTTTGCGTCTTCTGCGTCCGGCTGTTTGGTATTCTTCTTCGAGAGTAAATCGACTCACCTTATGAAACATTACCTCCAATTCAACGACCTCACTGCTGACGAATATGCGCATATCTTTGCCAGAGCAGCGGAGATCAAGCGCAAGTTCAAGGCTTACGAGAAATACCATCCGCTGGCTGACCGCACGCTGGCGATGATTTTTGAGAAGGCATCAACCCGCACGCGCGTGAGCTTTGAAGCGGGTATGTATCAGCTGGGCGGCAGCGTGGTGCATCTCACCACCGAAGGCAGCCAGCTCGGCCGTGCAGAGCCGATTGAAGACAGTGCAAAAGTCATCAGCCGCATGGTGGATTTGGTCATGATCCGCACTTATGAGCAAACCAAGATTGAGGCCTTTGCTGCAAATAGCCGCGTACCCGTTATCAACGGTCTGACCAATGAGTTTCATCCCTGCCAAATCTTGGCTGATATCTTCACCTTCATTGAGCATCGCGGGGATATCAAAGGTCGCACAGTCGCTTGGGTCGGCGATGGCAACAACATGGCCAACACTTGGCTGCAAGCCGCTGCTCTGCTGGGCTTCAAAGTCAATGTGAGCACACCTTCTGGTTACGAGATTGATGCCGTTTTATTAGAGAAATCAGGCATTACTCGGTATAAAACAAGCGCAGAGTGCTATGCTTTTTATAGTGACCCTCTGGAAGCTTGCAAAGGCGCCGATCTTGTCACCACGGACGTGTGGACGAGCATGGGCTTCGAAGCGGAGAACGAAAAGCGCAAAGCTGCGTTTGCCAACTGGTGTGTGGACGCTCGCCTCATGAAAGCAGCCAAACCCGAAGCCCTCTTCATGCACTGCCTGCCCGCGCATCGCGGCGAAGAAGTCTCGGCGGAAGTGATTGACGGGCCGCAGTCGGTGGTGTGGGATGAGGCGGAGAACCGCATGCATGTGCAAAAAGCGTTGATGGAGTTTTTGCTGCTGGGTAAAGTGGCATAAAACTGAAGCCGTGAGCGCTGAGCATCCCTGCCTTTCCTGCGGCGCATGCTGTGCGAGCTACCGCGTGGATTTCAGTGTGCATGAATCTGAGCAAGAAGGCGGATCAGTGCCTGAAGGTCTGGTGGTCGAGATCACCAGCAGCACTTACCGCATGCGCGGCACAGATCATTCACCACCTCGCTGTGCCGCGCTCACGGGGCGAATTGGCGTCAAGGCTTCTTGCGGTATTTACGAATGGCGGCCATCGCCTTGCCATGAGCTGGAGATGGGATCAGATGCGTGCCAGAGGGCGCGTTCACGATACGGCCTTGCTGCATTAAACAACTGAGTGCCCGTAGAGCCAAGACAGCCCGACGACCGAAGTACCTTTGAGTGAGAGAACAGCGTCTCTGGCGACAGCGATGGGACCAGAGAGATGAAAAATTTTGCCGTTGCGCTGTGCCGTGCGCACAACACGGGCGTTGCGCTCAACGCGCTTGTTGGCATAGGCTTGCAGAGCTTGCGAAACATCCACTTGCGCCGATAAGCACTCAGCCAGCACCCAAGCATCTTCCAGCGCCATCGCTGCACCCTGCGCGAGATAAGGCAGCATCGGATGCGCCGCATCACCCAACAGCGCGACGCGGCCTTGCGCCACTTGTGCGGCGGCCAGGCGTTTGCGGTCAAACAAATTCCAGCGCTTCCAGAGCGTGGTTTGCGCACCGCCTGCATCCAGCAAAGCTCGCAATTGCGGTTCGGTGCGCTTGAACAATTGCATCACGTCTTGATGATTTGCATCCAAGCTCCAGCCACTGGCGGCTGAGGCGGGCATCTCAGCCAACACCACCAGATTCCACACACTCCCGCCACGTATTGGATAGCTCACCACATGCACATTACGCGCCCACCATGTACGTACATGGGGCGTGCGCAGCCCTTCGGGGACGGCGCTTGCTGGCAGCATGGTGCGGAATGCGGCATGCCCTGTTGCACGGGGCGCGCCGTCATTCAACATTTGAGAGCGCACCTTGCTCCATAAGCCATCCGCGCCAATCAACACGTCATATTTTTGATCCAAATCGGCATCTAGCCGGCATATATATTGCGCTGATTGCTCATATTTTGATAGTGATTGATTCACCTGCAATTGCACACCCGCCGCCTGCGCAGCCCGCAGCAAAGCGCCGTGCAAATCAGCGCGATGCATGCTCACATAAGCTGCACCATATTTCTGCCGCGCTGCTTCGCCCAGTAGCATGCGAGAGATCGGTTTGCCACTCTGGGCATCGGTAATCACAATCGCCTCGGGCAAGCTGGCCACTTGTAGTACGTCTTTTTTCAAGCCCAGCGCTTCGATCACCTTCATCGCGTTGGGCCCGAGTTGAATGCCTGCACCGACTTCGCCAAATTCTTTCGCAGCTTCAAGCACGGTGACCTGCATGCCGCGCTGCGCACAGACAAGCGCCGCAGCCAGCCCGCCAATGCCAGCGCCTGCGATCAAGATGCGATGAGCCAAAACGTCAATCCTTCGTTGCTCTGCGCTGCACGCGATCAATATACGCTTGCCCATCGGGTGGGCGGCCAGCGCGCTGGCTTTCCCAGATCATGGTGCCCAGCTCCTCCATCACCTCATGATGCGCCTCATGTAAATCTCCACGCCGTGCAGTCAGCAGCTCGACCGCCTGGCGAATCCCGCGCGGCTGATCAATGCTGCTCTGCTCACTGATGCTCAAATGCATGGAGACATGTAAAAACGGATTCGTTTTTGCGTCGTTCACGTCATACATTTTTAGGAGCGCGGCATCCACATCTGCAAAATCCGCATGGTATTCTGGGTGCTCATCCATCCACAGGGCGGCGAGCGTTTCCACACCCTCCATCGGCAAATTTTTTTGATGCTTTGCATACACCGTACAAACAAAACGGCGCACATCTTCTTGGCTGGGTGTGAACATGCCTCTATTATCCCGCGGTTGCCAACCCTATGAATTTTCCCTTCATCACCGACCCATGGTTTTATGCGGCGGCTATTCCCGCTGTGTTTCTCATGGGTTTGTCGAAATCGGGTTTTGGCGCGGGCTTTGGTGCGTTAGCTGTGCCGATCATGGCGCTGTCTGTTTCTGTGCCGCAAGCCGCCGCGATTTTCATGCCCTTATTGTTGGCCATTGATGTGATTGGCATTACCGCCTTTCGCAAAGATGTGGATCGCCAATTACTGCGCTTTTTACTGCCGTGGGGGTTGGTGGGCATTGTCGCGGGAACGCTTCTTTTCAAGCTCGTCTCCGCCTCTGCAGTAGCGGGCATTGTGGGGATATTGACCTTACTTTTTTTGGCGCAGCGCCTGCTCTTTCCACCCAGTTCAGATGCTGGTTCTTTGCCAAAATGGATCGGGCGCTGGCTGATTGCTGCCGCAGGGTTTACCAGCTTTGTGGCGCATGCCGGCGGCCCGCCGTACTCGGCCTACATCCTGCGTTTAAAGCTCACACCGATTGTTTACACCGCCACTGCCGCTTACTTCTATTTCATCGTGAATTTAAGTAAGTGGATTCCGTATGCATGCCTGGGGTTGCTCGATTTACGCAATTTTGCAACGTCGATCATGCTCATGCCGATAGCCTTCGCGGGCACATGGCTGGGTATTCGCATAGCTCGGCATATTCAACCCACACTTTTTTACCGCCTGATTTATATCGGCATGTTTCTGACCGGCTGCAAGCTGGTGTGGGACGGATTTTTGAAATAAAAGCTTTTCGCTTTATCACGCTAACCCGCCCTTATCCAAACAACTGCATCCGTAAAAAATCAAGAAGCTGGTAGCTCCGTTGTGCCTGCCGAGCCTTCAATTTTCATCAAGGTTTTGATGGCGCCTGGCAAAACGGAGTCTGGTACGGTCAGCAACAAAATATCTTTGTTCTTTTCAATAGTGATTGTGCTTTTGAAAAGCACCTGCTTTTTACCGCTTTCCGCAATCACGAGCTGGTAAGTGCCGGCTTCGATGTTTAAGGAATCACTGCCTGAAGCTGGGCCAGAAGTTTTGTAGGCTGTTCCCCCAATCGCAGGTGTGACATTTGCTGCGGATATGTCTGTATTAGGCGCGTTCAGGTACAAATCAAAGTTGCTGAGGTTAAAAGATGCATTCATCACCCGCAGCTTTGCCTTGTCGCTTGTCAAAGATTTGTTGTAAGGATCTCTGATCACATAAATACTGTTGGCGGTGCTCGATGAAGGCAGCGCGACGATGGTGTATTTGTTTCCACGCGAAGGGTTAATCGCTTCTTCACCAACAACAACATTACCGGTTGCAGTTTTAACAGACCACAACGCATTATCGCTGCTCACATCAAAATAATTGGAAGCAAATTTATAAGGAACATCTATAGAACCTGGCACGGCGACGTTATCACGGTATAAAGTGACCTTCGGAGCCAATGGCGAAGCATGTACAAAGCGGACAGCGGGATCAGCCACATCCAAACGATCTTCTGTATCGTTACCTCCGCATGCTGACAGTGCCAACGCACCCACGATAGGAGCAAGAATAAACAGGCGGCGAACAGTGAATTTCATAAAACATCCTTGAATTGAATGCTTCATGTTAAGAATCTGGAATATAAAAATATGTCAGCAAGCCACGTGTACGCCTGTCAGACAAAGCGACTCTGATTGCGGAACGAAGTCGCAAAAATAAGTCGCCCACATAAAGATCGGTTCCGATGAAGGCGTACGATCTGAGCTCGCTCACACATAGGAGTCGATCATGTGAACCATGACGCGGCGAGACATCGCACCAGTTTCTCAGTGCTACTAAATCAATAGCGCTCTGCGCAGCATGTATGCCGGCTACATGCTAAAAACACTTCAAATTTATGCAGCGCGCGCATCTTCACGAATCATATCGACCGCCTTCTCCGCAATCATGATTGTCGGCGCATTGGTGTTGCCGCTGACGAGTTGAGGCATGATAGATGCATCGATCACTCGGAGGTTCTGCATGCGGTGCACGCGGAGGCGGGCGTCCACCACATCGAGAGTGCCATTGCCCATACGGCAGGTACCTACAGGGTGATAGATCGTATCGCCGTTGTTGCGGATGAACTGCTCGATTTGTGCGTCGGTCTGCGATGTGGCAGACAGCGGCAGCTCTTTGCCTGCGAAGCCTGCAAGCGCTGGCTGATTCATGATTCCGCGCATGATTTTGAAGCCTTGGACCATGCGCTGCACGTCGTCGGGATCGCTCAGAAAAGCGGGATCAATCAGCGGAGAAGCGAAGGGATCTTTGCTTGCGAGTGTGAGGCTGCCTCGGCTCTTGGGGCGCACGACACAAACGTGACAGGAATAGCCGTGCCCCCAAGTTGGCGTGCGGCCATGGTTGATGAGTTTGCCGATGACGAAATGCAATTGCAGATCGGGGCGCGACTCATCGGGCGAGCTCTTGATAAAGCCGCCGGCCTCGGCGAAATTCGTCGTGAGCATGCCAGTGCGCGAATTGCGCCATTCTCTGATGCCTTGCAAGCCATTGAGCATGGCTTTGAACGAGAGCCCAAAGAGGTCAGTCAGATGTGGCGCGTTATAGACCTGCACGGCATCCATGTGATCATGCAAGTGCTGGCCTACGCCGGGCAGATCATGCAGCGTCGTGATGCCGTTGTCTTGCAAATGCTTGCCTGCGCCCACGCCTGAGAGCATGAGCAGCTGAGGGGATGCGAATGCGCCGCCGCTTAAGTGCACTTCGCGTGAGGCTTGAATCGTTTTGAGCTGGCCGCCCTGGCGGTATTCCACGCCAGTAGCGCGCTTGCCTTCAAACAACACGCGCGTTGCATGTGCACCGGTGATTACTTGCAGATTGGCACGTCCCAAATTCGGTGTGAGATAGGCTTTCGCTGCGCTCCAGCGCTCGCCGTTTTTATGCGTCACTTGATACATGCCCATACCTTCTTGGCTCTCGCCGTTAAAGTCAGGGTTCACCGGATAGCCGGCTTGGCGGCCCGCTTCGATGAAGACCGGACCAAAGCGGTTCGCCGTGGTGAGGTCTTTGACGTTGAGCGGGCCCCCAGCTCCGTGCAAATCGCTCGCGCCACGCTCATTGTTTTCGGACCGTTTGAAATAAGGCAGAACATCATTCCACGTCCAGCCCGCATTGCCTAGTGCAGCCCAATCGTCATAGTCCTGATGCTGGCCACGGGCATAAATCATCGCGTTGATCGAGCTGGAGCCACCCAGCACTTTGCCGCGTGGCTGGTAGCCTTTACGTCCATTCAAGCCTTTTTGCGGCACGGTCTCGTAAGCCCAATTGGCAATCTTCGTTTGTGCCATCAGTGCTAGTCCGGCTGGGCAGTGAATCAAGATAGAGGAATCCACCGGTCCCGCTTCAAGCAGCGCCACTTTGACAGATGGATCTTCACTCAAGCGGGAAGCTAACACACACCCTGCCGAGCCGCCGCCTACGATCACGAAATCAAACATTGTTGTCTCCTCAATTTTTTGATGCCACATGCTGCCGCACAAATTCTCGAATGGCAGCTTGATATTCTTGTGCGTGCACCTCATGCAAATCGCTGTGTCTGCCATTTTCAAGCAAAACCCAGCGTTTGGGCTCGTTGGCGGCGTTGTAGAGGGTATTGCCTAGGCGTGCTTGCACGGTGGTGTCTAGCTGGCCATGAAGCATTAACACTGGGACGTTGACACTTTGGATTTTGTCAATGGAGGCGAAGTGCTCCCGGTTCAATGTTGATAAAAGCCTTCCCAGCAACCCCACTTGAATCGCCACATCTTGGAAACTGGTAAAGGCCGACTCTAATATCATGCCGCCTATCGCTGAGCGATGAGCCGGGCGACTTGCCAAATCGACTGCAACGCCTGAGCCCATGGAATGCCCATACAACACCCGTAGCTCAGGGCGAGGCTCTCGCTTGATAAGCTCTTGCAAGGCCAACTCAGCATCTTGCATGATGCTTTGTTCGGATGGGGTCGTGGGGCTGCTTAAGCCCCAGCCACGGTATTCGACAGCGAGAATGGCAAAACCGGCTTTTCTCAGCGCATTAATCTTGGGGAGATTTTGATCAAGGTTTCGGAATGTGCCATGACAATACAGCAGGGTGGGCGCTGCTTGATCTGGGTGAGGCAGCCACCACATCTCTACACGCTCTGCGCCGCTTCCAGTGCTTCTGGCGTGAGGAACATCTAAAAAATAGCGCTGATCTTGTGGCTGAAGGCCTTCAAAGCTGGGCGATGCTGGCACACTCACAGTAGGCCGATAGATCATTTGTCTTTGTTTGGTGTCTAGCCAAGCACAGCCGGGCAGCGTGAGGCTTAGTACCAAAATTAGGAAAATCTTGCCCATGCGTGTTGCGATTAAACTCGTTACTGTTAATGAATTATGAATCCAATTTTTACCATGAATAAAATTGCGTGCTGGTCTGTGCTCCTCTCCGCTGTAGTTACCGTGCAGGTCGCTGTAGCGCAAAGCCCCCCGAATTTGGCTAAATCTCCTGATGACGCAGCCTCCAAAATGAGCTTGATGCTCAGCCCTTATACCTATCATTACAACCCTAAACCCACGCATCGCCATGTGATTTTGGTGGGTTTGGAGCGCGAGTATCCCAATGGCAAACTCGATGGTGCGGCACTGTTCACCAATTCGTTTGGGCAGCCTAGCGTCGTTGTTTATCCTTGGGGCGGTGTCTATAAATCCATCTGGGGCGTGGATAAGCTTTCCTTCAAATGGATTGCTGGCGTCCTCGTGGGCTACCGTGGTGAATTTAAAAATCAAGTGCCGAATATTGGCGGAATAGCCCCAGCAGTCATCTTTGCTTTCGGCTATGAATTTCACCCCGGCTGGGTCGCGCAGATCAATGCCGTTGGCACGGCTGCTGCGCAGTTCCAGCTGAATGTGAAACTCGACTGATCATCCACGCCGCTGCTTCACCGCCTGCGAAAGTACTTCAATGGCCGCCATGGAATCCTCCCAACCAAGGCAGGCATCGGTGATGCTTTGGCCGTAGGTCAGCGCTTTTGCATTGTCTTTGCCCGGCGTGAATTTTTGAGCGCCCGCCTGCAGATGGCTTTCTAGCATGACGCCAAATACGCTCTTGCTCCCAGCCAGAATCTGCGCGCCAATATCGCGTGCCACATCAAGCTGCTTCTCATGCTGCTTCGATGAGTTTGCGTGACTGCAATCAACCATCAAGGTTTGAGGCAATTTGGCGGCGGCCAGATCCTTGCAGGCGGCGGCGACGCTTGCTGCATCGTAATTCGGCGTTTTGCCGCCGCGCAATATAACGTGGCAATCCTTGTTGCCGTTGGTCTGCACAATCGCTACTTGGCCATTTTTATGCACCGATAAAAAGTGATGGCCGTTGGCTGCAGCCTGAATGGCGTCAGTGGCGATTTTGATGTTGCCATCGGTACCATTTTTGAAGCCAATTGGCGCTGAGAGGCCAGAGGCCAGTTCGCGGTGGACCTGGCTCTCCGTCGTGCGCGCGCCAATGGCGCCCCAAGCGATCAGATCGCCGATGTATTGCGGCGAGATCACGTCTAAGAATTCGCTGCCTGCAGGCAGGCCGATGCGGTTGATTTCAATCAGAAGCTGACGAGCGATGCGCAGGCCTTCGTCGATGCGGTAGCTTTCATCAAGGTAGGGATCGTTGATCAAGCCTTTCCAGCCGACTGTCGTACGCGGTTTCTCGAAATACACCCGCATCACGATTTCCAGTGTGTCGGCGTATTTTTCGCGGACTTCTTTTAAGCGGCGAGCGTACTCGAGCGCGGCTGCTGGGTCATGGATCGAGCAAGGCCCGATCACCACCAGCAAGCGATCATCGCTGCCGTGCATGATGTTGTGGATATTTTTACGAGTGAGCTCAATCAGTGATTCGATGGCTGTGCCGCGAATCGGGAAGAATCGGATGAGGTGTTCGGGAGGCGGGAGCACGGTGATGTCCTTGATGCGGGCGTCGTCGGTTTGGCTGGTGCGGTCTTGCGGTTGGCTGCCAGGTGGATACCACGCGTCTTGGGTAGAGGTGTTGGACATATTGCGCTCCTGAGAAAATGAAAAAACGAATAAAAAAACCGCCTAAGCTTGTCAGCCCGGCGGTTTGATGAGGTGTGCGTTTGGTGTTTACGCTTTGTCCTCTCGTCCGCCGGGGACTGAGAACCAAAAGTAAAAACCAAAATAATTTTGCATAGAGCGATATTAACACGCGATATCTAGACGGTCTTGAATTCGACAAAGATGATCATGCCGCCTTTGTCTTTTCTATGCAACGCACTACGGCGATGCTTCTTCGACAGCAGTATTTGATGGCTAAGCTAGCGGCGATAGAAGATGAGTGAAACGTTACGCCGTTCCACCCACCGTCAGCCCTTCGAGGCGGAGTGTGGGTTGCCCCACGCCCACGGGCACGCTTTGGCCTTCTTTGCCACATACGCCCACACCAGAATCAAGTGCGAGATCGTTGCCAATCATCGTGACTTTTTTCAGCGACTCAGGGCCTGAGCCGACAATCGTCGCGCCCTTCACGGGATATTGAATCTTGCCGTTTTCCACCCAGAAGGCTTCACTCGCAGAGAACACAAATTTACCTGAAGTGATATCGACCTGACCACCACCGAAATTCGTAGCGTAGAGGCCACGCTTGATGCTGGCCACGATTTCTTGCGGAGCTTTATCGCCATTGAGCATATAAGTATTCGTCATGCGCGGCATCGGTACAGCTGCGTAGCTCTCGCGGCGGCCATTGCCCGTCGGCTTAACTTTCATGAGGCGAGCATTCATGCTGTCTTGGATATAGCCTTTCAAAATGCCATCCTCGATGAGCACGTTCTTTTGCGTCGCATTGCCTTCGTCATCGACATTGAGGGAGCCACGTCGATCGGCAATCGTACCGTCGTCCAATACCGTCACGCCTTTGGCCGCCACGCGCTTGCCGATCATGCCGGCGAAGGCGCTCGATCCTTTGCGGTTGAAATCCCCTTCTAAACCATGGCCGACGGCTTCATGCAAGAGCACGCCCGGCCAGCCGGGGCCAAGCACGACCGTCATCTCGCCGGCAGGCGCGGGGCGCGATTCTAGATTCGTGAGCGCGGCATTCACGGCGCTGTTCACATACTCTTCAATATGTGCATCATCAAAATAGGCAAGGCCAAATCGACCACCGCCACCGCCTGAGCCAGTCTCGCGGCGCATCTCACCTTTGATTTTTTGCTCAGCAATCACGGTGACGGATAAGCGAACCAGCGGGCGCACATCAGCGGCCAGTGTGCCATCAGCGCGTGCAATCATCACCACATCGTATTCGCTAGCTAGGCCAGCCATCACTTGCACGATGCGCTTGTCTTTCGAGCGAGCAAGCTTTTCCACTTTTTCCAGCAACTTGACTTTTGTGGTGCTGTCTAGTGTGGAGATGGGATCTACAGCAGCATAAAGTTTGCGTGCTGATGCTATCTTCTTTGTAGCATTGCGCGCTTTATTCTTGCCGGCTACAGCGCCAATTGATCTCACTGTTTGTGCTGCATCCAAGAGTGAGGCCCACGAGATATCGTCTGAATACGCAAAGGCCGTTTTCTCACCACTCACCGCCCGCACGCCCACACCTTGATCAATAGAAAACGAGCCTGTTTTCACAATGCCCTCTTCCAAGCTCCAGCCCTCAGAGCGCGTGTATTGGAAATACAAATCCGCTTCATCGACGCGATTGGCTTTGATCACATCCAATGCTTTGAAGAGATGGCTTTCATTCAAGCCAAAGGGCGTAAGGAGAAGAGCTTGGGCTGTAGCCAAGCGTTCGATGGTGGGTTCGCGAGTAATCATGACTTCATTTTAGGGCGCAGCATGCACCGTGTCCAAACAGCTGTTAAACCACCCATCAGAAAATAAGAGATTAACTACTAAAAGTATAGCAAAACATTGAATATATATGCCGGCTAGCGGCTGAAAAAACCTTCAATTCAGGGTGGAAAATACGGCTTGAGCAGCCGCAAAGGTTTCTTCTAAATCTTCTGAGCTGTGTGCGCCGCTCACAAAGCCAGCCTCATACAACGCCGGCGCGAAATAAATGCCGCGATCAAGCATGCCATGGAAAAATTTAGAGAAGAGTGCGGTATCTGTTTTGACAGCCTGCTGGTAGTTTTGTGCAAGCTGTGGCTGCAGAAAGAAACCGAACATGCCGCCTTCGCTATCCGCACTGTAAGGTACACCAGCTGCTTGCGCCGCTTCGCCCATGCCCTGCACCAGGTCGCGGGTGCGTGCCGCAAGGGCTTCATAGAAACCAGGCTTTTGAATTTCTTTCAAGGTGGCCAAGCCGCAGGCGGTGGCGATTGGGTTGCCGCTCAATGTGCCGGCTTGATACACGGGGCCAAGCGGTGAGAGCTTGCTCATGACTTCTTTGCTCGCGCCGAAAGCAGCCAGCGGCATGCCGCCGCCGATCACTTTGCCCAGCACCGTCATATCCGGCTTGACGGCTAGCACTTGCTGCGCGCCGCCTAGCGCTACACGAAAGCCAGTCATCACTTCGTCAAAGGCCAACAAAGCGCCGTGTTTTGTACAGAGCTCGCGGCATTTTTTGGCAAATTCGGCGCTGGAGCGGACAAAATTCATGTTGCCCGCAATCGCTTCGATCATCAGGCAAGCGATGTCGTTGCCGTGCAGGGCAAAGCATTCTTCTAGCTGGGGCACGTTATTGAATTCGAGCACCAAAGTGTGTTGCACCACCTCGGGCGGGATGCCGGCGCTGGTCGGGCTGCCGAAAGTGGCGAGGCCCGAGCCAGCTTTCACGAGCAGGGCATCAGCATGGCCGTGGTAGCAGCCTTCAAATTTGATGATTTTGCTGCGGCCTGTAGCACCACGCGCGAGCCGAATCGCGCTCATGCCGGCTTCCGTGCCGGAAGAGACGAGGCGCACCATCTCCATACTTGGCATCAGGCGCAAAATTTCTTCTGCCAACTCGACTTCGCGTTCGGTGGGCGCACCGAAAGAAAAGCCATCCATCAAAGCTTTTTGCACGGCCTCGACAACCGCCGGATGCCCATGTCCCAAGATCATCGGGCCCCATGAACCGATGTAATCAATATGGCGCTTGCCATTGGCATCCCAAAAATACGCACCCTGCGCGCGTTTGACAAAGCGCGGTGTGCCGCCGACGGCACGAAAAGCACGCACAGGGGAATTCACCCCGCCGGGAATCGTTTTTTGTGCGCGTTCGAAAAGGCTTTGGTTGAAATCCATAAATACTCACATCAAAAAAATTAATGTCAAATCAATGACGGGTGGTGCTGGGTGGAATCCCAAGTACATCTTGCTCTGCCCCCTCGGGCTCATCGCCCGCTTCTTCGCCTTCTACCTGCGCCCAAAACATCCGATCAGGAATCGCAGCGCCCATGCCAGGCTGGAAGGCAGCGAGTAAGCTGCGGTTCACATAAATACTGGCTTCGCGTACAGCCTCTGCTAATTCGTCGCCACTGGCTAGCAACGTGGCCAAGGTAGCAGAGAAGGTATCGCCCGCGCCCACAAAATTGGCTTCGTAGCGATCTAGGGAAACGGTGGTGATGATGGATTCTGGTGAGGCGGCCACGGTATCAGTGGTCTCGACCTGCACATTCACGCCAGTCATCACGACATAAGGCACGCCGTGTTGCGCCGCAGCAGCGGCAATATCGCGCGGGCTGGGGCGCTTGTCGCTGCTCCACTCAGGCAGTAGCCAGCGCCATAAAAGATCGTAATTACCCACCAAAACGCTCGTTTGAGGCAGGATCAACTCTGTTAATGCATCCAGATAAGCCTCAATTTTGTCGCGTTCCCACCACGAAAGTGGTGTTACTTGGGTAATCAATGGGATGTCTTCGTAATCTGCCGTGATTTCCGCGATCACGGCCAAAGCCTCCGGTGAGCCTGCAAACCCGACCTTGAAAATTTCTACATCCATATCTTCCAAAATGGTACGTGCCTGCTCTTCTACGGTATCAGCATCGAGTTCGATCAGATCAAACACTGTGGAGGTATCTCGCACCATAATTCCGGTGGCAACGGGGAGAGCATGTCCGCCAGACGCAGTGATGGCTATCTGGTCAGCAGACAAGCCGCCCGCGCCACTGGCATCCGTCACGTTAAAACTCATCACACAGATCGGTGCATCATCTTCGTCACTTTCTGCAGATTCAAAAAGTGGCTGAAAGTCGGGGGTCTGCATGAAGGAAATCCGTTCAAAATGCAAAAAGACCGATCAGTGGCTCGGATTTGCCATACATCGGTAGTGTGCAACAGTTGGCATCTAACCACTGCACTGTCGATACAATGCAACAAATGAGGCCTAATTGTTCATTCTATGGTGATTTTTTCACAGAAAGATATTCGGGAGCATGAGCGACAACGAATCGACGAAAACTTGGATGTGCCTGATCTGCGGCTGGATCTATGACGAAGCAGTAGGCGCGACAGATCACGGAATTTCCCCTGGTACATCTTGGGCTGATGTTCCGATGAATTGGACTTGTCCAGAATGTGGTGCTCGGAAAGAAGATTTTGAGATGGTACAAATTTAAGCTAATCTTACATAGCAAGCCAAAGAAATGACTTTTTCGAAGCCAACCCATCACAAATTCAGGAGATCTGCGTGAGCACAGCCAGTGGATACAAGGTGCTTGTCATCGATGACAGCAATACCATTCGACGCAGCGCGGAAATTTTCCTCAAGCAAGGCGGGCACGACGTCATGCTGGCTGAAGACGGATTTGACGCGCTGTCTAAAGTCAATGATTACGCTCCCCATTTGATTTTTTGCGACATCCTCATGCCCCGCTTGGATGGGTATCAAACCTGCGCCATCATCAAAAGAAATCCCAATTTTTCTGCCACGCCGATCATTATGCTTTCTTCGAAAGATGGCGTGTTTGACAAAGCCCGAGGCCGGATGGTGGGCAGTGAAGAATACTTGACCAAACCTTTCACCAAAGACCAACTGCTGCAAACCGTTTTGCAGTTTGGAAAAATTTAATATTTAGACCTGTGGGGCCATCATGCCGATTCATAAAGTGCTTATTGTTGATGATTCGAAAACCGAAATCATGTATTTGACCGACCTGCTGACAAAAAATGGCTTTTCGGTGCGCAGTGCAGAGAATGCTGAAGATGCCTTCAAAAAACTGGCTGAAGACAAGCCCGAGTTGATCCTGATGGATATAGTCATGCCCGGCCAGAATGGCTTTCAGCTGACGCGAGCCATTTCGCGCGATCCAGCTTTCTCGGATGTGCCCATCATTATGTGTACGAGCAAAAATCTAGAAACTGATCGCGTATGGGGTATGCGACAAGGAGCCCGTGACTACATCACCAAGCCGGTTGATGCCAATGAGCTGATGGCCAAGATCAAAGTGCTGGGTTAACTTGCCCAAAACAACGTCCCAAATAATAGGAAGATAACCTTAGATGGCAAATCGGCAAGCTTTGCGAGAACTGCAGACGCGACTTGCGGCAAGGCTGCAACAGGCGCGCACGGAAGGTGTGGCGGCTGGCTGGCTCGCCGTTGAGCTAGCGGGGCAGCGCTATCTATTTCCGCTGGCGCAATCTGGCGAGATATTCCCCATCACTTCTGTACAAAAAGTCCCCTACACCCAGGTCTGGTACATGGGCGTTGCCAATTTGCGGGGCGGTTTGTTTGGCGTCGTCGATTTAGCCAGCTTCATGTCGGGTGTCGCCTCGCAGCGTATTTTGAATGGCAGTGTCCACGGGCAAGCACGGCTAATTGCCTTAAATGCTGCCATGGAAGTCAATTGTGCAGTGTTGGTTGATCGCCTCGGTGGACTGCGAGGCGTGGCAGATTTTGTGTCGCGCGAACCTGTCGCCGATGACTTGCCTCCTTTTATGTCAGCACAATATGTTGACAAAGTAGGGCAGGTTTGGATTGAGCTGGATCTCCAGCGTCTCGCTAGTTCTCCACAATTTCTCAGCATAGCTGCTGCAGTCGCATGACGGCGGCCGCACCTTCTCTTCTTCTCCCTTCACTTTTTCCAAGCCTACACTCACTTTGAGGCCCGCACCATGTCTTTAGCACAACGTCTTTCCGGTCTGTTCAAGCGCGACCAGCCATCGGCTGAACCATCCATTTTGTCTCGCGTTGGTCTGACACCAGAGGAGGCCTATGCTTTGGATCAGGTCAACAGCCCGCCGCCAAGCAGCAAAGAGACCAACAATAGCTCTGCCAAGGCCGAACCTGCGAGCCCTGAGCGAGAAGGGTCAGAGGTTTACTTGCCTGCTCTTGGTACCCGGGATTCTGGAGAGCACCGCCGTATTCTGACTGTGGTGCTCATTGTGGCCTTGGTGATTTTCGTGGCTGTGATGGCCTTTGCTTTGGCGCAGGCTGACAATGTTGCCCGGCAGGTGGGTGCGTCAGGCCAATCATTGATGCAGTCACAGCGTTTGGCGAAATCTGTATCGCAGGCATTGGTGGGTTCGCCGCAGGCGTTTAACGAAGTCTCGGAAAGCTCGCTGGCTTTAGCAAAAAACGTGCGTGGTTTGAAAAGTGGTGATGATGAATTGCGTTTGTCCCAAGTAGCCCCTGGTGTGCAAGGTGAAGTCGATAAGGCATTACCGTTGATTGATAAAGCAGAAAAGAACGCTAAAACAGTTTTAGATCAGCAGAAAATCCTGACGCAAGTCGGTAGCGCTTTGCGCACAATCAATCGCCAATCATCTGACTTGCTGGAAGTTGCAGAGACAGTTTCTTCTCTCAAACTTCAACAAAACGCGCCTGCCGCAGAAATCTCTGCCTCTGGTCAGCTCGTGATGTTGACGCAGCGTATTGGTAAATCAGCCAATGAATTCTTGACCATGGAAGGTGTGAGTCCCGAGGCTGTGTTCTTGCTAGGTAAAGACTTGAACTCGTTCAAAGAGATTGCCCAAGGCCTGTTGGAAGGAAGTCCTGAACTTCGCTTGGCTGCCGCAAAAGATCCGCAAACACGTGAGCGATTAGAAGCACTGCTCAAGCAATACGAGGAAACGCGCGGTCAAGCGGGTGCAATTTTGGGCAATCTACAAGGTTTGGTTTCTGCACGTGAAGCGCAATCTGCCATCGTGTCCGACTCTGAGCCCCTGCGCCGCCAGTTGGAAGATTTGCAGGCGCGGCTATCGAGCCAAACTGGCTTGGGGTTCGCGCCTCTTGCCGTTTTGGGTTTAATGGGGCTGGTAGCCATTTTGGCCGGCCTTGGTTTGGCTCGTGTGCAGCTCGCAGAAAGCCGTAAAGGGCAAGCAATCGCCGAGCAGCAACGACTCATGGCTGAGGGTCAAGAGCAAGAAGCCAAGCGTATTAATGACGCAAACCAAGCCGCTATTTTGCGCTTGATGAACGAATTGCAATCAGTTGCTGAAGGTGACTTGACGCAAGAGGCGACCGTGACTGAAGATATTACTGGCGCTATCGCTGACTCTGTGAACTATACGGTCGAAGAGCTGCGCTCGCTGGTCGGTAACGTGCAAAACACGGCGACTCGCGTGGCGCAAACCACGGCCGTGGTGGAAAGCACATCCACTGAGCTTTTAGCGGCATCCACCGAGCAGTTGCGCGAAATTCGCGAAACCGGTCAGTCGGTACTTGAGATGGCAGGCCGAATCAACGAAGTGTCTGGCCAAGCGCAAGAGTCTGCTCAGGTGGCGCGTCAATCGCTGACGGCAGCTGAATCAGGTTTGCAAGCTGTGCAAAACGCGATCGGCGGTATGAACGCCATCCGCGATCAGATTCAGGACACCTCCAAGCGTATTAAGCGCCTCGGTGAATCATCCCAAGAGATTGGAGAGATCACGGAGCTAATTTCTGACATTACTGAGCAAACGAACGTTTTGGCGCTGAATGCTGCGATTCAAGCGGCATCAGCCGGTGAAGCCGGCCGCGGCTTCTCGGTGGTGGCCGAGGAGGTGCAGCGACTGGCTGAACGCTCTGCAGAAGCGACCAAGCAGATTTCGGCACTCGTGAAGGCTATTCAGACCGATACACAAGATGCTGTGGCGGCTATGGAGCGCTCTACGCAGGGTGTGGTCGAAGGTGCGAAACTCTCCGATAACGCCGGTACGGCTCTGGTGCAGATTGACTCAGTTTCACGTCGCCTTGCTGAACTGATTGAAGATATTTCGAAATCAGCGTCTCGCGAAGCCGATTCAGCCAACGTGGTGGCCGGCAACATTCAGCACATTTTTGCGGTGACCGAGCAAACCGGCGAAGGTACACGTTCGACCGTGCAGCAAGTGCGAGATCTGTCTCGCGTTGCTGAGGAATTGCGTCAGTCAGTGTCGCGCTTCAAGATTGGCTGATCGGCTTGGGCTCTGGCCATTTGTGGTCGAAACCCTCAGAACGCGTAACGCAACAGGATGAACTGAACCATGGCCACATCTCCAAACGCAACCGCTGGTTCCGCCATTGATATAGGCGTGAATGACCTCGGCCCGTTGGCTTGGGTGCTCGACGAGTTGCGTAAATCACTTGATTCCGCTACCAAGGCACTTCGTCGCTATGTGCGTGATGCTGAGCTTGCTAAGGGCTCAGATCTGAATGCGGCTGATGCGAGCCAATTGCGCATCGCACGCCAGCAGTTGCACCAATCAGTGGGCGCTCTGGAGATGGTGGGCTTTTCTGCGCCTGCTTCCATGCTTCGCGGTATGGAAGGTGCGGTGCAAAAATTTATTGCCAAGCCTGAGTTGTGTACTGATCTGGCCACAGGTAAGGTCGAGAGAGCGAGCTTTGCTTTGCTCGGGTATTTAGAAGCTCTGCTGATTGGCAAGCAACCCAGCGCTGTTGAACTATTCAGCCAATATTCTGATGTGCAAGAGTTAGCGGGCGTAAGCCGAATTCACCCTGCTGATCTATGGGCTGTACCTTGGCAATGGAAGAATGTGCAAGATACTGGCGTGGCTGCGCTGGCCTTGGATACCGATTTCCGCTCACGTTTTGACAAAGCTGCGCTGTCTGTGGTCAAAACAGCGGATTTGGCCTCTTGTGCAGAGCTTGCGAGATTGTCGGCAGGTCTGGCTAACCAATCGCTACACGCTGTTGATCCGAACTTTCGTTGCTTTTGGCGAATTGCAGCCGGTATGCTTGAGGCGGTCGCTTCAGGCTCACTGACGCCTGATTTGCATGTGAAGCGCACTGTCTCGCGTCTTTTGATTCAACTGGCCACACACGCCAAGGGTGATCTGTCGGTACCAGATCGTTTGGCGCAGGATTTGCTCTTTTTCTGCGCTCAAGCGTCGCCCAAAGGTACGACACCTTTGCTGGGTGAAGTGCGCATGGTGTACGCATTAGCGCAACATATACCAGTTGATTACAGCAAAAGCTTTTACGGCCAATTTGACCCAAGTCTCTTGGTGCAAGCGCGCAAACGTATTGGCCAACTTAAAGAGTCGTGGTCTTCATTCACGGCTGGCGAGATCGCAAAAGCCAAACCAGTGCAAGACCAGATGGCGTTGTTGGTCGATTCGATTGCTAAGCTCTTGCCAACGACGGGACAGAGCCTGATCGCTGCCATCAATGATGTGGTGGACAGCACAGCACGCCAGCAAAAACCCCCCGAACCAGCGCTTGGTATGGAAGTGGCTACCGCTATTTTGTATATTGAGGCCAGTTTTGAGGATTTTGATCCTGAAGACAAGCAACAAACGAGCCGTATGGCGCATCTGGCGCAGCGCGTTCAAACTGCGCGCATCGGTGGTGACAGCCAGCCCCTAGAAGCTTGGATGGAAGAGCTGTATCGCCGTGTGAGTGATCGGCAAACCATGGGTTCGGTGGTTGGGGAGCTCAAGCTGATTTTGGGTGAGCTGGAAAAATTGATGGATGCATATTTCCGCGATCCTCAAGATAAAGTTTTGCTGAGCAATGTGCCCGGAAAATTCATGCAAATGAGGGGTGTGCTCACGGTGTTAGGTTTGGATCAAGCCTCGCAGGCTGTCTCTCGCATGAGAGACAGCGTTGAGCAACTGATGGTCACTGAAATTGATGTTGATCGCGCCCGGGAAACGGGCACTTTTGATCGCTTGGGCAACAACCTTGGTGCACTCGGCTTTCTGATTGATATGCTGAGCTATCAGCCCGTGCTGGCCAAAAAACTGTTCGTCTATGATGATGTGGCTGGGGAGCTCAAGCCTTTGATGGGGCGCACTTTGGCGCCGGAAAATGCTGAGGTTGAGGCTGCACCCATTGTGCCAATGGTCGCTTCGAGCTTCGATCCTGAGGCTACTTTGACTTTGGCCGCCATGGCCGCTGCGGTGACTGCGACGGCAGTTGTCAAGCCTTCCGTTGTTACATCAAGCACTGCTCCGGTGATTGTGGATGTGGCGCAAGTAGATCCTGAATTGCTTGATATCTTCTTGGAAGAAGCGCGTGAGGTTGTGAGTACTGGTCTCATGGCTACTTTAGCTTTGGTAGCCGAGCCGAATAATCTCGGTGAGATGACCACTCTGCGCCGGGCCTTTCATACGCTCAAAGGCAGCTCGCGGATGGTGGGATTGAATGTGTTTGGGGAAGCAGCTTGGTCCATGGAGCAGGTTATGAATGCTTGGCTGGCTGATCAAAAACCAGCGTCGCAGCAATTGTGTGATTTATCAACACAATCGCTGAATGCGCACCAAGTGTGGATTGAGGAAATTGCCACGGGTGGGGGCAAGGATCGCACTGCGCTTCCTTTCAGGGTCAGTGCAGATGCGCTGCGTTTGCAAGGTCAGTTCATACCTATCCAACTTCCTCCAGCTTCCAGCATGGATGCTGCGGCTGTAACCACTATGGTGCTGCCAGTTGCTTTAGCTGCGTCTAGCCCACCGGAATTTGAAATGCTTGATCTGAACTTTGAGGCGCAAAGTGCGACCTCGGTGTCAGATATTTCCGTAACTGCCTCCGAGCCCCTGCCCGAGTTGATCTTGCCCGATTGGGATATGCCTGAGCAGATTGCTCCCCTTCAGCTGGTCGCAACTGATCATGCACCGATCTCGGTTGATTTGCCAGAACTCACCGGGCTAGAAAATGCTGACATCCTTGATACTCCACCCGAGATAAATTTTGACGACCTCGATTTAGAGTTTGATGGCGCCTTCAGCACTGAGAACGAAGCACCCTCTATTGCAACATTGACTGCAGAGCCTGGATCCGTTGTGGATCTAAATTCGTTAGAAATAGAATCCGAGATAGTACCTGTCAGCCAACCGGTGCAAGAAGCTTTTGAAACCGCTGCGCAAGATGCATTGATCACTGCAGAAGAGTTATCTGCATTTGAACAAGCGTTAATGGCCATGGATATAGACCCCGTCGCAGCGCAAACAGTGCTGACCACACCCATCACGCTTGAATCTAAGGCGAACGCACAACCCGAGGATTTCAAAATTGACGCGATCGATTTTGAAGCCTTGAGTAACTTAGCGCAAGCTCCCACCATAGAGAATGCCCACCCCGCTTTCAGGGCGACGACGCTGCAAACGGCATCACAAAACCTGCATGACTCTAAAGAAGAACACGCAGATTTCGCGGGCGCTGCAACAGTTCCTGCCATGCTTGAGCTCAACACGCAGCCTAGTATTTTGGGTGATTTGGGCATTGATCTTGGCTCAGACATGCTATCGCCGCCAGTGGCATCCTCTAGGGCCGCTTTGTGGGGTGCCGGTGTTACAGGTTTAGTAGCTGCAGTAGTTGCTGCCCAGCCAAGTGCTGCACCCGCTAGTGCCTCAGTTTATCAACCGCTTATTGCATCGCCTGTTTCCATGCCTGCCACAGTTGCTTATGCTGGTGATGAGCAATTCAAAGCGATTGGCCCGTTGCGCGTGAGCTTGCCTCTGTACAACGTCTATCTCAATGAGGCCGATGAATGGTCTCGCCGCTTAGCTAGCGTGCTGTCTGAATGGGCCATGGAGCCTGAGACAACGATTCCAAACGATGCCGTTGCTTTCGCGCATTCCCTCGCAGGAAGTTCGGCGACGGTGGGATTCAGCGCTTTGTCTGGTTTGGCACGTTCGTTTGAGAACACACTCATTCATATTCAGCGCATTGAAGAAGATGGCGAATACGACTCGCATGTCCATACACAATTATTTTTAGATGCGGCTGAGGATATTCGTCATCTGCTGCATCAATTTGCAGCAGGTATTTTGAAGGGTAGTTCAACTCAGATTGAGGCTGATTTGCTGCATTGCATGCAGGCGCCCTACGCAGCGACGGACGGCACTTTAACTGTGGACGATAGTTTCAGTGAGGTGTTTATCGAGGCTGAAATATCCGAAGTCAAAGCACAATCATTGCAGCAAGAGTCTGAAAAGATGGTGTTGGATATTTCTCGTTCATCGCCTCCCATAGATTACAAGCCAGAGCCAATGCCTGAGCCTGTGGTGACCATCGTTACTTCTGATGTCGTGCAAGCAAAAGAAGCTGCTCAATTCGAGCCCGCTGTAGAGTCAAAGCCCGCTGGGCTAGAGCCCGCTACGCTCGAGCCCGCTACGCTCGAGCCCGTGCCAGCAGTCAGCTTTACCACACCCGTTGCCACGGTGGCTGCTTTGATAGCGATGCCTGTGGTGGTGACAAGCTTGACAGCGGCGCCTTTGCTGGCCGTGAAGAGTCGCCAAATTGGTCAAGATGAAATTGATGATGAGATCGACGCGGTTGATGCGATTGATCCTGACTTGTTTGAAATCTTTGAGGAAGAAGCGCTCGAGCTGTTCCCCACCGCGGCAGCGGCTTTGCGCCAATGGACGACGCGGCCAGACAACATGAGTGCGCGCGGCGAGTTGCTTCGCGGCTTACACACCTTAAAGGGAAGTGCTCGCTTGGCGGGTGCATTGCGTTTGGGTGAGCTTGCTCACCGTATGGAATCGAGTGTGGAGAGCATCCCGCACGAGGGCGCTCAAGGGGCTGATATTGAGCCACTGATGGCGCAGCTTGATGGTATGCAGCATAACTTTGATGTGCTGCGCAATCCTGCTTTGCTCAATGAGCCTACGCCTTCTGCATCCGCAGATATCACGCCACTTAGTACGCAAAGCTCAGCTGCGTCAGCAGACGCTGCTACAGGTTTGGCCGCATCTTCTGTCACGCCATTGCGCCCGATAGCCGCTGCGACTGGCATGGTTGCTCCCGCTGCCTTGCGTGCGGCACCGGGGCAGACAGTACGCGTGCGCGCTCAACTCTTAGATCGCTTGATGAACCAAGCCGGTGAGGTGATGATCACGCGTGCTCGCCTTGAAGCTGAGCTATCGCAGTTGCGTGGTTCGCTGACTGATCTAGGCGGCAACTTGGACAAGCTGCGCAGCCAACTGCGCGAGCTCGATGTGCAAGCTGAATCGCAGATGCAAACCCGTTTGCAGCAAACCAAAGAAACTGAAGCTTCGTTTGACCCACTGGAATTTGACCGCTACACCCGTGTGCAGGAGCTCACACGGATGATGGCCGAATCGGTGAACGACGTGGCCACTGTGCAGCGCAACATTCAGCGCACAATTGAATCCACCGAAGACGATTTGGTGATGCAGGCGCGCCAAACTCGCGATTTGCAGCGCGATTTGCTGCGTACGCGAATGGTGGAATTTGAAGGTATTTCTGAGCGCCTGTATCGCGTGGTGCGTCAAGCCGGCAAAGACGCTGGCAAACAGGTGAAGCTCGATATCTTGGGCGGCACGATCGAGATGGATCGTGGTGTGTTGGATCGCATGACGCCCGCCTTCGAGCACCTGCTACGCAACTGCGTGGCACATGGTATTGAAGATGCTCATGCGCGCACAACAGCGGGTAAAAACGCGAGCGGCGAGATTGTGATTACCCTGCACCAAGAGGGTAACGACGTTTCCATTGAATTCCGCGACGACGGCGCAGGCCTGAATATCGCTCGCATTCGTGAGAAAGCGATTTCGCAAGGCTTGCTTGGCCATGATGCAGCGCTGGCAGACAACGATGCCGCCAACTTGATCTTCACCCCGGGCTTTTCCACTGCCACCACCGTGACCGAGCTCTCAGGCCGTGGTGTGGGCATGGACGTGGTGCGCTCGGAAGTGGTGGCACTCGGTGGCCGAATCGAGACTTCCACATCGGCAGGCCAAGGCACGAGTTTCAAGCTCGTCTTGCCGCTGACTACCGCTGTGACGCAGGTCGTGATGATGCGTGTTGGCACGCTGGCCATTGGTGTGCCGGCTAACTTGATTGAGATCGTGCGCCGCGCTTCGCTGAAAGATTTGCAATCCGCTTATAACAGCGGTACCTACGAATACAACGGGGAATCACTGCCTTTCTTCTGGTCTGGTGCGCTCTTACAGCATTCATCTGCAAGCGCAGAGCCTGCATCTAAGACGATACCGATCGCAGTGTTCCGCTCGGCAGCGCAGCGCGTGGTGGTTCATATCGACGAAGTTTTGGGTAACCAAGAGGTGGTGGTGAAAAACCTCGGCCCTCAGTTGTCTCGCTTGCCCGGGTTGGCAGGTATGACGGTGCTGGCCTCTGGCGCTGTCGCGTTGATCTACAACCCTGTGGCGCTGGCCACCGTGTATGGCGCGCAAGCGCGCGCCATGAGCTTCGATCCGGCTCAGCCACATGCCTTGGAAGGGCAAGCCCAGCTTCGAGATGTGACAGACGCTGTGCCGCGCGCTCTGTCTGGCGACGCTCAGCCCGTGGTACCGCTCGTGCCAGCCAATCCAGCTTCTATTTCTCTGCCAAGCATTCCTCTCGTACTCGTTGTGGACGATTCGATCACTGTACGCCGCGTCACGCAGCGCCTTTTGGTGCGAGAAGGCTACCGCGTCACGATGGCGGCCGACGGCCTGCAGGCGCTAGAGCGCCTGGCCGAAGAGCTGCCATCGGTGATCCTCTCAGATATTGAGATGCCTCGAATGGACGGCTTTGATCTGCTGCGCAACGTGCGGGGCGACGAAAAGCTCAAGCATCTGCCTACGATCATGATCACCTCGCGCATTGCTGAAAAGCATCGTGAATATGCTTTCGAGTTGGGCGCTAGCCATTACCTCGGCAAACCCTATAACGAAGAAGAGCTGCTCAGCTTGATTCGTCGGTATGCGAGGGAAGAGGCGACGATTTAAAGGTTGCTGTCTTTTAAGAAAACGCCTGCATTTTTGCCGGCGTTTTACATTGTTGAGGGTGAAAGACAAATAACCATACCGGACGCAGAAGACGCAAAGGTTACGCAGAAGGAATACCCAAAAGACAAAATTTAAGAAAACATATTTGCTTATTTGCTTATTTGCTTATTTGCTTATTCTTATTTGTATTTTTCTTCTCTCTTTTTTGCGTCCTCTGCGCAACCTTTGCGTCTTCTGCGTCCGGAAGTTCGGTATTTGTGTCTCAACGAGTGCAACTGCGTTTACACAAACGCATTCTGCCGCCAAGCCTCAAACACGCTCACAGCGACCGCATTTGACAGATTCAAACTGCGCTGCCCCTCGCGCATGGGCAGGCGCAGGCGTTGCTCGGTAGGGAAGCCGTCTCGTAGCTCGGCGGGTAGGCCGGCGGTCTCTTGGCCAAACAGCAGCCAATCACCTAGCTGAAAGTTTTGTGCAAACACGCTGTGGCTGCCGCGCGTGGTGAAAGCGAAGATGCGGCTGGGATGGGGCTGGCAGGTGGCTAGGAATGCCGCCCAATTGGCGTGGCGCGAGAGGCTGGCGTATTCATGATAATCCAGCCCGGCTCGGCGCATGTGTTTGTCGTCAAAGTTGAAGCCCAGCGGCTCGATCAAATGCAGAGCGCAGCCGGTGTTGGCGCACAGGCGGATCACATTGCCTGTGTTGGGCGGGATTTCAGGCTGGAAGAGGATCACGTTGAACATGCCGTGATTGTCGCGCAGGAAGGCAGGTTCTTGTCCCATGCGCAGCGCAGGTAAACTTGGGATAAAGCGCTCCACCTCATGTCTCTCTTCAAATCTGCCTCCATCGTCTCTGTCTGGACATTGGCCTCGCGCATCACTGGCTTGGTGCGCCAGCTCATCATCGCAGCGATGTTTGGCGCCGGCCCAATGACGGATGCTTTCATGGTGGCATTCCGCATCCCGAATCTGCTGCGCCGCTTGTTTGCCGAGGGCGCGTTTGCGCAAGCTTTCGTGCCCGTGTTGGCAGCCAGTAAAGAGCGCGATGGCGAAGAAGCGACTCGATTGATCATTGATCAAGTGGCCAGCGTATTGCTTTGGGCACTCGTCATCACTTGCATCATTGGCATCGCCGCTGCGCCGCTACTCGTGTGGGCCATGGCCAGTGGTTTGCAGCAAACGCCGCGTGCCTTTGAAGTCTCTGTGCTCATGACGCGCTTTATGTTTCCCTACATCGCCTTCATGTCGCTCGTGGCGCTGTGCTCTAGTGTGCTCAATACTTGGAAAAAATTTGCCATCCCAGCGGCCACGCCAGTGCTGCTTAACCTCGCCATGATCGCAGCAGCATGGTTGCTTGTGCCCCAGCTGAAAAGCCGAGGTATTGAGCCGATTTATGCGCTGGCTGGTGGTGTGGTGCTTGGCGGGGTGTTGCAACTGGGCCTGCAACTGCTGGCTTTAAAAAAGCTCAGTTTGCTGCCAAAATTTACATGGAATCCTCGGGTAGCCGGCACATTCATTGCGCAGCCTGCTATCAAAAACATACTAACTTTGATGCTGCCTGCGCTGTTGGGCGTCAGCGTAGCGCAGATCTCTTTGCTGATCAATACGCAAATTGCTTCGCATCTGCAATCGGGCTCCGTGAGTTGGCTGGGATTTGCGGATTTGCTGATGGAGTTTCCCACCGCGATGCTGGGTGTGGCGCTGGGTGTGGTGCTCATGCCGCAATTGGCGGCTGCCAAGGCCAGTGGCGATAACGAGAAATTCTCGGCCATGATTGATTGGGGGCTGCGTTTGGTGGTGTTGCTTGCTGTGCCTTGCATGGTGGCGCTGCTGTGTTTTGCTAAGCCATTGGTGGCGGTGTTGTATCACTATGGCGCTTTTAAGGGCACGGATGTGCATCAGGTGGCGCTGGCGCTGATGGGTTACGGCACGGGGCTGCTGGGCTTGGTGGCGATCAAGGTGCTTGCACCGGCCTATTACGCGCGGCAAGATATCAAAACGCCAGTGAAGATTGCCGTGGTGGTATTGATTTTTACTCAGATACTCAATTATTTTCTTGTGCCGCAATTGCTGCATGCAGGGCTCACACTGTCGATTGGCTTGGGCGCGTTGCTCAATGCGCTGTGGTTGCTGAGCGGCTTGTTGCGCAGCAAAACCTATGTGCCGGTCAAGGGCTGGGGCTTGTTTGCATTGCAGGTGATTGCAGCGAGCAGCTTGCTGGCGATATTCTTGCTGTGGAGCGCGCAAGCCGTGGATTGGGTGGCGATGCAAAGCGTTTATATGCAACGAATTGGGCTTCTTGCCGGCGTATTAATTGCGTCGAGTGCTATATATTTCGGAGCATGTTGGGCTGCAGGACTCAAAATTCGTGCGCTTTTAAGAAGGTAATGATTTGATGAAAGATACGAGCGTTCATTACAAAATTGAAGCAGCTGATGTGCATGCACATCTTTGGCGCATCACGCTCACCGTGGCTAAGCCAGCAAAGCTGCAAACGGTGAGTCTGCCGGTGTGGATTCCGGGCAGCTACATGGTGCGTGAGTTTGCCAAGCATTTGCAGAATTTAACTGCCGCACAAAACGGCAAAGTATGCGCTGTGGAGCAACTCGATAAATGCACATGGCGTATCAAGAACGCGGCCAACAAACCGCTAGAGCTCAGCTACGAGGTCTATGCCTTTGACAATTCCGTGCGTACGGCTTGGCTGGATGCGCAGCGCGCGTTTTTCAATCCCACATCGCTGTGCCTGCGCGTAGAAGGCCAGACCAGTGGGCCGCATGGGCTCTCTCTCGCTACTATGAATTCAGAAGCACTCTGCGCAGTATCTACGCCGGCTATACCCTTAAAACTCTCTAAAACCGCTGCAAAAAATCTGCTTGGCGAGTATGTATTTGATGATTACGACCATCTGGCAGATACGCCTTTTGAGATTAGCAATTTCTGGCGTGGTGGTTTCAAAGTGCGTGGTGTAGAGCACGAATTCGTGGTGAGCGGTGCGTTGGCTTCCTTTGATGGTGAACGGCTGCTTGCTGACACGAAAAAAATCGTTGAAACCGAGATGCTGTTTTGGCACGATAAAGATGGCAAACCACCGTTTGAGAAATATGTCTTCATGCTCAATGCAGTCGATGATGGCTATGGTGGCTTGGAGCACAGAGACAGCACCGTCTTGATTTGCGGCCGCCGCGATCTGCCGCGTATGGGCAGGCTTAAGCAAGGTGAAGGCTACACCACGCTTCTGGGGCTGATCAGCCACGAGTATTTCCACACGTGGAATGTGAAGCGCATGAAGCCGCGTGAGTTTTTGCCTTACAACTACGGAAAAGAAAACTACACGCAAATGCTTTGGTTTTTCGAGGGTTTCACGAGCTATTACGATGATCTGATGCTGCGCCGCGCTGGCCTGATTGATCAGGCGCAATATCTGCGCCTGCTCGCCAAAGCGATTAACCAAGTGCAGCAAACCCCTGGGCGCATGGTGCAAAGTGTGGCGCGCGCCAGCATGGATGCTTGGATCAAATACTACCGGCAAGATGAGAACACGCCGAACGCCACAGTAAGCTACTACACGAAGGGCTCGCTGGTGGCGCTATGCTTTGATTTGAGTTTACGCGCGGGCGGCAAAGGCTTGAAGACCACTTCGCTCGATGCAGTGATGCGCTTGCTTTGGAAGCAATCCCATGCCGATCAAAAGGGCGCGGGCGGCATCACGCAAGCGGATTTCGCTGCTGCCTTGCGTCAACTCTCCGGTCGCTCCTACGAAAAACAAATCGCCGCTTGGGTGCACGGCACGGAAGAATTGCCTGTGCAAGAGTTGCTTGAAGCCCACGGTGTGAGCGCCACAGTCGAGCCCGGTGCGAGCCTGCCGATGGCGCAGCGCTTGGGGCTTCGTGTGAGCGAATCGAGTGGAGCGCTCTTGATCAAAAACGTGTTGCGCGGTGGCTTGGCCGAAAAAGCGGGCCTGTGCGCTGGTGATGAGTGGCTGGCCGTGGATGATTGGCGCATCCACAAGCTCGAAGAACTTGGGCTGCTGTGCGGCAGCGCCGAGCAAGCGGTGGCCACGGTCTCGCGTGATAAGCGCTTGCTGCGCCTCAAACTAATGCTTCCTTGCGCAACGAAAGAGCCCAGCAGCAGCTTCATGCTTCGCTCTTCCAAAGATGAGCTCTTGAGCGCATGGCTGCTTGGCTAAAGCCTTTATTGCTGGCCTTATCGGCCGCGCTGCTGCTTCATCTGTTGGGTCTGATTGGCATCGGTTCACAGATGCAGACCAGTGGCGCAGTAGCGCAAAAAAACGATCCTCTGTTCACGCGAACGATTGAAGCGGCTTCACCTCAAGTGCTTGTGCCACCGCCTGAGCAAGCCAAGCCAGAGGTTGTTGCGCCTCGCGCGCCACAAGCTGTTGTGATCAGTCAACCCGTCGTTACAGAAACTGTGGTGGAACAAGCTGTGCTTGCTCCGCCTGAGCCTACCGCTCCCTCTGCGGCTGTGGCTGTGGCTGCTGCCACACCCACCACAGCGTCCGATACCGTCGCAGATATCACGCCGACGCAGACCCTCACTGCCCAACCTGCAGGCCAAACAGACAGCTTGCTTCTCACCGGCAATTGGCCAGCCGACACGCGCGTGAACTACAAACTCACCGGCTATTTTCAAGGCGAACTGTTTGGCACAGGCCAAGTGCAGTGGACTCGCCAGGGCGAGAGCAGCGAGCGCTATCAAGTGCGCGTGACCATCGATGCGGGCCTCTATGAGCTTCGCATGACGAGCCAAGGCCGTATCAGCCCCACTGGCTTGCTGCCTGAAGCCTTCGAAGAGTATTCCAAACGCGTTCTGGCCAATCCGCGCATTCGCCCCTTAAAGCTTGAAGATGCCGAGCTGATTTTGGAAGGCAATCGCCGCGTGAGTCGCCCCGCTGCCGAGCCGATGGCTGTGCAAGACACGGTGAGCCAATTTATTGATCTCGGCCATCGCTTTTTAGAAGGTCGCGCAAAGCTGCAAGAGGGCGAAGTGGTGCGTATTTGGCTGGGCCGCCCCGGCGGGCTTGATGAATGGGTATATGACATCGGCGCGGCTGAGACAATGAATTTGCCGCGCATCGGGCCTGTGACGGTGCATGAGCTCAAGCCACGCCCCTTGGCCAACCCTCGCGGCACCATCACCATGAGCATGTGGCTCGCGCCAAGCCTTCAGTATCTTCCTGCGAAAATACGCATTCAGCTCAACTCCGAGGCCTTTGCAGAGATCATTGCAGAGCAAATTCAACAGCGCTGATTTCACAACTTCAGTCCAAGAGAAAAAACATGAAAACATTCGCCACTGCTATCGCAGGCAGCCTCCCTAAACCCGCTTGGCTGGCCGAGACCAACAAGCTCTGGCCACAATGGAAGAGCCAAGGCGATGAGCTGGCTGATGCCAAGCTCGATGCCACGCTGCTGTGGATCAAAGCGCAAGAAGATGCAGGCCTTTCCGTGATCGGCGATGGCGAGCAATCGCGCCAGCATTTCGTGCATGGCTTTTTGGAAAAGGTCGAAGGTATTGATTTCGCCAATAAAGTAGAGATGGGTATCCGCAATGATCGCTACAAAGCCATGCTGCCGCAGGTGATTGCACCCCTCAAGCTCAAAGGCCGTGTGCATGCAGCCGAGGCACAATTTTGCCGCGCACACACGAAGCGCCAGCTCAAGTTCACCTTGCCCGGCCCGATGACGATGGTGGATACCGTAGCCGATCGCTTTTATGGCGATCGCGTGAAAATGGCGTTTGCTTTTGCAGAATTACTCAATCAAGAAGCCAAAGCCTTGCAAGCCGATGGTGTGGACATCATTCAATTTGACGAGCCCGCTTTCAATGTCTATATGGCCGAGGCTGCAGACTGGGGCGTGAAGGCGCTGGAGATCGCCTGCCAAGGCATCACTGCGAAGAAGGCCGTGCATATTTGCTACGGCTATGGCATCGAGGCGAATAATCAATGGAAAGCCACGCTGGGCGAGCAGTGGCGGCAATATGAGCAGGTGTTCCCCGCGCTCGCGGCCAGCAGCATCGATCAGGTGAGCCTAGAGTGCTTCCATTCCCATGTGCCGCCCGAGCTGATGAAATTACTCGATGGCAAAGAAGTGATGGTCGGCGTGATCGATGTAGCCAGTGAAGTGATTGAGACACCCGAACAAATTGCCGAGACGATTGGCCAAGCACTGCAATACGTGCGTAAAGACAAACTGATTGCTTGCACCAACTGCGGCCTCGCCCCCATGAGCCGTGATGTGGCGATAAAAAAGCTGCAGGCCTTGGCAGCAGGTGCGAAGTTGGCAGGAGAGCGGTTTTTATAGGAGATTTCTAGCTAAATCGGCCACTCGCCGGCATAGAATGTGCGTGGAATGCTATTATTTTTATAGTAATGAAGAAGTGAATTTCCCTGCGATAATCTAACGCGTGGGCCTATAGCTCAGTTGGTTAGAGCAGGGGACTCATAATCCCTTGGTCGGGGGTTCAAGTCCCTCTGGGCCTACCACTTGATAAGAAAAAAAACCGCCCGCTCTTTCGAGGGGCGGTTTCTGAACTGGCGATATTTAAATCTTCGTCATCGCTTTGGCGGGTATCCAATACTCAAAGCATGGCAAGAGGGCGTTGATGCGCTCGGCGGCTACTTGCTGGCTGATATGCCGCGAAATGGCTTGGTGAATATCGGTGCGCAGCATCCAGAGATCTTTGACTTCCCGTGAGCTCCGGATCTTGTATCGAAGGGTATCTGCATCGGAGCCTTCTAGGTCTTGAAGGCTCAGTTCGATCTTTCGCTTGATCTGAGAGATTGGCATTTTTTTGATCTCTTCTTCGTTGCGCGCTTTGCTCAAACGAAAGGGCAACGACATACTGAATGGTTTTGCAGTGCGCTCGTTGTGATCGGAGCCTTCAAAACCGAAGGGCTTGCTCATGGCAAATATCACTTTCTCATCTCTTCGGCAGCCACTTGTGGTGGCCACCTATCGCTTGTTTGAACCGGGGTGGTTAATTCAAAAGCGGTTTTGGAAGAGTTGAATTATGTCTGCTGAGAGCCGTGCTCTCTAGTAGCAGCCCCTAAAAACTTCGTAAAATAAATCACGAAATTGTTTGTATGAAGATTGAGTATGGGGCGCTGAGTATGTGACAGTTTGACAAAACTGTCCCTCGCGCATAGCACTTTTTAAAAAAGGCCTTTTGGAAAATACTCAGGCTTTAGCCAGCGCCAAACATTCGAGCAGCAATGGTTGATCACCGATTTGATTGGCCAAGATGAGAATCAGCCGGGCGTTAAGCGCCACCGATGCATCTTCGCTCAAGCCCTCATGCGCATCAAGCATGGCTTCGTAGAAACCGTCTGGGTCGCTCAACTGATTGTGCAAAGCGGGTGCTTTATTGTTTTGTTTCACCGCTAGCTCCTTGCAGTGCTGCCACAGCGGCGTGCAATTTGGCGATGCTGGAATTTCCATCACTTCGAGCCGCGAGATAACTGTCTGGGCGAATCAGCGCCCAGCTTGCCTGGCGACTCAAGCCGCAAGCGCGCAAAAGCTTGTCTTGTGGATCGATGATCTGTTCATGACATGGAAGCGGCTCTTTGAGGCTCACGGCAACTGCGCGCAACATGCCATCGTTTGAAAGCCGCCGCACGGTTTGAAGCAGTCGGGCAGATGTATCGCCAGGCCAAATGAGCAGAAGTGGCAAACCGCTCGCCCATTGAATCAGCTCATTGAGCCGGCCTGTCGTGCCATCTAGCCTGTTGAAGCTCACGTTTTGAACAGAATGACTTTGCACCAGATCCGGCGCTGTGATTGGGGAGCGAGAATAGGGGTTGGCAACGGCCATACGCCCCGTGTTGATCAAGCTGCGAGCAAACGCATGTTTTTTTGCCAGCTCAATCGTGGCATGGCGAAACACGCGTTCGATGCCAGAGAGCGGGCGCAGGAAACGCGCGGTGCGGTTGGTCACTTGCACATTGGTCAGTGCTGCTTCATGCCGCTCGGCGTGATAACTGCTTAGCAGACCGGAATGTGCGCGGCCTTTAACCACCGCAGCAAGCTTCCAAGCCAAATTATCTGCATCCGCGATACCCGTATTGCCGCCGCGAGCGCCAAAGGGGCTCACCACTTTGGCGCTGTCACCCATGAAAAATACCTTCGATTTGCCCGCGGCTGCGATCATGCGATCCACGCATTCGCTACGGTAAGCATAGGGCCCCACCCACACAATATCGATCTGCGTCTCTTTTCCAAATTGCTTGGCTAGGCGCTCTCTCACCACATCTTCTCGGCTCACATACGCTGGGTCGGCATCAGGCGCCATTTGGTAGTCAATGCGCCATACATCATCGGCCATCAAATGCTGCCACACAGCGCGGTTGTCGTTAAACGGCGCTTCGATCCACGTATGGCGCTCCTTCGGCGGATGCGTGTTGAAGCGCACATCGGCAATGCACCAGCGGTCGTCGCCCTTCTTGGTGGTTTTTTGGATATTCAGCCAATCATGAAACGGGCTGCGCGAGCCTGTCGCATCGACAACGAAATCGGCTGTAGCCGTGTATTCTCCTGCGGGGGTAGCTACTGAAAACGTAGCGATTTTGTTCTTGATTTCAAACGATGTCACGCGATTGTTCCAGCGAATTTGAGCGTGCCCCAATTCGGCAATGCGCTCCACCAAAAAGCCTTCGTTGTAGAACTGCTGGATATTGATGAATGCGGGCTGCTCGCTCAAGCTGAAATTGCCCTGCGCTTTCAGATCAAAGCTGTACACCTCATCCTCGCCTGCAAAGGTGCGCCCCACGCTCCACTGAATGCCTTTGGCTTTGATGCGCTCGTAAATACCCAGCTTGTCAAAAATCTCCAGTGATTTTTGTGTGTAGCAAATGCCCCGGCTTGATGCACCTTTCACGCCCACGGTGTTGTCTTCATCAAGCAGCACGCAATCCACACCCAGCTGTGCCAGCGAGCAAGCCAGCGTGAGCCCCGCGAGGCCGCCGCCTACGATCAGGACGCGGTGATGCTCGGCCTTACCGCTACTTACCGCCTCTGGAATCACCGCCGCATATTCGGGCAGCGTGTAGCCCGCGCCTTGGCTAAATTCGTAGCCGTTCGTGAAGGATGCAGCAGCTAGACGCATATCAATCGAGCTTCATGCCCATTTCTTTAATCAGCCGATGCCAAACGCTGGTGTCTGCTGCAATAAAAGCATTCATCAAAGCCGGATCGCTGGCAAGAGTTTCCCAGCCGTTATCCGGCAAGTTTTTGCGCACCGCTGCTTGGCTCATGGCAGTTTGCATGGCTTGGCTCAGGCGAGTTTGAATCTCTTTCGGTGTGGCCGCTGAGACGAGCAAGCCTTGCCAAAGATAAGACTCCACATCCTTGTAGCCCAATTCGTTTAACGCAGGCGCATCGGGCGCAGCGTTGACTCTGCGGTTCGAAAACGTTGCTAACACTTGAAGCTTGCCTGAGCGAATATGCGGCATGGCGCTCGCTAAATCAATCACTGTGAGGTCGATCTGCCCAGCCAACACATCTTTGAGTGCGGCCGCATCGCTGCCAAAAGGCACCCGAGCAAACTGCACCCCAGCACGGATTTTGAGCAATTCCATCGCAAGATGGAAAGGGCTGCCTGTGCCGGGCGAGGCATAAGCGATTTTGTTCTGGGCGGTTTTAGCTTTATCCAACATATCGCGCACATGCTTAAAGCCTGCGCTAGGGCTGGCTACCAACATGAGGGGTGTGCGAGCCATCACGCCAATGGGCGCGAAAGCCGCTGAATCGTAGGGTAATTTTTTATAAAGCGCCGCGTTGTAGACCAGCATACCGTTATCGGCAGCAAACAGTGTGTAACCATCTGCGGGCGAGCTTGCCAATTCAGTGGCAGCTTGCAACGATCCGGCGCTTGGCTTGTTCTCTACATTGACTGCCTGCCCCAATTGGCTGGCCATTTGCGCGCTGACCAGTCGCACCATCGCATCTGAGCCGCCACCTGCGCCAAATCCGGCGAGTACGCGCACAGGTTTGACGGGAAAGTTTTGCGCAGCTGCAGGCAGCGCCCAACCCAAAACCAGCATGAACGATGCCAGCAAGCAAATAAATCGTTTGGGTCGATCCATCAAAAAGACTAAATTAGATAAAACAGATTTCAATGAAAGCAGCATGATGGCTATCCCAATTGGTGCATTACGCAATGTAAGCCCCCAGTTTAGTGGGGCTGCATAAGAATAGTCTCAGGGTATTCATGAGAGTCAATGCAAGCAATGTGCCATAAGCGCTGCTGATTCAAACCCGCGCGAGAAGCTCCGGTCGATCATTGGCTTGAGGCTTGAGTGAAGGCAGGGGCTGGCCAGCAGCCAAGGCCTTCTCGCGCTCAACACGCCAAGTCTGTTTGCGAGCCGTCCATTCACTCAGCCGCGCATGCGCCGTCTTGCTCTCTTGCAGCATTTGGAATTCATCAGCAAGCTGCGCGGTGAGTTCCAAGCGAATACCGTTGGGATCAAAGAAGTAAATGCTTTTGAAAATGTGATGGTCCGTCACGCCCAGCACATCAACACCCGATGCCTCCAGCCGCGCCTTCATATCTTGCAGCTCTTGCACCGTGTTGACGCGAAAGCTGATGTGGTTAACCCACTTGGGCGTATTCGGGCTGGGCTCAGCGGCGGTGTCGTCTCCCAGATCAAAGAACGCAATGAAGCTGCCATCTTGCAGGCGGAAAAAGAAATGCGTGTATGGGCAAAACTCACCGGTAGAAGGCACGATATCGCTTTGGATGATGTGATACAGCGGCAAGCCGAGAATGTCTTCGTAAAAACTTCGCGTTTCCTCCGCATCGCGGGCGCGGTAGGCGTAGTGATGCAGCTGCTGCACTTGCGCAGGCGCGGGCAGGCTAGCTTTCATGCTCTCGGGGATGGCGTAGACCTCAATAGAAGCGTTCATAACGAACTCCAAAAATTTCACTAATCATAACGCATTCACTAATGCGTAATTTTTCACTCACCTCCCCTCTATTGCCGTGACAAGCAATAAACAATAAGAACAAATGTACAATTCAAGTGTACATAAAATGCTCAAAATGTCTATTTCAATCGCCCAATCCCGCCAGCAGCTTTCTTTATTGATTGATGCTGCGCAAAGCAAACCACAGGTGATCACCAAGCGCAACACGCCGGTGGCTGTGCTCGTTTCTACCGATTACTTCAAACGCACCGAAACCGCTGCGCACAGCGCGGAGAGCTTCTACAACACCTTGATCGCGCTACGCGAAGCCTATCCTCCCTTTGATGATGCCGGCCTACCGAGCCTCTCAGATCGCGCCCCCTCATGGGCGCGCACCAACAGCTTCATGGATGCGCCCTAACCATGGCGCAAACGATTTATTTGGCGGACACCAACGTCATCAGCGAATGGGTGAAGAAATCGCCCGATACCCACGTCATGCAATGGGCGCAAACCGCCCAGCTGATTGCCATCTCAGCCATCACGACCGAAGAGGCGCATTTTGGATTGGCTTGGCAGCCCAACGCGCGCAAACTGAGCCTATTCAATGCGCTGGTGCAAAGCCTGCATGCCGTCTGTCCCATCACCGAATCCATCGCGCAGCGCGCAGGCATGCTGCGCGGCCAGTTTCAAGCCCAAGGCATCACCCGCAGCGCCCCCGATATGCTGATTGCCGCCACCGCACAAGAACACCAACTGATCATCGCCACACGCAATGTGCGCGACTTTTTAGGCTGTGGCGTGCAGGTGGTCAATCCGTTTGAGGCGCAGCTGAAGTAGCAAGTCAAGCTGCGGCCGCAGCCGACACGACCTCACCGCTTCGCCTTCACGCCGCCTGTTCGCCTGCCACGTGATGAGTCCAGTAGGCACATCATTTTGCTCTTAATTCAATAGCACTCTGCGCATACTTTATGCCGGCTATTGGCCGAAATCGGCATGAAGACTCCCTTTTGTCGCTCGTTGGGTATGCACATGCCAAAACAGCCACCTGCGACTGCCCCCTGTCACGCGGATGATGTTTTTGATGAAAATGCGTGAACTTTTTTACCCAGTACACGTCGGCCACTTCGATCCGCAGGCTATATTGCAAGCGGCTTGGGGGAGCTTTCCCGCTCCCGATGTTAGAAAGAAAAAAGCCGTGATGGATGGACAGACACCTGTCTCCCCATGTTGAGTTAACTTGCTAATTGCTTCTCGGCAAATCAGTGTGTAAATCAGTGTTGCATTCGGTACTTAAAAATGGTACTATTATTAAATGAAACGGCGGCATCAGCGAATTGTTAAATTGATCTTTTCGCGGCCGACGAGTTGAAATGTCCAGTGGCGCGATGTTGAAGGTCTCTTCGCTGAACTGGGTGCGGAAATTGAAGAACGGGCAGGTAGCCGGGTTTCTGTTTTTTTGTTTGATGAGGTGCGGGTCTTTCACCGCCCCCATCCATCACCCAACACAGACAAAGGCGCTGTAGCGGCAATCCGCAAATGGCTGGAACAACACGGAGTCGAACCATGAACGTCATGACTGTTGACGACTATCACGCAACGATTGAATACGACCCTGATCTTGATTTGTTCAGGGGGGAGATTCTCGGCCTCAATGGGGGCGCTGACTTTTACGGAAAAAATCCGAAGGAACTTCGTGCGGAGTTCAAGCGATCGCTTCAGGTTTTTTTGGAGGTTTGTGCTGAAAAGGGGCTTGAGCCAAGGCGTCATTTTTCTGGCAAGTTTAATTTGCGGATTTCACCGCAGTTACACGAAAAGCTCGCTATCGCAGCACAGGCAAAAGGCAAGAGCATCAACAGCTTGGCGCAAGAGGCTTTGCAGGAAAGCTTTGCGTGAATTGGACAGAAGTTAACTGGTCGTTCCACCGGACGCTTTACGTCAGTGAATTTCGATGTTAAACCACCGCGCATCGCTTAAACAAGCGAGATTTTTAATCGAAATCGACCTCTAGCCGGCATAAATACTGCGCAAGGCGCTATGACTTTAGTAGTGATTCAACGCACAGCCTGCTACGAGTTTGTGCTCAGACGCATAACCCCGACCCGTCACAGCGTGCTTTAAGCTCATTTGTTGAGAGGTGTTTGCCATTGCCTTTGTGGGGCCGGCGCTTGCTTTAGCGTTTGACAAGCCAGCAGCCTTCCTGCCGCGCGATAATCTGCGCATGACTCAACCCATCGCCAAACTTCTCCCCGCCATCACCCTCGAATCCGCCCCCAACCCCACCGCCGCCGTGATCTGGCTGCACGGCCTAGGAGCCGATGGCAACGACTTTGCTGGCCTTGTGCCCGAGATTGATTTGGCACTCTGCGCGCCGATTCGCTTTATCTTCCCGCACGCGCCCAGCATGCCGGTCACGGTCAATGGCGGCTACGTGATGCCAGCTTGGTACGACATTTTTGGTGCCAATCTCTTGAGCAAGCAAGACGCCGCTGGCATTCAAAAATCAGAGCGCGAGATCGTGGCGCTGATTGAAGACCAAGCAGCTATTGGCATTGCATATGAGCGCATCGTGCTGGCCGGTTTTAGCCAAGGTTGCGCGATGGCTCTGCACACCGGCCTGCGCTTCCCGCACAAACTCGCCGGCATCATGGCCCTGTCGGGCTACCTGCCACTGGCCGACCGCTTTGCTGCCGAGCGCCACACCGCCAATGCCACCACGCCCATCTTCATGGCGCACGGCACGCAAGACCCGGTTGTACCGATAGGCCGCGGCGAAGACTCCCGAGACGCGCTTGCCGCGCTCGGCCACCCCGTGCAGTGGTACGCCTACCCCATGCCGCACAGCCTGCACCCGCAAGAAATCAAAGACATCAGCCGCTTTTTGCGGTCTGTGCTGCCTGCCTGAGCTTGCCTTTTTTTGAATTGCTTGGCTTTGATGCGTCTGGCTCGACCCGCTCACCTGCTGCGTGACGTGCCCGAAAAAGCCAAGGACTGTCCTTTCCAGCGTTCGTTGCGGGATACGACGATCTGCTGATCTTTTGTAGCGTTGATGGCATAGCTTGATATCGCGTACATACTCATGCCAATGCCGCCAAAGCATCTAGCGGGCTTGCCGTGCCACCCGCAGCCACTTTCAGCACATGCGTATAGATCATCGTGGTGGACACATCGCTGTGGCCCAGCAGCTCCTGCACGGTACGGATGTCGGTTCCCGACTGCAGCAAGTGCGTGGCGAAGCTGCGGCGCAAGGTGTGTACGGACACGGGCTTGACGATGCCCGCCAGTGGCACTGCCTTGTTCAAAGCTCGCTGCAAGCGCTCTTCAAAAAGATGATGCCTGCGCTCCACGCCGCTGCGAGGATCCACAGACAAAGTTGGCGAAGGAAACACCCAAAACCAGCCCCAAGTGTGCCCCACTTGGGGATATTTGGCTTCTAAAGCATGCGGCGTTTCCACACCACCGCGCTGAGCCTCGCGATCAGCCTCCCATTGCTGACGCGCCTTTGAGACTTGCCGCCTCAAAACAGGCAACAGGGAGCGCGGCAGCATCACAACCCGATCCTTACCGCCCTTGGCTTCTCGCACGATGATCACCTGCCGATCAAAATCCACATCTTTGACCCGAAGGCGCATGCCCTTCATCAAGCGCATGCCCGTGCCATAGAGCAGCTTCGCAAGCAGCGCCGTCACGCCATCCATCTGCGCCAACAAGCCCGCCACCTCATCTTTGATCAACACACTGGGAATACGCCGCTTTTGCTGCGGGCGTCCAATGTCCTCCAGCCACGGCAGCTTGATGCCCAAGACCTTCCGATACAAAAACAAAATTGCGCTGAGCGCCTGATCGTGCGTAGAGCTTGAGACCTTCCGATCCGCCGCCAGCATCGATAGAAAAGCCTGCACCTCAGGCGCACCCATATCGCGCGGATGCCGCATTTGCCCATTCCTGCCATGCCAGCGAATGAAGAATTTGACCCAATACAGGTACGTTTTCTCCATACTCAGGCTATAGTGACGGTAACGAATCTGCTCCCGCACCTGATCCAAAAGGCGCGGAGGCGGGGCAGAAGCAGTGCCGGGTTTCATGAATTCATTATAACTGTAAATTAATACAGTATAAATTCCGTAATCCTATGATTTGTATAGATTTTTAGGAATTTTTATGTCCAATGTATACCGCAGAGCCGTTTGTATACCGCAGGTTTTGCGGGATACATTACGTTGAACTAAACCGCTAACGCGGTGGCAAGTCTAAGGGGCTGCCACCGCGTTTTTCTTTGCGCAAGGGCTTGCGTACACAGGTCATCAGGATAAGCCTTCAGCTTGGGGAATCTTCCCCAGCCTTGAAGGAGAAACCTCATGACACCCCTACGTCAACGCATGCAAGACGCCATGGTGCAGCGCGGCTTTGCCGCTAGCACCCAAGAATCCTATATCAGCGCCATCTACCGCATGGCCAAATATTACCGTCGCGACCCAGCCTCGTACACCGCGCAGGACGTGCAAAGCTATCTGCTGCACATGGTCAAAGATGAGCGGCTGTCCTACAGCACCATGAACCAAGCGGCCTGCGCTGCGCAGTTTCTGTTTCATACCGTGCTGGGACATGAACGCACGCAATTTAGTGTCCCGTTTGCCAAAGTGCCTGCCAAGCAGCCCGAAGTACTCGCACGCCAGGAGATTGCCCACCTGTTTGCCGCTTGCAGCCACCCCGTGCGGCGCATGCTGCTACAAACCATCTACGCCAGCGGTCTGCGTGTATCTGAGGCCTGCGCATTGCGGGTGAGTGATATCGACAGCGCCACGGATCGCATGTGTATTCGGATCGCTTGCGGTAAGGGCGGCAAAGGCCGCTACAGCATCTTGAGCCCCACGCTGCTGGAGCTGCTGCGCGCTTACACGCGCTATGCCCGCCCCGGCATCTGGTTGTTTGGCAGCGCCAAAGGCACGCAACCGATGAACATCGAGATGATTCAGCGCGCCTACCACGGCGCACGCTCGCGGGCTCAGATCACCAAATCAGGCGGCATCCACACCCTGCGCCACTGCTTTGCCACCCATTTGCTGGAGGGCGGGGTGGATCTGTTCACCATCCAGAAGCTGCTGGGGCACAGCCACATCAGTACGAGCAGCAAATATTTGCACCTGATCAGCCCACAGTTTCGCGCACCCAAAGACATCGATCCGCTGGATCTGCTGGCGGGACTGCCTAGGCTGTAGCGCCAGCTCGAAATCGCCTGAGCATCCGTATGGCCAATTTGGCCGATGTGCTGCGCCAGTTTGGCGCGGCGTATCTGGCAACCCATGCGCTGTCGACCGCGCAAGCCAAGGCGTGGCGGGGTATCGTTGCCTGCCGCACGCCAGCACTGGGCGGCCAGCAACTGGACTGCGATACCTGTGGCCACTGCCATTGGCAATACCACTCGTGTCGCAATCGCCATTGCCCGCAATGCGGCGCACGCGCCAAAGAGGCGTGGCTGCAAGGGCACCTAGCCCAGGTGCTGCCCGTGCCCTATGCACATTTGGTGTTTACCTTGCCGCACAGCCTGAACGCTTTGTACGGCTATCACCCGCGCTGGGTGATCGATACCTTGTTTGCCTGTGCAGCGCAGACGCTATCGCAGTTTGCTGCCAATCCTCGGTGGGTAGGCGGCGCGGGTAGTTCGGACGGCAGCGTGGGCACTCATGCCAATCATGCTATGCCCGCCTTCAGCCTAGTGCTGCACACTTGGACGCAAGATTTGCAGCACCATATTCACGTGCATGCGGTGATGGCCTGCGGAGCGCTGGATGCGCAGGGCGCTTGGCTTACGCCCACGCGCAAGCCTGATTTCCTGTTTCCCGTGCATGCGCTGTCCAAGGTGTTTCGCGGTAAATTCATGGCGGCTTTGCAAGCGGCGCACCAGAGCGGACAGATACCGCGTGATCCGCAAGGCGATAGCGCCGCTTGGCGCAAGCGCCATGCAGCGCTGTACCAGCACAGTTGGGTGGTCTATGCCAAGGCGGCACTGGGCGGGTCTGCGCAGGTGCTGGAGTATTTGAGCCGCTATACGCATCGCACCGCGATTTCTAATGAGCGCATTCAAACTGTGGGTACGCAACACGTCGCTTTCAAGGTGCGCTGCGGCGATCAGGGTGGCAAGCGCTGGGTGCGTCTTCAAGGAGTGGAGTTTGTGCGCCGCTTTATGCTGCACATCTTGCCCAAGGGGATCAAGCGCATTCGCCACTATGGGCTTCTGGCAGCGGGATGCAAGGCGGTGAAATTGGCACAGGCCAGAGCAGCGTTGGCTATGCCAGTATCCAACTTGCAAGCAACAGAGTCGGCAGCTGAGTTCATGCGCCGCATCAAGGCGATTGACATCGTGAAATGCCCAAGCTGTGCATTGGGGCAGCTCAAGATCATCCAGAGCATCTGTGCGCCTGCGCGACTGCCTGCGCCGGGTGCGCAGGTGCAGGCCAATGGTTGCCGGGGGCCGCCATGAATGATGTCGCACTTGCGAGGGATGGCATTGCGCTTGGATTCATAGCGCAGGGCTGCTGCGCAGGCGGCGTAGGGACGAATGGCAAACAGATCGTGGGTTGGAGCAGTCAGGGCTGTTCTTTGGCGTATTGGGCAGCGCTGCAATCGCGCAAGAAGTCCTTTAATCGTAGCCACATGCGCCAATCTGCGCCATAATTTACTTCAAGCAAGGGACGGGAGATTTCATTCCCCTTTGCATGCAACCACCTCAGGTGGTTCAGTCCAACAAGGTTTATCTGTCGCAGGAGGCACTCTTGGTTTCTATCAACTTGGTCTCGCGACTGATAAACGCTATTCGTTAGGCGTCACGAACAACATGAAGCACAACCTACTAGCCGTTTTATTCACACTCGCAGCCACGAGTGCCGCTGCGCAAGTTGCCGATCCGTGCGCGACTCAACGGAATACGCTTGAGATTAACGAGTGTGGAAAGTTGACCCTCGCAAAGAAAGACAAAGAGCTGAATGCTGCGTATCAGAAGCTCCTCAAAAGCTTGGCGGCGGACGACAAGACCGATACCACCAACTACGCAGATGTCAAAAAGAACCTGATTGAGGCCCAACGCAACTGGGTCAAGTTCCGAGACAGCGATTGCAAAGGTCAACTCACGTTGCACGAGCGCGGCACAATTCGCGGCGCCGTGTACTTTGGCTGCCTTACGGAACGTACTGAGCAACGAACCAAAGAGCTACTCAAGTGGTTGGAAGGCTGATTTTGCTGCTCGGTAGCATATTGCAACTATCGCTAAGGTCGGCGGGCGCAAGGCTCTCGGAAATGTCACCCACATGGAGGCACAGTGACGCCTAACCCTTCCATCGAGGGGATGCCTAAAAAGGCTACGCCTTTTAGTCACCCCTCATGTCAAACGTTAGAACTCACCAAGGAGCGCAGTGTCCGGCCTCATCAGAAATCTATTCACGCTCATTTGGGCGCTCTTTGCTCGCGGCCGATTCGATGCACAGTCACGTGTCAGTTGCTATTTTCTGGTCACGCCTTTCGACTGCGGTGCGAGCGTGCTAAAGAGTGACAAGTATCTGCAACTCGTTGAATCAGCCCAAGTCGACTTTTTGATCAAAACGAAGCTCATCGGCAAGCTGATGCGCAGCAGCATTCACTTTGTCAATGCATCGCAACTCGTGAAGTTCATGAGGCCGATCAGAATGTTTAGGCGCGTACGCGTCGAGACCAGCATCATCTACGCGGATGAGAAGTGTGCATACTTCTCCCACGCTCTCTTCTTGCAGAATCAACAACACGGTGAAGTTCTGGTGAAAATGAAGTTCAAGAGAGGCTCGGTGACCATCTCTCCGATAGAAATTGCAGGGAATCTGCCATCCGTGAAGCACGAGCATCTACGGGCCTGGGACCAAACCCTTGAAGCAATGCAGTGAGTTCTAACCCTTCCTTTAAGCGGACCTGCCTGTGGCGGTCCGCTTAAGTCAAACGTTAAATTTCTCTTGCACCGATCACGGTTGTAGTTCTTTGTTTTTGTAGATACAATAACCTCATGCGCATCACCTTCGATCCTGTAAAACGCGACAAGGCGCTGGCGGAACGGGGCTTGGACTTTTTGGATGCTGAGATGGTCTTTGAGGGCATGACCCTTGAGGTCGAAGACATTCGAAAAGAGTATGGGGAGGTGCGAGTCATCTGCTACGGTTTTCTGGCGCGGCGGATGGTTGTCATTGGGTACACACCGCGTGGCGCGGATCGTCACATATTCAGCATGAGGAAAGCCAATGAACGCGAACAAGTCCGCATCGCACCGCTACTTGAAATCTGATCTCGCTCTTGTCGATGCCCATGTGTTGAAGACGAGCGAGTATGAGGACCTGCCGGAACTCACGGAAGAAATGCTCTCGCGCGCCCTTGTCAACAAAGGGGGACGGCCCGTGTCACCCAATCCTCGCAAGCTGCTTTCTCTGAGGCTTCCTGCTGATGTCATCGACCGTTGGAAAGCGACAGGCGCTGGCTGGCAAACACGCATGGCGGAACGTCTGAGCAAGGCGCCGTGAAACATTTAACTGTGCAGTCAAAACCGACCGCCTGCGGCGTCGGCTCACTTCCACGTTAAACCTTTGCGCATACCTTGAACAACCGAGACTTTTTAAGAGAAATCGACCTCTAGCCGGCATGAAATATGCGCAAGATGCTATGGATTTAGTAGTCGTTTAACGCGCAGCCTGCATGTGGTTTATGCTCAGACGCATGACCCCCACCCACCGCCGCGTGCTTCAAGCTCTTTTGTATGAAGTGTTTGCCATTGCCTTTGTGGGGCCAGTGCTTGCTTGGGCTTTTGACAAACCACCGGCTTCCACTTTTCTATTGGCTGTCGTGTTGTCCAGCATTGCGCTGTGTTGGAATTATGTTTTTAACGCTGGGTTTGAAAAGTGGGAATCGCGCCAACTTGTGAAGGGGCGCAGCTTCGTGCGGCGGCTGGCGCATGGCGCGAGTTTTGAGGGCGGGCTGACGGTGCTGCTTGTGCCGGTGATGGCGTATTGGCTGGGCACGAGCTTCCTCACGGCGTTTTTGGCCAATCTGGGGTTGCTGGCGTTTTTCTTTGTTTACGCGATGGGCTTTACTTGGGCGTTTGACAAGGTGTTTGGGCTGCCGCAATCGGCGGTGTAAGGTTTTTTTAGTCTTGGTTTTGAGTGCGCGACATGTGCTTGATGCGCGCATGAGCCGGTTGACGCTCTCTCAAACCTTGAAGTCATCTTCTCTTTGATGCTTGATACGGGCGATGATGATGTCGCCGCTAGGCAAATGGCGGAACCGGGCAATGTAGCCGCTGCTGCCGAAGTCGATGATGGCTTCGCGCTGATACATCTTTCCTTCGACAGGGCGAAAGCGCTCTGGCATGAAGGCGATTTTTTGCAGCGCATCGCGGATCACGGCGATAGCGCGTTTGGCGACTTGTTGGTCTTGGCTCGCGAGAAAATCGTGCAGTCGCTTCAGATCATCAATGGCTTGGGACGAATACTTTACAGCCGGCATGTTACGGGTGACATTCAGGCGCTGGCAGTTCTTTGGCTGTGCCCCAAGAATCGATCCATGCCGTGACTTCATCATGTGTTGCGTGCAGACCCGTTTCATCAAAATGCTTGATGGCCGCTTCACAGCTTTCGTGCCAAGCGAATTCGCGTTCTTTTCTCTCAATCAGCTCAGCAATTGCCTCTGTTGCTAGCGCGTGGGCGCTGCGCTTTTGGCGAAACGCAATGACTTGCAGGCGTTGCTTGGCGCTGGCTTCAAGCCTGATCGACATGGGGACTGTGGCGGACGCAATGCTCATGATTTGCACAAAAATGACGTTGTAGTGCAAAGTATAGCTTCGCACTACAAAAAGTCAAGGCGCTGCACTCAAGCCAAATGCTGCGCGAAGAAAGCCAGTGTGCGGTCACGCGCGAGGGTGGCGCTCGGCGCGTCATACGAGGCGCGCTCGTCGCAGTTGAAGCCGTGCTTGGCGGGATAGATATAAACGGTGGCTTGCGGATACGCTTTTTGCAGCTCGGCTACGCCATCCATCGGCACGTAGTCATCGTTGTCTGACAGATGCGCGATGGTGGGGCATTGCAGGGGCAGATCAAGCTCTTTGGTCATGCCGCCACCATAGTAGGGCGCGCTGGCTGATACGCCTTGTAAGCGTTGCGCGGCGCGCCAGCTCATCAGGCCGCCCCAGCAATAGCCCACCACGCCGACTTTGAGGCTTTTGGGTGCGCCTGCCGCTTTGCCTGCGCGGGCAGCATGATCAATGGCGGCTTGCACATCGCCGAGCAGCAGCGGCAACAAGCCTTCAGCTGCAGCTTTGAGCGCCATGCCTTGCGTCATGTCCGCGCTCGTGTAGCCCAGCTCCGTGCCAGCGGCCACGCGATGAAACATGGCGGGCGCGATCACGTAATAGCCGGCTTGCGCATAGCCATCAGCGACGCTTTTGATATGGCTGTTCAAGCCGAAAATTTCTTGCAATACGACAACAGCGCCCAAAGGCGTGTCAGTTGGTGTGGCCTCGTAAGCGGCGATTTGCGCACCATCGGCGCTGGTTAAGTGAATCATCTGTGCCATCGCATGGCTCCTTAAGTCATTAATTTGCGTTCGACAAAATCCAAACGATCCTGTCCCCAAAACATTTCACCATCCACCACATAAGTGGGCGCACCAAACACACCGATTTCTATCGCTCGCTGGGTATCTATGTCGTAGCGCTCTTGCGTGGCTTGGTTGTGTGCTTGCTCAATACGCTCTGCAGGCAAGCTGAGCGCTTGAAGGATCTCAGTCAAAGTCACCTCAGAAGCAATATTGCGCTCCTGCGCCCAGCACGCCGTCAAAATTGCACCAGCCATGCGCATCGCTTGTGCAGCGCCATCGTGCAAATCGACAGCGATGATCAGCTTAGCCGCATCATCGCCACTCACCGGAAAATATTTAGGCTGGATATTCATGGGCAATCGCAAATGGTTGCTAAACCGCCCTAATTCTTGCAGGCGATACGCCTGACGCTGCGGTGCGCGCTTGGGTAGCGGTAGCCCGCCAGAGACGGGGAACACGCGCCCTAAATCCACAGGTAGGACCCGCACTGTCGCACCGGCTTTCTCGCTCATGGCGGCAAAGCGTTCGTGGCCAAGATAAGTCCACGGAGATTGGGGTGCGAAATAATAATCAACGGTTTTACTCACAAGTCATCCTCAAATAGTTTTGTTAGAGTCAGTGACTGTACCGATATATTCTCAATCCTGCAGATCCCACTATGCCAAAAACTCTTCTGATCACTGGCGCTTCTCGCGGCATTGGCGCTGCTACGGCCATTCTTGCTGCAAGCCAAGGCTGGCAAGTGGCGGTCAATTACGCCGCCAACTCTCTCGCTGCGGATGGCGTGGTGCGACACATTCGCAGTGCGGGCGGCGTGGCGATTGCCATACAAGCAGATGTGAGCAAGGAGGCAGAAGTGTTGCGTTTGTTTGAAACCGTCGATGCCAAGATGGGGCGCTTGGAAGGCTTGGTGAACAATGCGGGCGTGGTGGATGTGGCGCAACGCGTCGATGAGATGAACGTTGATCGCCTCACACGCATGTGGGCGACGAACATCACCAGCAGTTTCGTCTGCGCGCGCCAAGCAGTGCGTCGCATGAGCACGAAGCACAATGGCTCAGGCGGCGCGATTGTAAATGTATCTAGCGCCGCCGCCCGCATCGGCTCGCCGAGTCAATATGTTGATTACGCAGCAAGCAAAGCGGCTATTGACACTTTCACCATGGGGCTGGCTAAAGAAGTGGCGACGGAGGGCATCCGCGTCAACGCCGTGCGCCCCGGCATCATCGAGACGGATATTCATGCCAGCGGCGGCGAGCCAGATCGCGCAGCGCGCATGGCCGTGCATGTGCCGATGCAACGTGCGGGCTCTGCGCAGGAAGTGGCGCAAGCTATTTTGTGGCTGCTGTCTGAAGAGAGTAGCTACACCACCGGCTCGATAGTCGATGTGACGGGCGGCAGATGAGTTTTGATCCACGATGTTTGAATGCGATTAGCTATGAATATAATAGCAGGTTACGCAATATACATGCCGGCTAGAGCACTAAAACACTGATAAAAGACCCAAAAAATGGACACCAAAGCCCTCGTCACCCTGCTAGCCATCGTCAACCCGCTGGCCTGCATTCCTTTTTTCATTCACTACACACAAGACTTCTCGCGCGAGCAGAGAAAGCGCACGATTCTTGTGGCCAGCTTCAGCACCTTTGTGGTGATCGCATTGTCTGCATTGCTCGGCTTGAAGCTTTTGGAGTTTTTCGGCATCACGCTGGCCAGCTTCCAGGTCGGTGGCGGCATGCTGCTACTCACTTCCTCGCTGGCCATGCTCAATGCTCAGCCCGCCGAAGCCAAATCCGCGCAAGTTGATATGAACGAAGCCGAGATGGCCGCTCGCACCAGCATCGCTGTGGTGCCACTGACCATACCCTTGCTCACGGGGCCAGCCACGATGTCCACCGTCGTGATTTACGCCGAAAAAGCCAAGACCTTTTTGCAACTCGGCACGCTGGTGGGTTATGGCGTGGTTATCGCTCTGGCTACATTCGCCTGTCTTTCACTCGCGCAACCGATTGCGCGAGTGCTCGGCAAAACCGGCATCAACGTCATGACCCGCCTGATGGGGCTGATCCTTGCCGCGCTCGCGGTGGAGGTAATGGCCGATGGCTTGATGAAGCTGTTTCCCGCACTGGGCAGATGAAACAGACAAAAAAAGGGCGCTCTCATGAGCGCCCTTTGATGGAGGTAGTGTCTGACTTTTAAGCCGTAGTCGTAGCCACTGCCACTGCCGGCGTGCGCAGTTTGATATGCAGCTCGCGCAACTGTTTTTCGTCCACCAACGATGGCGCTTGCGTGAGCAAGCATTGAGCGCGTTGCGTTTTGGGGAAGGCGATCACATCGCGGATGGATTCGGCTTTGGTCATCAGCGTGACGATGCGATCCAAGCCGAAGGCCAAGCCGCCATGCGGGGGGGCGCCGTATTGCAGGGCATCGAGCAAGAAGCCGAATTTGATTTGCTGCTCTTCCGGGCTGATCTTCAAAGCATCAAACACTTTGGCTTGCACATCCGCTTTGTGGATACGCACCGAGCCGCCGCCGATTTCCCAGCCATTCAACACCATGTCGTAGCCTTTGGCGATGCACTTCTCTGGCGCGGTAACCATCCAGTCTTCATGGCCGTCTTTTGGCGCGGTGAAGGGGTGATGCACAGCGGTGTAACGCTGGTTTTCTTCGTCGAACTCAAACATGGGGAAATCCACCACCCAAAGCGGTGCCCACCGATCAACAAATAGACCACTCTTTTTGCCGAATTCGCCATGGCCAATTTTGATTCGCAAAGCGCCGATGGCGTCGTTGACAATTTTTGAAGTGTCTGCGCCAAAGAAAAGAATGTCGCCGTTCTTCGCGCCAGTGCGCTTCAGAACTTCAGCAATCGCTGCATCGTGAATGTTTTTCACAATCGGCGACTGCAAGCCATCACGGCCTTTGGCAACGTCAGCAACTTTGATCCAAGCCAAGCCTTTTGCGCCGTAGATTTTTACGAAATCGGTAAAGTCGTCGATCTCTTTGCGTGAGAAGCCACCATGTTCGACGCCACCGCCAGGCACGCAAAGCGCCACGACGCGGCCATTTTTCATGTTGGCTGCGCCAGAAAACACTTTGAAATCCACATCCTTCATCACGTCGGTGAGCTCAGTCAATTCGAGCATCACGCGCAGATCGGGCTTGTCTGAGCCGTATTTGTGCATCGCATCGGCATATTTCATCACCGGAAATTCGCCTAAATCCACACTCATGGTTTGCTTGAAAACCTGCACCATCATGCCTTGAAACATGTCGCGGATTTCTTGCTCGGTGAGAAAGGAAGTTTCGATATCAATTTGCGTGAATTCAGGCTGGCGATCCGCGCGCAAATCTTCGTCGCGGAAGCATTTGGTGATCTGGTAATAGCGGTCGTAGCCAGCCACCATAAGCAATTGCTTGAAGAGCTGAGGCGATTGCGGCAGTGCGAAGAAATGGCCATCATGCACACGGCTGGGCACGAGGTAATCGCGCGCGCCTTCAGGCGTGGATTTGGTGAGCATCGGCGTTTCAATGTCGATGAAGCCAGCGGTATCCAAATAATTGCGCACAGCCATCGCCACTTTATAGCGCAGCATCAAATTATTTTGCATGTAGGGGCGACGCAGATCAAGCACGCGATGCGTCAGGCGCGTGGTCTCGGAGAGGTTATCGTCATCAAGCTGGAAAGGCGGCGTGACCGATGCATTGAGCACGGTGAGCTCATGGCACAAAATTTCTATTCTGCCGCTTTTGATGTTGTCATTCGTTGTGCCAGCGGGGCGAGCGCGCACGAGGCCTTTGATCTGAATGCAAAACTCATTGCGCACGCTCTCGGCTGCTTTGAATGTCTCGGCGCGATCTGGATCGCACACGATTTGCACCGCGCCTTCGCGGTCGCGCAGATCGATGAAGATCACGCCGCCATGATCTCGCCGGCGATTGACCCAGCCGCAGAGGGTGACGTTTTGGCCGAGATGCGCTTGTGTGACAAGGCCAGCGTAGCTGGAGCGCATGGAGGTAACTGCTGACATGGGGATTTCTCTTTCTAAATTCACTTTGTGGGTAAGCTAGCTGTGCCACCAGGCACAACGACACCCATCGAGACGATATATTTAAGCGCTTCATCCACGCTCATCTTCAGTTCAATGCAATCGCTCTTTTTGAGCAACACAAAATAGCCGCCCGTGGGGTTGGGCGTGGTGGGCACATAGACGCTCACGTATTCATCGTCGCTACCGTTTTTTAAATGCGCAGCCACTTCGCCCACGGGCGTGCCGGTGACGAATGCGATGGTCCACACATTCTCACGCGGCCACTGCACGAGCACCGCAGTGCGAAAAGCATTGCCACCGTCGGAGAACAGAGTATCTGAGACTTGCTTGACGCTGGAGTAAATCGAGCGCACCACAGGAATGCGATTGAGCAGCGCATCCCACCAAAGCATGAGCTTGCGCCCGAGGAAATTACTAGCTGCCGCGCCCACAACCAGCAAAATCGCAAAAGCCAGCAGCACGCCAAAGCCGGGAATGTGAAAGCCAAGCAACTTATCGGGATGCCAATCGCCGGGAAGAATTCGCAGTGTTTTGTCGAGGCTAGAGACGATCCACTCCAACACCCACAGCGTAACCATGACCGGCACGAGCACGAGCAAACCCGCGAGCAGCCATTTGCGAATAGATTTCATCATTCTTGAAGCTTTTTGAGCGATTTGCCGGCTAAGACGCTGCCGGCGATGCTACGGATTTTGTAGCAACAGGTGCAGGTGCTGGAGCAGCAGGAGCCGGCGCAGGTGGCGGGCTGGCTGCTGGAGCTGCGGCGGTAGGCGTTGCTGGAGCGGCAGCGGGTGTATCAGTTTTTGGTGCTTCTGCGGCCTTGCCCACACCACTGTTCGCCCCATCGCCACCGGCGCGGAAATCCGTCACATACCAGCCGGCTCCCTTGAGCTGAAAGCCAGCCGCAGTCACTTGCTTGGAGAATGCCGCTGCACCACAGGCGGGGCAGATGGTGAGCGGATCGTCAGAGATTTTTTGCAGCGCGTCTTTGGCGTGGCCGCATTCGGAGCATTTGTAGGCGTAAATTGGCATGGCTAGATTCCCAAGAAGGGCAACCCAACATTATAGTTTGCCGCTTGCAGCCCAGCGCTAATCAAATGCGTGCTTTGGAATCGGTGAGCCTGCGTTTTTGATCACTTGGGGCATCAGCGAGCCCAGCAGTATAAAAATGGCCGAGGCGAACAAACCCAACAAATTTGCAGGAATCAGCGATGCAGGCGCTAGATTCATGGCACCCAACCACACGGCCAGCCCACCGATCGATGCAAACATCGCGCCTTGCGTTGTTGCGCGCTTCCAGTAAGCGCCCGCAATCAAGGGGATAAACGCGCCCGCCAACGTCACGTTGTAGGCGTTTTGCACCATTTCATACATCGTGCTCTTGCTGTTTAGGGCAAACAGCAGCGCAATCGCGGTGAACGTGACCAAGATGATACGCAGCGCAAAGAGGAATTGCTTGTCACTCATCTTCGGGGCAAGCTTGTTCATGAATAGCGGCTTGAGCACGTTTTCTGTGAACAGCGACGTAGGTGCAAGCAGTGCGCCACTGGCTGTGGACAAAATGGCTGAGAGCAGGGCGCCGAAAAACATGACCTGCGCCCAAAGCGGCATCTTGCTGAGCACTAAATCGGGCAACACGCGCTGAATTTCCCGCGCATCTTCTGCGCCGAAGAGCTTGGCCATGGCGGGGTCAGACACCACAGCGGCATAGGCAATGAAAATCGGCACAAAAGCGAAGGCGAAATAAATCAAGCCGCCATACACCGTGCCGCGCACAGCCGTTTTCTCGTCTTTAGCACTCGTCATGCGTTGAAAAACGTCTTGCTGCGGGATCGAACCAAAGGCGAACGCGAAAAACGCCCCGGCCATCGCCCACCAGCCTTTGCTGTCTGCGGGAATCCAGTTGAATTTACCGTCAGCTGCCGCTTGGGCAATCACTTTTTGCGCGCCGCCAGCCATATCGCTGACCAGCCAAGCCACCAACGAGAGGCCAATGATGATCACCACAACTTGAAAGAGATCCGTAAACGCGACTGACCACATACCGCCAAAGATCGTATAAACCAAAACCACTAAGCCGCCAATCACAATCGCTGCGCTCAAACTCACCGCGCCACCCGACAGCACATGGATCACCAAACCCAAAGCCGTCATTTGCGCAGATGTCCAGCCAAGATAGGAGGCCACGATGGCAAAGCTGGTAATCACTTCCACTGTTTGGCCATAGCGCTGTTTGTAGAAATCGCCAATCGTCATGAGATTCATGCGATAAAAGAGTTTGGCAAACAAAAGCGCGGCGAGCACTAAGCAAACCGAAGCGCCAAACGGATCACCCGGTATGCCCGAGAGACCATCCTTCGCAAAAGTCGCTGAGATCGAAAGCACAGTCTCTGCGCCAAACCATGTAGCAAACACGGTCGCCATATTCATATACAGCGGCAGGCTACGCCCGGCAACCATGTAATCCGCCGAGCTGTGCACGCGGCGTGCGGCGACCAGGCCGATAGCAATGGTGACGGCCAAATAAAAGGCAACGAAAATAAGCAACGAATTCACAAAGGGCGCTCCAAAAAGACAATGGCGGTGATTTTATGCATCTTGCGTGCTGATTGAGGCGCGCCAGCTGGCGATAGAGGGTTTTTACGCAGAGCGCATGCCTGCTCGATTGCTACTATTTCAATAGCGTCTTGCGCATATCTGATGACGGCTGAGTACCAATTTGGCTTCAAAAACGAGGCGACAACCTTACCAAAGCCGAATGCGCAAATACACCATGATCAGCGCCATACCCACCACGAAGCCTATCGCGCCATAGACGATTTTTTGCAGCAGGGCATTGGTGCGTTTTTGTTCTTGCAGCAGCTCTTTCATCAGCGCTTCATTGCCGCTGCTGGGGCGGTTCAAATAGTTGGTGAGCAGTTGAGGCAACTGCGGCACGAGCTTGGCGTAGCGAGGAGCCTGTGCCTTGATGGCATCGGTAAAGCGCTGTGGCCCCACTTGTTCAAGCATCCATTTTTCAAGGAATGGCTTAGCAGTTGCCCACAAATCTAAATCAGGATCGAGCTGCCGGCCTAAGCCTTCAATGTTGAGTAGTGTTTTTTGCAAAAGCACGAGCTGGGGCTGAATTTCGACTTGGAAGCGGCGCGAGGTCTGAAACAGGCGCATGAGCACGATGCCTAAAGAGAGCTCTTTGAGTGGCCGATCAAAGAAGGGCTCGCACACCGCACGAATTGCGGATTCAAGCTCATCGACACGCGTGTTTGCAGGCACCCAGCCCGATTCAATATGCAGCTCAGCGACGCGTTTGTAATCGCGGCGGAAGAAGGCTGCAAAATTATTGGCGAGGTAGTCTTTATCCACTTCGGTGAGCGTACCCACAATGCCGAAATCGAGCGAAATGTAGCGGCCAAAAGTATCGGGCGCGGTGCTCACCTGAATATTGCCGGGGTGCATATCAGCGTGAAAAAAGCCATCGCGGAAGACTTGCGTGAAGAAGATCGTCACGCCATCGCGCGAGAGCTTTTTGAAATCCACACCGGCTGTTTGGAGGGCATCAATCTGATTGATCGGGATGCCCGTCATGCGCTCCATCACGATGACTTCGGTATGGCAGTAATCCCAAAACATTTCGGGAATCATGACCAAATTCAAACCTGCCATATTGCGGCGAAGCTGCGCAGCATTGGAGGCTTCGCGCACGAGATCGAGTTCGTCGTGCAAATACTTATCAAACTCCGCCACCACTTCCATCGGCTTTAAGCGTTTGCCATCTGCTGACAAACTTTCCACCCAGCCAGCCATCATGCGCATGAGGCTCAAATCTTTATCAATCACCGGCAGCATACCCGGGCGCAACACTTTGACGGCCACATCACGCAGCTTGCCGTCTTTGGTTTTGAGCGTCGCAAAATGCACCTGCGCAATCGAGGCACTGGCAATCGGTTTGTGATCAAAACTCACAAAAATATCGGCAAGCTTGCGGCCAAAGGCGCGCTCAATCGTTTCCACCGCGATCCGCGCATCAAATGGCGGCACGCGGTCTTGCAAACGCGCCAGTTCATCCGCAATGTCAGTGGGCAACAGATCGCGCCGCGTAGAAAGCACTTGCCCGAATTTCACGAAGATGGGGCCAAGCGCCTCCAATGCTTCACGCAGCCGCTGGCCGCGCGGTGCGCTTAAGTTTCTGCCCAGCGAAGCTATGCGCGCGATGATCTTGAGCCAAGGCTTTTGAAAGCTACTGAGCACGAGCTGATCGAGGCCGTAGCGCAGTGCAATAAAAACGATGAAGCTACCCCGGCCAAAACGAGCGATCAGATTCATGGCTTTTGTGATTCTTCTTTGGGAGGTTTGTTGGCAGCTGGCGCAATGAATGCTTTAAGCGTATCGCCCAAGCCACGCACCGCCTTCATCAGCGTATGGGCAGGCACATCGCCCATGATGCGCGAGAGATCTTCCTCGACATCCCAACGCACATGATCGACCAGCCAATTGACCTCCGCCGCCAGCATCACATCGCCAGCAATTTCCATACGCGGCTTCTGCCCACTGAGAAGAGTTTGCAGCAGGCTGAGCGGATTCGTATCAAGCACTTTGAGCGATAAATCTGGCTCAGCTTGTGCGTCGGCCAGATCAAGCAAGCCTGCCGGAGTAACTATCAATTTCATAGCAATCCACGCAGATTCTATGCCGGCTACTTGCCCTTTTTGCCTCTTTAATCGCTCAACAGCTTCAGGTTCTTGTTGCAAGACATGATTAAGCAGCAAGACGACGCGCTGCTTCATCTCGCGCATCAACCAATCAGGCGGCTGGGGCAGCGGGAAACTGGGGAATGCTGGGGCTGTGCTCATGCTTTGCATTATCTCTGCTTATTTTGTAGCCCTGCGTTCTTATGGGTTTGACGATGTTGCTTGCGTGGAAGGCTATGGCCTGTGGGAGTCGTATTCGGGCAGGCTCATGGGTCCTGCTCGCGAGCATGGCGACACCTGTCGCCGTAAGAGAAGAAAAGCGCAAGCGCTTTAGACGCTGCGCTGCACAAATCGCCTGCCCGAATACGACTCCCACAGGCCGTTGGTTGGCGCGGGTTGATCGGGTCTCACAGCGCAAACAGCATTTGCTTTAGCCGCCATTGGTGAGTTAAGATTTTCCGAACACCAAATAGGCCGTGAGGATTGGGATTGCTGCGGCTGCCGATTTTCGCAGCACAGGGCAAAGAAAACGCTTTGCGTTTTCATCATTATTTCAGGCGACAGGTGTCGCCACTTTCCCGAGCAGGGACCATGAGGCAGACGCAGCAATCCCAATTCTCGCTGCCGCTTTATCCAAGTGCCGCCTTTAGGATACTGCAAATTCAATAGCACTCCACGCAATAAATACGCCGGCTATCAGCCGATAAGACACAAAAAAGCCCAGTAAAAACTGGGCTTGTTGAGGAGAAGCAAAAGATCAATTCAGAGCCTGCAAACCCGCCACCAACCAGCCGGCGCTGCCGTCTTTGGGTTTGGTCATGTTCCATACTTCGCGGAACGGGCCAGGGCTTTGTGATGGATCTTCTTTGATCATGCCGGAGAACTCGACGCTGGCCATCCAGTCGTTGCCGGTGTCTTCGATGCCGAGAAGCTTTGCATCGAGCGCGGCCACTTCGGTGTGGTTTGCTGCGCTGCCGATGTGTTGATCGCGCTCTGAGAGTTGCTGGCGAATCTCGCGCAGCATCTCGTCCGTCATCATCGTGCTGAGCGTGGACACGTCGTTTTTATCCCAAGCGGCTTGCAATGCCACGAAAGCTTGTTTAGCAGTCGCCAAGAATGCAGGCGCATCAAAGTCAGCTGGCACGCTCCAGTTATTGGTGCCGCCAGTTAAGCGCGAGCCGATCAAGCTGCCGCCCACACTCGAAGCGCCAGCTTGCGGCTGAGCTTGAAAGGCTGTGGAGTTTCGTTCCCAAGGGCGTGCTGAAGAATCGTTGCCCACCGTGTCGGGGCTGTAGCTGCGCTCGACGGGAACATTGGGTGCGCCAGCGCCAGCCATCGCGTAAGGCGAATTTTGCTGCGTGCCATTTTGGCTAGCTGCACGTCGGCGCATGAACCAACCCACGGCGACCATGATGAGCAATGCCAGCAAGCCAAACATCAAAATCTGGCCGAAAGCCTCACCGAGCCCAAGCGAGCTGGCTAGCCAAGCGAGGCCTAAACCAGCAGCCAAGCCGCCAAGCATCATGCCCCAAGGCTTTTTCGGAGCTGCGGCTGCTGCACCTGCAGCTGCAGGCGCAGCGGGTTTAGCTGCCGCAGCTGCGCCGGGTGCAGCTGCTGGCCCAGCGGGCGCGGCTTGCTGTTGCGTCACGTTGTTTGATTGCTTGCCCACCGATTTGCCACCGCCCATACGCTTAGCAGCGTCTGCATCAAAGCTAACAAGCGCGAGGCTAGCAGCCATCACGCCTACGCAAAGAAAGGAAAGTGTCTTGCGAAAAAGTAACTTCATTTGTCTAGCCTCATTGAAAAATATTCAACCCTATACATACTGCCTTAAACCACGAATACAAGCGCTGAGTTAGCACTTAATGCCCACATGTAACGCTACCACGCCTGCTGTCATGTTGTGTATATCAACGTGGCCGAAACCGGCAGCGAGCATCATGGTTTTCAGTGTCTCCTGATCGGGATGCATGCGGATGCTCTCAGCCAAATATTGATAACTTTGCGCATCACCTGCAACCCATGAACCTAATTTTGGCAGGATCGAAAAGGAATACCAATCGTAGGCCTTTTGCAAAGGTTGAGCAACTTTGGAGAATTCCAGCACCAAAAGCTTGCCGCCGGGCTTGAGCACTCGGCACATTTCAGCCAGCGCTTGTTCTTTATGCGTCATGTTGCGCAGGCCGAAAGCCACGGTAACGATATCAAAATGGTTGCTTGGCAGCGGCAGCTTCTCTGCGTCGCAAACCAGTGTGGGCAATGAATAACCGGCATCAACCAGCCGATCTCGCCCCACGCGCAGCATGGCTTCGTTGATATCAGTGTGGACAACTTCGCCCTGCCTGTTGTCAAGGCCAACCTTTTTAGCAAACGCCAGCGCCAAATCTCCTGTGCCGCCTGCCACATCGAGTACTTTAGAGCCGCGCCCAGCGCCTGAGACGAGCACGGTGTATGCCTTCCAGCCACGATGCAGACCGGCAGACATCAAATCATTCATCACATCGTATTTGGAGGCCACCGAATCAAAGACGCCGCGCACCTGAGCCGCTTTGTCTTTGTCATCCACAGTTTTAAAGCCAAAATGCGTGTTAGCCATGATATTTGATGCGCAAGGTGCTATTAATTAAGTAGCAAATGAGTTTAATGGCTACAACCGGCGCCGTGCACATGCCCACCCGCAGCCATCATCGGTGCATCGCGATCCGCGCCTGCTTCGCTCAGCCTAGCCAAATAGCGGTTCCACAAATCATCTTGCTGGCTACCGAGGAAATACAAATAATCCCAAGAAAAGATCCCGCTCTCGTGACCATCCGTGAACACCGGCTTGATCGCGTAATTGCCTATGGATTCAAGCTCTTGTAAGCCGACATCTCGTTTGCCAGTTTGCAGCGTTTCCTGCCCCGGCCCATGGCCTTGAACCTCGGCTGAAGGCGAATACACGCGCATCAGCTCAAAGGGCAGCTTGAAGGCTTTGCCATCGGAAAACGAAATTTCCAGCAGCTTAGATTGCTGATGGACGGTGATATCAGTCGGAGTAGGGGTGTCTTGCGTGAGGCCAGCCATGATTGTCTCTTTCTTAGGTTTGTTAGTATTAAACCAAAACGCGCTCAATGCCGCCTTGGTTAGCCTTGGCCACGTACTCAGGCAGCCAGTTTTGGCCCAAGATTTGGTTGGCCATTTCCACCACGATGTAGTCGGCTTCTAGCAGGCCGTTTTGCAAATCGTTGCCGTAGCGCGAGAGGCCTTGGAGGCAGCTTGGGCAGCTGGTAAGGATTTTCACATTGGCTTTCTCCGGCACTGCACCAGATGCACGCAGTTCTGCCTCGCCTTTGCGAATTTCTTCTTCCTTGCGAAAACGCACTTGCGTAGAGATATCAGGCCGCGTGACGCCAAGCGTGCCTGATTCCCCGCAGCAGCGCTCATTTTTCAACACATTCTTGCCCACGAGAGCTTTCACGGTCTTCAGAGAATCTTGCAACTTCATTGGGTTGTGGCAAGGCTCGTGATACAAATAGCCGCCTTGCTGCGCTGCATTCAATGTGATGCCTTTTTCGAGCAAATACTCGTGAATATCGATGATGCGGCAGCCAGGGAAGATTTTGTCAAATTCGTAGCCTTGCAGTTGATCGTAGCAAGTGCCGCAGCTAACCACCACGGTCTTGATATCCATGTAGTTCAGCGTGTTGGCCACGCGATGGAAGAGCACGCGGTTGTCGGTGATCATCTTCTCGGCTTTGTCGAATTGCCCCGAGCCGCGTTGCGGATAGCCACAGCACAAATAGCCGGGCGGCAGCACCGTTTGCACGCCCGCATGCCAGAGCATGGCTTGCGTAGCGAGGCCCACTTGGCTAAACAAGCGCTCAGATCCGCAGCCGGGGAAGTAAAACACAGCTTCGGTTTCCGCCGTGGTTTGCTGCGGATTGCGGATGATCGGCACGTAATCGTTATCTTCAATGTCGAGCAAAGCGCGAGCGGTTTTCTTCGGCAAGCCGCCGGGCATCTTTTTATTGATGAAGTGAATCACTTGGCTCTTGATCGGCGCTGCGCCCAGCGTGGCTGGCGGTTTGGTCGTTTGCTTTTTCGCAAGCCCGCGCAGCAAATCATTAGCCAAGCGCTGCGCTTTAAAGCCCACATCCACCATGGCTGAGCGCATGAATTTAATTGTTTCGGGATTCGTGGCATTCAAGAAAAACATGGCTGCTGCATTGCCGGGGCGGAAGCTCTTTTGTCCCATCTTGCGCAGCAAGTTGCGCATATTCATCGATACATCGCCGAAATCAATCTTCACCGGGCAAGGCGACAAACATTTGTGGCACACCGTGCAATGATCAGCCACGTCTTCAAACTCTTCCCAATGCTTGACGCTGATGCCGCGCCGCGTTTGCTCTTCGTACAAGAAGGCTTCAATCAGCAGCGAAGTAGCCAAGATTTTGTTGCGCGGCGAATAAAGCAAATTCGCGCGCGGCACATGCGTGGCGCAGACGGGTTTGCATTTGCCGCAGCGCAGACAATCTTTGATCGAATCAGCGATATCGCCAATATCCGATTGCTGCATGATCAAGGACTCATGCCCCATCAAACCAAAGGATGGTGTGTAGGCATGCGTTAAATCTGCAAACCAGACGTCAGCTTCATTTTTATGAGCATTTTTACCATCTAGCCGGCGTGTATCCTGCGCAGAGTGCTCCTGATTTCGTAGCAACTTACCTTTGTTGAAGCGCCCTTCGGGATCAATCCGCGCTTTGTAGTCAGCGAATGGCTTGAGTTCGGCTTCGCTCAAAAACTCGAGTTTCGTGATGCCAATGCCATGCTCGCCCGAGATCACGCCGTCCAAGCTGCGCGCCAGCGCCATGATGCGCCCTACGGCTTCGTGTGCCGTTTGCAGCATCTCGTAATCGTCGCTGTTCACAGGGATATTTGTATGCACATTGCCGTCACCCGCATGCATGTGTAGCGCGATCCACACGCGGCCTTTCAAGACGCGCTTGTGGATGGCTTGGCATTCATCCAAGATGCCAGTGAATGCACCGCCTGTGAAGATATTGCTAAGCGGGGCGCGGATTTGCGTTTTCCAGCTGGCGCGAAGTTCATGGCTTTGCAACTGATCAAATTTTTCGTCAACGGTATTCAGCCAGCCTTGCCAAAGCGAGCGCACGCCCTGGATCAGGGCAATCGCCTCGCTCACGCGGCCACCGAGCAACTCAGCGCTCGGGATATCTTGTGCATCATCCCCTTTGCCCAGCGGCAAATTGCCGCGCTCAAAAAACGCGAGCAACTCGCCCGCGAATTTCAGCTTATTACGCAGAGAAAGCTCGATATTGATGCGCTCAATGCCATCGGTGTATTCAGCCATGCGCGGCAACGGAATCACCACGTCTTCATTGATTTTGAAGGCATTGGTGTGCTTGGAAATCGCTGCAGTGCGCTTGCGATCAAGCCAGAACTTTTTGCGCGCTTCCGGACTGATGGCGATAAAGCCCTCGCCAGAGCGGCTGTTAGCGATACGCACGACTTCGGAGGTCGTTCGTGCCACCACATCAGCATCATCTCCCGCGATATCGCCCACTAGCACCATTTTTGGTAAGCCCCCACGCTTAGATTTGGTGGCATAACCCACGGCTTTCAAATAGCGGTCGTCCAGATGCTCCAAGCCAGCCAGCAAAACGCCCGTGCGCTTTTGCTCAGCAAACATGTAATCCTTGATTTCCACAATCGATGGCACGGCATCACGTGCATGGCCAAAAAATTCGAGGCATACCGTGCGCGTATGCAAAGGCATCTTGTGCACGATCCAGCGCGCGCTGGTGATCAGGCCATCACAGCCTTCTTTTTGAATGCCGGGCAGGCCGCTCAAAAATTTATCCGTCACATCCTTGCCCAAGCCCTCTTTGCGGAAGGTTTTGCCGGGGATGTCGAGCTGCTCAGTTTTAAGTAGTTTTTTACCGCCGGCATCGAAATACTCCAGCTTAAAGCTGGCCATTTCTGCATCATGAATCTTGGCCAAATTGTGATTGAGGCGAGTAACTTCCAGCCATTGCGCATCGGGCGTCACCATGCGCCAGCTCGCCAAATTGTCTAGCGCCGTGCCCCAAAGGACGGCTTTTTTTCCACCGGCATTCATCGCAATATTGCCGCCGATGCAGCTCGCTTCAGCCGAAGTTGGATCCACTGCAAACACAAAGCCCGCCCTCTCCGCCGCATCCGCCACGCGCTGCGTGACCACGCCGGCCTCTGACCACACGGTCGCCACAGGCTCAGTCAAGCCGGGCAGAGACACCATCTGCACCTCGGTCATGGTTTCCAGTTTTTCGGTGTTAATCACCGCTGATTTCCACGTGAGCGGAATCGCACCGCCGGTGTATCCCGTGCCGCCGCCGCGTGGCACGATGGTCAAGCCCAGATCAATACAGCCCTTCACCATACCTGCCATCTCAGCCTCGGTATCGGGCGTGAGCACGACAAACGGGTATTCCACACGCCAGTCGGTCGCATCCGTCACATGGCTGACGCGAGAGAGGCCGTCGAATTTGATGTTGTCCTTCGCAGTCGTGCGGCGCAGCACGTTGATGGCTTTTTTGCGCAGGTCATACACTGTAGAAAACGTCTCGTAGAACGATTTCACGCAAGCACGCGCTGCATCGAGCAAGATGCCCACATGCTCATCGCGCAACTTATCCACATCCGGCGTGCGGCGTTTTTCCACTTCGCCGAGACGGTGATAAAGCGCATCGACCAAGGCTTTACGACGTTTGGGGTTGTCGAGCAAATCATCCTGCAAATATGGGTTGCGCTGCACCACCCAAATATCGCCCAACACTTCGTACAGCATGCGGGCGCTGCGGCCGGTTTGGCGCTCGCCGCGCAATTGCTCTAGGAGCTCCCATGAACGCGCACCAAGCAAGCGGATCACGATCTCACGGTCGGAAAACGAGGTGTAGTTGTAAGGAATTTCGCGCAGGCGCGGCGCATCCTGTGCTGGGAGCACGGAGGATGAGAAAAGCTGTGTGGGCAATGGTGCGTTCATGAATGATTGATGCTCGATTGACACATTATCGCCGCACGGTGCCCGACCCTACGAGACATCCATGATGCCCTTGCGTGGCGTGTATTTATACGACAAACCAGTGACTGAGGCAGTAAAAACCCCCTTGGCTTATGAGCCAAGTATGGCTTTAATATGACTGTCATAAAACAAGTTTACATTCCGCTGATTCATCTAGGAGTTTTTCATGAAATTACGCTTATCTGCCATTGCCCTAGCCACTGCTTTGGCCTCCCCCGCATTTGCGCAAACCGAAATTCAGTGGTGGCATTCCATGGGCGGCGCCCTCGGCGAATGGGTCAACGACCATGCCAAAGACTTCAACGCCAGCCAGACGCAATACAAAGTTGTGCCGACGTTTAAAGGCAGCTACGACGAATCCATGACAGCCGCCATTGCCGCCTTCCGCGCGGGCAATGCACCGCACATCTTGCAGGTGTTTGAAGTCGGCACGGCCACCATGATGGCTTCTAAGCAAGCCATCGTTCCTGTCGGCAAAGTGATGAAGGACGCAGGTGTCCCATTTGATCCAAAAAATTATGTGCCCGCAGTGGCTGGCTACTACACCGCACCAAATGGCGAGATGCTGTCTTTCCCGTTCAATAGCTCCACCACCGTCTTCCATTACAACAAAGACGCTTTCAAAGCGGCTGGCATCGACACCGAGAAGCCACCCTCTACCTGGCCTGAAGTGGCTTTGGCCGCTGCCAAGCTCAAAGCCGCTGGCCATAAGTGCCCCTTTACCTCTAGCTGGATGAGCTGGACGCAGCTAGAGAGCTTCTCCGCTTGGCACAACACTGAATTTGCCACTTTGGGCAATGGCATGCGCGGCTTGAATGCTCGCCTTAACTTCAATACCCCGCTGCATGTGCGCCACATTGAAAACTTGGGCAACATGGCTAAAAGCAATTTGATGGTCTACAAAGGCCGTGGCAATTTGGCTGATGCCACCTTCGTATCTGGCGAATGCGCCATGATGACGGGCTCATCTGCGCTCTATGGCAACATCAAGCGCAACGCGAAATTTGCCTCTGGGATCGCTCCGCTACCTTACTACCCAGACGTTGCAGGCGCACCGCAGAACACCGTGATTGGCGGTGCGAGTCTGTGGGTGATGTCAGGCAAGAAAGCCGAAGAATACAAAGGCGTGGCGCAGTTTTTTGCCCACCTGTCTAAGCCTGAAGTAGATGCCAGAAGCCATCAGCGCACCGGCTACCTGCCGCTGACTCCGGTGTCGTTTGCGCTGACCGAGAAATCGGGCTTCTACAAACAAAATCCTGGTACGGATGTTTCCGTCAACCAGATGATTCGCAAAACCACAGAAAAATCGCGCGGCATTCGCTTGGGCAATTTCGTTCAAATCCGTACGATCAATGACGAGGAATTCGAACAAGTCTGGTCGGGCAAGAAAACTGCCCAAGAGGCTTTGGATTCAGCTGTGAAGCGCGGCAACGAATTGTTGGTGCGCTTTGAGGCTGCCAACAAGGGCAAGTAAATCCAACGGATGAGCGGCTGTTTGAATCGTTTTTTATGGTTAAAACAGCTTCTCGCCGGCATATATATTGCGCAAAATGCTATTGTTTTAATAGTAGCTCTGCGTTTTTTGATGATTTAGGCGATCTTCATGGCGACTGAAAAGCGCGTCGTTTTCCGCTCCACCTGGCTGCCTTGGCTGCTGATTGCACCGCAGATGGCTGTGGTGTTGGTATTTTTCTTTTGGCCAGCAGGTCAGGCGCTGTATCAAAGCGTGCTGCTGCAAGATGCTTTCGGTACGTCCACCGAATTCGTTGGATTGCAAAACTTCAAGCAACTGTTTGCAGACGAAACTTATCTCGCTTCGTTCAAAACCACGGCTGTTTTTTCGCTACTTGTCGCAGGCTCGGGACTCTCCATTGCTCTGCTGCTCGCCGTCTGCGCCAACCGTGTGATTCACGGCGCGATGGCTTATAAAACCTTGCTGATTTGGCCTTACGCGGTTGCACCCGTGATCGCCGGTGTACTTTGGGCATTCATGTTCGCTTCGCCGATGGGTGTGATCAGTTTCACTTTGACTTCCATGGGCTACAACTGGAATCACCTGCTGCAATCGGGTGATGCGATGGCGCTGATCGTGATTGCTGCCGTGTGGAAGCAGATCAGCTACAACTTCCTCTTCTTCCTCGCGGGCTTACAAAGTATTCCGAAATCTTTGATTGAAGCGGCTGCGATTGATGGCGCATCGCCTGCTCGCAGGTTTTGGACGATTGTGTTCCCGCTGCTCTCGCCCACCACGTTTTTCCTACTCGTCATCAACGTGATTTATGCCTTCTTCGATACCTTCGCGATCATTGATGCGGTGACGCAGGGCGGTCCGGGTAAAGATACTGCCATTCTCGTTTACAAAGTTTATTACGATGGCTTCAAAGCGCTTGATCTGGGCGGCTCAGCAGCGCAATCTGTCGTGCTCATGGTGATAGTTATTGCGCTGACGGTCTTTCAGTTCAAATTCATTGAACGACGCGTGAATTATTAATATGATTGAACGCCGTCCTCTTGCCGACTTTGCAGCGCATGCCATCTTGCTGATTGGCGTGGCCATCGTCGCGTTCCCGCTGTATTTAGCGCTTGTCGCCTCCACGCAAACCGCGCAAGAAATAGCGCAATCGCGCCCCATCTCGCTGCTGCCCGGCAGCAACATGGCCGAGACCTACTATTTCGCGCTCATGGGCGGCAAAACAAGCCTCGGCTCAACCTTCGCACCTGCTTGGCCGATGATGTTGGTGAGCTTAGGCAGCGCACTCATCATCGCCATTGGCAAAATCACGATTTCTCTGCTCTCAGCGTTTGCCATCGTGTATTTCCGCTTCCCGTTTCGCAACATCGTCTTTTGGATGATCTTTGTCACGCTGATGCTGCCCGTCGAGGTGCGCATCGGGCCCACGTATGAAGTCGTCTCTGATCTGAAAATGCTCAATTCGATGGCGGGTCTGACTGTGCCGCTGATTGCATCGGCTACCGCTACTTTTCTCTTCCGTCAGTTTTTCCTTACTGTGCCCGATGAATTGGTGGAAGCCGCGCGAATGGATGGCGCTTCACCCATGCGCTTTTTCAAAGATGTGCTGCTGCCGCTGTCAACCACCTCGATTGCCGCTTTGTTTGTGATTCAGTTCATCTACGGCTGGAATCAATACCTTTGGCCGCTGCTTGTGACCACTGATGAAAACATGTACCCCATCGTGCTCGGCATCAAGCGCATGATCTCCGGCGAAGCCTACACAGAATGGAACGTCGTCATGGCCACCACGATTCTTGCCGCTTTGCCACCTGCACTGGTTGTGATCTTGATGCAAAAGTGGTTTGTTAAGGGCTTAGTGGATACTGAGAAGTAAATCAAATACGAATACGAATACGAATACGAATACCGGACGCAGAAGACGCAAAGGTTACGCAGAAAAAATACCAAAGAAGACAAATACAAAAAACCGAATTTGAAGATCTATTTTTCGGTTAATTTTTCTTTTTTGCGTCTTTTGCGTAACCTTTGCGTCTTCTGCGTCCGGAAGTTTGAGTTCAGTCTAAAGCGTTAAGTATCATCAATTGAAGCAAAGTTTATGGCCTCTATTACCCTTAAAAACGTCATCAAGCGCTACGGCAAAGGCCCTGCTGCTAATCAAGTGATCCATGGGATCAACGGCGAGATCAAGGACGGTGAATTCGTCGTGATCGTCGGGCCTTCGGGCTGCGGTAAATCTACGCTGCTTCGCATGGTGGCGGGCTTAGAAGAAATCTCAGGTGGCGAAATCTCCATTGGCTCGCGTGTGGTAAATGATCTCGAACCTGCCGAGCGCGATATCGCGATGGTGTTTCAGAATTACGCGCTCTACCCTCACATGAGTGTGTTTGAGAACATGGCTTATGGACTGAAAATCGCCAAGCTGCCGCCGGCTGAGATCGAGCAGCGCGTGGCGAAAGCCGCGAAGATGCTCGAACTGGAGCCATATTTGAAGCGCAAGCCGCGCGAGCTCTCCGGTGGCCAGCGCCAGCGGGTGGCCATGGGGCGCGCCATCGTTCGCCAACCGCAAGTATTTTTGTTTGACGAGCCGCTTTCCAATTTGGATGCCAAACTGCGCGCCTCCACCCGCATCGAAATCCAAAAATTGCACCGCGAGCTCGGCATCACCAGCCTTTTCGTGACACACGATCAGATTGAAGCCATGACCCTCGGGGAAAGACTCATGGTACTTAACGGCGGACACGTCGAGCAATTTGGCACACCCGACGATGTCTATCACCGCCCAGCTTCCACCTTCGTGGCCAGCTTCATCGGCAGCCCACCGATGAATCTCGTGCCGCGACAAGACGCTACTGAATTAATAGCACTTAACGCATATTCTATGCCGGCTAGTAGCTCATTTGATTCTAAAAATACAGCCTTAGCGACCATTGGCGTGCGCCCAGAGCATTTGCGCGTGACGCAGCAAGGTCTGCCGCTGCGCGTTATCAGCATCGAGATGCTCGGCGCTGAGCGCCTGCTCTACACCCGCTTAGGCACGCCCGCTGACAAAAGCAGCGAGCCCAACATGATTGTGCGTATCGCTGAGGGCGATGCCTGCCCGGCCGTGGATGCCATCATTCACGTCCAAACCCTGCCCGGAAAGCTCCATGGCTTTGATGCACAGGGCAAGAGACTGGGTTGAAACGAAAAAGCGCCTCTCGCTCTATGATTGCAGCATGTCTGCATTGCCATTGCTCCTCCGTAGCACGCTGATCCAAGCGCCCTTGATTGCCATTTTGCGCGGCCTCACGCCGAATGAGGCACCCGCTGTCGGGCGAGCACTGTGGGATGCGGGTTTTCGCATTTTGGAAGTGCCGCTGAATTCGCCTGAGCCTTACTCAAGCATTGCGGCGCTGCGCGAGGCGTTGCCGCAGGCGCTGATTGGGGCGGGCACCGTTTTGGATCTTACGCAGGTGGCTCAAGTTCAGGCTGCGGGTGGGCAATTGATCATTTCGCCGAATTTCAATCCTGCTGTGGTAGCTGCGGCAAAGGCGGCGCGCATGTTCGCCATTCCTGGCGTGGCCACACCGACCGAGGCCTTCGCCGCTCTCTCTGCGGGCGCGGATGCGATTAAGCTGTTTCCGGCGGAGATGATCTCGCCGTCTGCCGTGAAAGCGATGCGGGCGGTATTGCCGACGGACGCTTTGCTGATCCCTGTAGGCAGTATCGGCGCTTCGAATATGGCCGCTTATTGGGCAGCAGGCGCAAATGGTTTTGGTATCGGATCATCGCTGTATTCGCTCGGAAAAGCGGTTGCCAGCATCCGGCAAGATGCTACTGATTTAATAGCGATTCGACAAGGTTTTATGCCGGCTAGGCAATGATTTAAGGCTTATTGACCGATGAAAAATGAGATTCAACTGGGTTTACAAGACAAAGTAGTGATCATCACTGGCGCATCGCAGGGCATCGGCGCGGCTTGTGCGCAGCGATTTGCACGCGAGGGCGCACGCGTGGTGCTATCAGATGTGGATGACGCAGCAGGGCAGGTGCTGGCCTTGGCCTGCAAGGGCATGTATGTCCATTGCGATGTGGCGCATAAATCTCACATTGACGAGCTCATTGCGAAAACACTAGACAAGCATGGCCGCGTCGACGTACTCGTCAACAACGCCGGCATCTTCAAAGCAGCGCCTTTTCTCGATGTGAGCGAAGATGATTTTGATGCTGTGATCCGCGTCAATCTCAAGGGAAGTTTCCTCATGGCGCAAGCTGCCGCACGCGCGATGGTGGGGCGCAAAACGCAAGGCAGCATCATCAACATGAGCTCGGTCAACGCCGTGCTGGCCATTCCCAGCATCGCCAGCTACAACATGAGCAAGGGCGGCATCAACCAGCTCACGCGCGTGGCAGCGCTGGCGCTGGCTGATCACGGTATTCGCGTGAATGCAGTAGCGCCTGGCACGATTGCCACCGAGCTGGCGCAAAAAGCCGTGCTCACCGACGACGCTGCCAAAGCACGCATCATGAGCCGCACCCCCATGCGCCGCTTAGGCGAACCCTCCGAAATCGCTGATGTCGTAGCTTGGCTAGCCAGCGATGCAGCCAGTTACATCACTGGTGAAATTGTCACGGTCGATGGCGGGCGTATGGCGCTCAACTACACGGTGTAGCTGAACGCGTTTTTTAGTAAAAACTCAGTCCGCTTGGAAGCCCGTGGCCTTGATCACGGGTTCCCAACGTGCTTTGTCTGCGGCCATGCGGCGTGCCATCTCAGCACTGCTCTCTGGCGAGGCGAGCAGGCCAAGGTTGGAAAGTTTGGTCATCACATCCGCTTGCCTTAGCGCCGCTTGCACCGCAGACGAGAGCGCGTCCGTGCGAGCCGTTGGCATGCCCGCTGGGCCAAAAACACCGAACCAGCCCGTGGCTTCAATGTTGATACCTGATTCACGCAGTGTGGGAACGTCTGGAAATTGCGCCATGCGTTGTGCGCTCGATACGGCTTGAATGCGCAGCTTGCCAGCGCGGTGGTTTTCTGCAAACTCCAGCGGCGTGTCAAAACCGATGGGCAACTGACCGCCCAGCAATGCCGTCATCAACGGCGCGCCGCCTTAGTAGGGCACATGCTGCATCTTCACGCCTGCGGCTTGCCCGAGCATTTCGCCCAAAAAATGTGGCAACGAGCCGGTGGCAGGCGATCCGTAATTAGCCAACGTGGGATTGGCTTTGATCCAAGCAATGAGCTCTGCCATATTTTTAGCGGGCGTGGCCGGGCCGGTAGCGAGCGCGAGCGGGAACGTGGCCGCATTGCCAATCGGCGTGAAATCTTTGGTGGTGTCGTATTTAATGCTTTTGAAGACGACAGGTTGCACCACCATCACCGCCATCGGCACCAGCATGAGGGTGTTGCCATCGGGCGCGGCATCTTTGACCGCTTGTGCTGCAATACGGCCGCCCGCGCCGGGCCGGTTTTCCACGATCACGGGTGAGCCCATGCTTGCCGTCATCTTCTCCGCGATCAAGCGCGCGGTGGTATCAGCCGAGCCGCCGGGCGGAAAACCCACCAGAATTTTGACAGGCGAGGCTTGTGCAAAAGCGGGCAGGGCCGCTGCAGCCGCAACGGCTGTGATGGAGCCAAGGATTTGGCGACGGTTGACAGAAAGAGTCATGCGAATCTCCGGATTGTTGTGCGTTGCTGATGGCATAGACTGTATGCAATTTAGGAGGCTGTATGTCACGGTTGAAACCCTTAAGCGTGGATACCACGCCTGAACTGAAATCACATTTTGATTTTTTTCTTGGCACCCTCGGCTTCACGCCCAATAGCGTGCTGACCATGCAACGCAAGCCGCATTTGGTCAAGGCTTTTGCGCAACTCAACGCAGCTGTCATGTCGCCTGAGGGTGAAGTGGATTTAGGATTTCGCCGCTTGATCGGGCACTTAGCCAGCAAGGCCAGCGGCTGCTTGTATTGCCAAGCGCACACACTCCTCGGTGCACAGAATTTTGGCGTGTCTGAGGAGAAGATGGCGGCTGTGTGGCATTACGCGAGCAGCGATTTGTATTCACCTGCCGAAAAAATAGCATTTGATTTTGCGCTTGCAGCTGCATCACAGCCCAATGCCGTGACGGATGAGTTGTTTGCGGATCTTTCTAAGCACTGGAGCGAAGGCCAGATTGTGGAAATACTTGGCGTGGTGGCGATGTTTGGCTTCTTAAACCGTTGGAACGATTCCATGGCTACGCCATTGGAGGCTGTCCCGCTGGAAGTGGCTAAGCGAGTTGCTGGCGCGCATCAGTTTGCCGCCGGGAAACATGTTTGAGCTTGTAGGCTTTAGATGGCTTGTGCAGGCGTGGTGTCACCGGCGCCCAGCGCTTTTTCCATCAGCACAATATCGCGCCATGCACCAAATTTCCAGCCGCAGCTTTTGAAGATACCTACATGCTCAAAGCCGCATGCTTTGTGAACGCCAATCGAGCCCACATTGGCTGAATCGCCGATCACCGCCATGGCTTTTCGGATGCCGCCACGCTCTAGTTGCGCCAGCAGCTCGGTGAGTAGCAATTTGCCCAAGCCTTTGCCGGCAGAATCAGGCGCCATATAAATCGAATCTTCCACGCTGAAACGGTAAGCGGCTCGGGGCTTGAACCAATTGGCGTAGGCGTAGCCTTGCACAGCGCCACCCGCTTCGATGACCAACCAAGGCAGTTTTTTCGCCAATACATCGGCTCGCCGAGCCGATAAATCCGCCACGCTGGGCGGCTCGGTTTCAAAAGTGCCCGTGCCGTGCAGCACGTGGTGCGCGTAGATGGCTTGCATGGCGGGCAAGTCTGCATCAGTCGATGGGCGGATCAAAATTCTGGCGGGTGTGTTCATGGCGCTATAATGGAAAGCTTTGCAGCGTGTCGCTGGCCGGGTGGCCACAGCGCGTGTCTCAAACGCTGCAAGCACGAGCACCCGGCTCAAGTATTAGTGGATTATCCACGCAAGGAACAAACATGGTTGTCATTCGCCTGTCTCGCAGCGGAGCTAAAGCCCGTCCGTTTTATAACATCGTCGTGGCTGACAAGCGCACCCGTCGTGATGGCAAGTTCATCGAGCGCATCGGTTTTTACAACCCCATCGCCTCTGCTAATGAAGAAGGTCTGCGAATTGTTGCTGATCGCATGACTTACTGGAAAAGTGTTGGTGCACAAGCTTCGCCTACGGTTGAGCGCTTGATCAATCAAGCCAAGGCCAAAGCTTAAATTCGCTGCAGCCGCGTTGGTTTCTAGAAATGGCATCGCCTACGTTGACATTCCTAGAGCCTGTACAGCTGCCGCCTGATGCCATCGAAGTCGGCCGTATTGGCGAGGCTTGGGGCATCAAGGGATGGTTCAAAATCATCCCCTATAGCGCCTCCCCCGAGGCGCTTTTTTCTTCCAAACACTGGGTGTTGCTCCCGCCTGAACCGCGTGCAGGTGTGATGGCAAAAGAGCCGCTTTTTAAAACGCCACAACGGATCAAAATCGTTATTGCCAAAGAGCATTCCGATGGCGTGGTCGCACAAGCCGCTGGTGTCGATGACCGCAACACGGCCGAATGGCTTAAAAGCTGCCGCATCTTTATTGCCCGCTCCTCTTTTCCTAACGCTGGAAAAGATGAGTTTTACTGGGTAGATCTGATGGGCTGCGAAGTCGTCAACCGCGAGGCGGTGGTGATCGGCACAGTCAAAGACCTCATCGCCACTGGCCCGCAAACTGTGATCGTGGCTGAAAGAATCGTTGAAGGCAAAGCGCTTGAGACGCTGATTCCTTTTGTAGATGCGTATGTTGATTCTGTGAGCCTTGAAGCGAGGCGTATCACGGTGGATTGGCAGCTGGATTACTTAAGCTAGCGTCCATTGATTTGCTATTGAATATGTAGCGCTCCACGCAGTTTCTTTGCCGGCTACAGGCTAAAAAGGCATCATATTCCAGCATAAACTGTCTCACTCATGCGCTTTGACATCATCACCCTTTTTCCTGAGCTGTTCGCCCCCCTGATGCAGACCGGCATCATTCGCCGCGCCTTTGCGGCGCACGAAGATGGGAGTAAAGCCGTTGATGCGCATTTCACCCAACCGCGTGATTTTGCCGATGGCAACTACCGCCGCATTGATGATCGCCCCTTCGGTGGCGGCCCCGGCATGCTGATGATGGCTGAGCCACTCGCACGCTGCGTGGAAAGTATCCAATCCGAGCGCTTGGCTTTGAAGCTGCCCACTTGCCCCGTCGTATTGTTTTCTCCGATCGGTCAGCCTTTCACGCACAGCATGGTGGCACGCTTCGCCCGAGAAGACAACGCCGCCAGCGAAGATGCAGCGCAGCGCAACCCCGGCGCTATTCTTGTCTGCGGCCGCTACGAAGGCCTAGACCAACGCTTCATCGACCAATTCGTCACCGAGCAAATTAGCTTGGGCGATTTCGTGCTCTCTGGCGGCGAAATCCCCGCGATGGCGTTGCTCGATGCCGTCGCCCGCCTGCAATCTGGCGTGCTCAGCGACGATCAAAGCCATATCCAAGACAGCTTCAACCCCGCAGCAGGTGGCCTGCTAGACCACCCCCACTACACCCGCCCCGAAGTCTGGCGCGGCCAGACCGTCCCGCCCGTGCTCATGGGCGGCAACCATGCCGAGATCAACAAATGGCGCGAAGCGCAGCGCAAAGCGATCACTTGGGCAAATCGCCCTGAAATGCTCAATGCCGGGGCAGCGTTAAAAAAGCTATAATCAAAGGCTGCTCCGATCCTCTGTCCGCCGCGACGCACTTTGATTTCAACGAATCTACACAAGTGAATCTGTCGCCCCTCGTGTAGCGGTTATTGATCTGATGCTGAACGAAAGACCCGTATGGATCTCATCAAAATCCTTGAGAACGAAGAAATTGCTCGTCTCAACAAAACTATCCCCTCTTTTGCTCCTGGCGACACCGTGATCGTGAGCGTTAACGTGGTTGAAGGTACGCGTAAGCGCGTGCAGGCTTATGAAGGCGTGGTGATTGCCAAGCGTAACCGTGGCCTCAATAGCAACTTCATCGTGCGCAAAATCTCCAGTGGCGAAGGCGTGGAGCGCACGTTCCAAACCTACTCTCCTCTGATCGCAACGATTGAAGTCAAGCGCCGTGGTGATGTGCGTCGTGCCAAGCTGTACTATCTGCGTGATCGTAGCGGCAAGAGCGCACGTATCAAAGAAAAGCTCACACGCAATACGCCAGCAAAAGCTGCTGCCACTGCCGCTTAAAAGCAGTAGCGGCTTACTTCTAGTTTGCTGCATCGACAAAACCGCCACAGCGCAAGCTTGGCGGTTTTTTTTAGCCGATTTTCAGCAAAGAAATGCATATAGCCGGCGTATTCATTGCGTAGTATGCTATATATTTAATAGCAATCCATTTCAACAATAGCAGTTATGAGCAGCTTCGTCTCTCTCGCAAAAATCCCAAATTTCGATCCTCTGGCCGTGCCCGTTGCGGCTTGGGATAAGCACTTGCCCCCTGTGCCTGCGCAATCGCTGACGCTGCCCGCATTGCAACGGCGCTTTTCCCATCCGCCGCTGTGGCAGCCTGAGGTGCGCGAGGAGCCGCCAATGACTGATCGCACGCCGCGTGATGCCGCAGTACTTTTGGCTATCGTGTTGCGTGATGTACCCACTTTGCTACTCACCCAGCGCGCCGATACGCTCTCTACACATTCTGGCCAAATCGCTTTTCCCGGTGGCAAAGTCGATCCAGGAGAGACGGCTGAGCAAGCTGCTTTGCGCGAGGCGCATGAAGAGGTGGGGCTGGAGAGCCGCTATGTGCAAGTGCTAGGCACACTCCCGCGCTACGTTACTGGCACGGCATTTCATATTACCCCAGTGGTGGCCACGGTGCAGCCGGGTTTTACGCTGCAGGCTAATCCCGCTGAAGTTGCCGATATGTTTGAAGTGCCACTTGCGTTCCTGATGAACCCTGCGAACCACGCACGACATGCATTCGAATTTCAAGGCCACCAGCGTGAATGGTTTTCTATGCTGTGGCAAGATCCGCAAACATTGCAAAGCCGCTTCGTATGGGGCGCAACGTCGGGCATGCTGCGCAATCTCTACCGCTTACTTGTCGCTTAAAGTTGCCGCTTCAGATGTCGAAATGATGCAGTTGCTGCGCACCGCTGGCTGCTGAAGCGAAGAAGCGTTGTAGGGTTTCTTTGACCGTGCGGAAGGCCAGATCGTCCCACGGGATATTAGCTTCCGAGACGACTTGGGTGGCCATGGTCTCATGGCCGGGGTTGAATTCGGTGGACAGCAGCTGCGCAGTGTAGAAAAAATGCACTTGGCCGACGCGCTCGACGTTGATCAATGTGAACAGTTCACCCATTTTGATGTCCGCGCCGGCTTCTTCATGGGTCTCTCGCAATGCGCCTTGCGCTGTCGTCTCGTGCAGCTCCATGAAACCGGCGGGGAGCGTCCAGAAGCCTTTGCGGGGCTCGATGTTGCGTTGGCAAAGTAAGACTTTGAGCACGCCGTCTTCGATGATCCAAGGAATCGTGCCGACGACATTGAGCGGGTTGTCGTAATGCGTTGTGTTGCAAGCGGGGCAGACGGCTCTGTGCTTCGTGTCGCCGTCATCCGGGAGGCGCAATTCGGTGGCTGCACCGCAGTTACGGCAGTGTTTGACGGGGGCTCGTGTATACATCTAAGCAGTGTAGCGGCAAAGAAAAAGCCCCTGACTCTGAAGAGCGAGGGGCTAAATGCTGCGAGATCAGATGGACGGGGAGCGCTTAGGCTTTTTTTGCCGGCGCTTTGGCTGCGGGTGCAGCGGCTACGTTGGTGTGCTTTTCAATCAAACCACGCGCTTGTTCAAGCAATTTGTAGCCATTAAAGCCGCGCTTGTTCATGTCTTCCACCCACTCGACTTCCACCAAACGCGAAGCGCGGCGGAATGCCTGAGCTTCGGCCATGTCGATCGTGAAGATCGTGTTGCCCGGGCGATCACTGGCACTCTTACGGCCAATTGGGTCGTTGCCGGATTGGGTTTTACCGAGCCAAGCGGAAGTGGCCAAGCCAGAGTTGTCATCAATCACGCGCTTGAGATCAGGCGGCAGGCTGTTGTATTTCGCACGGTTCATGCCCATCACGAAGGTGGTGGTGTAGAGCGCGCCGCCTTTGGGATCAAACTCTGCATGGAATTTGGTGAGCTCATGCACCTTGACTGATGGCACGACTTCCCATGGAATCACTGCGCCATTGATCGTGCCTTTGGATAGCGCATCAGGAATCGCGGGCAAAGGCATGCCGACGGGGGTGGCACCGAGGAAGCCCATGAGCTTGTTGACTTGACGCGTTGGCGCGCGCATTTTGAGGCCTTTGAGATCGGCCACAGTCTTGACCTGTTTGTCTGCGGTGTGAATGACGCCAGGGCCATGGACTTGCAGCGCGAGCGGCACGACATCTTTGAATTCATTGATCGCCACAGTTTGCACATATTCCCAATACGCTTTTGAAGTGGCTTCTGCATTGCTCATCATGAAGGGCAGCTCAAACACTTCAACGCGTGGGAAGCGGCCAGCGGTGTTGCCGGGAAGTGTCCAGGTGATGTCAGCCACACCATCGCGGGCTTGATCGTAGAGCTGGACGGGTGTGCCACCCAATTGCATGGCTGGATAGCCTTCAAATTTGATACGACCACCAGAATCTTTTTCAACCTTGTCCATCCACGCTTTATGCATGGTGAGCCACACATTGGATTGCGGAGCCATGAAGGTATGAAACTTGAGCGTGACTTGCGCTTGCGCGAAGCTGGAATAGCCTGCGCCACCGAGGGCTGCTGCTACGCCAGTTTTGATGAGGCTGCGACGTTGGATCATGAAAAACTCCTAAAGATCAATGACATAGATAATAAGTAATCGTATGAATTTTGGTTGAGCGGACTAACCCTGAGAACCGAGCGGGAAGTCAAGCCTCAAGTCTGCACGAACCGTAAAGCCCATAAAGAAATCATGGGGAAGAACAGCACCAAAATCGCGCGCACAGTGTCTGCCGCCAAGAAAGGCAATACGCCGCGATAGCTCTCGGCAATTGGTACGGCATCGCCTTTGTTTTTCGTCATGCTGTTGACCACATACACATTCAGGCCAACAGGCGGCGCGAGCATGCCAAAGCCTACCGTCATCAGCACCATCACACCAAACCAAATCGCGGTGTATTCCTTGCTCATGCCGAAATCTAAGCCCATGATCATCGGAAAGAAGATGGGAATGGTGAGCAAAATCATTGACAGTTCATCCATCACCGCGCCGAGTACCACGTAGAACAACATGATGCAAGCGACCACCATCACAGGCGACAAGCCCCAGCTGCCAACCACTTCCGCGAGCTGGCCGGGCACTTGCGTGAGCGCGAGAGCGGCATTCATGATGTCTGCACCAAGGAAGATAAGGAAGATCATGGCCGAGCTTTCAGCGGTAGCATAAAAGCAGCTTTTAAATTTTGTCCAATTCATCTCGCGCTTGAGCAAAGCAGCTGCAAACGTGCAAAACGCACCGACTGCCGCGCCTTCAGTGGGCGTGAATAAGCCGCCATAGATGCCGCCGAAGACGATCACGAAAATCACAGCAATCGGCAAAATGCCTTTGAGCGCTTCGCTCATTTTTTGCTTAGCGATCACATCTTTTTCTGGCGCATGGCCAGGCACAAAGCGCACATACAGCGCGATGGCAATCATGTAAGAGAGCATCGCGAGGATGCCGGGCACCATCGCCGCCATAAAAAGCTTAGCGATGTTTTGCTCAGTGAGAATCGCGTAAATCACGAGTGGCACAGAGGGCGGAATCAAGATGCCGAGCGTGCCGCCTGCTGCAAGCGTGCCGGTGGTTAAGCGGCCCGAGTAGCCGTGCTTGCGCATTTCGTCGTAAGCCACATTGGTGATTGTGGCCGCAGTAGCCACCGACGAGCCGCAGATCGCGCCGAAGGCTGCGCAGGCAAAGACTGCCGCCATCGCCAGCCCACCTTTAAAGCGCCCCATCACGCCAGCTGCAAACGCAAATAGTGCTTTGCTGATGCCGCCTTGTGTGGCGAAATGGCCCATCAAAATAAAGAGCGGGATGACGGAAAGATCGTAGCTGGCGAAGCGCGCGTAGGCTTGTGAATTCAAGAAACTGGCCAAAGGCGCCCAGCCGCGCTGAATGAGGTAACCCGTGACACCTGCCACAAACATTGAAATCGCAATCGGCACGCGCAGCGCCATCATGGCTAGCATCACGGCAAAAATCAACAAAGCCAATTGAATGCCGCTCATACTGCTAACTCCGGGTTGGATTCTGGAAGGTCTTCGTTAAAACCGAGGAAGGCTTGTACAAACGCGATCACCGCAGTGAGCGCGAGACCGGGCACGATGGCTGCATACACGATCCATTCTGGGAAGCCCAGCATCATGGTGCCGGAATTGGAGTTGAATGCGCTGATGCCGCCTAGCGTGGTACGCCAAGAAAGCACAGCCATCACGATGCCGAGCACCAAAGCGCCTGCGCGATCCAAAAAGCCCACAGTCGCTTCGCCAGCGTTCGCAGTGAAGAAATCCACAATGATGTTGCCCCGCTTGTATTGGCACCAAGGCATGAAGAGGCCGACGGCCGCGCCACAGGCCGCGCCCGATAGCTCAAAATCCCCCGTGATGGCTTTACCAAAAAAATCTCGCCCAATCACGCTGGTCACTGTCATCAATGTGATGAACACCATCAGCAATCCTGCAGCAATCGCACAAAGTTTGGCCAATGTTCCCAATGTTTTCATGAATTATCTCCAAAGAAGTTCACGACGCAGATACTATGAATTCAATAGCACTCTACGCATATTCTATGCCGGCTATACGCCTATTTTGTCTGTAAATGATTAAGAAACTTTGACATGCAGATCAGGTAGGCCAGCGACCGTACCCACCATCACATCACCGCTCACCACCGCCCCTACGCCCTCAGGCGTCCCGGTGTAGATCAAATCGCCGGGTTGCATATCCCATGCAGCAGATAGGTATTCGATCGTCTCGGCCACATTCCAAATCAGCTTAGCCACCGTGCTCTTTTGGCGATGTGCGCCGTTGACCGTCACAGCCAATTCGGCGTTGTTGATGTCGCCAGCTTGCGCTGCGGGCACGATGGGGCCAATCGGAGCGGAATGATCAAAGGCTTTGCCGATACACCAAGGGCGACCTGCTTTTTTCATCTCGCCTTGCAGATCGCGGCGCGTCATGTCGAGGCCCACGGCGTAGCCAAAAATATGCTTGGCAGCATCGGCTGCTTTGATGTTTTTCCCGCCCGTGCCAATGGCTACAACCAATTCGATTTCGTGATGAAAATTCTTCGTGAGCGTTGGGTACGGAATGCTGCCCGTCTCACCAGCATTGACCACCACAATGGCATTCGCCGGCTTCAAAAAGAAGAACGGCGGTTCGCGGCCAGTAAAACCCATTTCTTTGGCATGCTCTTCATAGTTGCGGCCCACGCAATACACGCGGTTGACAGGGAAGCGCTCCGTGCGGCCAACGATGGGCACGCTCACCACTGCGGGAGGATTGAACACATAGCTCATGCGGAAAACCTTTCTTCTTTGTGAATGCCCAGAGCCTGCTGGATCGGTCGGTCTGAGTAACTAAAAAGCACACTGCCTGCGCTCGAATTCAAACGCAGAGTGTGCCATGAGGGGACGACGAAATGATCACGCGCGGTGAACTCAAACGTATAGCTGCCATGATGAGATTCGATAAGCGCTTGCCCCGCGCCTTCCACCACGCTAAACACCGTACCATCGGTTTGCCGATAGGGCTCGCCTTTGAAGCCCTTGGGCAAAAGCTGCATAAAGGTTTGCATGGTAGGCATGGGCGAGCCGCCGGTGAGTGGGTTGGTGTAGCGCAGCTTGAACCCATCCCAAGCGTCTAATTTTTCCGTTCGCTCTAAGGAATGCAGCGCTTCGCGGGTGCGGGCATAGGGGTAGCTGAAGATCGGGCTGGTGTTGCCGAAGGGAGAGTCGCCACGCACGGGAGCCATGTTGTGGCCGTAGGCGGCAAAACTTGCTCCTTCGTGTTTGGTGACTTCTTGTGATGCTCTTGCATCGTTCTCCGCGAACCCTGCATCGAAGAAACGAATCGTTGGAATGTCGAGCCCATCGAGCCACACCATCGGATCTTGGCCTTCGTGCCCGTGTGCATTGAGCTTTTGATCACGGCTTACTTCGTAACCGTGATCGTGCCAAGTCCATTTCGGGGTGATGATGAAATCGCCGGGCGTCATCATCGTTTTTTCGCCATCGACTGCCGTGTATGCGCCCGAGCCTTCAACGATAAAGCGCAGCGCGCTTTGCGTGTGCCGATGGCTCGGCGCAACTTCGCCGGGGAGGATGAGCTGCAAACCGGCATAGAGTGATTGCGTGATGCACGATTGGCCGCGCAAAGCAGGATTCTCCAAAATCAACACACGGCGAATCGCCTCGTTAGCCGTGATCGCCGCGCCCGCGCGCATGAGGAAGGGGCGAACATCGTCGTATTTCCACAGCGCGGGCAGGCAAGGTGTTTTCGGCTGCGGCGGCACGAGGGCATGCAGCACTTCCCACAGCGGCGTGAGATTCGCTGGCGACATGTCTGCGTAGAGCTGGGCGCGGTCGGGATGAATTGTTTTAGTGAGCATGATGTGGGCTTTCAAAACAGATTGTGCGGATCAATACCCTCATACATCCACTTCAAGCCCGCAAAGCCCGCAGCATCTTTTCCGCCTTGGAAGATCGAATTGCGCAACTCGCGTGTCACGCCGCTGGCATGGTAGATATCGCCATAAAAGCGCGCCGTGAGTTGCACGCGGGCAGTGCGCAAGTAACGCTTTTCTTGGTAGGCCAAGAATGCTTTTTCAAAATCGCCATTGAAATGCTCCACGGCTTTGCCAAGCACCACCGCATCTTCAATCGCTTGGCCCGCGCCCTGGGCGAGGTATTGCAGCATCGGGTGCGCCGCGTCGCCCAGTAATGTTGCACGGCCTTGACTCCAATTTTTCACGGGCTCTCTGTCACAAAGCACCCACATTTTCCACACGTTGATTTTGGCGAGCAGCCCGCGCACGGTCGGGTGTGCATCGGCAAAGCGCTCGGTAAGCTCGCTGTTATCACCAAAGGTATCCCAGCCTTCGTCATACTTATTGGAGTGAAATACTGCCACCAAATTAAATAACTCGCCGCGGCGCAATGGGTAAGTCACGAGGTGCGTTTTCTCGCCACCCCAAAGTTGCACTTCATCGCTCCACAACTCAGGCGGCACATCTTCCCGCTTGAGCACCGCGCGATACGCAATGTGCCCGCTCACGCGCGGCTTGCCATCGCCCACAATTGCTTGACGAATGCCGCTCCACAATCCATCTGCACCGATCAATGCTGCGCCTTGAATTTGTTCGCTATCTTTCAACACGGCAGTCACTACTGCGCCGTCTTGCGTAAATGATGCCACGCCAGCATTCGTGCGCAGCGTGATGCCGCTGTGCCCACGGCATGCATTGAGCAGCACATCATGCAAATCTTTGCGGTATATCACGCCATAAGCAAAGCCGCCATACGCTGCCCGTGCTGCATCGCCCATCTGCACGCGCACCACTTGCTCGCCCGTACGCACATCGCGCATGCCCATCGCAGGCGGGAAGTAGGCCACTTTGTTGATCTCTTCAGTCAAGCCAAGGTAATCAAGCATGCGAAAAATATTGGGGCCGAGCTGAATGCCCGCACCAATCTCGCCAAACTCAGGCGCTTGCTCCAGCACAGTGACTGCATAGCCACTGCGAGCAAGCACGAAGGCCGCAGCCATACCGCCAATGCCGCCGCCTGCGATCAGGATTGGAGAAGTTGATGGTGTTGTCATGCCGTGCCTATTTTTAGTATGCTTACTTATTGTATGTACGCATATCATATAGTTGACCGGTATTTACCCTCATCGTATGCATGCTTACAATCAAAGCAGTTATCTAATTCTGTCATGGCCACTTCTTTTGACTTTACCCAAGCGCCCGGCTATTTGATTCGGCGCGCCCATCAAACCTCCATGGCAATTTTTGCTGAGGAGCTGGGTGGCTATGAAGTCACGTCATTGCAATTCGCTATTGTGCAAGCCTTGGTTGATGAGCCCGGTGCAGATCAAATCAGCATCGCGCAGCGCGTGGCGCTTGATGCAGCCACATCCGGCTCGGTGATTATGAGATTAGAAGAACGCGGATGGCTGCGCCGTGAGGCTTCGCCCACCGATAAACGTCGCAAGCTGCTATGGCTCACACCAACAGGCCAGAAAATGGCCTTAGAGATGAAAAAACCAGCTCGCAAAGTGCAGCAGCGTTTGCTCAGCACTTTGACCGACGATGAGCGGCAACAACTCGTCTCACTGCTTAAGCGGGTTAGCGGGATCGATGGATAAGTTTGCATTTTTCATTGCGCATCCATAGCGTTTATTTGCAGCTGTGGCGATAATTTCTCTTTACAAACAGCAGTAGTTATTACATCGACTATTGATTTCTTCATAGTCACTTGTGCAACCATCGGATGATATGGTGTGTATGACACATCAATAGGAATGACGATGAAAGTACAAGTTTTCAATTGCACAATACGACTCGCTAGTCTCGCCCTGTGTTGTGGAGTTGTCTTGACGGCTTGCGGAGGCGGTGGCTCTACTGCTCCTGAAACACCAGTGCCATTGCCATTGCCATTGCCATTGCCATTGCCATTGCCATTGCCATTGCCATTGCCATTGCCTACGGGTGAACCTCAGGCCGGCAACGCAGCAGGTTCCGCAGTGGTTCCGGCAGCTGGTCAAGCAGTCAATAGCAGCACACCGACACGGATCGTCGGCACAGGTACGCCCGCTAGCTGCACCGGGGCAGCTGTGGTTAGTGCAGTCGCCCAAGGCGGCATCATCACCTTTAATTGCGGTGCAGCACCAGTGACAATTTTGATGAGCAACACAGCTAAAGTGTTCAACGACAAACCCGATGTCACGCTGGACGGCGGTGGCAAAGTCACTTTGGATGGCGGTGGTGCCGTTCGGATTTTGTACCAAAACACGTGCGATTCCGCTCAAGTTTTTACGACTGCGCAATGTCAAAATCAAGAACTACCTCGCTTAACAGTGCAAAACATCACTTTGCGCAATGGCAATTCAACTGGCCAAACAGCTGAGGGTGGAGGCGGCGGCGCCATTTTTGTACGTGGTGGTCAGTTCAAAATTGTGAACTCACGTTTTTTTAACAATCAGTGCGATGCGGTAGGCCCAGATGTTGGAGGCGGTGCTGTGCGCACATTAAGTATTTACAACAACAAGCCTGTTTATGTGGTTAACAGCACGTTTGGCGGAGCAGCAGGCTTAGGCAATAAATGCTCTAATGGCGGCGCGCTCAGTAGCATTGGTGTTTCTTACAGCGTGCTCAATAGTGTTTTTACGCATAACGAGGCGATTGGCAACGGTGCAAATCCTGCCCAAGCTGGCAAGCCTGGCGGCGGCAGTGGCGGAGCCATATACAACGATGGCAATACCTTTAACTTGATGCTCTCCGGAAGCATTTTTCAAGACAACACGGCCAACGAAGGAGGCGGTGCTGTTTTTTATGTCAGCAATGATCGCAGCGGATCGCTATCAATCATGAACTCAAATTTTGTACGCAATGTGAGTCGTGGCTTTGAAACTGCACCGTACTTAGGTTTTTTCATTATTGCTGCACCGGGGCAACCGGTGAGTTCTGGTTCGACTTTTTCAGCGAATTAAGAAGAAATTCAAATGTGTATTTATCAGCATCCATGGTGTGAAGGCTCGAAGCCTACCCAATCTCAGAATTGAAATGGGGCTCTGGATATAAAGCACAACGCATTACAATGAAGCATGTTCCACAGCCTCTGGATGTTCACCATGAACCGCTGTTTCTTGTCTTTGCTTGGCCTGATGCTGAGCACTTTTGTGCTGGCACAAGACCAGCTTTCTGCACCACTGCCGGCCAATGAAACCGTCTTGCAAACGGGTACGCCCGGCTTGCGCAAGTTTCCTGCGAATGCATTGCGCGGCAGGATGCGCGTCGTGCAAGCACCAGAAATTTTGATCGATGGCAAGCCAGAGCGTCTCTCGCCAGGCTCGCGCATCCGCGATACGCAGCAGCGAATGGTGATGTCGGCCAGCGTCACAAATATTGAGTTCATCGTGAATTTCGTGCGCAACCCGCGGGGCGAAGTGCATGAAGTGTGGATTTTGAACGAGTTGGAAGCCAAGCAAAAGCTCAAAACCAATACACCTGAGCGCAATTTCAGCTTTGCCTCAGAAACGGATGCGTCCAAGCCAGACGATGGTAAAACGCCTTTCAATCAATTGCCTAGCTTCGAGCAAATGGGTCGACAACAGCGCGATCAACAGCCGCAGCGCTAACCCGCACAGCTGAGGTGCATTAACCTCTCCTTGTGCTCTTTTTTTCAAGCCTTTTTGGCACTTAGCCGGCGTATTCACTGCGCGAGACGCTATTAAATTCATAGTAATTTCACATCATGAGTAAAAAAGTCTTCATCAAAACCTTTGGCTGCCAAATGAATGAGTACGACTCCAACAAGATGGTGGACGTGCTGCACGCGGCTGACGGCTATGAGAAAACGGACAACGTGGATGAAGCCGATTTGGTGTTATTTAACACTTGCTCGGTGCGCGAGAAGGCGCAGGAAAAAGTGTTTTCTGATTTGGGGCGCATCCGGCATTTGAAAGCCAAAGGCGTGAAGATTGGCGTTGGCGGCTGCGTCGCTAGCCAAGAGGGCGAAGCGATCATCAAGCGAGCGCCCTATGTGGATGTGGTCTTTGGCCCGCAGACTTTGCATCGCTTGCCAGAGCTACTTGCCAATCAATTGAAAACCAAAAAATCGCAGGTTGACATCTCATTCCCCGAAATCGAAAAGTTTGATCACCTGCCGCCCGCGCGGCGAGAAGGTGTGAGTGCGTTTGTGAGCATCATGGAAGGTTGCTCCAAGTATTGCAGCTATTGCGTGGTGCCCTATACGCGCGGCGAGGAAATCAATCGCCCGCTCGATGATGTGTTGCTCGAAGTCGCGCAGCTTGCGGGCCAAGGTGTGCGCGAGATTAATTTGCTCGGGCAAAACGTGAATGCATATCGGGGCACGATGGGAAGCACGGCGGAGATTTGCGATTTTGCGACGCTGCTCGACTACGTGAGCGATATCCCCGGCATCGAGCGTATTCGCTACACCACAAGCCATCCTAATGAATTCACCCCTGCGCTGATCGAAGCTTATGCCAAGCTGCCAAAACTCGTGAGCCATTTGCATTTGCCTGTGCAGCATGGATCTGACACGATCCTCGCTGCAATGAAGCGTGGCTACACCAGTTTGCAATACAAAAGCATCATCCGAAAAATTCGCGCGATCCGACCCGATTTGCATCTGTCTACAGATCTGATCATTGGCTTTCCCGGCGAAAGCGATGCGGATCACGCCAAGACGATGAAACTGATCGAAGACATGCAATTTGACAACTCATTTAGCTTCATCTTCAGCCCCCGCCCCGGCACGCCAGCGGCATCTTTAGCAGACGACACGCCGCATGACATCAAGCATGCGCGCTTGATGCAAGTGCAAAAAGCGATCAACGACAACACGCATGCGCTGTCCGATGCGTTCGTTGGCAAAATCGCTCGGATTTTGGTGGAAGGGCCTTCTCGCCAATCCAAGCCGGATGCACTTGAGTTGATGGGGCGCACGGAATGCAATCGCGTGATCAACTTTTCTGCTTCGCAATCTGCCATGACGCGGCTACCGGGGCAATTGATCGACATGGCAGTGTCGCAGCGCATGGGATTTTCTCTGCGTGGGGAATTGGCGATTTTAGAAACCGCCATGTAACGCGAAAAGCGCGAAAAAAGCAAACCCAAAAACGCGAATAAAGCTTCAAGGATTTTGATGTTGCGCTGGGATGTTTTTTGTCGTGTGATCGACAATTTTGGCGATATTGGTGTGTGTTGGCGTCTCTGCGCTGCATTGGCTGCGCGTGGGCAAGGCGTGCGGCTCTGGATTGACGATGCATCGGGGCTCTCATGGATGGCACCCGCCGGATGCCCGGGCGTGCAAGTGCGCCCGTGGCGGCCTGATCAACCCATGCCGCTTGATGTGCAGCCCGGCGATGTGGTGATTGAGGCGTTTGGCTGCGAGATCGATCACACATGGATTGCTATGAAAAAAATAGCGTCTTGCGCATATTCTGTGCCGGCTAATGGCATAAAAGCAGATAAAAATACTGTCAAAAAACCAATTTGGATCAATCTGGAATACCTCAGCGCTGAAAGCTATGCGCAACGCAGCCACGGCCTGCCTTCGCCTGTCATGGGTGGCGCGGCGGCTGGGATGACAAAATGGTTTTTCTACCCCGGTTTTACAGGGGGCACGGGCGGCCTGATACGTGAGCCAGATGTTGTGGAGGAGCCAAATCCATCTAATCCGCAGACCCGTATCAGCCTGTTCTGCTATGAGCCACCCGCCTTGGCAGATCTGCTCAAACATTGTGCCGATAGCGCGCAGCCTACACAATTGATGGTGATGCCGGGGCGTGGCCAGACGGCATTGCAGGCCGCGAGTCAAAGTAAAAATGAGCAATCGCCGGCATGGAATATGCGTGAGATGCTATCAATACATGAGCAAACCTACATGCCTCAGCCGCAATACGATGCGCTGCTAAGGCGCTGCGATTTGAATTTTGTACGCGGCGAAGATTCTATGGTCAGGGCTTTATGGGCAGGCCGTCCATTTGTCTGGCAAATTTATCCGCAGGAAGACGGTGCGCATGCCACCAAGCTCGAAGCCTTCTTAGATTGGCTGCAAGCGCCGCCAGATCTGCGCGCATTTCACCGCGTGTGGAATGGGCTATCTGATGCCATTTTGCCAGCCATGGATCTCGAAGCTTGGCAAGAATGCGTCTTAGCAGCGCGAAGCCGGTGTTTTGGCCAGCGCGATCTCGTCTCGCAACTGATTGATTTTGCTGAGGAAAAGCAGAATTTACGCGCTTAACTGGTCTCTGACGCAGGGCGAATCGGGTTAAAATCGAAAGCTTTGCTATGCATAGCAAGCATCCCGCGCTGATTAGTTTGGCGCATCGACAAGAAAGCACTCCATGAAAATCGCTCAAGAAATGCGCGCCGGCAACGTGATCATGCACGGCAAAGACCCGATGGTCATCCTCAAGACCGAATACAGCCGCGGTGGCCGCAATTCAGCCACCGTGCGCATGAAAATCAAAAGCCTGATCGCTAACTTCGGTACCGAAGTCGTTTTCAAAGCGGATGACAAAATCGAGCAGATCATTCTGGACAAGAAAGATTGCACCTACTCCTATTTCGCCGATCCAATGTATGTGTGGATGGATAGCGAATACAACCAATACGAAGTTGAAAATGAGAACATGGGTGATGCGCTCAGCTACCTCGAAGAAGGCATGACCGCTGAAGTTGTGTTCTACGACGGCAAAGCGATTTCTGTGGAGTTACCCACTAGCGTGGAGCGCGAAATCACATGGACCGAGCCTGCTGTGAAAGGCGATACGTCCGGTAAGGTTTTGAAACCAGCCAAATTGGCAACAGGCTTTGAAATCGGCGTGCCCATCTTTGTGGCGCAAGGCGATAAAGTTGAGATTGACACGCGTACGGGTGAGTATCGCAAGCGCGTCTAATCAGCTACGTTTCAGTTACGTTTTGCAATGTAGCTTTACGACTCGTTGTATTTCTGCAAAGGCTCCCGAGGGAGCCTTTTTTCTTGCCTACTGCTTGCTATCATCTGCTGGCTGTTTGAGTATTCCCCATGAGAATAATATGCCTTACAAGTACAGTCTCTTTGTGAATGGTCGCCACCTCGGACCCTACGAGAGGCGAATGATTGTGGGTATGCGCGTCAAAAATATTGTGACAGACGATCAGCTCGTGCAACGCATTGATGGTTTGGACATGACGGTCGCTGAGCTGATGCAAGATCGTTTGGAGGCCATGCGCATGGCGTCCCCAAGTCATGAAAGTACCAACGAAAGCCGATTAGGCGCGCCCTCATCTGGTATGTGGCCTCGGTTTTCAGTGCGTTTTGGTGGCGGCCCGATGAAACCGGGTGCTTTAGGTTTCAGTGGGGCAGGCCACATCAGCTATTTAGGCGATGAGTTGCACTTCAAAGGCAACCGGCGAAATGCAAACCTAGGCATGAGTAAGCAAGAAGAGTGTTTGCCGATGGGTGTGATCGATAGTTCGCGAACAGATGATTGTTTTATAGAGTTCATACTCAAACCGAGTCAGCAGCTGAACCCCAGCGAGCAGCCTCAACAGATGAGAATTGAATGCACGACCGCAGAGGAAGCCAAAGAGCTGTGGGAATTGGTCAATATGCGGCCGCGCGCCATGCCGCACGGCTTGTCTTACGCTAAAACAGCCGCTAATGAGTTATGCAGACTGGTACATTCGCGCAAAAATTAAACTCTCCGATATTGCTTGAAACCAAACCAAGCGCCACGAAGCAAGACAGCAACACATAAACAAATCGTCCCTGTCCACAAAGTATGGCTCACATAGTGAGCACCGCGAAAAACCTGAGTGCCGCCCCAAATACTCCCAGCAATCAAAACCACCAGTAATGTCCAGTAAGCCCAGCGCTTGTTGTGCCAGAGCAAATAAACAGGAACTGCTAGGAAGCAAAGCGCTCCAGACGAGTGACCAGCCGGAAAGCAACGACCTGAATCGCCGTCACGCACACCTATGAGCCAATGCGATACATACTGCGCTTGACCGCCAAATTCTTGCAAGCTCCAAGGGCAGCTTGTCAAACTTTTGCGTTTGAAATACTGAATAACGAAGATGCTCAAGATCACAGTGCACAGCATGGCGATCCGTTCAGCTTTCAGCATGTTGGAAAACGGCCCGATAGGACGCCAACATATCCAAACCACAGCAAATAAGGTGAGCCAAACCAAGCTGCGCTGTGACAAATACAAGCCTTTGCCCCAAATGGGATGTGCTGTTAGCGCAAAGCCTTGCGAGTTCGCAAAATAGCGAGAAACTGGCAAATCCCAGCCCGATGTATCCCAACCGAGCGTGAAGACCAAAGCGGTCAGCAACCAAAAAATAATGTGCTTCCAAACGCTCAAGTCAAGCGGCTGACTGGTGGTAGATTGGAGAGGGATCATTTGTTCTGAAGATGCCGTTGATATAAATAAACGAGTGCATAGGCAACGCTTCCGCCTAAAAATATCCCGCTGAGGATATCAGTAGAAAAATGTACGCCCGATAGCGCTCTCGCAACGACGATCAAGACCGCCATGAATCCAACAGCCCAAGTTACCTGCCTGCGTGGGAGCAAACCCAACAACACACATGCAAAAGCAAAACTGCCAGTCGCATGCGAGCTTGGCCAAGATCGATGTAGAGAGCCGTGCTGCAGCAAGTTGGGTACTATCCCAGCGGCATAAGGTCGATCTCTCGGGAAGAGGTGCCCCAGTTCACCGCACAGATAAGTTGCGATGGCTAAACTGCAAAGTGCCAACAACAAAATGCGCCTATCTTGTGAAGATCGAAGCAGATAAACGCAAGCCATCAGCATGCCGAAAGATAAATACACCGCTGAGAAGACGACGACAGCCTTCACTGCCGAATATTGACCTAAAAAGTCAGTCGTGTGCTGAGCAATCGCCCAATCAAGGGCGACTATCTCCTCCATGAATATCAACATAGCTACAGCTCTCCAAACATTTGATTGGCAATAGCCAATCTGCATCCAACGAAAACGCAGCGAAGTCACGCGGAATTTGCGTGTCGTGCGCGGGCTTTGAGGTAGCTAAGCTTCAGGAGGAGGAATGGGCCGTGGTATGTGATACAGATCTAGCCCACTGAGCCTGGGTCGGGCATGGTGGTGGCAAAACCAGCGAGATTGGAGCTGGAGACAATGCGAAAGAACTGTGTCTGGCCATCTCCGAAGATAGAAGATGCAGATCAAACCGAGGCATACCAAAGCTGCGACAAGCCAGTCTTTAAGGTTTTCTGCTTCGTCAAAACCCGATGCAAGAAAAATCGTCGCATCATAGGGAATGTTAGGAGCACCTTCAGAGCCAGCGTCTAGTTGCACAACCGCGGGCTGCAACCTATGGCTAGCCAACTGGAAACCGTTTGCCGGCTCCTGCTTCCACCCATCATGGGTGAAACGTACATTGACCAAAGGCTCAACGCAACTCAAAATCAGCAGAATCAAGATGAGTACGCGCTGGAGACCAGCGAGCAGCATTTTTTTTAGTGTTACTTTTTTAGCTCGCATTTGACAGTTTAGATATAAAGCTGCTTTATTGCAATTCATAAAACCGCTTGATCTCATTCCAAGCAGTTTGCGCATCGTCGACGTAACTGAAAAGCTTTAAATCTTCATGCGATATCGCGCCTTCATCAGCCAGCGCTTCGAAGTTGATCACCTTTTTCCAATACGCGGAGCCATAGAGAAAAATCGGCACCGGCTTGGCTTTGCGCGTTTGCACTAAGCAGAGAACTTCGAACAACTCATCCAAAGTGCCGAAGCCGCCGGGAAACGCCACCAAGGCTTTCGCGCGCATCATGAAATGCATTTTGCGAATGGCGAAGTAATGAAATTTAAAGCTCAGATCAGGCGGTACATAGCGATTAGGCTTTTCTTCTCTGGGCAGCGCAATGCTCAGACCGACGGACGGTGCACCTACGTCGTGAGCGCCTCGATTGGCCGCCTCCATCACGCCCGGGCCGCCGCCTGTGCAGATGAAAATCTGATCTTCTTTGGGGCAACTGAGGCTGTATTGCGCGACGAGTTTGCCGAATTCACGGGCTTGCGTGTAGTAGGGCGCATTACGCACGAGGCGCTGCGCAATAGCGAGCTCGCCAGCATTGCCGCTAGCCTGCGCTTGAGTGAAAGCCTCAGCCGCTTCCTCGGGGCTACAAAAGCGTGCACCGCCAAACACAACGATCGTGTTGTCAATCCCTGCCGCGCTCTGCCCCAGCTCAGGCTTGAGCATTTCCATCTGGATACGCATACCGCGCATTTCTCGGCGCAGTAGAAATTCAGGATCCGCAAAAGCCAAGCGATTCGCATCGGGCTTTAAGTTATCAATATGCTGCGAATGCGATTGCAATATTGCCCATGCATCTGCTAGGCGTTGCTCAGTGAGATTGGTGGTATTTTCCATTTTTTATGAGCTCATATTGTCGAAAGCGATTTGGCCATTGACCAGCGTCATCTTCACTCGCCCAGGCATCATGCTGCCGCCCATGTCGTGGGCAAAGGGTGTGTGCTTACCTTGGCTGCGCAGCGTATCTGAGCTCACGCTCCATTCGGCTTTGGGATCAAAAATGCAGATGTCTGCCGCACCGCCTACATTGAGGCAACCGATACTCGAAGCCAATGTGCCTAAGCTGCTGGCCAAAATTTGGCTTGGCTTGGATGTGATGCGAGCGAGCGTGTCCAGCAGGCTGGCATTGTGCTGCTGCCCCCATTTCAGCGCGAGGCTGAGCAAAAGCTCCAAGCCTGTTGCGCCAGATTCAGCTTCGCCAAATGGCAGATTTTTCGCATCAGCTTCCACTGGATTGTGATCGCTCACTAGCGCGTCAATCGTGCCATCCAGCAGCGCGGCTTGCAGTGCATCGCGGTCGCGCTGCTGGCGCAGCACGGGGGTTAGACGTGCGCGGCTGTCGAAGTAGCCAATGTCGTTGTCCGTCAGGTGCAGAGAATTGATACTCACATCAGCTGTTACAGATAAGCCTTGCGCTTTTGCTGTGCGTAGCAAAGCCACGCCCGCTGCGCTGCTGAGGCGGCACAAATGCACGCGAGCGCCTGTAGCGCGCATCAGCTCAAAAATCGTGTGCAGCGCAATCGTCTCAGCCGCTATTGGCACACCAGATAAACCCAACCGCGTCGCCAATGCGCCGCTAGCCGCCACGCCTTTGCCCAAATGCAGCTCTTGCGGGCGCAGCCAGACGGTGTAGCCAAAGGTAGTGGCGTATTGCATGGCGCGTTGCATCACTTGTGTATTCGCCAGCGGCACTTCCGCTTGGCCAAAGCCCACGCAGCCGCTGCCTGCGAGCTCGGCCATCTCGGTGAGCGATTCGCCCGCCAGAGCCTTGGTCAACGCCCCAAGCGGAAACACGCGTGATTGATGCTGCTTCTCCGCGCGATATTTCAGCATTTCTACCAAGCCCGGCTCGTCAAGCACAGGATCCGTATCCGGCGGGCAGACCAAAGAAGTCACGCCACCAGCAACCGCAGCAGAAAGTTCAGATTCCAGCATGCCCTCGTGCTCATAGCCCGGCTCACGCAGGCGTGCACACAAATCCACCAAGCCAGGAGCGACGATACAACCACTGGCGTTCACAGTGCGAACCGGCGAGAAATCCGCTGGCACTTTGCCAAGCGCAACGATCCGCCCCGCAGCTATGGCCACATTGCCCATGGCATCCAAACCCGACGCGGGATCCACAATTCTGCCGCCTTGAATCAGTATTTTCATGCTTCATTCCCCGCCACAATGCTCATCACCGCCATGCGCACCGCGATGCCGAAAGTGACCTGCGGCAAGATCACGCTTTGCTTGCCATCGACCACCGCCGAATCAATTTCCACGCCACGATTGATCGGCCCCGGATGCATCACGATTGCATCCGGCTTGGCCAGCAGCAGCTTCTCAGGCGTGAGCCCAAAGCTCTTAAAAAACTCTTGGCTCGATGGCAGTAGCGCGCCGCTCATGCGCTCGTTTTGCAAGCGCAGCATGATGATCACATCCGCGCCCTTGATGCCTTCTTCCAGTGAATGGCACACACGCACACCCATCTCGCGCAAATCGCCGGGAATCAAAGTGCGCGGGCCGACTGCTCTGACCTCTGCACAGCCCAAAGTCGTCAGCGCATGGATATCTGAGCGCGCCACGCGAGAATGCAAGACATCTCCCACGATCGCCACCGTGAGATTCGAGAAATCGCCTTTGAAATGGCGAATCGTGTACATGTCCAACAAGCCCTGCGTCGGGTGCGCATGCCGGCCATCGCCTGCGTTGATCACATGCACATGCGGCGCCACGTGTTGGCTGATGAGATACGGTGCGCCCGATTCGCTGTGGCGCACGACGAAAATGTCAGCGGCCATCGCGGAAAGATTGGCAATCGTGTCGAGCAAAGATTCGCCTTTGCTGGCCGATGATTTGGCGATGTCGAGGTTGATGACATCGGCGCTCAATCGTGTCGCAGCAATCTCAAAGGTTGTTCGCGTGCGCGTGGAGTTTTCAAAAAAGAGATTAAACACGCTTTTGCCTCTCAAGAGCGGCACTTTTTTCACCTCGCGGTCACTCACGCTGACGAAGCTGGCTGCGGTGTCCAAAATCTGCGTGAGAATGGTTTTGGGCAAACCTTCGGTAGAGAGTAAATGGATCAGCTCACCATTTTTATTGAGCTGGGGATTGCGTTTATAGAGCATTTATGCGAACTCCTTAGGCTTCATCAAGACTCCTTGATCTCGAAACTGAAAATACCTGCGTCACTTTTTGCAAGCGCGATGGATTGCTCAGCAGGCAAGCTCACACGAACCGCTGCGAAATCCGCACTGACGGGCAGTTGCCGCCCTCCACGATCAACTAACACCGCAAGGCGCACGCGAGCTGGCCGGCCATAGTCAAATAATTCATTGAGCACTGCGCGAATCGTGCGCCCGGTGTACAGCACATCGTCAATCAACACAATATCTTGCCCGTTCACATCGAATGGCAATTGTGTTTGCACACTGTGCGCAAGCCCTCGCTTGGAGAAATCATCGCGATGCATCGCAGACGAAATCACGCCGGCTTTGCCCGCGATTTTCAAATCCGCCTGCAATTGCTGCGCAAGCCAAACACCACCGGATGCAATACCTATGAGCTTTGTCTCGGGTTGCATTAAATCTTTCACGCCTTTGCACAGCTCTTGGTAGAGCGTGGGCGCATCAAGTGACAAACGACTCATGCTTCGATCTCGCTAAAAAACTGTTCCAAAATAATTGCTGCGGCTTCTGCATCCAAATCTTTGGCGCCACGCGAGGCAGCTTCAACGCTGCTGTAGCGCTCATCGACTTCATGCACGGGCAGATTGAATCGGCCATGAAGCTGCCGCGCAAAGCGCTTGCAGCGCTGCGTCATCTCATGCGCCGCGCCATCGGGATGTGTCGGAATGCCCACCACTAGAGCTTGCGGCTGCCAGTCAGCGAGTATTTTTTTAATAGCATCAAAGCGGGCATCTACGCCGGCGATGTGTAATGTTTGCAGCGGTGCGGCGCTGCGCGTAAGTCGTGTGCCAGTGGCCACGCCGGTGCGTTTTTCGCCAAAATCAAAGGCTACAAAGGATTGCTGCTGCTCAGGGATGATTCGTTGAACGCGGCCCGCGATCATGCGCGCCCCACATCGCGCGAAATCATCCATTCCTGCAAGCCCAGCAAGGCGAGCGCCTTGGTGTAGCGCTCGGCCACGGGCGTGTCAAAAATCACCTCTTGGCTGGCTTTTACATGCAGCCAAGTGTTCTCTGCCAACTCAGATTCAAGCTGGCCCTTGGCCCAACCCGCATGGCCCAGAGAGATCAATACTCTACGCGGACCGCCGCCGCTAGATAAGGCATCGAGCACGTCTTTAGAGGTGGTTAATTCCAAGCCATCAGAAATCGTGAGCGAGGAAGCATAAAACGTGGCCTCAGGCACCGCTAACTCTGCTTCTTCGCTGAGCGCCTCAATCAGTTGCTGCTCCAAGCTCATCGCAGCTTGGATCTTGGCTTTCAAAGCGATTTCAGATTCTGGGTCAAACACAGACAACGGCACATCTTTCATATCCGCGAAAGTCACCGTGGTGGCGACTTGTTTTTCATGCAACACAAAGCCACGCTCTGTATGCAAAGGCCCGCCGCCGAATACCAGCGTTTCTTGCAAATCCCTGCGCTCAAGCGGCAGATCGACTTTTGCGAATAATTTAGGCAGCGTGAGTTCGGTGGGTTTGTTGATCACAATCCCCAGAGCCCCGCGCTCGGTATGCTCACACAGATACACCACAGACTTGGAGAAAGTCTCGTCTTCCATACCCGGCATGGCAATCAAGAAATGAGCTGTTAGATCAAAGGCGGCATGCGCCGATTCTGCAAAAGCGGCATCATTATTTGTGTCTGGGCGGAGCATATATTGATTTTAACTGCTGGCCAAAATGCAGTGCTCTATCAACCGATCATCACCAAGCACAATAAAAGCGAAGAGCAACTCTTCAAGCGAGTGGGCGCGTGCTGTGCGTCTGGCTAAGAGCGGCGTAGCTTGCGGGTTGAGCACGATGAAATCAGCATCGCAGCCGGGCTGCAAATTGCCCACGACGCCTTGCAATCCAAGCGCCTGCGCTGCACCTGTCGTGTGCAACCACCACAGGCGCTGAGGGGAAAGGGTGAGGGGTTGTTTGGGTGTATTGCCACTCTGCGAGCTACTGCGCGCGACGTAATGGGCGGCGAGCATGGTCTTGAACGGGGAAAAGCTGGTGCCGCCGCCCACATCGCTGGCCAGGCCGTGCGCCATGCCTTGGATGAGCGCAGACGAGAAATCAAAATTCCCGCTGCCTAAAAATAAATTACTCGTGGGGCACACTGCTGCTGCAGCACCACGCTCTTTCATCAAATCGCGATCTGCATCATCGAAATGAATGCAGTGCGCGTAGACACTTTTTTTGCGCAGCAACCCAAAGCGGTCGTAAACGCCAAGGTAGCTCGCATCTTGGCGGTACAACGCGCGCACCCAAGCCATTTCATCCACGTTCTCGCTGACGTGCGATTGAATCCACACGTCGGCGTATTTGGCCGCCAACTCACCCATGCCGCGCATCTGCGCATCCGAGCAAGTGGGCGCAAAGCGTGGCGTGATCGCGTAGCCGAGCTGGCCGCGCGCACCTTTGCCGTGCCACTTTTGAATCAAGCTTTCCGTGTCGACGAGAGACTGCTCCGTTTCATCGCGCACACCATCGGGGCAGTTGCGATCTTGCAGGCATTTGCCAGTGATGATGCGCAGGCCGGCGATGTCTGCCGCCTCAAACATGGCGTTGACGGAGGCCACATGGGAGGTGGCAAAAGTCAGCGCCGTCGTCACGCCATTACGCAGCAGCTCCGCTACAAAAAACGTAGCGCTCTGCGCAGCATATTCGCCGGCTATATAGCGTTTTTCTTCTGGAAAGGTGTAATTTTCTAGCCAAGGCAGCAAGCCATCTGCTGGCGAGCCGATCACGTCAATCTGCGGGTAATGCACATGCATATCCACAAAGCCAGGTGCGATGATTCGGCCGGGGAAGTGCTGCGTGGGCAGGTGAGCAAACTGAGTTTTAAGCTGAGCGTAATCGCCCGCCGCCGCCACCTTGCCAGAGGAATCGATCACCAACGAACCATCTTGATCAAAGATCGCTTGCCCGGCGTTGTCGAAACGCAAAAGGCTGGCGCGATAGGCTTGGGTAGCAATTGGGGTAGCGTTGTTCACCCCGCTATTTTGCAATCTTTCCGAGTACGCCCGATACGAGTGCATTCATAGACAGTATTTGCCCATCCGTTAAAGCGGTGCCGCGCGGGATCAGGATGCCGCCTTCGTTATCCAGTACATCTTGCGCAGCAGCAGAAAAAGGAAGTAATTTGCCTTCGCCAATGGCTTTTTGCGCAGCGTTGATTTGCGTGACAACGGTCTGAGGCACTTTGCTGCCAAAGCCGTCCACCCGAATCATCCCTTCACGCACGCCGCCCCAAAAGCTACCCGTTTTCCAAGTGCCATCCAGCGATGCGCGCACCTGTTTTGTGTAATAAGCGCCCCAGTTGTGCGTCACGGCTGCAATCTGCGCATCGGGTGCCACTTTGCGCATGTCTGAGTGATAGGCCACCGCTAGTCTGCCGCGCTCTTGCGCAGCAATCATCACGGCGTTGGAGCCCGTGTGAAACGCGAGAACGTCTGCGTCTTGGTTCATCAACACAATAGCAGCATCTCGTTCTTTTGGTGGGTCAAACCACGTGTTGATCCACACCACTTTTACCTTGGCGCTAGGATTCACCGAACGCATGCCAAGTGTGAATGCGTTGATACCCTGCAACACCTCAGGAATGGGAAAACCAGCCACATAGCCCGCCAGATTCGTCTTTGTCATGCGTCCAGCGGCAATCCCCGCGAGATAGCGGCCTTCGTAATAGCGCGCGTTCGCCGCAGACACATTGGGTGCCGTCTTGTAACCCGTGATCGACTCAAAGCGCACATCAGGAAACTCCCGCGCAACGCGCATCGTGGCCTCCATGTAGCCAAAGCTGGGCGTGAAAATGATCTTGTTGCCCTGCGCCGCAAGATCGCGAATCACCCGCTCCGCATCAGCGCCCTCGGGCACGTTTTCTACATACGTGGTTTTGACTTGATCACTCAAAGCCGCCTGCACAGCCTTGCGCCCCTCATCGTGCTGCCGCACCCAGCCCGCATCGGTGAGCGGCGCAACATAAACCCAAGCCGCTTTGAGAGGCTCTTGAGATTTATTTGCAGATGGAATGGCGGTTTTCGTCGTTTGTGCGAAACCGGAACAAGAAAAACTGATCACCGCCCAGCAAACGCCGGCGGCAACGAGGTTTTTATACATGGTAGTCCTCTACATGGCTGCGGGGTTGAACAAATTTAGTGTTGCGCAGCGCAACACAACGAATTTTACTATGCGGCTCTTCTTATTTTGTAGCACGATACGCAATAAATACGCCGGCTAAAAGCCCAAATTACTGCGAAATCTTGCGGCGAGGCAGCTTTAAAGTCTGCCCAATTGCCATGACATCAAAAGCCTCTTGCGGGAGGCTCGAAGCGGCGCGTGCAGCAGCTAAATCTTTGGGCGGTTGATCCAGCGATTCATCAGTCAGGTCAAACGTACCCCAGTGCACGCCGACGCTGCGCTTGGCTTTCAGGTCAAGATGGATTTGCACGGCCTCGGAAGGGTTGACGTGTTGCTCCTTCATGAACCAGCGCGGCTCATACGCACCGACGGCGATCAGTGCCATATCGAAGCCGCCGCCCAGAGCATCCGTTTGCCGCGCAGCAAAATACTTTTGCGTATCGATGAAATCTTGTGAATAGCCGGTGTCGCCGCTGAAATACACATGGAAATCGTTGGCGAAGAGGGCGAAGCCGCCCCAGAGCGTGGCGCGGCGGTCGCCCATTGATCGAGCGCTCCAGTGTTGCACGGGGGTGAAATGCACATCGACTTGGCCGGCGGCCGTCTTGATGGTCGCTTTGTCCCACCAATCGAGCTGCTGCACATTCGTGATGCCCTCGGCTGCAAACCATTTTTTCACGCCGAGAGGCACGATGAAAAGAGGCGCGCCGCCGGCCTGCTGGCTCAAAGCTTTCACGCTGGCGGTGTCTAAATGGTCGTAATGGTTGTGGGAGAGCAAGACCACATCGATGCGCGGCAAATCCTTCAAAGCGATGCCGGGGGCTTGGTAGCGTTTGGGGCCGGCAAAGCTGACGGGAGACGCCCGGTCGGAAAAAATAGGGTCGGTCAAGATATTGAGCCCACCCATTTGCACCAGCATTGTGGCGTGGCCGATCCATGTGATGGCCGGCTCTTGGTTAGAGTCGATGTTTGCGCCCACAAACTTCATATCTAGCGCAACGACGGGCGTGCGCTTTTCCGGAGGCTTAGGCAGGCCGGCGCGGGCGCGCTCCCATTGCCATCGGAAAAAATCGCTTTGCGGTTTGTCAGTGGCTGTTGTGTAATTGTTTTGGAAGCCATCTGGGCGATGGTGTTTCTTGGCAGGGTTGAAATCTTCGTTCAAGGTAGTGCAGGCTGCAAGGCCGGCGAGGGCGCTGAAAACTATCAATTTAATAGCAATCCGCGTAGAGATAAAGCCGGCGATGCGGCTATTTCTCTGGAAAAATGACATAAAGAGAAAGATGAAGCAATGCTCAGAGCAAACGCACGGCCGCCACAGCCGCGCAGCCTAAGATGAAGTTAATCACCACCATCTTGTGAATTTGCCCAGCCTTGGCTGCCGCCACTGGCCAATTCGCCCCTTCAACAGCGCGCTTTAAGCCCTTAAATCCCGCAAAATAAATGTGGCCAAACACCAAAATCATGGTGAGTCCCAAGCCAAACATCAGATGCCAGCCCAGTGGAATACTGCTCATGCCCACCGCCTTTGCGCCTGCGCCATACAGATGCAAGCCTGAGAGCAAGAGCACAACGATTGCTCCCAGTACAATAGCAAAGAAGCGTTGCAGCACTTGAGTCAAAAACACCAAGCGGGCATTGCCTTCGAGTTGCGTGAGCAGAGCAGGGCGCAGCGCAAAAAGCATGAAGGCCATGCCGCCCAGCCAGACAATACCGGCTGCTAAATGAAGAAGTTTGATAAAAGTGATCATGGACGAATTGTGCCAAGATTGTGAGAATGTGCGAGTAGTCTGCACGTACGTATGGGTTTGTACGTAGTTTCAACTTATAATCGTGAGCTTTGCTACAGGCTACGAAGCGCTACAGGGTGGTAACACGTGAAAACATTGCCTCCTCCGCAGCCCTTTGAAGATGAAGTCGCAAAAGAACCGGTAATACGTCGCTGGTCGCATGAAGATGCAGCCATGTTGCGTAAAACCCAGCCCGCCATCTCTCCATGGCGGGTCGTGCTCTGGATGCTGATGGCGGCAGTTGTTATTGGTCTGATCGCTCTGATCATGTTCGATACACCTACCGCCCTGTCAGCCGCCTATGGCAGTTTGGCCGTCGCCCTCCCCGCAGCAGTGCTTGCGCGGGGCATGACGTCCCCACTGTCGAGCATGAGTGCAGTGGCGGGCGCGATGGCGTTCATGCTGTGGGAGATGGTGAAGATTGGTCTGAGTATCGGCATGCTGGTACTCGCGCCCAGCCTGATAGCCAACTTAAGTTGGCCTGCGCTGCTGGTGGGATTGATCTTGACGATGAAAGTGTATTTTGTGGCAGCGATCGTTAAACCTAAGCCTAATGTGTAACTTGGGCGCAGGTTTGAAAATCGAGGAAAAAAAGAATTTGAACTTGGCTTAGAGACTGAAAAACATGGCAACCAGCGGACAAGCTCCTACCTCCGGTGAATACATCGTTCACCACCTCACGCATCTGCAAAATAAAGTGCAGACCGAAGTTGTTGACTTTTCCGTCATCAACATCGATTCCGTGTTTTGGTCGATCACCCTTGGCGTGATCGCTTGTGCCTTCATGTATTTCGCTGCGCGCCGCGCCACTTCAGGTGCGCCAGGCCGCCTGCAAGGTCTTGTCGAAATGATTTACGAAATGGTCGATAGCCAAGCCAAGGGCATCGTTCACAACGCCAAGAGCCGAGAGTTCGTTGTTCCGTTGGCGATGGTGATCTTCATCTGGATTTTCTTGATGAACTTCATGGACATGTTGCCTGTGGATTTCATTCCCCAAATTTGGCACACCGTGGGCCCGGCGGTTGGCGCCAAAGATTACATGCGCGTTGTGCCTACCGCCGATCTCTCCATCACCATGGGTATGGCTGTGGCGATTCTCTTGATCTGCATTTACTACAACATCAAAATCAAAGGCGCTGGCGGGTGGGCACACGAGCTCGTATCGGCGCCATTCGGCACCAGCAAGAATCCAATTTTTGCCATCATTCTCGGTGTGGTGAACTTCGCCATGCAGATGATTGAATTTGTCGCCAAGACGGTCTCCCACGGCATGCGACTGTTCGGCAACATGTATGCAGGCGAATTGATTTTTATGCTAATCGCCTTGCTTGGCGGGTCATTCGCGCTGTCGGGCACCGGCCTCTTTGTGACCTTCATCCACGTCGTTGCAGGCCTCGCCTGGACGATTTTCCACATTCTGGTGATCACGCTGCAAGCCTTCGTTTTCATGATGCTAACCTTGGTCTACCTTGGTCAGGCACATGACGCGCACTGATTGCATCGTTAGCCACGGATAGTTTTCGTTTTCTTTTCACTTCAACTTTTTTTATCCCACAGGAGTCATCATGGAAGTTATTAGCTTTGTCGCCCTCGCAACAGGTTTGATCATTGGTCTGGGCGCACTCGGCGCTTGTATCGGTATCGGCATCATGGGCTCGAAGTATCTTGAGTCCGCAGCACGTCAGCCTGAGCTGATGGGTGAATTGCAAACCAAGATGTTCTTGTTGGCTGGTCTGATTGACGCTGCGTTCATTATCGGTACAGGTATTGCTTTGTGGTTCGCAACTGCCAACCCATTCCTGGGCCAAATCGCCCGTTTGGTGAAGTAATTTCCGTTGTTTGTTGAGGTGTTGAAAGCCCATCTGGCTGACTGCACCAACATCCCTCGGGATGCCCTGTAACAAACTCACCGGAAGGAATTAGTTGTGAATATCAACGCCACCCTGATCATTCAGATCATTGTGTTCCTCATGTTCGTGTGGTTCACAAAAAGCTTCGTCGTCCCGCCTTTGAAGAAAGCGCTGGACGAGCGCGCCCTCAAGGTGCAAGAAGGCTTGGCCGCTGCAGACAAAGCCAAACTCGAATTGACCAGCGCTAACAAGCGCGTTGAAGAAGAGCTGGTCAAATCACGCAACGAGTCTGCTCAGCGCCTGCAAGATGCAGAGCGTCGCGGTTTAGGCATTGTGGAAGAGGCCAAAGCCAAAGCCAACGAAGAAGCCGCCAAAATCATTGCAGCTGCTAAAGCTGACGCTGACCAGCAAACCATCAAAGCCCGCGAGGCATTGCGTGAGCAGGTTGCTGCACTGGCTGTCAAGGGTGCTGAGCAAATTCTGCGCAAAGAAGTCAATGCTTCTGTGCACGCTGATTTGCTTGGCCGCTTGAAGGCTGAGCTGTAAAGCGCGGAGCAAATATGGCCGAACTCGCCACTATTGCACGCCCTTACGCCGAAGCCTTGTTCAAGGCAGCTCGTGCTGATTTGGCCGCTGCCGATGCTTGGTTGCAGCCTTTGGCGCAAGTTGCATCTAATGTGCAGCTGCAAGACTTCGCAGCCAACCCCAATGTTAGTGCCGCGCAGGTATTTGACATGCTCTCTGGTGTTGCAAAGGTCGCGCTTCCAGATGCGGGAAAAAACTTTCTTAGCACCGTGATCGACAATGGCCGCGTAAGCGCATTGCCCGAAATCGCAGCTCAGTTTCGCGCTTTGAAAAATGCGCAAAGCGGCAGCTCGGATGCGGTGGTGCAAAGCGCATTCCCCATTGAAGGCGCAGCGCTTGCGGATGTGAGCGCATTGCTAGAAAAGCGCTTTGGCCGCAAGCTCAATGCAAAGGTGCAAATCGTGCCTGAGCTGATCGGCGGCATTCGCGTGGTAGTGGGTGATGAAGTGCTAGACACTTCCGTCCAGTCTCGCCTCGCACAGATGAAAACAGCGTTGTTGGCCTGATATTTTTAGTATCAGCCAACAATCAACTTGAAAGAAAAGGATAAGTGCCATGCAACTCAATCCCGCAGAAATTTCCGAACTGCTGAAAAGCCGTATCGAAGGCCTGTCTGGTAACACAGACGTCCGCAACCAAGGTACTGTGGTGTCTGTCACCGACGGTATCGTCCGCGTACATGGCTTGTCCCATGCGATGCAGGGCGAGATGCTTGAATTCCCGTCAGCGCCAGATGGCAGCGCGTCGTTTGGCCTCGCGCTGAATTTGGAGCGCGATTCCGTGGGCGCAGTGATTTTAGGCGCTTATGAGCACATCTCCGAAGGCGACGTGGTCAAGTGTACCGGCCGTATTTTAGAAGTGCCTGTGGGCCCTGAGCTGATTGGCCGTGTGGTCAACGCTCTTGGCCAGCCAATTGACGGCAAAGGCCCGATCAATGCCAAGATGACCGACGTGATTGAAAAGGTTGCGCCCGGCGTGATTGCTCGTCAGTCTGTGGATCAGCCGATGCAAACCGGCTTGAAGTCGATTGATTCGATGGTGCCTGTGGGTCGTGGTCAGCGCGAGCTGATCATCGGCGACCGCCAGACCGGTAAAACGGCGGTGGCGATTGACGCGATCATCAACCAAAAAGGTCAAAACATGACCTGCGTTTACGTCGCCATTGGCCAAAAAGCCTCGTCGATCAAAAACGTGGTGCGCGCTCTGGAGCAAGCTGGCGCGATGGAATACACCATTGTTGTGGCCGCTTCTGCTTCTGAGTCTGCAGCAATGCAATATGTGTCGGCCTACTCGGGCTGCACCATGGGCGAATACTTCCGTGATCGCGGCGAAGACGCGCTGATCGTGTATGACGATTTGTCTAAGCAAGCTGTGGCGTATCGCCAAGTTTCCTTGCTCTTGCGCCGCCCACCCGGCCGCGAAGCGTATCCTGGCGACGTGTTTTATCTTCACAGCCGATTGCTCGAGCGCGCAGCTCGTGTGAATGCGGATTATGTGGAAGCCTTCACAAAAGGTGCGGTCAAAGGCAAAACCGGTTCATTGACGGCCCTGCCGATCATTGAAACTCAGGCTGGTGACGTGTCAGCCTTCGTGCCAACGAACGTGATCTCGATCACCGATGGCCAGATCTTCTTGGAGACTTCTTTATTCAACGCTGGCATCCGCCCTGCGATCAACGCCGGTATCTCGGTATCTCGCGTGGGTAGTGCAGCTCAGACCAAGATTATCAAAGGCCAATCAGGCGGTATCCGTACCGATTTGGCTCAGTATCGTGAATTGGCCGCATTTGCGCAGTTCGCCTCTGACCTCGATGAAGCCACCCGCAAGCAGCTCGATCGCGGCGCCCGCGTGACGGAACTCTTGAAGCAAAAGCAATACAGCCCACAATCCATCAGCACGATGGGCGCAACGCTGTTTGCTGTGAACAAGGGTTTCATGGACGATATTGACGTCAAGAAAATCTTGAGCTTCGAGTCTGGCTTGCAAAGCTACCTCAAAGACAAGCATGCTCCTATGCTCGACAAAATCGAGAGCAGCAAAGCGCTTGATAAAGATGCTGAAGCCGAATTGATGGCCGCTATCGGCACCTTCAAAAAATCTTTCGCTTAACATGAAGACCACCCCCGAAGCAACCTTCGGTTGCCTCCCCCTCAAGGGGGCGCAGCCAGCAGACCGGCAAAGCCGGATCTGTGCCTGCACTGGGACAGTCATTTTAAGGAGCACTTAAATGGCATCTGGTAAAGAACTACGCACCAAGATCAAATCGGTGGAAAACACCAAGAAGATCACCAAGGCCATGGAAATGATCTCGGTCTCCAAGATGCGCAAGGCGCAAGAGCGGATGCGCGCGGCACGGCCTTATAGCGAGAAAATTCGCTCGATTGCCAACAACCTCGGCCAAGCCAATCCTGAGTATGTGCACACCTTCATGAAGAAAAACGATGGCAAGTCCATCGGCTTCATCGTGGTGACTACCGACAAAGGCTTGTGCGGCGGCTTGAACACCAATTTGCTGCGTGCAGTGACCACCAAACTGCGCGAAACGCAGTCCAGTGGCAAAACGCCCAGCGCAGTAGCCATTGGTGGCAAAGGCTTGGGCTTTTTGAATCGCGTCGGCGCAAAAGTCGTCTCGCACATCACGCACTTGGGTGATCGCCCACATCTGGACAAGTTGATTGGCCCGATGAAGGTCATGCTCGATGCGTATGCAGCCGGCGAAGTCAGCGCGGTCTATATTTGCTACAACAAGTTCGTCAGCACCATGAGCCAAGTGCCCACGGTTGATTTGCTCCTGCCTTTGTCGGCGGCGCAAATGCAAGCAGAGTCCAAAGCGGCAGGCAACCAGCACTCATGGGACTACATCTATGAGCCTGATGCACAAACCGTGATCGATGACCTGCTCGTGCGCTATGTGGAAGCATTGGTGTACCAAGCCGTCGCGGAAAACATGGCCTCCGAGCACGCTGCTCGCATGGTGGCCATGAAAGCCGCCACCGACAATGCAGGCAATGTGATTGCTGAATTGAAGCTGGTCTACAACAAGACCCGCCAAGCAGCGATTACCAAAGAATTGTCTGAGATCGTCTCGGGCGCGGCCGCCATCAGTGGTTAAGAGTGGCTAAACCTTCGATCAACAACAGTTCTTTGACTAACAAGTTTTAATTTAATTGGAGCAAAAAAATGGCTCAAGCTAACTCAGGCTCAGGCGTTCAAGGCAAAATCGTACAGTGCATCGGCGCTGTGGTTGACGTGGAATTTCCACGCGACAAAATGCCAAAAGTTTATGACGCTCTCAAGATGGATGGCACGGCGCTGACCTTAGAAGTGCAGCAGCAATTGGGCGATGGCATCGTGCGTACCATTGCGCTCGGCTCGTCTGACGGCTTGCGTCGCGGCATGGTCGTGACCAACTCTGGCGGATCGATCATGGTGCCCGTGGGTAAAGCGACACTCGGCCGCATCATGGATGTGTTGGGTAACCCGATTGACGAGCGCGGCCCAGTCAGCGCTACGCAGACAGCCTCGATCCACCGCAAAGCCCCAACGTATGACGAACTCAGCCCTTCGC
>JAYWHR010000030.1:0-13743 GCA_043777675.1 Comamonadaceae bacterium | reverse complement strand
CCGAACTTGGCTGCAAGCACGGTTGTAATCGCTGCGGTCAAGGTGGTTTTGCCGTGGTCGACGTGACCAATGGTGCCGACGTTGACGTGGGGTTTGTTGCGTTCGAATTTCTCTTTTGCCATTTATTTGCTCCGAAAAAATTAACTGGTATCTTGATAAAAACTGGTGCCCTTTGCGGGAATCGGACCCGCGACCTCTCCCTTACCAAGGGAGTGCTCTACCACTGAGCCAAAAGGGCAAAAACATTCGCCCTTTTTCTCACAAGGGCAAAACGACTCGCTGCGCTGCGAGACATGTCTCACAACAAATACTGCATGCCATGCCATCGAAAATACTCATGGAGCGGGAAACGGGAATCGAACCCGTGTCATTAGCTTGGAAGGCTAAGGTTCTACCATTGAACTACTCCCGCATCTGAACGTTTTACAAAGTGTAGAACGAACTCAAAAGCAGACGAATTCCGTCACGCTCAATCAACATTTCGCTGGTGGAGAGGGCTGGATTCGAACCAGCGTACTCGTAAGAGGGCAGATTTACAGTCTGCTGCCATTAACCACTCGGCCACCTCTCCGGCGAACCTCGCATTATGCCACGATTCCAGCGGATGTTGTTGACAGCTTAAAGCTAAGCTGCGAACTCAACCTGCCAGAGCTGCATAAAAAAGAACTTGAATGCCTTCAATTACCACGTTTACTGCGATTGATGTCAACACCCAGCTGCTTAAGCTTGCGATATAGATGGGTGCGCTCTAAACCAGTTTTCTCTGCAACTCTCGTCATGGATCCCCCCTCTTTAGCGAGATGGAACTCAAAGTAGGCCTTTTCGAACTCATCACGCGCCTCGCGCAGTGGCTGATCCATGCTAAAGCTTTGTAGCGCCTGAGGGCCGATATCCCCAGCCATCGGCAAGCTGGAACCTCCAGTCATAGCAGCTTCTACCGTTAGCTCAACAGTGTTAGTACGAGCCACAGGGGCTGATGCTTTGATTCGCTCGCCCTTGGCCAAAGCATCATTGACTGCCTTAAGTAGTTTTTGCAGGGTGATTGGCTTTTCAAGGAAGGAGTGCGCACCAATTTTGGTGGCCTCAACGGCTGTGTCGATGGTGGCGTGGCCGCTCATCATCACAATGGGCATGGTAAGCAGCCCGGTGGCTGACCATTCTTTAAGCAAAGTGACGCCATCGGTGTCTGGCATCCAGATATCAAGCAAGATTAGATCAGGCTGACTGTTCGCTCGTACTTTACGCGCTTGTGCTGCGTTATCCGCCGTATCGACGCTGTGCCCCTCGTCGCTGAGAATTTCGGTGAGTAAATCCCGGATCCCCAGTTCATCATCAACCACCAAGATGTTTGCCATGTTGCCTGTCTGCTTGTTGTTGCCGTCTGCGTATCGGGAGCTATTTGTGGCAGATTTGCCACGTGTGTATTACACCACAGGGAATGAGAGGCTGACCTGCGCGCCGATCACTTGTGCGCTCGGGTTATCCATGCTTTGTGTAACTGCACGTGAACTTTCTACGCTGCTTAAAATATTTTTTAGTTCAATTCGAACGCCATGTTCGTCGGCTATTTTCTTCACCACCGCCAAGCCTAGTCCAGTGCCGCGTAATTTGGTGGTGACGTAAGGCTCAAAAGCACGCAGCAAGATATGTGGCACAAAGCCTGTGCCAGCATCTCGTACGATCAGGCGTACGCGTGAGCTGGTGGGATTAAAGCGGGTACTGATTTCTACATGAGGTAAGCGACCACTGCGCTCAGAAAGCAGTCCGCTGTTATCAGTGAGGCTGGCATCTTGTGCGTTTTGCAGTAAATTGTGGATCACTTGGCGCAGTTGCTGTGCATCTCCCAAGATACGTGGACAGGCCGCATCGAGGGTCGATGTAATGGGCACAATAGAGTTTTCTGGGGCATATAAAGCCAGTACATCATTGACCAAAAGATTGATATCGAGCGGCTTGAGATCAGCGCTGGGAAGGCGGGCGTAATCACGGAATTCATTGACTAAGCGTTTCATCGCGTCGACCTGATCAACGATGGTTTTGACCGAGCGCTTGAGCAGGGCATCGTCTGGCGCGGAGAGCTTGGCTAAAAGCTTCATCTCCAGCCGCTCCGCAGAGAGCTGAATCGGGGTGAGCGGATTTTTGATCTCATGTGCGAGCCTACGCGCCACCTCGCCCCAAGCGCGCGAGCGTTGAGCAGACACAACCTCGGTGATATCGTCGAGCACTAAGAGACGAAGGCCATGGGGTAAGGCTGCGCCTCGGGCAATGATACTGGTTGTGGTGTCGTTGCCCGCAAAGCTTTGCACGCCAGTTTGGCCGCCCAACTCAAAGGAATGCTGCCAATGATCGGCGTGTGTACTGCGCTCGCCGAAAAACTCTCGAAATTGCTCTTCGACGTCGCGGGCAAAATCTTCTAGACTTGGCAAACTCGCTAGCGAATGTCCGATGTGAGCTGCTAAAGGTGCATGCAGGACACGGGTTGCGCCTGGATTGGCTTGCACAATACAGCCTTTCTCATCAAGCACGATCACTGCAGCCGTTAAGTTATCCAAAATCGTTTGTAAATTCGAGCGTGCGGCATCAAGCTCGCCCAAGCTGGCCTGCAATTGCGTGCGCGCGTCAGAAAGTTGTTGTGTCATCTGCGCAAAAGAGCGCGTAAGACCACCCAGCTCATCGCGGGTTTGCAGCGCAGCCTTGGGCCGCAAATCGCCTGCCGCCACCTGCGCCACGCCATCAGCCAAGACTAAGAGTGGTCGCACGAGTTGATTGCCGAGCACTGCGGCCAAAAGCACCGCGCCAAACATGGTGAGAAACAGGCTGAGCGTGAGGGTGGCAAGATACATACTTCGCAAGCCTTCGCGCGCCAACGCTCTTTGCTGATATTCTTTGTAGGCTTCTTGCACAGCCAAAGCATTGGCTACTAAGCCTCCGGGCACGGCCTGCGTGACCTGTAAGAAGCGCACATCGCTGGTTAGTGTGCCTAGCCCGAGTTGGCCGAGGCTCCCGCTGCTGACAGCCGCTAGCGCTTTGATGCGCACGTTGCCAGAATTGGTGGGTTTCTCCGCAGCCTCATCCAAGCCTTCGATCTGGCTGATCACACGCGCGCTGCGCGCTTGGCGCAGTTGTGTACTACTTGGGCGGTCGGGCGAAAGCACAAAGCGCGATTGCCCAGCGCTGGTAATCACTTGACCAGAAGCGCTCCACAGAATCACATCGGTAGCATCCAATTGCTCTCTCAGGCGCTCCATGGCCAGTGGGCCGATCAGCGCACTCTCGCTCAGTTGCTGCGCAGCGGCTTGCGTCTTGCTGGCCAGACTATTAGAAAGCGATTCCATTGTGCTGCGCCCGAGATTCAATCCCGCATCGAGCGCGCCTTCGACCTTCACATTAAACCAACTCTCAATCGAGCGCGCAACGAATTGATAGGAGACTGTGTAAATCAGCACGCCAGGTACAAAGCCAACCAGCGCAAAAATGGCGGCAAGCTTGAGCAATAGGCGGCTACCAAACTTGCCACGCCGCAAACGCATCACTAAGCGCCATAAAGCCCAAACAATCACTAAAAGGAAGGCTGCGCCCACGCCGATGTTAAGATACAGCAAGCGCTCGTAATACTGCTCAAATTGGGTTTGGTTATTGGTGGCCAGGGCTAGAAGAAACACGAGCACAGAAGCTACAGCGAGCATGGCCACGGCACCTAGCGTGACGACCCAGCGCAGGCTGCGACTTCTCTGCGCTTGCCGGTGCTGTGAATCGCCGAGAGACGAATCCAGCACAGAATCTTTGACTACTTGAGGACGCATGCGATGATTCGCGCTCAGCGTGCCTCAGGACGAAAATTGCGCTGAACTGAAATACTCCAATCCGCATTACCGGTGATGCCGATTTGCATCGGACGGGGCAACTGTGTTGTATCTAAGCGAAAGCGGAAAACCACATTGTGGCGAGAATCTTGCTCAACCTCCGCACCCTCGGCTATCTTCCATCGGGAGATGCGGCTTACGGCTGCAATTGCATCCGAGAGCTGATCAAAGCTTTGGGATAGGCTCGCACCGGTCGATGGCTCGCTATTTGCCACCACGCTGATGCGCCAGCGGCGTGTCAGCGGCTGATATGACAAGCGCACGTTTCGCGTGGCAGTCGCCACATTTCTGTCATACCAATACCAACGGTCCCGCAAAATCTGTGCCTCAGCTACAAAGGTAATTGGAATGCCCTTACGTAAAGCATCTTCAACGGCGCTAGTGAGCTCAAAGCGTATCGTTACACTCAGGTACATCCCATCAGGTGATTGCTCTAAGCGCACATTGGTCACATCGGTAGTGTTCTGCGAATAAGCGGGAAGCCCAATCAGAAATGCGAGCAGACAAGCTAGCCAAACATGCAACAGCCAAGCCCGCTTCGGCTTAGGGCTGCTTGCGCAGCAGAGCGTAGAAAAATCCATCGTGTCCACCTAAGTAATTCTCAGGCATGGGGAATGAATCATGCGTTTTTAGGGGCAACAAATGGCCTGGAGCAGCTAAAGACCGGGCATCAGTGTTGTTTGCAACAAACGCTTCGATCTGATCTGAGCCTTCAGCTTTGAAAACCGAGCAGGTGCAATAGAGCAATGCACCACCATCTTTGACCAATGGCCAAAGCGCCTTCAGCAGACGTTTTTGCTGCGCAGCCAAGCCATCGATGTCCGTATCACGGCGTAACCACGGTATATCTGGATGGCGGCGCACGATGCCACTGGCGGTACAGGGCGCATCAAGCAGGATGCCATCAAAGTGCTGCCCATCATGCCAAGCGGCGGGATCGGCAGCATCCGCCACAACGATGCGTGCATGCAGCCCCAAGCGTTTGAGATTCTCTTCAATCCGCTCGCAGCGCAGCGCATCCACATCCAGCGCGATCACTTCCACAAGAATATTTCGAGCCGCCGCCCACTCGAGCAAATGGGAGGTTTTGCCGCCAGGCGCAGCGCATGCATCGAGGATGCGCAAGGGCTTGGCAAGTGGACTGCAAGAAAGCGCCTGTAGCAGCAGTGGTGCAGCCAATTGCGCCGCTGCATCTTGTACGGAAAACCATCCCTCTGCATAGCCCGGCAATTGCGAAACAGGCAGGCTGCGCGAGAGTTCTAGGCCAGTATGCGCTACCGCATGCATCTGTGTATTCACTATGAATTCAGTAGCATTCAGCGCAGATTCCATACCGGCTACTGAGCACTTTTGCTCATTAATTCGCAACGTAAGCGGTGCGCTGTGGCGATTGGCGTGCATCAAGGCCTGCCAATCCTCCGGCCAGTCACGTTGCACCTGCCGCACCCACCACAGTGGATGATTGAATTGCGCCTCTAAATTGCCACGCAGGCTTTGCAGCAACGAGATGCGTTCGCGCAAAAAGCGACGCAGGCAGGCATTAATAAAGCTTGATTGCGCAGCCAAATGAGGCTGTAGCTTGATTGCCTCCACGGCTTGGCTGACGATCACATCGTCCCGGTATGCAGCGCCCGGTGGAGGGTTCTCTGAATTTTGAGCGCACAGCAACGCCAAGGCTGCAATCAGCAAAGCATCGGCCGCTGGCACGGGCTTTTTCGGTGCGAGCGCTACGCGAAGCGCATGCGCTTGACCCAAATGCCGGAGCACAGCGAATGTGATCGCCTGAATCCCCGCTCGCTGTGCATTTTCAACATCAAATTGAGCGGCAGCCCATGAATTACCTGCGCGGAGCGCTATTAAAAAGTTAGCAACTTGTTGCAACTGATGCGCCAGCGTGGTGGGCATGGGCTTAGCTCTGGGGGCTACGCTTTCGTTGTTTCCGCCGCGCGAGGCAGGTTGCGAAGCAGGGCGGATGGTTTTCACCACACGAGCTGCTGGTTTGGGGGAAGATGATGGAGGAGAGAGTGGCGTAATCACCTAACAAGTGTAGTGGTTCGCCAGCGCTGCGCTTTAAGTCAAAGTGTCCGCCCAAATATTTTGCGCCCAATTCATCGCATACACGCCTTCAAGCTGCGTGACATCGGGTTTGAGATCAATCGCAGACACGCCGCCCGAGCCGGCCACAGTTTTAAACGTCTTTTCAGCCGCCACATACTCATGCACGCTGGCCACATGCACGACATCTTTGTCGTTGACAAAGCTGTAGCAAGTATTAGTGAGCATTGGGTTGGCGTTGATTTCCCATCCAGACAGCTCCGCCACGATGGCCGCCGCAGCCACTTTGGCATGGCTGTTGGCCATGTGGCCGCTCTTGGGCATGGCCGGCGCAATTTGGATGGAATCGCCCAACACATGGATATTCTTAGCGGCGGTGGATTCAAAGTTTTGATAGTTGACGCCACACCAGCGGCCGTTGGCTTGATTGTTAAGGCCAGTTTGTACTGCGATTCGCCCAGCGCGCATGGCCGGCAACACGTTGAGCACTTGGGCTTTAACGTCCTCTTGTACATCAAATTTGATCGTGCCCGTCTTGGCATCGACTGCTGTGACGTTATGGCTGTTGCGATACTCGATGATGCCTTTGTATTGCTCAGCCCACACCTTTTTGAACAATGCCGCTTTAGAGGTGACATCGGGATTACCATCTAAGATCAATACCTTGGATTTTGGCTTGGCCTGCTTGAAATACCAAGCCACTTGGCAGGCGCGCTCGTACGGGCCGGGTGGGCAGCGATAAGGTGCTACGGGAATCGTGATGGCAAATGTTCCTCCATCGGCCATGTCTATCAGTTGCTTGCGCAGCGCGACCGTCTCCGCGCCAGCTTTCCAAGCTTGCAAAATCTGGCCAGCATCACTGGCTTCGCGCAAGCCTTCAATGCTACCTAAAAGCAAATCAATACCCGGCGAGACGATCAATTTGTCGTAGCCGATTTGTGCGCCGCGGGCTAGCGTGACGATGCGTCGCGTGGCGTCAATGTCGGTGGCCATGTCTTTAACCATCGTTACGCCGTGATTTTTCGACAAACCGCCATAAGCGCTCGTCACATCTTTGATTTGCTTGCTGCCGCCAATCACCAGATTGGAAATCGGGCAAGAGACAAACATATCGCTCGGCTCAATCAGCACCACATCGATTTTGTAGTCAGACAACAAGCGCACATACTTTGCAGCTGTAGCGCCACCATAGCCGCCACCGATCACTACCACGCGCGCCTTGGCAGGAATGGCCTGCTCGCTGGGTGTGGTAGCGCAGCCAGCCAAACCAAGCATGGAAAGAGCAGCGGAGGATTGGATAAAACTTCTACGGGCAATCATGATCGTGCGCTCCTTATTTTTTCTGCGCGGCAAAGTAGCCGGCAATCTGTTCGATCTGGGCATCGCTATAGCCTTTGGCCAGCTGATGCATCACAGTCGCTGAACGCGCGCCGCTTTTAAAAGCAGCCATTTGCGCCACGATGTAGTCGCGTGGCAAGCCTGCAAGGCTCACCACGGCTGAGCCATCCTGCGCTTTGCCATTCGTGCCGTGGCAGTTGGCGCAGGTGGCCGCCAAGCTGCGAATATTAAGGTCTTGGACGGTTTGCGCCTGTGCGCTGATATGCAAGACGGTGGCCAGTGCGGCGGTAAGAATCAAAACGATGGATTTCACACGAGTCTCCTTGATGCAACTAGAATGTGAGGTTATCACTTGCGTGGCGCTAAAACTATGCTGGTTTCTACGATAGAAAAGTAAGCAGCTCGCGCATTGCCTGCAAAGCGGCGCTCAGCTCAATTGACCTGTTATCCCGAAGCCAAACACCCAAGCCAGCAAAATAGCTGGAAATTGGTTGATCGCTTGGTTGTGGGCGAGCACCGCTTGGTTGTAGTCGCGCAGCCGATCCAGCGCCAAGGGCTCGTGCTGCGCCCAAAGTACTTGCAAATCAGGCGGCACGGGTGCGCCAGCTAAATCTTCTTGCACGCTTTGAATGCGCCGCCAGTTGGTTTCAAAAATATCTCGCGCTGCACGCACAGAAGACACGTCATCAAGCGCCGCGATGCGCTGTGGCTTAGCTTGTACCACAGCCAAACAGGCCAAAAATTGACGCGCTGACAAGGTCAAGGGACGCCAGCGCAGCGCATCGTCATCAAGGGTGGCCCATTGCGATTCTGTCTCGCGACCCTGTGCATACTGCTCCAAGCGCACACCCACGGCTTGCGCCTGTGTCTGCCATTGCTGCGCCAAAGCCTGCAAACTGCGGGCGACTTGCGATCGCAGACGTACAAGCCGGTTATAAGCGCCTAGCCCCCAAAACACAAGTACGGCTGCGAGCAAGGCAGTGATCAACGAGGCACTCACTAAAGCTAGCCTTGGCTACGGAGTTTGCGCGCTGCTTCGATGGCAAAGTAAGTCAAGATGCCATCCGCGCCAGCGCGTTTAAAAGCCAGAAGTGATTCCATCATCACCAAATCATGGTCGAGCCAACCGTTCATGGCTGCAGCTTTCAGCATCGCGTATTCACCGCTGACTTGATAAGCAAAGGTCGGCACAGCGAATTCATCTTTCACGCGGCGCACGATGTCTAGATACGGCATGCCCGGCTTGACCATCACCATATCTGCGCCCTCAGCGATATCTAGCCCTACTTCGCGCAGTGCTTCATCGCTGTTGCCCGGATCCATTTGATAGACCTTTTTGTCAGCCTTGCCTAAATGAGCGGCGGAGCCCACCGCATCTCGAAACGGGCCATAGAACGCGCTGGCGTATTTGGCGCTATAGGCCATGATGCGAGTGTGAATATAGCCAGCGCTTTCCAAGGCTTGGCGAATCGCGCCGATACGGCCATCCATCATGTCGCTGGGCGCCACGATATCCACACCCGCTTCGGCCTGCGTGAGAGCTTGTTTGACGAGCAACTCGACGGTTGCATCGTTCAAAATATAGCCGGTCTCGTCAATTAAGCCGTCTTGTCCGTGCGAGGTGAAGGGATCAAGCGCCACATCGGTCATCACACCCAGCTGGGGGAAATACTTCTTCAGTTCACGTACGGCGCGTGGTATGAGGCCTTGGGGATTCCAAGCCTCTTGGCCATCGGGCGTTTTCAGACTCGCATCAATCACCGGAAACAGAGCCATCACGGAGATGCCCAAATCGACGCACTCTTGCGCCACTGGCATCAACAGATCCAAGCTCAATCTCTCAACGCCAGGCATGGAGCTGATGACCTCACGTCGGCCTTGGCCATCAAGTATGAACACAGGATAAATGAGATCATGCACAGTCAACGCATGTTCGCGCACGAGGTTGCGGGTGAAAGCATCGCGGCGCAAGCGGCGCGGACGCGTGGTAGGGAAAGAAGTGGGCAAGTGGGTCGTCATCCAGATATTGTGAGGCAAGGCTTTGAGAGTTGAGGGCTGTCAAGCATGAAGTTCGTTCAATAGGAGTCAAGTCAAGTCAACTCGACACATTTCGCTGTTGATATCTGCAAATTAGTCGATGGTGTTGTCATCTATGAGACTAACCTGTCACTTTTCGCTGAAACTGCGGATCATTTTCGTTGCTTTTTCGCGAACTTGATGTCTACGGATCTTGTCCAACCCATATGGCTTTGTTAAATTAGCGGCGGGCGTATTGCGCTCCCCGCTTTTCCTCCCTGAGCGGGTGCCTCGCTGTTTTACAGCAGAGGCTTCCCCCGGCCACCTCGTGTGGCCGCTTTTTTTTGGGCCGCTTGGTTTCTTAAGCCCATATGCTCGCATCGGTATGCAAACTCTCCAGTGGCATACGCTGGCCGCGCAGAAAATCCTCCATGCATTTCAAAAGCAAGGGGCTGCGGTGCCGCACTTGGCTTGCGCGAATCTCGTCTGGCGTGAGCCAGAGTGTGCGAACAATGCCCGTGTCAACCGCTTGATCTGCGATGGCTTGGTTCACTGTGCCGCAAAAAGCAAAGCGAATATAAGTAACGTCTTGCCCCGCTGTTGGGCGCTGGAAGCGACTCATGTAGATACCGACTAAAGCTGTTGGCATGAACGGATGCGCCGTTTCTTCCAGCGTTTCGCGCACGCAAGCTTGTATTAGGCTTTCTCCCTCGTCCAAATGCCCAGCTGGATTGTTCAGCCGCAGGCCTTCAGGCGTGTGCTCTTCGACCAAGAGAAATTTGCCATCTTGCTCAATCACTGCGGCAACAGTAACGCTGGGATGCCAGCGCTGTGTATTGTTCTTTGCATTCATGGGCTGGATTATGCGCAAGCCAGACATGTTTATTCGGATAATGTGTGAGAGATGCCAACGTAGCGATTACTTCACACTCAAACTCGTGTAAGCTGCTTGTCAACGATAAATTCATCAGCAGACAGTTGAGGAGAACACCATGCGCATTGGCGTGCCCGCAGAAATTTTGACGGGAGAAACCCGAGTTGCCGTCACCCCTGAGACGGCTAAAAAATTGATAGCTCAAGGCCACAGCGTGCATGTGCAAGCCGGCGCTGGTGTCGCAGCGAGCGCTGTGGATGCCGCCTATGAGGCAGTAGGCTGCACGATGACGGATGCCTCTGGCGCTTATGCCTGTGAACTCGTGCTGAAGGTGCGTGCGCCGATGTTGCAAGAGCTCTCGCAAATTAAAAGTGGAACGACGCTTGTTGGCATGCTCAACCCCTTCGATGCAGAGGGATTAAAGCAGATGGCTGCAGCCGGCATCACCGGCTTTGCTCTCGAAGCTGCGCCGCGCACCACGCGAGCTCAAAGCATGGATGTGCTCTCTAGCCAAGCCAATATTGCCGGATACAAAGCCGTGATGCTGGGCGCAAATGCCTATGGCCGCTTATTTCCGATGCTGATGACGGCAGCGGGCACGATCAAGGCCGCCCGTGTCGTGATTTTGGGCGTAGGCGTAGCCGGCTTGCAAGCCATTGCCACGGCCAAGCGCTTGGGTGCCGTGATTGAAGCCAGCGATGTGCGGCCTTCAGTCAAAGAGCAGGTCGAGTCACTTGGCGGCAAATTCATTGATGTACCGTATGAGACTGATGAGGAGCGCGAAGCGGCAGGCGGTGTGGGAGGCTATGCCAAACCGATGCCCGCAAGCTGGATGGAGCGCCAAAAACACGAGGTCGCAAAGCGCGTGGCTGCGGCAGATGTGGTGATTTCTACCGCCCTGATTCCTGGCCGCGCGGCTCCGGTGCTGATCACCGAAGACATGGTCAAGGCGATGAAGCCCGGCTCGGTGATTGTGGATATTGCCGCTGGCAAAGGTGCGAATGGTGGCGGCAACTGCCCGATTTCAGAAGTCGATAAATCCGTCGTCAAACACGGCGTAACCATCATTGGCGAAACCAACCTGCCTGCTTTGGTAGCTGCCGATTCGTCAGCACTCTATGCCCGCAACGTGCTCGACTTCCTCAAGCTCATCTTGCCGCCCTCAGCGAAGGGTGAACCCCCAGCGAGTTTGAAAATCGACATGGAAGACGACATCGTGGCTGCATGCTTGATGACGCAAGCTGGCGTTGTGAAAAGGAAATAATCATGGACATCGTATCCCCCACCATTCTCAATCTCATTATCTTCGTGCTGGCCATTTACGTGGGCTACCACGTGGTGTGGACGGTCACGCCGGCGCTTCATACGCCACTCATGGCCGTGACCAATGCGATCTCCGCCATCGTGATCGTTGGCGCGATGCTCGCTGCGGCGCTCACCGAAGGCGGCGTAGCCAAAACCATGGGCGTGCTTGCTGTGGCGCTGGCAGCTGTGAATGTATTTGGCGGTTTTCTTGTGACGCGGCGGATGCTGGAAATGTTTAAGAAAAAAGAGCCAAAGAAGCCAGTAGCCGGCACAGAATCTGCGCAAAGCGCTATTAAATAAGGAGCGATGAACATGAGCATGAACATCGTCACGCTGCTGTATTTGGTGGCTTCTATTTGTTTTATTCAGGCGCTTAAAGGCCTCTCGCATCCCACGACATCGATTCGCGGGAATCTGTTTGGCATGATCGGCATGGGCATAGCGGTGCTCACCACGGCGGCGCTGATTGTGCAACTCTCTGGCGGCAAAGCACTCGGCATGACTTGGGTGTTGCTCGGCCTCGTCATTGGCGGCAGCTTGGGCACTTACATGGCCAAGACTGTTGAGATGACCAAGATGCCGGAGTTGGTGGCGTTTATGCACAGCATGATCGGCTTGGCGGCAGTGTTTATTGCCGTGGCAACGGCGATTGAGCCTTGGGCTTTCTCGATCACTGCTAAGGGTGGCGCAATTCCAGCGGGCAATCGCTTTGAATTGGCGCTCGGCGCTGTGATTGGCGCGGTCACGTTCAGCGGCTCGGTGATTGCGTTTGGCAAGCTTTCTGGTAAATATAAATTCCGCCTCTTTCAAGGCGCGCCCGTGAGCTTCAGCGGGCAACACATGATCAATCTCGTACTGGGCTTGGCGATGCTCGCGTTGATCGCGGTTTACACCGCGACGCAGATGGATGCTGCCCTCTGGGCCGCGATTGCGATTGCCTTCATCCTTGGCGTGCTCATCATCATTCCGATTGGCGGCGCGGATATGCCCGTGGTCGTGTCGATGCTCAACAGCTACTCGGGTTGGGCAGCTGCGGGCATTGGCTTCTCGCTGAACAATTCGATGCTGATCATTGCTGGCTCGCTGGTTGGCTCGTCAGGCGCGATTCTGTCTTACATCATGTGCAAGGCGATGAACCGCAGTTTCTTCAACGTGATCTTGGGCGGTTTCGGCGGAGAGGCTGCATCCGCGACAGGCGCAGCCGCTGAGCAGCGCCCCGTGAAAACTGGCAGCGCAGATGATGCGGCATTTGTTTTGAGCAATGCCGAAACCGTGATTATCGTACCTGGCTATGGTTTGGCCGTAGCTCGCGCGCAGCACGCCGTCAAAGAGCTGGCCGCCAAGCTCACAGCCAAAGGCATCACGGTGAAATATGCGATTCACCCTGTGGCAGGCCGCATGCCTGGCCATATGAACGTGCTGCTGGCCGAAGCTGAAGTGCCCTACGACCAAGTGCATGAGATGGAAGACATCAACGGCGAATTCCAACAAGCCGATGTGGCCATCATCTTGGGCGCCAATGATGTGGTCAATCCAGCGGCTTTGCAAAAAGGCAGCGTGATCTACGGCATGCCGATTTTGGAAGCCTACAAAGCCCGCACGGTGATCGTTAATAAGCGAAGCATGGCGGCAGGCTACGCCGGTTTAGACAACGAACTCTTTTACATGGACAAAACCATGATGGTCTTCGGTGATGCGAAGAAAGTGGTGGAGCACATGGTCAAGGCGGTTGAATAGCAACATCACCCGACTCCTGTTTTGTATAGCTTCAACTGCACTTTTTTGAAAGCAGTGAAGACATAAAAAAACCGAGCTCAAGGCTCGGTTTTTTTATATTCAGCCGAAGCTGAAGAATTGCATTACTGCAACTTAATTTCCACGTCCACGCCGGCTGGCAGGTCGAGTTTCATCAAAGCATCCACAGTTTTGTCTGTGGGATCAACGATGTCCATCAAACGCTGGTGAGTGCGAATTTCAAACTGGTCCCGGCTCGTCTTGTTGACGTGAGGCGAGCGCAGAATGTCAAAGCGCTTCATGCGGGTTGGCAAAGGCACAGGGCCTTTGACAATCGCGCCGGTGCGTTTGGCGGTATCCACAATCTCAGCGGCCGATTGGTCGATGAGTTTGTAGTCGAATGCTTTGAGGCGAATACGGATTTTTTGCTTTGCTGCCATGATATGTGTGTCCTAGCAATTATTTAACAATCTTCGCCACAACGCCAGAGCCGACCGTGCGGCCACCCTCGCGAATCGCAAAGCGCAAGCCTTCTTCCATCGCAATCGGGTTGATCAA
>JAYWHR010000029.1:0-51378 GCA_043777675.1 Comamonadaceae bacterium | reverse complement strand
GACTTCACCAACCTGTCTGAGCGCAAGCTGATGGACTGCCTCACCCGGCTAGGCTACGACATTGAAATCAAAGTGCGACCTGCCAAGGCTGAAATTGGCCAGCTGCTACTGGCTGCCGCTTGACTACTAACAAGCGTTGACTACACGTTGCCAAAACGTTGGCGCTTGAGTTGCGGTGTATTCGGTAAAAACTGGCCCTTTTTTGCTTTCAAGTGCTCAGTGAAGGCAATTTATGCCGCCTCAAGGATTCAAAACGCTATTTTGAGTGGCTTTTTTAGCTATCGTTTAGGCCTATAGACCAATAAATACGGGCGCAAGCAGCTCATTAATTCATAGCGAGTGCGGATTAATTGGAGTCTGACCCCAATTGTCCCTTATGCGTGAATACGATAAGAACGACAAGAGGCGGTATCACGCAATCCAAGAGGCTCGCAGGCAACATGTTTAGCGGTCAAGATCTGATTCGCACTCTGTCTGTGCATCTTGGTGTACTTCCCGTACAGCTTGAGCAGATAGTCCGAACTTCACCTTTACGTTATAAGGTTTTCACAATTCCAAAGCGGGATGGCACGCTGAGGACAGTTGCGCAACCAGCGCGAGAAGTGAAGGCTATTCAACGATGGCTTGTGAGCGATCTGAGCAGCATATTGCCAGTTCATTCTGCTGCTACCGCATATCAACGAGGCACGTCTATAAAGCTTAATGCAGACCGACACTTAGAAAGCGATTTTTTGTTGAAGATGGACTTTAAGAACTTTTTTCCATCGATCGAATTTGGCGACCTTTGTGCTCACTTTGAAAAGTACGCGTCGAGTCGATACGATGAATCCGCGATCGCGATGATCTCTCGTCTCTGCTGCTGGGCACCAGAGCGCCGCCCTCCACTACGGCTGTGCATAGGCGCTCCGAGTTCTCCACTACTTTCAAATAGTGTTTTGTACGAGTTCGATTGCCACTTCGAGTCAATCTGCAATAAAGATAAAGTTTCATACACGCGTTACGCAGACGATTTAACTTTTTCAACCAAAAACCCGCACGTGTTGAAAGCCTATCCCAGCTTCGTACAAGAGTTTCTATCCCGCTTGCGTTTTCCCTCGCTAAAGATAAATGCGCAGAAAACTGTTTTTGCATCACGTGCTGAACTGCGAATGGTCACGGGTATCACCCTTACTTCCGATCAGAACTTATCTGTTGGCCGCGATCGAAAAAGGTTAGCTAGATCAATGTTTCATCGATTCTCTTTGAATAAATTAAGCGATAAAGAAATAGAAAAAATGTGGGGACTTTTAGCTTTTATCGATTACATCGAGCCGGGGTTCTCTGAGCGTCTGAAGCGCGGGAAAAAGCCGACCGAAAGTGATAGCTGAGAGCACCTTAAACAGCGCCTCTCCCCTTTCAATTTCAATGCAAAAAATATGAGGAACCTTTCGTCCGTAGCGTCTCGAATTGAGCGCGCGGGGATTGGCAGGAACATAGTTGATTTGTCACGTTTTCGTCACGCTTCGAAAGACAAAAGGCCTGCACAAACGTGTAAGCCCTTAAATCCAATAAAGCCTCAACCTGGGCTCAAACCAGGGACCAAACTATTGATGGGATTAATTTAAGTTTGAACTCGAGTATTCCAATTTATGCGGTTTCAAGACTTCAAAACGCTGTTTTCGGCCCGTTTTTACCTGCTATTTAGGCCAATAAACCAATGAATGCGGGCTTTAGGAGCTCCTGAATTAATAGCGAATTGGAATCAATTGGCGTCTTACCCCGATTGCGTCCTTAACCAATCAAAAAATCACAGCACAGCCTCCAGCCCCTTGCGCTCTAAAAGATCAAGCAGCTTCGATGACGGCCAGCTCGGGTGCTTTTCACCACCTTCCCATTTACGCACGGTTGATAAGCTGGTGTTCAATACCGCAGCCAGCACAACTTGGCTTAGCTTGAGCTGGTCACGCAGTGCGCGGATTTTTTTCACTGCTGTAGTCGGGCACGGGCGCCAGGCACATTGCATCGAACTTGTGCATATTGCGCTTGTGAATAAACCCGAGGCGATGTCGATCACTGGCAGTCTCGTAGACGGCTTCAAGAATGGGGCTTTTTGCTTTGGCTTTCACTTTGGATTCAGTCTTTTGTGTCATGGCAGATTTCCCAAGTTTTAAAAACAAAAAAGCCCCGTAACCTTGCGATTACGGGGCTTCAAAATGTGGCTCCTCGACCTGGGCTCGAACCAGGGACCTACGGATTAACAGTCCGGCGCTCTACCAACTGAGCTATCGAGGAACAGCCGCAAATTATAGCCCGAAAAATGTGGGCTTTTGATGGGGCGTCACAGAGAAATGTTAAGGCTCATGCGAAGCGTGCGCGGCTGGGCAGGAAACAGGTAGGCGTGGCCGAATTGGTAAGGGGCTTCTTGAAAGTACTGTTGCCCCAAGAGGTTGTTGATACCCAAAAGCCACGCACTTTTCATGCCTTTGATCTGAGAATCCCATTTCAGGCTGGCATCTAGGCGCGTCCAGGCGGGAAGGGTGAGTGAGTTGTCTGGCAGGATCGCGCGGCGGCCTTCGTGGCTAATGTGGCCGGCGAGCTGCCATGCTGAGGCGATGCGGTAAGCAGCGTTCAAGCGCAGGATTTGGTTGGGCACGTTGGGAGGCTTTTTGCCATTGAGCGCGGTATGGATCTGCGCACCTTCCTGGCTGGCACGAAGTAAGGTCGCTGATGCGCTGAGCTGGAAGGATCCAACACCTTTGCCATGCGTGTGAGTTGCATGAGCTTCTATGCCGTGATGTTGCTGCTTCCCGTCAAACACAAGGCTTGTTCCAGTGTCTGAGGCGAGCGGGCGCTGAATGTTAAACAGCGTGAAACCAGTTTCCGTTTGACTCTTGCCATGCTTCCAGAGCGATTTGATGCCCAGCTCCATTTGACCACTGCGCAACGCGGGCAATGGCAAGCCGGCTTGGGCGCCGTAAGCCGGCAAGTTAGGAGTGATGCGCCATTCAATGCCTTGACCGTGGCTGGCAAAAAGCGTGTGGTCACCGATTTGGTAGCTCAAGGCGAGCCAAGGGCTGGTGAAGTTGGTGCTGTACTGCGTGGCATTCAGTAGATCGTTGCGCGAGAGGCGGGTGTGGCGCAGCCCGAGCCAAGTTTTGAAGTTGTCGCCGAAAGCGATCACGTCGGTGGCAAAGAGTTCAGTGGTCTTCTCGCGCAAGGTGTTGCCTGCCACTGTTAACGACGGATCGGCGGGAATGGGCTGCGTCGGGTTATTGAAGTTGACTGTTCCTGCGTAGTTGTAGGCGCTGGGATTGACTTGGATGCTGGCAGACGATTGCAATGCACCAAAGCTTAAGTTATGGCGCACGTTGCCTGTTTGCCAGTTGCCATCGATCTTAAATTGTGCGGCTACTTTCTTGCGCCTCTCTTCCTCGCTGCGAAAGTCGTAAATATCCACATCGCCGTTGTCATAGAACGCATTGCAAGCGCCGCTGCCCGCGTTGCCGCAACCGAATGGGAAGGCGATGCGGTCATCCGTCTTTAAGCGCTGGCTACCCAAATGTGCGCTCCATTGCCATTGATCGTTCATCGCTTGGCTGTAACGCAGCGAGCCGGTGAGGCCTTCAAATACGGTGGGCTGGCTCCAAGCTTGACGATTGAGATTGAGCTTCGGGTCTGCGCGTGGCAACAGCCCTGTGCTTCCCAAGACAGAGAGGCCGGGCACATTGGGCTGGCTCTGGCGGCTCCATTCAAATTCTGCCTCTAACAGGCCGTCTCGCCAGACGCGTGAATCCAAAGCGAGCGCGAGAAGCTGCCGCGTGCCGCGCGTACCCTCTGCGGCGCTGTTCAGGCGATCTGTAGCGACATTGAGCCGATAGCCTTGGGCGTTGTTGTGTCCAAAGCGCCCACTGAGATCCAACGCTGCGCCTAGCTGACCATTGGAATCTGCACTCAAACTGACGCTACGAATTGTTTGGGACGTTGGACGCTTCAACACGTAATTCATCAGTCCGCCCGGCGCACTCGTGCCTGCTTGAATACCGCTGGTGCCCTTCAAAATTTCGATACGCTCTTTATTGGCCAGATGTATAGCTGTGTCGCCAGAGATCGGCAGGCCATCGCGTCGATAGTTGAATTTGTTGTCGATTACGAAGCCCCGCACAGTGGCGTAGTCGATATAGCCCACGGCGTTGTAGGCATCGCTGACTGAAGAATCTAGCTTGTAAAGATCGGCCAAGCGCTGCGCGCCTGCGGCTTGCATGTCTTGCGCGGTGATCACGGTGGCAGAGATCGGCTGCTCTGAAAGTGGCGCGTCGAACCCGCCAACGGAGAGCTGCTGGCGCTGCGCAGGGGCGCTGATAATTACTGGTTTAAGAGTACTCTCCGAGGGCGCGATTTGCGCGAAGCTGTGAAAACTTGCGCCACCAGACGCTATGAAAACAATAGCTGCATGCGCAGTATTTATGCCGGCAATTGCCTGTTTTTTTATAAAAAATGGCGTGACAGAAGGGATTTTTGGATTGTGTTTAGTCATAAGCTTTCCTTCGCGAGGATTACCTCATTCAGGTTCAAGGGTTTGATCTCAGCCGCGCCACAGAATTGAAGCGAAGCACCCCTAGCAAGGTGCAAAATGCACAGGCGTTAATGTACAACACTCATTATTGGCATTTAGTCGATCGCCTACGATATGCAGTATGACGAAAGGCTTTGCCCTCCAATTTATTGACTCACCTGCCCACCCGCAGTTGTCTGGCTTACGCTCTCTGCTTGTCCAACACCAGTGCTGGCTCGGCTTCAAAGAAATCCAAGCTTATATTTACAACCTAGTCAAAGGCGTGAAATACATGGCGCTTGAGCTTCACACCTCAGCCTATGCAAACTCATTCATAACTCGCATCTACGCATAGTTCTTGTACCACGCTGCACCTAAGATCAACGCAATGAATTCTCTGCAGCAAAGTTTTTCTACCGCTTTTTCGCTCGTGCTCTCCGGTGATGCTGCGCTGTGGGCGATCATTGGGCGCTCGCTGGCTGTGAGTGGCTTGGCTACGCTTCTGGGCTTTGCTGCTGGAGCGGTGCTGGGCTCTTGGCTGGCTGTGAGTCGGTTTGCGGGGCGCGGGGCGGTGATTGCGCTGCTGAACGCGATGCTGTCGTTGCCCTCTGTCGTTGTCGGGCTGCTGGTGTATTTGCTGCTGTCGCGCAGCGGGCCGCTGGGGTTTCTGGGATGGCTGTTTTCGTTTAAGGCGATGGTGTTGGCGCAAACGATTTTGGTGCTACCGATTGTGGCGGCTTGGGTGCGGCAGGCTTTGGAAGATGCTGATCTGCGCCACGGCGAACAGATTTCGGCGATGGGGGCAGGGCGCGGCATGCGCGGGCTGCTGCTGCTTCTGGATGAGCGCTTTGTGTTGCTCACTATTTTCATAGCCGCTTTTGGCCGCGCGATTGCCGAGGTGGGCGCGGTGATGATTGTGGGCGGGAATATCGATGGGTTTACGCGGGTGATGACGACGGCGATTGCGCTGGAGACGAGCAAAGGCGATTTACCGCTGGCCCTCGGCTTGGGGCTCGTTCTGATGCTGATCGTGGTTGGGCTCAATGCGCTGGTGGCGCTCATCAAAGGCTGGCGAGAGCGGCGGGAGGCTTTTGCCTTATGACTGCGCCCGTGCTCTTGAGCCTCAAAGAAGTGAACAAGCTGCATGGCCGCGTTCAGGCTTTGCAAGGCGTGAATTTCAGCATTGCGCAGGGCGAGGCGGTGGCGCTGGTGGGCGCGAATGGCAGCGGCAAAAGTACGCTGCTGCGGCTCATGCAAGGGCTGCTCAAGCCTACGGAAGGCAGCATCTATCAAGCCGATTTAAAGCGCCAAGCCTTCGTTTTTCAAAAGCCTTGGATGCTGCGCACCACCGTGCTGGCTAATGTGGCGCTAGCGGCTTGGCTGCGCGGGCAGCGATGGGCAGATGCGCGGCAAGCCGCGGCCACGGCTTTGCAGCAAGTGGATTTGGCCGATCTCGCTCAGCGCCCCGCGCGCACGCTCTCAGGCGGCCAGCAGCAGCGCTTGGCGGTGGCGCGCGCCTGCGTGAGCCAGCCGCAGCTTTTGCTGCTCGATGAGCCCACGGCCAGCCTCGCGCCAGCATCCAAGCGCGAGCTGGAGCAGCTCATGGCCAGCTTCAAAAGCCAAGGCATGACGCTGGTGTTTGCGAGCCACAACCTGGGCCAAGTCAAGCGCCTAGCCAGCCGTGTGATCGCGCTTGATCAAGGGCGTATTTCGTTTGACGGCTCAACCCAAGATTTCTTTGAAACCCTGCTGCCTGATTTTGCAAACCGAACAGCAGCTTTTTTAATGGATGGAGCCATGTAATGCAAGCTCTTTATAAGAGAAATTGGTATGTAGCCGGCATGGAATATGCGCAGAGCGCTATTAAATCGATAGTATTTGGCATCTCACTGGCTGGCTTGACCTTAGCCACTTCCGCGCAAAATATCACGATGGCATCCACCACCTCGACCGAGCAATCTGGCTTGTTTAGCGCCTTGCTGCCAGACTTCAAAAAGGCCACTGGCCTTGATATCAAAGTCGTCGCACTCGGCACCGGCCAAGCGCTAGATATGGCGCGGCGCGGCGATGCGGATGTACTCTTCGTGCACGATCAAGTGGCTGAAGAAAAGTTTGTGGCAGATGGCTTTGGCGTGAAGCGCTTTGGAGTGATGTACAACGATTTCGTCTTGGTCGGCCCGAAGAACGACCCCGCGTTAGCACGAGGCAAAGACATCACCGAAGCCTTGAAAAAACTCGCCTCTAGCAATGCCGCCTTCATCTCACGCGGCGATAAATCTGGCACGCATGCCGCAGAGCTGCGCTATTGGAATATGCTGGGCGCCACTGCCAACAAAGGCAACGGCTACAAGGAATGCGGCTGTGGCATGGGCCCTGCGCTGAATATTGCCTCCAGCAGCAATGCCTACGCGCTCACAGATCGCGGAACTTGGCTCAATTTTAAAAACCGTGCAGATCTGGCTATTTTGGTTGAAGGTGATACGCGTCTCTTCAATCAATATGGCGTCATTGCTGTGAATCCTGCCAAGCACCCTCATGCGAAAGCTTTAGATGCTCAACGCTTCGTGGATTGGATAATTTCTCCAAAGGGGCAAAGCAGCATCGCCGCTTACAAAATTGGTGGAAACCAAGTTTTTTTCCCTAACAGTGACCGCTAAGTTGTCAGTTCCAACCTGCATCGACAGTGAATTCTTGCGCAGTGCACATGCTCGCAGCATCGCTGGCCAAAAAGGCCACCATGTTGGCTATATCTTGCGGCTTCATTCGATCAGGCAAGCACTGATTGAGCTCCAATGCACGCTCACCTTCCGCATCAAGCCAAAGTTTGATTTGCCGCTCCGTCATGACCCATCCTGGAGAAACGGTGTTGACACGGATGCGGTCTTGTCCCAGTGTTTGTGCAAGGCTGCGCGTTAGCCCATTAACCGACGATTTGGCAACTGAATAGCATAAGTAGCCCGTACCTTTGCGTTGCCATCCCGTAGAGCCTAGATTGATGATAGTTCCTCCCCCTAAGCGGCGCATACCAGGGACAACCGATTGAATCGCAAAAAACGCTGGGCGCTGATTGATCGCAATCCGATCATCGTAATAAGCCGGCGTAACGGATTCCATGGTGTGCCGATCATCGTTGGCGACGTTATTGACCAAGATCCAAAAATCTCCGAGCTCTTTGCTTGCATCGGTAATCGCGCTTTGCAGGGCTTCTATATCGCGCACGTCGCATGGCCGCCACCAAGGAACTGGCCAACCCTCTGCCTGAGCTTTTTCAACCACAGCAATACTTGCCTCTGAGGAAATATCAACAAAAGCAACCCGTACACCTTGACTTGCGAGCTCTAAAACAATGGCTGCGCCAATGCCACTACCGCCACCCGTGACGAAGGCGTTTCGGTGATGCATGCCAGGATAAATAGCGTGCTCGGTTTGGGATTTGTTAGATTGCATAAAAATAGCCGGTTGGTTACTGGGTGTTTGCTGAAAAAGTTAGAAAACTATTAACTTAATGCGAAGACTATCATGCTAGCGAACTATGCAATAGATACGCCGGCGCTCTGTTTGAAATGATTAGAAAACTAATAAACAATCAGGTCTGCTTGATGTTCAGCTTGCGATAGATAGTCGCCCGGCTGATTTCCAGTTTTGCAGCCGCTGCGGCCACATTGCCTTTGAGCTGCGAAACGGTATCGCGGATCACATCCACCTCATGCGCTTTGAGCGCGCCTACGCTGGCTCGCACACGCGTATCGACCACGGATGTTGTCGTCTTCGGAGATAGCTTGCCGCTGCGGCTGGTGCGCAGCTCGGCTTGTAGGCCGCTCCACAGCGGCACTTGTATCGGCGCTTGCCCCAAATGTGCATCAAACAAGCGCCGCCAATCGGTGGCGAATATGTCGCTGGCATGAGATGCGTTAACGAGTTCAGATACGCCCAGCATCTGGCGCGCCGTGCGGTTCATTGCGCAAATCTGGCCATCTTCATCAAGGCAAAGCAAGCCTTCAGCCTCGCGCCCCAGAGCGCCAGCATCCGGCCAGCGCAGATGAATCACCAGCGTGTGCGGCGCGGCCAACACCAATCGGTTTTCAATCAACCGCGCGGCGCTGCTCACGCGGTGCATTAGCTCCGGCCGTTCGGGCACATCAATCCCCGTCACATCCAGCATGCCAGCGCAACGCCCCGCACCATCAAAAATCGGCGAGCCCGCGCAGGAGTAAGCCGTGTTCATCTCAAAAAAATGCTCGCCGCGATGCAGCCACACATCAGACAGCTCATGCAGCGTCGCGCCAATCGAGCTCGTGCCAATCGCAGCCTCCGACAGATCAACGCCTTCTCGTGCAATCAGCGTGGCACGGCGATCCGCTGAGTCAATTTGCCCACTGCTGCTCACTACCACGCCCTGCGCATTCGTCAAAATCGCGAAATACCGAATCGGCGCAATCGCCTCGCCCAGCTGCTTCAAAGTGCTCTGCGCGGCAAGTGCCAGCTGCCGATTCGCCTCCCGCGAGCGGCGTTGCATGGCAGCGCTCACCAGATCAAAAGCCACGCTGTGCTGCGGCTCGCGCCCCGCCCCCATGCAGCGCTGCCAAGAAGCTGCAATCCAATCGTGCACGACGGCCTTGCCACGCTGCCCACCCAGCAGCACGCGGCGCGATTGCGTGATGAGATCGAGGCGGGAAGATGGCGCGAGCATTTGCATAGCTTTTAATGTTAGCTAGAAATTCTGTCCCATTTTGAGAATTTTTGAATTGTTGCGCCGCACACAAGGGTTTACCGCAAGTGCTTCTTTGCACAGTTAGAAAACAATGCAGTTTGATTTTCAAATAGGCAAAGCTTTGCATATCGCAAAGCCGCTACCCACAGGAGACCTTTATGCAAAAAATGCTGCACATCAACCCGGATAAATGCACGGGCTGCTTGCAATGCGAGATGGCGTGTTCGTTTGAGAACTATGGCACCTATGCCACCAGCAAATCGCGCATCAAAGTGTTTGACTTTCATCACACCGGCAAAAAAGTGCCCTACACCTGCACGCAATGCGATGAAGCTTGGTGCTTGCATGCCTGCCCGGTAGAAGCCATCACGATTGACAAAGCCACGGGCGCAAAAGTGGTGAACGATTCCACCTGCGTGGGCTGCAAAGTCTGCACGATTGCTTGCCCATTTGGCACGATCAACTATGTGCAGGAAACTGGCAAGGTGCAAAAGTGTGACCTCTGTGGCGGCGATCCGGCCTGTGTGGAGGCTTGCCCCACCACGGCGATCACCTTCGTGGATGCCAACTGGACGGGCATCGACAAAATGAAATCTTGGGCAGATAAGCTTGGTAATCAAGCTTCCGCTGCTTAAATCCAATCACCCACAGGAGAAACATCATGTCTTGGGCTGGAAAAATCCTTCGCGTTAACCTCACCACCGGCACAGTGAAATCTGAGCCGCTCAACACCAACTGGGCCAAAGCCTACATCGGCTCACGCGGCCTCGCTGCGAAATACCTCACCACTGAAGTCGATCCCAAAGTCGAGCCGCTCTCGGAAGGCAACAAAATCTACTTCACCACCGGCCCTTTAACAGGCACCATGGCCTCCACTGGCGGACGCTACACCGTGTCCACCAAGAGCCCGCTTACTGGTGCAATCGCTTGCTCCAATTCCGGCGGCTACTGGGGCGCAGAGCTCAAGATGGCAGGCTGGGACATGATCGCCGTGGAAGGCAAATCGGCCAAGCCGGTGTACCTCTACATTAACGACGATGTGGCCGAGCTGCGCGATGCGGCGCATCTTTGGGGCAAGAGCGTGTTTGAAACTGAAGGCACTTTGAAGAAGAGCCTGCAAGATCCGCTCACCCGCGTTTGCAGTATCGGCAAAGCGGGCGAAAACGGTGTTCTGTTTGCCGCTGTGGTGAACGATCTGCATCGCGCCGCTGGCCGCTCGGGCGTGGGCACCGTGATGGGCAGCAAAAATCTCAAAGCCATTGCAGTGCGCGGCACGAAAGGCGTGGGTAATATCCGCGATCCGAAGGCCTTTATGAAAGTGACCTATGAGAAGAAAAAAATTCTCGCTGAAAACGCTGTCACGGGTCAAGGCTTGCCCACCTACGGCACGCAGGTGCTGATGAACGTGATCAACGAAGTAGGCGCACTGCCTACCCGCAATCACCGCAACAACCAGTTTGAAGGCGCTAAAGATATCAGCGCGGAGGCCATGGCCACACCGCGCGCCACCGATGGTAAGAAGCCGCTGGTGACGAACCAAGCCTGCTTTGGCTGCACTATCGCTTGCGGCCGCATTCAAACGATTGACAAAGACCACTTCACCGTGCAAAACAAGCCGCAATACTGGGGCGCATCTGGCGGCTTGGAATACGAAGCAGCTTGGGCGCTCGGCGCGGCCAATGGCGTGAAGGATCTGGATGCGCTGCAATATGCTAACGTGCTCTGCAACGAAGAAGGCATTGATCCCATCAGCTTTGGCACCACGGTGGGCGCTGTGATGGAGCTCTACGAGATGGGCGTGCTCACCAAAGAGCAGATCGGCATTGAAGCGCCGTTTGGCTCGGCCCAAGCGCTGGCTTTCCTAGCAGAAGAGACGATTTACGGCCGTGGATTTGGCAAAGAAATTGGCCAAGGCTCCAAGCGCCTCTGTGCAAAATTTGGCCACCCCGATCTTTCCATGAGCAGCAAAGGCCAAGAATTCCCAGCCTACGACGGGCGCGGCATTCAAGGAATTGGCTTGGCATATGCCACCAGCAATCGCGGCGGCTGCCATTTGCGCGGCTACACGATTGCGTCTGAAGTGCTCGGCATTCCGGTCAAAACCGATCCGCTGGAGCACGAAGGCAAGCCAGAGCTTGTGAAGGCTTTCCAAGATGCCACAGCCGCTTTCGATTCATCGGGCCTGTGCGTCTTCACCACCTTCGCTTGGGGCTTGGCCGATCTAGCGCCACAAATGCAAGCCGCTTGCGATGAAGACTACACCACCGAAGAGCTCGAGAAAATCGGCGAGCGCATCTGGAACATGGAGCGTGAATTCAACAACGCCGCTGGCTTCACGCACAAAGACGACACGCTGCCTAAACGTCTGCTCACCGAAGCCGCCACCAGCGGCCCCACTAAGGGCAAAGTGAGCGAGCTGGCAAAAATGCTGCCTAAGTATTACGAGGTGCGCGGCTGGGATCCAGAAGGCCGGCCAACAGCGAAGACGAAAGAGCGACTCGGACTGTGATGGTTTGCTGCATAGCTAGCTAGTTGGCTAGCTGTGCATTCAAAACCGAACAGCCGGACGCAGAAGACGCAGAGGTTACGCAGAAGACGCAAAAAATACCTTTTCGGTTTTCTTTTGCGTCTTCTGCGTAACCTTTGCGTTCTCTGCGTACGCATTCCGTATTTTGTATTTGAATTTGTATTCGCCCTAGGAGACGAAATATGCACCATATCATCATAGGCGTAGGCCCCGCTGGCGTGATTGCTGCGGAGACGATCCGCAAGCAAGCGCCGCAAGACGAGATCACCCTGATTGGCGATGAAAAAGAAGTGCCGTATTCGCGCATGGCCATTCCGTATTTGCTCGTGGGCAATGTGCAGGAGCAAGGCACGCATTTGCGCAAAAGCGCCACGCATTATGAAGATTTAAAGATAAATCGAGTGGTAGCCGGCGTGAAATCTGTGCAAGTTGCTACTAAAAAGATAGTGCTTCAAGATGGCAAAGAGTTGAGTTTTGATACGTTGCTCATCGCCACCGGCTCGCATCCCATCAAGCCGCCCGTGCCCGGCATTGACTCCGCAGGCGTGCATAACTGTTGGACTCTGGAAGACGCGCGCAGCATCATGAAGCTGGCTAAGCCTGGTGCGAAAGTCTTGCAGCTCGGCGCAGGTTTCATTGGCTGCATCATCATGGAAGCGCTGGCCGCGCGAGGTGTGGAGCTGAGTGTGGTGGAAATGGGCGACCGCATGGTGCCGCGCATGATGGGGCCGACTGCAGGCGGCATGATCAGCGATTGGGTGCAGGCCAAAGGTGTGAAGGTATATACCGGTACTAAGGTCGAAGCGATCACGCCTGGCACGCCCCTGAAGGTCAAGCTCTCCAATGGCACCACGATGGAAGCCGATTTGGTGATCAGCGCAGCGGGCGTGCGCCCCGCCATTGGTTTTTTAGAAGGCAGCGCCATCACCTGCTTGCTCGGCGTGTTGACGGACGAGCATTTGCAAACCAACGTGCCCGGTATTTTTGCAGCAGGCGATTGCGCTGAGGCGTTTGATAAAGTGAGCGGTAAGACCATCGTGAGCGCGATTCAGCCCAACGCGGCAGAGCAGGCTAGGGTGGCTGCGCTGAATATGGTGGCGCATGCCCGCAGCCGGGCTGCGCAGGCCAATCTGCGCGGCGTCACGCAGATCAACGTGCTCGACACGCTGGGCATGATTTCTACCAGCTTTGGCGATTGGCAAGGCCGCCCCGGCGGCGAGCACGTGGAAATCACCGATGGCAAAGCGGGCCGGCATCTTAGTTTGCAGTTTCAAGGCGATGTGCTGGTGGGCTGCAACAGCGTCGGCTGGACGGAACACATCGGCGCGATGCGCGGCTTGGTGGAAGGCCAGATCAAGCTTGGCGAATGGAAAACCAAGCTGCAAGAAGACCCCACCCAGCTCATGGCCGCCTACATCGCCACCGCGCACGGCCAACATGAATGGAGCGGGGCGGCGGATATGTCTCGCCGGGGGCGCTAGGGCTATATTGAGAAAAATACGAAGATATTTTTGAACGCAGAGGACGCGAATGTTACGCAGAAGACGCAGAAAAATAGCCAAATTTTTGAATTTCTTTTTTTGCGACCTCTGCGAAATTTTCGCGTTCTCGGCGCTCAAAATCGTATTTTCTGGCTTTAAACACGTATGAAAATCACCCTCAAGCTCTTCGCCTCCCTCACTGATTACCTGCCCGCCGATGCCCGCCGCAGCAACATCGTCGAGCTACAGGCAGGCGAAGGCGCAAGCATCCTGCAAATCATCGAGCCCTTCGGCCTGCCACACAAGCTCGTCCACCTCGTCCTCGTCAACGGCCACTACATCAACCCAGAAGACCGCGACACGCGCACCTTGGTAGAAGGCGATGTACTTGCCATCTGGCCACCGATTGCTGGTGGATAGAATCAAAGATTACTATTATTTTGATAGCAAACAGCGCAATATCTACGCCGGCTACATTCGTATTTTTAAGGAATAATTTCTCAAAGTTCAACGTGCTAAAAGCGCGTTGACCGGATTCAAATCGGCGGCTTTTAACGTGCCATTGGCTTGCCGCAGGCGAAGGCCGCCCACCAATACGTCGTAGCGTGCTTTAGCCAAATCGCGTTTGGTCTGGAAGAGCTGGGATTGGCTGTTGAGCACATCGATATTGATGCGCACGCCAACTTGGTAACCGAGTTTGTTGGCATCTAGCGCGCTCTGGCTACTGGCTTCAGCGGCTTCCAAGGCTTTGACTTGGCCTTGACCGGAGAGCACGCCGAAATAGGCGGTGCGTGTGGCTTGAGAAATGCTGCGTCTGGAGGCTTCTAAGTCATTGCGGGATTTGTCTTCAAGCTGCAGCGTTTCTTTGATGCGGTTTTGTATGGCATAGCCTGCGAAGAGTGGGTAGTTGAGCGCAATGCCGATGCTGCCATTACGGCTTTCTGAGTTGATGCGACTGGATGCGCCGCCGCTGCCGTAGGACAGGCCATACGAGGCAGTGGCATCAACGGTGGGTTTTTCACCGGCTTGGGCTTTGGTAATTTCTAGCTTAGCGATATCAACCGCTAGCTCAGCTGCCTTGATACTGGGATGTTGTTCCTGCGCTTGGTTGACCCAAAGATTGACATCAGCAGGCAGCAGATCGGGCAGTCTAGCAGGCAAGGCCAATGGCTTAGGCTCTGTGCTGGGCTTGCCCACAAGCTGATCGAGGGCGATGCGCTTAACGCGCAGATCGTTTTCAGCCGCGATCTCTTGTGCGATGACCAAATCAAAGCGGGCTTGTGCTTCTCGCGTGTCGGTAATGGTGGAGGTGCCGACCTCAAAATTGCGCTTGGCGGCGGCCAATTGCTCGGCGACTGCGGTTTTTTGCGCTTTCACAAAAGCCAAACTGTCTTGACTGGCGAGTACATCGAAGTAGGCTTGCGTCACGCGAATGATCAAATCCTGCTCTGCGGTCACGAGGGCTGATTTAGCTTGCGTGGCTTGCAACTCACCTTGCGCAGCCGTGGCGCGATTGGCCGGGCGATACAGCGGCTGGCTGGCGTTGATAGCGGCACTTTGTGAGCCAAAGGTGCGGTTGGTGTTGGATAGAGGCTTGATGACATCGGCATTCGTACCGCTCAAATTCGCGCTGATGCCTACAGTGGGCAATAAACCCGCCTTGGCTTGCTCGGCGCGCGCCAAATTAGCTTCATATTGAGATCTTGCAGCTTGAAAAGTAGCGTCATAAACACTGGCCGCTTGATAGAGTTCGACAAGATTTTGCGCATTGGCCGCTCCTGTGCTGAGCAGTGCGCTCACGGCTAAACAAACAGTAGTGCGGGGCAGGTGGGTCAATGCGAACATGGCAATCCTTGTGTGAGGGCAACTGATTCAATAGGTGGCAACGCTGGCGTCGAGTTCAAGACTCCAAGCGTCTATGCCGCCAGAAATGTTGACGACTTGCTCGAACCCGCGATGAAGGAGAAATGCAGCCACTTGCTGGCTTCGTATGCCGTGGTGGCACAAACAGGCAATGGTGCGATCTTGCGGCAATTCGTTCAAGCGATGTGGGATGCTTTGCATTGGCATCTGTAGAAGGTCAAAGGCTGGGGCATCTGCAAGTGGCTGGATGCAGGCCGTAGAAACCTCCCAAGGCTCGCGTACATCCAGCACCAAGGGCGTAGCTTGGCCTGATGAAGTGATCGTGAGCAGCCATTGTTTGAATGCTGCTGGGCGGATTTGCGGGATCATGCTGATGGCCACAGGCAGAAAGCTTAAAAGCTAAATTTTGGCGTATCAGCAAAACCCAGCAGGCGAGGAGCAAGTGTGTCCCAAGGCTGGGTGGTTACAAAGCTGCCGTCTTGTGCTTTTGTGATAAACGTAGCGCACATCACTGGCTCATTGCCCACAATGGCGGCCAATCGACCACCTGGTTTGAGCAGGGCTTTTAAGCTGCTCGGCACGCTAGCCACCGAGCCGGAGAGCACGATCACATCAAAAGGGCCATCCACACTCAAATCAACTTTTGAGCCATCAGCGATGCGAACTTCGCAGTTATGAATGCCTGCTTTTTGCAGATTAGCGCGGGCGGTTTGTGCTTGAGCTTCGTTGATTTCTAACGAGATCACGCGCTGGGCTTTGTGCGCGAGAAGGGCTGCCATATAGCCGCTGCCTGTGCCGATTTCCAGCACTTTTTCATGTTTGTGCACAGCCAAATCTTGCAGCATGCGGGCTTCCACCTTTGGCGCGAGCATGATCAAGCCATCTTTGCTGCCAGTTTGCAGGGGTATTTCCATATCCGTAAAGGCGACTTGCTTGTAAGCCAACGGTACAAAATCTTCGCGCTTTATCGTGGCGAGCAATTGCAAAACGGCTTGATCGAGCACATCCCAAGGGCGGATTTGCTGCTCAATCATATTGAAACGGGCTTGTTCGAAATTCATGGTGATTCTTCTCAAAATACGATTTATTCTGCCGACTGCGGCAAACCCTTAATTTTAGTCTGTGGCGTCACGCCAAACAGCCGCTTGAACCAGTTTGCCAGATCGTCCATATAGCAATAAGCCACAGGCACGACGACCAAGGTGAGCAGGGATGAGGTGATCACGCCACCGATCACCGCTTGCCCCATCGGCGCACGCTGCTCTGAGCCTTCTGATAGCGCAAACGCCAGAGGCACCATGCCAAAGATCATCGCCAGTGTCGTCATCAAAATCGGGCGCAGTCGCACTTTGGCGGCCAGCAACAGCGCTTCCACACGATCCATGCCAGCTTCTCTTGAGCGAATCGCAAAATCCACTAAAAGAATCGCATTCTTCGTGACCAAGCCCATCAACATAATCACGCCAATCACTGAAAACATCGACAGCGTGGAATTAAACGCAAGCAGCGCTAGCACCACGCCAATCAATGTGAGCGGCAGTGCCGTCATGAGCGCGAGCGGCTGCAAAAAGCTTTTGAATTGGCTGGCCAAGATCATGTAAATGAAGATCACGGCCAGCGCCAGCGCGGAGATGGCGTAGTTAAACGACTCAGCCATGTTTTTCGTGCTACCGCCAAACTGGTAGCTGTAGCCGGGCGGCATGGTGATCTCATCAAGTGTCTTGCGGATATCGGCAGAGACTTCGCCCGCAGCGCGGCCATACACGTTGGCATTGATGGCCACTTCTCGCGTGAGATCGCGACGGTTAATTTGATTGGGGCCCGTGGCCTCGCGCACTGTTGCCACTTGGTTGAGCCGCACCACGCGCGAACTGCCATCGGCATTCGTGCCCAACGCAAATGGCAGGCGCTCCAGATCTTGCGGTGTGTTGCGGGCATCGGGCGCAAGGCGTACGTTGACATCATAGGTTTGATCGTCTGGCGCGCGCCAATTGCCTACCGTTTGGCCGGCCACAAGTGTGCGCAAGCTCGAGCCGATTTGCGCGGTAGTGAGCCCCAAATCAGAAGCCACTTCGCGTCGCACATCCACTTCAATGGTGGGCTTGGCAGGTTTGACGCTCGAATCTAAATCGACCAAACCGGGCGTATCGCGCAGCTTGGCCAACACCTGCACAGTAATTCGCTCCAGCTCTTTGAGATCTGTGCCTTTGATGGCCACTTCAATTTGCTTGTTGCCGCCCACAGCATCAAGCGTGCCTGCTTGCGTGACGACGATACCGGCCACTGAGCGCAAACGCTCACGCAGATCTGATGAAATTTGATCCACCGTCTGAACGCGCTCTTTGCGATTTGACATCCGCACATATACGTTAGCGTAAATCTTGCCTTGTGCGTTGCCGGTGTTGATGGTGGAAAGTGTGTAGCGCACTTCTGGGCGCTCGCGGACAATGGCCTCAACTTGTTTGACTTTGGCTTCTGTGGCTTCGAGCGATGAGCCTACCGGTGTGTAAAAGCTGATGTTACTTTCCCCAAAATCTGCTTTGGGCACAAACTCTGTGCCCAGCAAGCGCGTCATGGCAATGCTGACTGCGAAAGTGATCAAGGCGAGGAGCAGGGTGGTTTTTTTCCACTTCAAGCTCCAGCGCAAAATTCTGGTGTAACCATCGCCCAGCTTGTCAGTGCCGCGCTCGAAAGCATGCGTGACGCGGCCAATGGTTTTGTCGTACCACGTCACGGGTTTGAAGGGTTTGCCGTGTTCATCAATCGCCGGATCGTGCCAAATAGATGACATCATGGGATCAAGCGTGAAACTCACAAACATGGAGATCATCACGGCGGCCACAATCGTGATGCCAAACTCGTGAAAGAATTTGCCGATGATGCCGCCCATAAAGCCAATCGGCAAAAATACGGCCACGATAGAAAACGTGGTGGCCAATACGGCCAGGCCAATTTCTTGCGTGCCATCTAGCGAGGCTTGGTAAGGCGTTTTGCCCATTTGGATATGCCGCACGATGTTTTCTCGCACCACAATCGCATCGTCAATCAACAAACCCACGCAGAGCGACAAGGCCATGAGCGTGATCATGTTGATCGTGAAGCCGAACATATTCATGAACAAAAACGTACCGATTAATGCAATCGGCAGTGTCAGGCCGGTGATCACGGTGGAGCGCCATGAATTGAGGAAGAGGAAGACGATGAGAATCGTCAGGAATGCGCCTTCGATCAAAGTTTGCCGCACGTTGTTGACCGACAAGCGAATCGAGCGCGAATTGTCTTGAATCTCTTGCAGCTTGATGCCTGGCGGCAGCTGCTTTTCCATCTCGGCAATCGTCTTTTTCAGGCCATCGACCACATCAATCGTGTTTTCGTCTTGTGACTTTTGCACTGAGAGTAGCAAGGTGCGCTCGCCGTTGTACAGCGCTAGATTCTCAGCTTCTTGTGCGCCATCGGCAATGCGAGCGAGCTGGCCGACTGTGATGGCGGCACCACCGCTGGCTTGCCCAGCGTTCGTCAAGCCCTTGCGTGCCACGATGATTTTGGCAAAATCCTCTGGCCGCTGTACTCGCGCTTGCACCTGAACGACCCGCTCTTGGGCGATGGAGCGCACAGCGCCGATCGGCAAATCTTGATTTTCATTGCGGATCGCACTGGCGACCTGATCACCGCTGATGCCGTAGGCTTCAAGCGCTTGAGGATTAAGGTAAATATTGATCTCGCGTTTGGTCGCGCCGACAAGCGCCACGGAGCCTACGCCTCGCACATTTTCCAAGCGTTTTTTAAGATTTTGATCTGCCCAATTGGTCAGCTCAACGCCGCTCATGGTTTTGCCGTCAGCTGTTTTTTGCGGCAACACGGCCACTGACCACACGGATCGCGCAGAAGGATCAAAGCGCAACACGCGTGGTTCTTTCACTTCAGTGCGTAAGCTTGGGCGCACGGCAGCTACTTTTTCGCGCACATCGTCAGCAGCTTTGCGGCCATTGATGTTGAGCTGAAATTCAATCACCACCACCGAAGAGCCTTCGTAGCTGCGCGAGGTGAGGGCGTTGATGCCAGCAATCGAGTTGACGGCTTCTTCGATCTTTTTAGAAACTTCTGTCTCGACGATCTCGGGCGCAGCGCCGGGATAGTCTGTGGCCACTATCACCACAGGAAAATCAATGGCAGGGAACTGATCGACCTTTAGCCGCTGGTAACTAAAAATGCCCAGCACCATCAGCGCCAGCATCATCATGGTGGCGAAGACCGGGTTTTGCAGGCTTACGCGGGTGAACCACATATTCTTTAGCTCGCTGCGCCAGACGCTGCAGATGCTGCGGGCTTGGTGGATGCTGGCTTGCTGCCGGGCAAAGATACTTGTGTATTTTCACGAAGATTTCCGGTGCTAGCCGGCGTAATCATTGCGCCAGCAGCTATGTTTTTAATAGCAACCATGGTGATCCCCACATACGCACCTGTGCCCTCGCCGCGCCCTCCCATCTCCACCGTTTGATGCACGATGCGGTTGTTTTGAATGAGCTGCACATAGGGCTGAGGTTTGTCGGTGCGTACGGCGGATATTGGCACGGCTAATACTGTTTCCTTCACTGTATCGAGCGAGCCTTGCGCAAACAAGCCTTGGCGCAAGCCAGGAAGTGTCGCCACGCTCAGATAGACCAGCACGCTGCGGCTGCTGGCTGAGGCGCTGGGGTTGATACGGGTCACGGTGGCTGCGATCTCCTGTGTATGGCCTTCCATCTTGAGCCGCGCCGTTTGCCCGACGCGCACTTGCACGGAATCAGCTGCCGCTAAGGGTGCTTCTAACTCTAGGCGGCTCAAATCTACAATCTCTACCACCCGCGCATCAATGCCCACGCGCTCGCCCGGCTGGGCAAGGCGCTGAGAGATGATGCCTTGGATCGGCGCAGTGAGTACGGTGTCTTGCACAGATTTGCGTGCCACATCCAGCCCAGCCAATGCGGCTTTGTGGTTGGCTTGCGCCGATTGCAGTGAGGCCACAGAGGTATCGAGCGCCGTGCGCGAGATAAAGCCCTGATCAACCAATGCTTTGTTATTGTCAAAGCTGCGCTGCGCAATATCGATCTGAGCTTTGGCAGCCTCAGCCGTCTCTTGTGATTGACGAACGCGGGCGGCGTATTCGCTGCTATCCACGCGAGCAATGATTTGCCCGGCTTTCACCGCATCACCTTCACGCACAGTCAAGCCCTGCAATTCGCCCGCCACACGCGCTTTCACCAGCGCGGAATTCACAGCTTTGAGCGAACCCGAAATCGGAACACCTTGCGACAGCTCCATGCTTTGAACGGTAAACACATCGCCTGCAGTCAGCTCAATGAATGGCTCTGCTTTGACGGCAGCCGCAGGCGCGGGCGCAGATTGCCGCTTTGCCAATACGCGAGCTGCGCCGCCAGCAATAAGTACGAGGGCGATGGCACCCAATATCCATTTGGTCGAACTCTTCATGGTTTGTTTGTAGATGATAGAGATGTCTGAGAAGTAAAGTTAGGATGGAGGAGACCCTTCGCCACAATGTCGGCCTGCACTGCAAGGTAGCGCAACGGTTCAATTTTTTCACCCGAAGGGCAGCAACCGGACAGCGAATGCTTCCACATGATCAAAAACATAATGGGCGCGAGGATGCTGAACACCGCATACTCCACATCCACTTGGCGAAATTCCCCCGAGGCGATACCGCGATCTATCACCATTTGAATCAAGCGATGCCCGGGGATGATCACCTCGTTTTGATAAAACTCAGCAAGCTCAGGAAAATTGCCTGCCTCGCTCATCATGAGTTTGCTAATGCCTGAAGCTTTTGTGTTGCCATAACGTTCCCACCACTGAATCATCAGGTAAAGCACCAGCTCAGTACTCGTGCCGGGGAAACTTTGCAGCTCACCAAACGCATCTTTGATCGTGCCGGCAATGTGCTCTCGCACCACGGCTTTAAACAGCTCATCTTTGCTCGGAAAATATAAAAACAACGTGCCTTTGGATACGCCAGCGCGCTGAGCAACTTCCTCAGCCCGCGTGGATGCAAAGCCCTTTTCCACAAAGAGATCCAATGCCGCAGCCAGCAGCTCGCCAGGGCGGGCTTCCTTGCGCCGCTCACGCTTTTCAGGGCGCTCAGTTGGTTCTGTGGCAGCTGAGATGTTGGACATAATTAATGACTGACTGGTTAGTAATGTAGTTGATTTTTAGCATGAGGTCAACCGCATCTGGCGGAAGTGGCAAAAGTGGCAAAAGTGTCAGCAGTCAATGAACTGTCCAGTTTTTATCAAGTCATCTATGAGGTTTATCGAGTTGGTGATTCCAAGTCCAACTCAAGACCTGTAGCTATCCATTAGACTCATGGTGCAGCACTTGGATTTGAGACCACCCTAGCAATTAGCTGTTTCCCCAACTTGAAACCCCATGCAAAGCCACTATCCAGCCCAGTTTGACCGAGAAATGGGCTGCACAGAAACCGAATGGCTCGGCTGGCTACCAGAAGCCATCGGGGGAGTGAAGTGGGAACAGAAATCCAATAGTGCCCACGCCCAAATAGGTGCTGGTCGACTTGACATTTTCTGGCAAACAGGAGAGCTCCGCCGCATCGCATTGTTTAAGTTGCCTCGCTTGCTTGTGAGCTTTCGTTTTGATGGTGTAGATGAGCATCAGCGCTATACATTTATGAAGCGCTTTGATCTTTACATGCAGCGCGGCGGAGGGTAACCCCGATGTATAATTCTCGCTTCGGGCGATTAGCTCAGCGGTAGAGCACTGCATTCACACTGCAGGGGTCACATGTTCGATCCATGTATCGCCCACCAATCCCGAAGCATCCAAGCCTTGTGTTGCAAAACACAAGGCTTTTTTGTTTTTTAACGCAATGGGGAAGCAAGCTGCAATTGCGCTTCTTGCACCACGCGCAAACAATCTTTGATGTGTTGCTCTCCTAGCCAACGAAGCGCGGCGTAATTCAAAGCGGCGCTAGCGGCTTGGCCTGCAAGCGGGACGAATTTAGCAACTTGTGCAGCAGTCAAGCGCACGCCCACGGCTTTCATTGCGCGCAGGACTAAGCTTTTGGTGATGAGCTTGCCAAGAAGTGCGCCGCCGACCAAGGTGATAGCTGTTTGCACGCGCTCGCGCTGATGCGTGGGGAGTTTGGCGATTTGATGCGGCGCGAGACCGAATTCTTCGTTTATTTTTGGGATGAGCTTGGATAGGAGAGCCGCATCAACGGCCCAATCCAATCCCGGCAGCGGTACAGCCCCTGCAGCGGCTGCTATGAGCGCGCGTTTAGCGATCAGCTTGCGCGCGCGCGCTTGTGCCGCTGTGAGGGCAGCGGAAAGCCCGGCAGTGGAATCAGGTGCTGGCGCCACTATCACCACCAGATTTCTTGGTGACCAAGCTGTAGATCACGAGCAGGATGATCGCGCCTACGACGGAAGCAATGAAACCGGCTGCAGCACCTTGTTTGTAGAGCCCAAGCGCTGAGCCCGCATAGGTGGCGATAAATGAGCCTGCAACGCCAAGAACGGCAGTCATGATCAAGCCGATTTTGTCGTCTCCGGGTTTGAGCGCGCGTGCAATCAGGCCAACGATAAAGCCAATAACAATCGTTCCGATGATGCTCATCATATGTTTTTCTCCTCAAGGGTTGATGCATTAGGTCATGAATTTGCCTAACGGCAAGTGACTTTACACTAAACGCACGACCCATTTAAGTCCAATGATCCAGCAGGCACCCAGCAGATGGCATCAGGCCGTTTCCAGACCTTCAATTCGCTCAGAGACTTCCAGCCATTTCCACTCTGTGTCTTCGATCTCAGAGGCGATAGCCGCCAAACGTTTGTTGGCTTCTATCAACTCAGCGCTGGGCAGTGCATTCATCAGCTTGGTATGCAAAGTTTCCTGTTCGGCTTTGAGCACGGCAATGCTGTCTTCAAATTGTTTCAGGCGGGTTTTAAGGGGTTTGGTTTTTTCGGCCAAAGCAGAGCGCTCTCGCGCTTCGTGCTGGCGCTGCTCTTTGCTTTTGAACAGAGTTTCCGGCTCAATTTTAGAGTCTTTTGGGGCGGTAGCCGGCATAGGTTCTGCGTAAGGTGCTATCGAATGAATAGCAATGGGTGCGGTGATCACAGGCGCTGGAGGAGCTGCTGCAGCGGGCTTTTTTTCCAACGCCTGCGCTCTATTGCGAGCAGATAAACTCTCGCGGCGCTGCTTGGCCATATCGAGCAGGTATTTTTGATAATCATCCAGATCGCCGTCAAAGGGCTTGACCACACCGCTGCCAACCAGCCAGAATTCATCGCACACACTGCGCAGCAAGGCGCGATCATGGCTGACCAGCATCACCGTACCTTCAAATTCATTGAGCGCCATTTGTAGCGCTTCCCGGGTAGTGAGGTCTAAATGATTGGTCGGCTCATCAAGGAGCAGTAAATTGGGCTTTTGCCAGACGACCATGGCTAATACAAGACGAGCTTTTTCACCGCCGCTCATGCTGCCTACGGCTTGATTAACCATATCGCCGTTGAATATGAAAGTGCCCAAGAAATTGCGCAGCTCTTGCTCGCGGCCAGGCGGCCCCACGTCCTTTGCAAGCCGAGTCATATGCTCCAGAGGCGTACTGGCCTCATGCAACACATCGAGCTCTTGCTGCGCAAAATAGCCAATGGACAAACCTTTGCCCTCGGTCATTGTGCCGCCCAGCGGCGCGAGTTGCTTGGCCACTGTTTTCACGAAGGTGGATTTGCCTTGACCGTTTGCGCCCAATATGCCGATGCGTTGGCCTGCCATCACGGAGCGCGTGAGGCCAGCCAAGATCGGTAAAGATTCTATTTTTCCATCGGTCTCGATCTGATAGCCCAGCGTGGCATCAGTGATGGAGAGCATCGGATTGGGAATATTTTGCGGCTCGCGGAATTCAAACTGGAAATCGGCTGAGGTGAGCATCGGTGCAATGCGCTCCATGCGCTCCAGCGCTTTCACGCGGCTTTGCGCTTGCTTGGCTTTACTGGCCTTGGCTTTAAAGCGATCAATAAAGCTTTGCAGATGTGCAATTTTTTCTTGCTGCTTACCAAATGCGGCTTGCTGCTGCTCCATGCGCAAGATACGCTGCTCTTCAAACCACGAGTAATTCCCGCCGTATCGCGTGACTTGATTATTTTCAATATGCAAGGTCACCTTCGTGACGGCATCGAGAAATTCACGATCGTGACTGATCACCACCATCGTACCTTCAAAGCGCGTGAGCCAACTCTCTAGCCAAACGAGCGCATCGAGATCCAAATGGTTAGTGGGCTCATCGAGTAACAGCAAATCAGCCGGGCACATCAAGGCGCGAGCGAGCTGCAAGCGCATGCGCCAGCCGCCAGAGAAGCTGTTCACGGGCTTTTCCAGCTCATCGGCCGTAAAGCCAAGGCCAAGAATCAAAGCTTGCGCTCTGGCTTTCGCATCATTTGCGCCAGCGTGACCAAGCTTTTCATACATTTCAGCAATGTGATTTCCAGCTTCGTTTTGATCTTCGTGCTGCTCCCAAGTAGCAAGCTCGGCATACAGCTCAGTCAAGCGCGTATCACCCGTGAGCACGAACTCTGTCGCTGTGTCTTCCGTCTCGGGCATGTGCTGCAATACTTGCGCCATACGCCAGCCGCTGGGCATGAAAAAATCGCCTTTGTCTTCGTGCAACTCGCCAGTGAGCAAGGCAAACAGGCTCGATTTGCCCGCACCATTGCGCCCGACCAAGGCCACTTTTTCGCCGGGCTGGATGGTGGCGCTGCAATCAGACAGCAGGACTTTGGCTGCGCGACGCAGCGTGATGTTTTTGAGAGAAATCATGAAGGTGATCTTGCCAACGGAAAATTGCAAGAAGAGTAAATAGAAATTATTGGTTTGTCGTGCCGCGCCTGCGCTCTTCCATCTCGCGCTTTTCTATGCAGACCGGATGGTTTTTAAAGGCAGGCCGCTCACACTGCTCGGCCATGCAGATCAAGAAGCCCAGAAGAATGCGCCCTTCACAGGCTTCGCGCGGACTTGAGGGGCCTCGCGCAATTGGTCTGCTGGACGTTGTCGCAGGCGCCGGCGAGTTGACGCGAGGTGCTGGATTCGTGCTTGACTCTGGCTCAGGCGCTTGAGTGGGCACAGCTACGCTTGAAACACTGGCATTCTGGGATGAGTTAGCGCTAGGCGAAGTAGAAGCGCTAGCTTTGCGGTTTACCGCAACCACACGAGCTGCAGAAGCAGTACGCGCGGCAGAGGAGGCCCCAGGCAGAGCAGCAGAAGCCGTCGCGTTGCTTGAAGCAACTGCACCAACGGACACTGAAGGCGCAGCTGGTGTGGTTTCGGCAACCGTCAGACTCCCAGTGTCTAGGCCGGATGTTGTAACAACAGAGGTCGTAATAACGGGTGTACTCGGGCTGACGGCAAGCGTCGCGGTGCTGGCCATAGGCACTTGAATTGCATTGGCTGGCTGAGGGCCTCGAGTGAACCAAAATGCGGCTGCGCTAACTGCTGCTGCCGTTGCGATAAGAGCCCAGCGCCTTGTGGCTTTGCTGTTTGAAGTTGGGAGGATTCCGGGCGCTGTATCTAGCGGCAAATTCTTCAGACTATTCCCATCTTCGAAGCTGCGCTGTTTGGTTTGGATCAGTGCGCCAGGATCTGTGCTCTGGAATTGCGTGGCTGCAAACTGTGTGCTTGATCCATATTCAGAATCGTTGAATGCGCTGGGCACTGGCTCCGCGTCAACTTTCATGGCTTTGTTTGTAAAAGCATTTGTTGCTGTTCTGGCAGAATTGACCGCGCCAGTGATTTCTTGGGCTACCGGGGCAACGTGAGCAAATGTGCTCTGGCTCATGGTGACTTCCCCGGGTTTGCGCAATTGCGTAGACTCGTAGCGGGAGATATCGCCCTTGGCGCGCTCGGCATCTGCCATAGCTTTGAGCTTACGCTTCGCTAAATCAGCGTAGATGCCTGTTGGGAAACGTTTGAGAAAGCCTTCAATGACGTCGGCCTCATGGCTATCTTTGATGTCTTTCCAATAAACCAACTCGAGCTCTTGTGTAACGGTGCTGCCAGAGCTACTTAAGCTGTCTGGAAACGTAGCAATGCCTTCAAGCACTTCGGGGCGAGCTTGTGCTGAAGGTGTAATGGTGAGATCCGCATTGTTAACAGCCAATTTGAGCGCGGCAGAAAAACTTGCCGCATCTGCGAAGCGATCTGTCTTGTTTTTAGCCAAAGCTTTGGCCACCACGGCATCGAGGGATAGCGGCAGTGCCCCGACGACACGACTCGGCGGGGCAGGGTCACCTTCGACAATTTTAGTGACGATGTCCAAATAACCTTCGCCATCAAAAGGGCGTATCCCAGTGAGTAACTGATACAGCACTATGCCAGCTGAGAACAAATCTGAACTGGCATCAACCGCTTTACCAGCAACTTGTTCCGGCGACATGTATTTGAGGGTGCCCACCGTGCTGCCACTTGTTTTGGTGGCATCACCAGAATCGGTGATGCGAGCTACGCCAAAATCGGTCAATTTGATCCGTCCCTCACGTGTGAGCAGCATGTTGGCCGGCTTGATATCACGGTGAATGATGTTGTGGCGGTGCGCGTAATCCAATGCAGCCAACAAATCCGACATCATGTTAGTGGTTTGCTGTAATGAGAAACGCTTGCCCAAATCAAGGAAATGCTTCAAATCCTCGCCTTGCACGAATTCCATGACGATGTAGGCCGTCTGTCCCATGGCATCGACATGCTTATCGGAGTCGTACACACTGACGATATTGGGATGTTGCAAGCGGCCTGCGGATCGGGCCTCAGTTCTGAAGCGTTGCTCGTATTCAGCGATTTCGTCGGCAGCCATACCCACCACACGCACCGTTTTAATAGCGACACGCCGATCTAAATTTGGATCAAGACCTTCATACACAACGCCCATTGCACCCTGTCCGAGCACACGGAGAATGTCGTAGCGCCCGAGGTGCTGGATCGGTGGGGGTAATTCATTCATTCAAGATGGCTAACTGGGCTTTGCATGGCGTATATTTTAAGCTTCTGGTGTAACAATACATTATCCGTTGCCCCTTGAGCCTTGAGCCTTGGCTGGCTGGCTGGGCGATTCGGTTACAAGTCACGCGCCAGGGTTTCACGCGTGAGTAATAAGACCTGATCGTCGCCAGCGCTCGTCTCGAGCCAAATGGCTTTTAACTGAGGAAAAGCCTGTTCAAAAAAAGGTCGTTCGTTACCAATTTCCAGCAACAGGACGGCATGCTTACTCATGACTTTGGGGGCGGCTTTTAGAAGGGGGCGAATGAAATCCATGCCGTCTATGCCACCCGCAAGGGAAATCGCTGGCTCGGCGCGGTATTCCGCAGGCAATATGGCTATGCTAGCGCTGTTGACATAGGGTGGATTGCACAAAATCAGGTCATATGGCTGGCCTGATATGCCTGTACATTGGGAGAGGCCGTCGGAGTGGAAGAGCTCAATGCGGCCTTGCAGCATATGCTTTTCCACATTGATCGCAGCCACCGCTAAGGCATCGTGGCTAATGTCTGCGCCCTGTACGAGGATATCGGGGAAGCTCATGGCGGCGAGTATGGCCAGTGAGCCATTGCCGGTACATAAATCGAGCACATTTTTGGTATCTTCGCGCAGCCAATAATCGAGGGTGCCTTGTTCACTGGCATTGGATAGCAACTCAGCAATAAAACTACGCGGCACGATCACGCGCTCATCAACGTAGAACGCAACGCCTTGAAGCCATGCCTCATTTGTCAAATACGCTGCGGGTCGACGCGATTCGATGCGCGCTCTCAAAAGCGTAGCAATCTGCGCTGATTCTGTGCCGGCTACTTGCCTATTTTGCTCTGAATCGAGACTGTACAAAGGCAGTTTTAAGCTCCACAGTACGAGCCAAGCGGCTTCATCAAATGCATTCGTTGTGCCGTGGCCAAAGCTGACGCCGGCGCTTTCAAGCTTGACAGCGGCCTCTTGAATGGTTTGCATCACTGTTGTCACATCACACCCTCAAACATCATCACATCCACTTTTTCGCCACTAGCCACATTGCCTTGATCGTGATGCAGCACGATCAGCCCATTGGCTTGCACCATGCTGGAGAGCACGCCCGAGCCTTGGTTGCTACTGGTGGTGCGCACTTGCAAGCTGCCATCTGGCGCGTGCGAGACGAGGCCGCGCTGGTACTCAGTGCGACCTGGCTTTTTGCGCAGGTTCTCTTGACTTGCAGCTTGCAAATACAAAGGCTGGCCGCAGTATTTTTCTGCGTTTGCACCACTCATGCGCAGCAAAGCAGGGCGCACGAAGGCGAGCATGGTGACCATCGTCGCCACAGGGTTGCCCGGTAAGCCAAAAAGAACACTATCATTTTGATAGCTGCTTGCGCTTATCTCCTGCCGGCTAGAGGCCGATTTCGCTTCAAAAAGTGCTGAAGAAATGCGCCCCACAGCCATCGGGCGACCCGGGCGCATCGCAATCTTCCAAAAAGCCACATCCCCCAGTTTTTTCATCATCGCCTTGGTGTGATCAGCTTCGCCTACGCTCACGCCGCCGCTGGTGATGACTACATCACAGTGCGCTGCCGCATGCATGAACGCAGCTTCGAGTTGCAAAGGATCATCGCGCATCACACCCATGTCAATCACTTCACAACCCCAGCGTTTGAGCATGCCAAACACCGTGTAGCGGTTGGAATCAAAAATCGCACCTTCGCGCGGTGCATCGCCTAAGCTCAACACTTCATCGCCGGTGGAGAAATACGCCACCTTGAGTTTGCGATAAACCTGCACGGTCGGCATGTTCAAACTGGCCAAAAGCCCAAGCGCAGCGGGCGCGAGCAGCTCACCTTTTGAGAGCGCGATACTACCCGCCAGCAGATCTTCGCCAGCAAAGCGGCGGTTGTCTCCCGTTTTCAGAATGTTGGCTGATATGGTTATCACGTCGCCATTTAGGCTGCACATTTCTTGTGGCGCAACCGTATCCAAACCAGCGGGCATGATCGCGCCGGTCATGATTTTCACGCATTGCCCAGTTTGCACATCGCCTTGCCAAGCCTTACCCGCCAAAGCCGTGCCCACCACAGCGAGCCGCGTCGGCGCATCTGTCTTCAATTCCGACCCTGCGAACGCAAATCCATCCATCGCCGAATTGTCATGCGGCGGCACGCTGATTGGCGAGATCACATCTTGTGCCAGCACCCGATCCAAACCCTGCATCAACGGCAAATTCTCCGTCTGCGCCACAGGCTGCACCAAAGCCGCTAAAAATTCATTCACCTTGCCCGCAGGCAAAGCGGCTGGGTCATAGCCTTGTAGCTCAGCGGCGATATCGTCTAAAGATTTCATACAGCGAGTTTATCGCTCGCGGGCTGCGCTCGATTCACATTAGGCCGTAAAGAACTTCTTCAGCTTATCGCCCCAAGTTTCTTCATTCGGCGAATGTTTCGCACCACCTTTGCGCAAAGATTCGTCAAGCTCTTTCATGAGCTTACGCTGATGCTCGGTGAGTTTGACCGGTGTCTCTAAGCTCACATGGCAATACAGATCGCCTGGGTAGCTCGAGCGTACGCCTTTGATGCCTTTGCCGCGAAGACGGAAGGTTTTGCCGTGTTGCGTGCCATCGGGAATGTCAATACCGACCTTGCCCATTTTGTTTTCCGCCTCTTCGATCAGCGTGGGCACTTCAATTTCACCGCCAAGCGCTGCAGTGGCAAAACTGATCGGCACTTGGCAATGCAAATCATCGCCATCGCGCTCAAAAATTTCGTGCTTTTTCACGCGGATTTCTATATATAAATCGCCAGCCGGCCCGCCATTGGTACCCGGCTCACCATTGCCGGCGCTCCTGATGCGCATGCCGTCGTCGATGCCGGAGGGGATTTTCACTTCCAGCGTTTTTGTGTTTTTGATCTTGCCCACGCCATGGCAAGCGCTGCATGGCTCGGGAATCAGTTTGCCAGTGCCTTTGCAAGTGGGGCAGGTTTGTTGCACTGCAAAAAAGCCTTGGCGCATTTGCACTTGGCCATGGCCTTGGCAGGTCGTGCATGTGATGGGTTTCGTGCCCGGCTTGGCACCATTACCGCCGCAGGTCGAGCAGTTGTCCCAACTAGGGATGCGAATTTGCGCTTCTTTGCCGAAGGCCGCTTCTTCGAGTGACACTTCCATCGCATAGCTCAAATCGCCACCGCGATAGACCTGCCGGCCACCGCCTTGCCGCTGGCCACTGCGCCCGCCAAACACATCACCAAAGATATCACCAAAGGCTTCTGCAAATCCGCCGCCACCAAAGCCTTCTGCACCGCCACGCATATTCGGATCCACGCCAGCATGCCCATGCTGATCGTAGGCCGCGCGTTTGTCAGGATCAGATAGCATCTCGTAGGCCTCTTTGGCCTCTTTGAATTTCTCTTCCGCTTTTTTTGCGTCATCACCCTGATTGCGATCAGGATGATGCTTCATCGCCATCTTGCGATAAGATTTTTTGATGTCTTCATCTGAGGCGTTTTTTGGTACGCCTAGGATTTCGTAGAAGTCGCGCTTAGTGGCCATATTATTTTTTATTGATGTGTTGTGCTGCCCATTGCAAGCAGGCTTGGACGGCTACTTGCGCTTGAGTCTCGCTGAGCAATTCGTCAGTTTCTAAGTTGTAGCGTGAACTCACGGCATAAGGATTGAGCGATTCCAAAGTGTCTTTGCTTAGCGGGCATGCAAGCGTTGCGCTGGAGAGCATGTCGTGCAACTGAATCAAATCATGTGAGCGCGGATAAGTGATGCCACGCATGGCCATGACAGCCTTCATTGCTTTTTCAACAGACTGTTGGGCATGAAAACCAATAATCGCAAAGTCGATGGTCTTTGCCTGCATCAGAATGAGCATGGCTTCTTGATCGTGCTGAGCCAAAGTTAACAGCTCTGCAGCAACTCTGCGCTTTGCTTCTTCAAGGTTGACCGTCATGGAGCACAACACCCTCTTGTTTTGCCCAAAAGGGAAGCGTTCCGCCTACCATGCTCTTCCAGTCAAAATCATCCTGTTTCATAAGAATAACGTCAACATTGCGGATGACCTTGTGAGCTTCGGTCGCTAAGCGCAAGTATTCTTCGCCTCGATCAATAAACTGCTTTTGCAATACCAAAATATCCACATCTGAGCTTTCAGTCGCATTCCCACGTGCATACGAACCAAACAAGATCACCTTGGCAGGTGAGCTTGCAGCGGCTGCGATACGCTGAGCGATGAGTTGGATGGATTCTCTGGAATGCATGCTAGTGATTATCTGGCGCTAGTTTAATAATTTTTGGAATTTCGTAAAAGTTTCCAAGCTCTAGGTCTAAGCGAAGATCAGAGCGAAGGAGTTTGCATAACGGCTCGGTTTTCACTAAAACTAGATCGCCGATTTTTCGCCCTTCCGATTCATTTTGACCGAAACCTTCTGCAATGCGGTTCGCTTCAATCGTCTGTTCTTCACTGCCCCAAAGATGCACTAAAGTCAGAGCCTTTTTAAGCTCTGCTGTCGATACGGAATAATCTGGTCTATAGCTGCAATTTGCAATCATCACATAAGCATCGCTAAGAAATCTGATTCTCAGTTCCTGTTTGAACTTCAACACTTCACGTTGACGAGTGAGCAGGTGAGTAACAGAGCCACCTACACAAGCGCTCAACAGGGCGATAAGTGCCCCTGTAGTAAGCGAATCCACACCTAGCCCTTCTTCACTTCCTTGACTTCAGCATCAACGACGTTGTCGTCTTTTGCCTTGTCTTCTGGCTTGCCAGTATCTTGCCCAGCAGTCTGTGCGCCGGCTTGCTGCGCAGCTTGGGATGCCTGCATGTCAGCATACATTTTCTCGCCGAGTTTTTGCGAGGCGATACCGAGTGCTGCTGACTTTTGCTCGATGGCGGCTTTGTCTTCGCCTTTCAAGGCTTCTTCCAATTCTTTCGATGCGGTTTCGATTTTTTCTTTCTCGCCAGCTTCAAGCTTATCGCCATACTCGGCCAAAGATTTTTTGTTGGAATGCAATGCAGCTTCGGCTTCGTTGCGGGCTTGGATGAGTTCGAGTTTTTTCTTGTCGTCTTCAGCGTTAAGCTCAGCATCTTTCACCATGGCTTGGATTTCGTCTTCCGACAAACCAGAGTTGGCCTTGATGGTGATTTTGTTTTCTTTGCCAGTGGCTTTGTCTTTCGCGCCGACGTGCAAGATGCCGTTGGCGTCAATGTCGAAAGTCACTTCGATTTGCGGCGTGCCGCGCGATGCGGGCGGGATACCTTCGAGGTTGAATTCGCCCAAGCCTTTATTGGCCACAGCCATCTCGCGCTCGCCTTGATAAACCTTGATCGTTACGGCGGGTTGGTTGTCGTCGGCCGTAGAGAAGGTCTGCGCAAACTTGGTAGGAATGGTCGTGTTTTTCTTGATCATCTTGGTCATCACGCCGCCGAGTGTCTCAATACCGAGAGACAAGGGCGTCACGTCCAGCAGGAGCACATCTTTACGATCACCACCCAAAACCTGCCCTTGAATCGCTGCGCCTACGGCAACCGCTTCATCCGGGTTCACATCTTTGCGCGGCTCTTTGCCGAAGAATTCTTTGACCTTCTCTTGCACTTTCGGCATGCGTGTCATACCGCCCACCAGAATCACGTCTTGAATATCGTTCACGCTCACGCCAGCATCTTTGATGGCAGTGCGGCAAGGGGCAATGGTGCGTTCAATGAGTTCTTCTACCAAGCTTTCCAGCTTAGCGCGGGTAAGTTTCATGTTCAGGTGTTTCGGGCCACTTGCGTCTACCGTGATGTAGGGCAAGTTGATCTCGGTTTGTTGGCTGGATGAGAGCTCAATTTTTGCTTTTTCGGCCACATCTTTCAGGCGCTGGAGCGCGAGCACATCCTTCTTCAAATCAACGCCGGATTCTTTCTTGAACTCGCCAATGATGTAGTCAATGATGCGCTGGTCAAAATCTTCGCCGCCCAAGAAGGTGTCGCCGTTGGTGGAGAGCACTTCAAATTGCTTCTCGCCATCCATGTCGTTGATGTCGATGATCGAGACGTCAAACGTGCCACCGCCCAAGTCGTAGACAGCGATTTTGCGATCGCCCTTGCCGACTTTGTCGAGACCAAAGGCCAAAGCGGCTGCAGTGGGCTCGTTGATGATGCGCTTGACGTCTAGCCCTGCAATGCGACCCGCATCTTTGGTGGCTTGGCGCTGGCTGTCATTAAAATACGCGGGCACGGTGATCACCGCTTCGGTCACTTCTTCGCCGAGATAATCTTCGGCAGTTTTCTTCATCTTGCGCAGCACTTCGGCTGATACTTGCGGCGGCGCCATTTTCTGGCCGCGCACTTCTACCCAAGCATCGCCGTTATCGGCCTTAGCGATCGTATAAGGCATCAGATCAATGTCTTTTTGGACTTCTTTCTCTTCAAAACGACGGCCAATCAAGCGCTTGACGGCGTAAAGCGTGTTTCGTGGATTAGTGACTGCTTGGTTCTTAGCAGGCGCGCCGACCCGAATCTCGCCGTCTTCCATGTAAGCAATGATGGAAGGCGTGGTACGCGCGCCTTCAGCGTTTTCGATCACTTTGGCAGTATTGCCTTCCATGATGGCCACGCAGCTGTTGGTGGTGCCTAAGTCAATGCCGATGATTCTGCCCATGATTTTTACTCCAGTAATTTCAAAGATGTTGTGTAAATGTGGATTGTTGGTTGGTATTCAAGGGGCTCGAATATCTGAACAGCCGGACGCAGAAGACGCAAAGGTTACGCAAAACACGCAAAAAACAGCCAAAACCGAAAACCAGAAGACTATTGAAAAATAGACTGAAGCCGCTAAGGCATTCATGAATTTCTTTCTTTTGTATTTTCTTTTTTGCGTCTTTTGCGTAACCTTTGCGTCTTCTGCGTCCGGAAATTCTGTCTTCAGAGCCTTAAATAAATTATTTCGCCGCCGCAACCGTGACCAAGGCAGGCCGCAGGGTGCGCTCGGAGATGGTGTAGCCTTTTTGCAAGACGACAACAATCGTGTTGGCTTCTTGGGCTGACCCTTCTGGTGCGGGCACGACGCTAATGGCTTGGTGCTTGGCAGGATCGAGTTTGTCGCCCTGCGCTGGATTGATCTCTAGCACTTTGTTGCGCTCAAGCGCAGATTTGAGCTGGCGCAGCGTAGCTTCAGCGCCTTCGCGCAACTGCTCATTCGTTGCGTTTTGGATAGCAAGGCCCGCGGTGAGGCTGTCCATCACTGGGAGCAAGCCTTCGGCAAAGCTCTCTACTGCGTATTTACGTGCCTTGCTCACGTCATCATCACTGCGGCGACGCATGTTTTGCACTTCGGCGGCCGCGCGCAAGTTTTGATCGTGCAAATCAGCGGCTTTGGCTTTCAAGGTGGCAAGCTCAGCTAACGCAATCGTGAGCTCGTCTGCGCTCTCAGCTTCGTTTGCAGCCAAAGCGGCTTCGATTTCTTCGGGGGAAGCATCCAAAGGCGTGCCAGGTGGAGCTGTTGGGCTCACAGAGGAAGCCGGTGAGGAAGATAAATGCGCTTCCTTACTTTCCTCGGGTTTTTGATGTTCAGACATGGTTATTTAAGCAAAAATTCAGACCAAGCTTTTAACTAAAGGCGCTGGCCGGATTTTCAAGGGTTTATGGGGCGCTTCGTGCGCCGGTGTTGATTGCTATTGTATCTATAGCAATGCAGTTATATTTTACGCCGGCTGATAGGCTATTTGGCTGCTAAAAAACAATAAAAGACAAAAAAACAGCCCGAAGATTAATCTTCGGGCTGAATGAGGAATAAATCCTGAGAATCAATCAATGGAACAAAAACTATTTTTTCTTAGCTTTAGCGCTTGTCCATTTGGTGGCAAAGGCGCTCAAATCGCTCATACGCTTCAAGAGGTCGATGCCGCCGCTGGTGAGGCTGTAGCCGGAATCGCCGTGCCCAACTAAGGAAGCGGCCCGCAATTCTTTCAAGCGGGTGTTCAAGGTGTTGGGTGTGATACCGCCCACGCTGTCTTGCAGCAGGCGAAAGGTTTGTGGGTGACCGTCTTTGAGTGCCCACAATACGCGCATCGCGTAACGGGATTCCAACAGATCAAACAGGGCGTTAACTGCAACATTGTCTTTGGCGCTCATAAAAGGTGACTCCTAGCGGTTTTTGATGATGTGATGTAAGAGGTTTAGTCTCGAACTGGTTGAAATATAACGGTTTTTCTAAAGAATGCTACAACTTTCGTAGCTAGCTATGCTTTTTGACATAGGGAAAACGCTAATTTGTAGCTAATTTGCAGCACTTTTGAGAGCAAACTACCTACCAAAGCCAGTGCATGCGGCGTCAAAGGATACTGGAAGGCTCGTTGATCGCGATTTGTGCGAGCAAGCGCGTTACGCGTTCGTCTTCACCGATGGTCGTTGTGACTTCGAATTGCACCAACGGGTGGTTTACGCGTAGCTGCGCTACTAATTCGGGTAGGTCTTCACGCGCGTGCTTACCCATGCCAAGAAACATCGGAACGATACGAATTCTTAACGGCTTCGAGCCAGTAGCCGGCACAGAATATGGGCGAGAAGCTATGATTTTAGGAGCAGATTGCAGTAGTTCAAGCATCAATTTTGCTGCATCATGTAGGTTCGGCTCGCATAATTCAAGATAAGCGCAAGCCACAGGCTGTCTTGGCCAATTGAGGCGTATGCGCTGCGCCACGGCTTCTAGAGGGCCGCGCCATAGAGGATCGCGAGAGCCATGCGCAAACAAAAGTATGCCGTCGGGGAGGGTTTGATCTGAGGTCATTGCCGCAATACCAACCAAATGAAAGCGCTGAGAGAGGCTAGCATGTAAATCAAGCCCGGTAGTACTGCTGTGATCCAAGGTACCCAGTCGTTTAGGTTGCCAATGTAGCCAAAGACGTTATTGAGCATAAAGAAGCTGATCCCGATCATCACGCCAGCAAACACGTAGCCGCTGATGGCACCGCTTCTGAAATGAAGATACGCAAAAGGCAAGGCAAGCACGACCATCACCAAGCAACTGAGCGGATAAAACACCTTTCGCCAGAATTCGATTTCATAGCGCTGGGAGCTTTGGCCATTGGCTTGCAAATGGCGGATGTATTGGAAGAGATCAAGCGTGCCCATGCGCTCGGGTTTGAGCAGAGCTACGGAAACCATTTCAGCGCTGATGCCCGTTGCCCAGCGCCATTCGGGCAGCATGGGGCTGCGCTCCACGCGTGCAGCTTGGGCGGCGGCCAAAGGCGCGGCCAAGCTTTGGCTACCGCTGGGCATGCTTTCTGGAAGGAAAAATTCTTGGCGCTGCACATTTTTAAGCACCCAGGCCTCATCTTCAAATTGACCATGTTGCGCTTGCGCGGTGGCTAAAATTTGGCCTTGCGAGCTGAACTCAAAGATCTTGATATTGCGCATACTGCCATCGCCGTCGAGCGCCCCCACATTCACGGCAAAGCTAGAAAACTGCTGTCGATCTTTCAGCCAAGCGCCTGTCGCTCCTAAACTGATTTGTCCCATGAACTTAGATTTAAGCAGCTGTGCGGCGCGGGTGGCCTGGGGGGCGAGGTAATCACCCATCGCAAAGGTGATGAGAGTGAAGGCCAAGCCCATCCATAAAAGTGTCTTGAGCGCGCGCCATGGGCCCATGCCACTGGTACGCAAAATAGTAAATTCAGAGCTTTGCGCAAAACGCGCCATGACGAAGATGCTGCCGATCAATACGGCAATCGGCAAGAGCTCATAAAGGCGGCTTGGTGCCCAAAGAAATGTGTAGAGCGCTGCGTGGATTAGTCGGTATGGGTTGCTAGGGTTACCTTTGCCAATATCGCCTAACTCATCGACCAAATCAAAGAATGAGAACAGCATCAAAAAGGCCAGCGCTACGAAAGCAACGGAGATCCAAATTTCGCGGTGCAGGAGACGTCTAATGGTTTGCATAACTTTAAGCCGTCGCGCTTTCAATGGCGGGTCTCGATAAAAGCTGCCGCCAAGACCATTGATTGTTCCGTGCGGTCATCCAAAGCAAAGTTAGCGCAAGCACGCCACCATGCAGGTAAATCATCCACAAAGTGAAATTACTCTTACCGCTGGCAATGCGAGAAAAACCGACATTGATCATGTTGAAATAAACGACAAAGGCAAGCAGTGCAAAGGCCATGCCAAATCCTCGTCCGGCTCGCGGATTAACGGCGGAGAGTAAAAGAGCCAGCAATAAAAGATTCAGCGCCGACAAAAAGAGGCCCACACGCCAACTCAATTCAGCCAAATTCAAATTCGTTGGCTTGGCCACCAGAGCCAAGCTGCTGAGCGATTTAGCAGGCAATTCCCCATCTTGACTCATTTTGGAGGCTCCAATCAACACAGAGTACTCTTCAAAATCAACGACTTTCAGACCCTTTCCATCTGCGCTCTGTTCTAAGCGCTGCCCCTTCTTAAGGACAATAAAAGGCTCTGAATCGATTTTCTCCACGTAACCGTTTCGAGCGGATGTGATGACTTGTTTTTGACCAGTTTTCTCAGAAACAAAGATATTTCTCGCTTGGCGATTGAGCAGATCAGCTTGAGTGCCCGTGCCCGGGGGGTATGAGGTCGCGGGCTTACCGCTGTCTGGATCGGAAGCTTCAACAAACACCACACGCGAGCCGGAAGCATTCTCTTGAAATTGACCGATTGAGACGCGATCTAAATCGCTGCGCTGCTCGTATTGATTTCGCAGCTTGTTGGTTTGCTGTGCCGTCCATGGCCAAACCACCAACGATAGAGCGGCAATGGCCAGCAAAATGGGCCAAGAAAAACTCAGCAAGGGACTCACAAATCTGCCGATTCCTTGACCTGAAGCAAACCAAACCGCCATTTCAGATTCTCGATACATCCGCGACATCGTGTTCGTCACCGCAATGAACAGTGACAGCGACATGATGGTGGACAGATGCCCCAAGCCAGAATAAGCCATGACCAAGATCACATCGCGTGGATTAACACTTCCTCGTGCGGCAAGCCCCAAGGTGCGAATCAGCATCATGCTGAGCACAACGGTGATCAGGACCACTAAAGTAGCCACAAAGCTGCGCGCCAATTCTTGGCGTATGGAGGAATGGAATAACATCAGGGTATTGAAGAAACTTATACACGAGCGTACACCGCCCGGAGCCTCTATTATGAACTTTGAACTCAAGAATTTGTCTTGGAAAGCATGCGAACAGGCTGTTTGCGATGTGCTTATCGTGCTGGTACCTGCCAGCATTCAACCTGACGGTGCAAAATCAGCCAAGCCTGTCGAGGCGGTCAACGGCTTGCCTGCGCTGCAGAAGCTAATCTTGGCAGCTATTGCGCAGGATGATTTGGATACAGCCACAGGCAAACTGCTGAGTTGCTATCGTCCGGCAGGCATTGCCGCAAGACAAGTGATTCTGGTGGGTGCCGGGCATGGCAGCCAGAAGGATGTCGCGCGTGCATGCGCGGCCGCATTTACCGCCTGCAAGATTCCCAATTCTGTCCAGTCAGTCCACGTGCTCCTTTGCTTAGCCCAGCTCAAGGATATCTCGGGTGCTGCATTGCAGGCTGCCATGCAAGCTGCTGCTGCTGGCAGCTACGTCTATACCCATACCAAGCCCAAAGCCGAAGCGCGAAAACTTACGTTAGTCAGCATCAATCTGGCCAGTCAAGATCAAGTCAATGTCTTAGGCACTGAATTCCAGCAAGGGCGTGCTTTGATTGAAGGTGTGGAGCTAGCCAAGGAATGGGGCAACCGCCCAGCCAACCATGCCACGCCTACGCTGCTGGCCAAAGCCGCACAGGGGATTGCCTCAGGCAAATCACCCGTGAGCTGCGAAGTGCTGAGCCCCAAAGAGGTGGCGAAGTTAAAAATGGGCTCCTTTATGGCCGTTGCGCAGGGATCTGCCGAACCTTTGCGCTTCATCGTGCTGAAGTATCAAGGAGCAGCTAAAACCGTGCAACCTATTGTGCTGGTCGGCAAAGGCATCACATTTGACACCGGAGGTATCTCGATCAAGCCCGCTGCCGAGATGGATGAAATGAAATACGACATGTGCGGCGCGGCCAGTGTGTTGGGCGTGTTTCAAGCGCTCAAAGTGTCTAAGCCTAATATCAATGTCATTGGCTTGATTCCGAGCTGTGAAAACATGCCATCGCACAACGCGGTCAAGCCGGGTGATGTGGTGACCAGTATGAGCGGGCAGACGATTGAAATTCTGAATACCGATGCAGAGGGGCGCTTGATCCTGTGCGATGCGCTAACCTATGCCGAGCGCTTCAAGCCTGCTGCGGTGGTTGATATCGCGACCCTGACCGGTGCGTGTGTGGTGGCGCTAGGAGGTGTGCGCAGCGGCCTCTTTAGTCATGACGAAGATTTAGCAGCGCAACTCTTCAAAGCTGGGGAGGCTTCCCAAGATCTGGCTTGGCGCATGCCGCTGGATGATGACTACGCCGATGGTCTTAAAACGAATTTCGCCGATGTGGCTAACGTCGCTGGTCGAATGGGAGGTGCGATCACCGCTGCCAAATTTTTGCAGCGTTTTGCAACCCAGTATCGTTGGGCGCATTTAGATATTGCTGGCACGGCATGGAAGAGCGGCGCAGCTAAAGGCGCTACAGGCCGCCCAGTGCCTTTGTTGATGAATTTCCTGTTAAATTTTGAACAAAAAATGCCTCTAGCCGGCAAAAAATATGCGCGGACTGCTATCAAATAAATAGCATTTGAGTACAATGACATCAATTGCTTTTCACTTCAATGCCCCTACCAAGCTCGCCTATGCTTGCCGCTTGCTGCGTAAAGCGGTATTAAGCGGCAGTACGGTGGCAGTCATTGGGGACGAGCAAATGCTTGCCAAGCTTGATGAGCAGCTGTGGAGCTTCAGCGCATTAGATTTTGTACCGCATGGCCGGGCAAACAGCTTGTCCGAGCAGCAGCGTGAGCACACGCCGATTTGGCTCTGCGTCACCGCCCAAGAGGGGCGGGGCAGGCAGGTTCTTGTCAATCTCACGCAAGCTGTGCCGGTAGGTTTAGACGGCTTTGAGCGTGTGATCGAAGTAGTGAGCACAGATGAAGTTGATCGCAGCAGCGCCAGAGGTAAGTGGAAACATTACGCCGAGCTTGGCATTCCGATCGTGCGTCACGACTTGAGTCTTGCATCATAAAACACCGATCACCACCATGAATAAGACACCACCTCGGTATGTACCCACTTTGACGCAAGTGATTGCACCGCAGGGTGTAGTCCAACTTTTAAGTAGCCAAGCATCGGAGCCAAAAGTTAGTTTGCCTCCCAATATTGATCTTTTGGCAAATGAGCTGCGCGATCAACTGATTGAAGCAACCCATCAATATCTCAATCAGGAGCTAGAACGTAGAGTCCGAGAAATTGCTTCGCAGATAGCTTTAGAGCATGCACATAAGATATTTGAGGAATTGCAGCCTGAGCTGGAAGCCACCATTTACCGCGTGGTGGAGGAGGCTGTAGTGCATGCGGTGTTGGAAGTTGCTAAACAGCCCATCACACATGCACCATAAGCCTTTTGAATACAGGCATGGTGAAAATACTGAGGAGATGTATTCAAAAGAATGGACAAAGTTCCGCTTTTTAGGGTATCTTCTCGGTTTCGCTAATTAACTTGGAGAATAGCTGAATGAAGCAAACTTTGAAACTATCGGCAACTGCCGCCGCCATTGCCTTGACCCTGATTGCCTGTGGCAAAAAGGAAGAGCCTGCTAAAGCAGCAGCGCCAGCAGCAGCTCCCGCCGCTGCTGCTCCAGCCGCAGACGCAACAGTGATCAAAATTGGTCACGTTGGCCCTGTGAGTGGCGCGATTGCCCACCTAGGCAAAGATAACGAACTCGGCGCGCGCATGGCGATTGCTGATTTGAACGCTAAAGGTTTGAAGATCGGCGGCAAAACCGCTAAATTCGAGTTAGTCGCAGAAGATGACGGCGCTGATCCAAAGCAAGGTACTGCAGCCGCTCAAAAACTGGTTGACAGCAAAGTTAACGGCGTGATCGGTCACTTGAACTCTGGTACCTCCATTCCTGCTTCTGCCATTTACAGCGCAGCTGGCATCCCTCAAATCTCTCCTTCTGCCACGAATCCAAAGTTCACCCGCCAAGGCTTCAAGACCACCTTCCGCGTGGTGGCTGACGACGTTCACCTCGGTGGCACACTCGGCAAGTACGCCGTCACGACATTGAAAGGCAAGAGCATTGCTGTGATCGATGACCGTACCGCTTACGGCCAAGGTGTTGCAGAAGAGTTCAAAAAAGCCGTTGAAGCTGCAGGTTCGAAGACTGTTGCTCACGAATTCACAACCGACAAGTCCACCGACTTCATGGCCATTTTGACCTCCATCAAGGCCAAAAAACCTGACGTGATTTTCTTTGGCGGCATGGACGCTGTAGCTGGCCCGATGATGAAGCAAATCAAGCAGCTCGGCCTCAATGTTAAGTTCCTCGGCGGCGACGGTATCTGCTCTGCTGAGCTGGCCAAGCTCGCTGGCGATGCGATGGCTGACGACCAAGTCGTTTGCGCAGAAGCTGGTGGCGTTGAAGGCGAAGGCAAGGCATCCATGGAGAAATTCAAGGCTGACTTCAAAGCTAAAAACAATGCTGAAGTGCAGGTTTACGCACCATACGTGTACGACGCTGTTGGCGTGATGGCTGCAGCCATGGTGAAGGCAGACTCTGCTGATCCAGCAAAATATCTCCCTGTATTGGCAGCTACTGCTGACTACAAAGGCGTGACCGGCGTTATTGCTTTTGATGAAAAAGGCGACATCAAGAACGGTGCGCTGACTTTGTACACCTTCAAAGGTGGCAAGCGTAGCGAAATCGCTGTTGTGCGTTAATCGATGAACTGATTTGTAATCAGTTCAAAAAAACAATTTCCACTCGAAATTTAAGGGAGCCGAAAGGCTCCCTTTTTTGTTGCCGATGCAAATAGCGCAAAAATGTCATTGCGCAGGCCGTCAAAAATACATGACGGTATTTTGTATTGGCAGATTCGTTAGATCAACGGCTTTGAAGGCCGATGATCTTGCTGCCTGCTTTGATATTTTTCTTGGCAAACCATCCCGCGTTCATTTCCAGCACATAGCGCACCGGCTTGGCTGAGCAATGGGGATCCAGTGTTTGTGGTTTCATATCGACGAGATTGACTATTGTGCCATCGTCATCGATGAAGGCTGCCGTCAGCGGCATTAAGGTGTTTTTCATCCAAAAACACTGCTGGCTCGGCTGCTCAAATACAAAGAGCATGCCTTCATGCGTTGGCATAGCCTTGCGCCACATCAGGCCGATTTGCCTTTGTTCAGGCGAGAGCGCCAATTGCACGTCAATACGATGCATGCCAATACTCAAAGCCACCCGATTTAAATTCATTTGCGGCTCATCTGCCGTAGATAGCTGAGACCAGGCAAACGGTGTACAAAAAATAATTGCGCACGCAATCAACGTGCGGCGCATCAAAATAGTCTTTGTGGGAAAGAGCATGCTCATCATTAGATTTTCTTGTAGAAATCAGTAAAATTGAGTATATCAATGTCACTGCCCAATAAAAATTGCCCGTTGGCAGTAATGCGCAACGGGCAATTTGGGAGCAGAAAAACCTAAATTAGGCTTTCTTTGCCATCTTTGTTTTCTTAGCTTTTTTCTTAGCTACTTTTTTCTCACCTTTAGCAGCAGGCTTTTCTTCTTTCTTAGCTTCTGCTTTAGCAGCAGGAGCGGCAGCTGGTGCTGCGGCAGCTGCTGGTGCAGCAGCAGCGGCAGGAGTAGCTGGCTTAGCAGGAGTTGCAGGAGCAGCAGCTTGTGCAAAAGCACCAACAGCGAAAAGGCCAGCAACGAGAGCAGCGATCAATTTAGACATGTCAAATTTCCTTGAGTTACTATAAATCCCTCCCACCTCGGGAGTTAGACCTAGAACGGGATTGCTTTGAGTAAGGTTGACATATTTTAAAAAAATCCCGTTGATAAAATCACTTTGTACCCGGCTAAGCATGTTTTCGTCCAATTTAGACTTCTCGCAGCGAGTCAGAAGTGGATTTTTTGCTCGCCTTCTTAACAATTTAGAGACATCAAGCGCATGTATCAACACATCAAAATACCAAAAGGTGGCCTAAAAATCACAATTAACGATGATTTCAGCTTGAATGTTCCCGATGAGCCCATTATTCCTTATATCGAGGGAGATGGCACAGGCTTTGACATCACGCCAGTTATGCTCAAAGTCGTTGATGCTGCTGTTGCCAAGGCGTACCATGGCAAGAAAAAAATTCACTGGATGGAAGTTTTTGCTGGTGAAAAGTCAACAAAACTCTATGGATCGGATGTCTGGTTGCCCCAGGAGACACTGCATGCGGTGAAAGAATATGTCGTCTCTATCAAAGGTCCGCTGGCTACGTCAGTCGGTAGCGGTTTTCGTAGCCTTAATGTAGCGCTGCGGCAAGAACTCGACTTGTATGTTTGTTTGCGTCCCATACAGTATTTCACCGGCGTACCTTCGCCGTTGAAAGAACCAGAAAAAACCAATATGGTGATCTTCCGCGAAAACAGTGAAGATATTTATGCCGGTATCGAGTTTGCATCTGGAAGTGATCAGGCAAAAAAAATCATTGAATTTCTACAAGAAGAGATGGGAGTGAACAAAATTCGCTTCCCGAATACTTCTGGTATCGGCGTGAAGCCGGTGTCCATCGAGGGTACTGAGCGCTTGATGCGTAAAGCGATGCAGTACGCGATTGACAATGACAAGCCCAGCGTGACTATTGTTCATAAAGGCAACATCATGAAGTTCACTGAAGGCGGCTTCCGCGATTGGGCTTACGCCTTAGCACAAAAAGAATTCGGGGCTGAGCTTATCGATGGTGGCCCATGGTGCCAGTTTAAAAACCCCAAGACTGGCAAAAACATCATCATCAAAGACAGCATCGCAGATGCCTTTCTTCAGCAAATCTTGCTGCGCCCAGTTGAGTACAGCGTGATCGCTACGCTAAATTTGAATGGCGATTACATCTCTGACGCATTGGCTGCGCAAGTCGGCGGCATTGGCATAGCCCCAGGCGCAAACCTTTCGGACAGTATCGCAATGTTTGAAGCCACCCACGGTACAGCGCCAAAATATGCTGGCAAGGATTATGTGAACCCTGGTTCAGAAATCTTGTCAGCCGAGATGATGCTACGTCATATGGGCTGGACAGCGGCTGCTGATCTGATCATTTCTTCGATGAAAAAATCTATTGCTAGTAAAAAGGTCACTTACGATTTTGCTCGGCTGATGGAGGGCGCGACGCAGGTCAGCTGCTCAGGCTTTGGACAAGTCTTAGTAGATAACATGTAACTTTTGACTTGTAAAAAGACTGCTCAGTCATAGAACTGAGGTGTGCGCACTCTAAATCAAGAATGAATGCGAGTTACATGATGGATATGTTGCTAGAAGTGGTATTTTCGGTGGGGCTTGCAAAATCGCGCCTAGCCTTAAAATCACACTTGTGACATTCAATATTTGAAGATTCAGGAAACGCGTTGGCTACAAAATCACCCAAACCTCCAAGCCGGCCTCCGGCGCAACCCATACCTCATGACGAGGGGGGTGACACCGTTGTTTTGGAGCGCAGAGCTCTTAAAACAAAGCCACCGCAAATGTACGAAGTGGTGTTGCTCAACGACGACTACACGCCCATGGAATTCGTCGTGGCCGTTATCCAAGAGTTCTTCAATAAAGATCGCGAAACTGCCACGCAAATTATGCTCAAGATCCATATCGACGGCAAAGGCGTGTGCGGCGTATTTAGCAAAGATGTCGCGGCTACCAAAGTGGATCGCGTGATGGAAGCCGCACAAAAATCGGGGCACCCCTTGCAATGTGTCAGCGAGCCCACAGCTTGACAATATTAGCTGCAAGACGCTTAGTTTTGTCGCAGAATGAAGTTAAAGATTAAAGACGAAAGCCAATAGGAATTCTTATGATTGCTCAGGAACTTGAAGTCAGTTTACACATGGCCTTTGTCGAGGCGCGTCAGCAGCGCCACGAGTTCATCACTGTGGAGCATTTATTGCTCGCCTTGCTTGACAACCCGAGTGCTGCCGAAGTGCTGCGCGCATGCGCCGCCAATATCGATGAGCTGCGCAAATCGCTCACCACTTTTATCAAAGACAACACGCCACAAGTGGCGGGCAGCGAAGAAGTGGACACGCAGCCCACTCTTGGCTTTCAGCGCGTGATCCAGCGAGCCATCATGCATGTGCAGAGTACGGGTAATGGCAAGAAGGAAGTTACCGGTGCTAATGTGCTCGTCGCGATCTTCGGCGAGAAAGATTCGCATGCTGTTTATTACCTTCATCAGCAAGGTGTTACGCGCTTGGATGTCGTTAATTTCATTGCTCACGGCATTAAGAAAACGGATCCTCCAGAGCCAGCCAAAGCGGGCGAGGGCGCTGGCGAAAGCGGCGAAGAGCGCGAGGAGAAAGCTGAGAAGGCGTCTCCACTTGAGCAATACACGCAAAACCTGAACCAGATGGCCAAGGACGGCAAAATTGATCCGCTGATTGGCCGCGAATATGAGGTCGAGCGTGCGATTCAAATTCTGTGCCGCCGCCGTAAAAATAATCCGCTGCTCGTAGGCGAAGCTGGCGTGGGTAAGACAGCGATTGCTGAAGGCTTGGCTTGGCGTATCACGCAGAAGGAAGTGCCGGAAATCTTGGCAGAAGCCGTGGTGTATTCGCTTGATATGGGCGCATTGCTGGCTGGCACAAAGTATCGCGGTGATTTTGAGCAACGCTTAAAAGGCGTGCTCAAAAGCTTGAAAGACAAGCCCAATGGGATTTTGTTCATTGATGAAATTCACACGCTGATCGGCGCGGGCGCAGCATCTGGCGGCACGCTTGATGCATCAAATTTACTCAAGCCATCGCTGTCTAATGGCACGCTGAAATGCATCGGCGCCACCACGTTTACAGAATACCGAGGCATATTTGAGAAAGACGCTGCGCTTTCGCGCCGTTTTCAAAAAATCGATGTGGTGGAGCCCACCGTTGAGCAAACTGTGGAGATTCTCAAAGGGTTGAAATCACGCTTTGAAGAGCATCACAGTGTCAAGTTTGCGTTGAGCGCTTTGCAAGCCGCAGCCGAGCTTTCCGCCAAATACATCAATGATCGCCATTTGCCTGACAAAGCGATTGACGTGATTGACGAAGCCGGTGCAGCGCAGCGCATCTTGCCTGCCAACAAGCGCAAGAAAACGATTTCTAAATCTGAAGTGGAAGAAATCGTGGCCAAGATCGCACGCATTCCGCCTGCGAGTGTGAGCAATGATGATCGCAGCAAGCTGCGCACTATTGAGCGCGATTTGAAAAATGTCGTGTTTGGCCAAGATGCTGCACTTGAAGCGCTGGCCGCTGCCGTAAAAATGGCGCGATCCGGCTTGGGTCGTGCAGACAAGCCAATTGGTTCTTTCCTTTTCTCTGGCCCCACTGGCGTAGGCAAGACGGAAGCGGCCAAGCAGCTTGCTAACATCATGGGCATTGACTTGATTCGCTTTGATATGAGTGAATATATGGAGCGCCATGCCATCAGTCGTTTGATCGGTGCGCCACCGGGCTATGTCGGCTTTGATCAAGGTGGCTTGCTGACAGAGGCGATCACCAAGAAGCCGCATTCTGTGTTGTTGCTTGATGAAATCGAAAAAGCGCATCCAGACATTTTCAATGTGCTGCTGCAAGTGATGGATCACGGCACGCTCACCGATAACAACGGCCGCAAAGCCGATTTTCGCAATACCATCATCATCATGACGACCAATGCGGGCGCTGAGACGATGAACAAATCCACGATTGGTTTCACCAACTCGCGCCAGCAAGGTGATGAGATGGCCGATATCAAGCGTTTGTTCACGCCGGAATTCCGCAATCGCTTGGACGCGATGGTGAGTTTCAAAGCGCTTAATGAAGACATCATCTTGCGTGTGGTGGATAAATTCTTACTGCAACTGGAAACTCAGCTTGATCAGAAGAAGGTGGACGTGACCTTCACTGACGCTTTACGCAAGCACCTTGCCAAGAAAGGTTTTGATCCGCTCATGGGCGCTCGCCCGATGCAGCGCTTGATTCAAGACACGATTCGCAAAGCGCTGGCTGATGAATTGTTGTTCGGAAAACTCGTTGACGGCGGTATCGTCACAGTGGATATGGATGCTGAAGACAAAATCAGTTTAAATATTCAACCGTTGCCCAAGAAGGAAAGCAAGGCCAAAACAGAGACGGAAGAAGTGGCAGCAGATTAAAGTGCTGCCCGGCTTCCTTGCTGATGAACAGCCTGCCTTCAAACGCAGGCTGTTTTTTTAGGTGCGCTATAAAAATCATAGCTATCTACGCTTATTCTATGCCGGCTATATGCATAAAATAATCAAATTCGAGCATCAAGTCAGGCGTGTATGCACCCAATGCGCGGCAGCCAGCAGGCGGTGGTCATCTCCATATGCTCCAACCAATTGCAGTCCCACAGGCAGGCCGTTTTGGCTATATGCAAAAGGCAGGTGGATGCAGGGCAGGCCGAGCAGCGTCCAAGTGCGGCAGAACAGCGGGTCGCCCGTGCTTCCTTCATGGATGGGCGGCGCTGCGCCAATGCTGCTGGGCGCAAGCAGCACGTCAAAATTGCTAAATAGTTCGGTGGCTTGGCTGCGCGCCAGAGCAGTGCTTTGTAGGTTGATCGCATGTGCTTGCCCACTAATCGTCATGCCATTGGCGAGCAGTGCTTGAAGAGGGCTGCTGAGCTGGCTGGCGTGATGCAGGCTCTCATGGCTGAGCGAGCGAGCCGTCTCAAATGCTTGAATGTCTTTTTGTACCGTGACTAAGTTATTTAAACCTGCAGGTAATTCGAAAGCCGTAGCAAAACCTTGCAGCGCCTTTTCTGCCTGGTCCCAAGCTTTCTGGGTATTGCTATCGCTTTGATGCCACTCAGGTGTTTGGCACAAGCCGATACGTGGAGCATTTTTTTGCTCGTACATTGCGGGATCGGCCATGCGCTTATCGCCCGTGAGCGCTGCGCCCAGCAAGCCCACATCGCGCACGCTGCGGCCAAAGCCGCCCACGGTGTCCAAAGTTTCTGACAAACTTTTCACCCCCGCTTTGGGCACTCTGGTATGACTGGGCTTGTAGCCTACGATGCCGCAGTACGCTGCAGGCCTGATGAGCGAGCCTGCGGTCTGCGTACCCAGCGCCAGCGGCACCATGTAATCCGCCACCGCAGCGGCTGAGCCACTGGAGGATCCGCCGGGAGAGTATGCTAAGTTGTGTGGGTTGCGTGTGATGCTCGGAAGCATATTAGCCAGCTCGGTTGTCACCGTCTTGCCCACCAGCAATGCCCCCGCCTCGCGGCACAGCGCCACCGCCGCTGTATCGACCAACGGTTGGTAGCATTCGTGGATCGGCGAGCCATAGGAGGTGGGCATGTCATGCGTGTCAAATAAATCCTTCGCACCAAAAGGCAAGCCATGCAATAGCCCGCGCACAGAACCCGCGTCTAGTTGATGAGCTTGAGCAAGAACAGAATCGGCTTGCAAGTGCACAAAGGCCGCTACCGAAGGCTCGCGCTCGGCAATACGGTTTAGACAAGCACGTACCAAGTCAGAGGCTTTGATCTCGCGTCGTGCTAAGAGGATGGCGGCTTGCCAAGCGGGGAGTTGGTGCAGGGGAACAGATGTAGGCATGGTGCATAAGTATCCTTGCTTTTGGTTTGCAGACACGCCAACTCCCTGACCCCATTCTTACGTTCGCTACCAGACAGACAGCTTGGAGGAGAAATTTTAAATTCCGCTCAATGGCTACTTCGCCATGAAGGGGAATAAATGATGAATGCTTCACTAAAATTCTCAGGGCGCACCCGCCGGCGCTTGATGGCGATTGCTTGCGTAGCAGCCATTTCAATAGTCACCAGTTGTGGGGGTGATACCAAGGACGATGTTGTGGTGGCACCACCTCCTGTCCAAGCCTCTCTCGAGGCCGTGGCAGAAAAGCGAGCAGTAGCCAAACTGGCGGAAATGACTTTGGATGATAAGGTCAACATGCTGCACGGGGAGTTGAACAATTTTTTCGGCTTCTACAACGGCCCCATCGAGCGTTTGGGGATTCCAGCGCAGACCATGGCCGATGGGCCCTCGGGTGTGCGAGTTGGAAATCCAAGTGCTAATGATCGGCGTGCAACCCAACTACCCGCAGCGCTCGCACTGGCGGCGACTTGGGATACCACCGTGGCGCGGGAATACGGCCGCCTGATCGGAGACGAGGCGCACAAGACAGGCCACAACATCCAACTGGGCCCGACGGTGGACATCGTACGTTTACCGTTCTGGGGTCGGGCGATTGAAACCTACGGCGAAGATCCACTACTCGTCGGATCGATGGGCGCGGCCTTTATTCGAGGCGTTCAAGAGGCGCCGGTGATTGCAACAGTCAAGCATGTCCTTGGCTATACCCAAGAGAGGAATCGCCTGTTTGGCAATAACACGGTGATGGATGAGCGCACATTGCGCGAGATCTATGCGCGCCCATTTGAGATTGCACTGCGAGATGGCAACCCCGGCGCTGCCATGTGTTCGTTTAACAAAATCAACGGCGTCTACGCCTGCGAAAACGATTCGCTTCTTAATCAGCTCATCAAGAAAGATTTTGGTTTTAAGGGTTGGATGATGGCCGACTACAACGCACAATTTGAGACGGTGCGGGCGATCCTCGCAGGCATGGATCAAGACATGCCTGGCAACTTCACTCCAGAAATTGGCCCAGGCGAATGCCGATACTGCCGCCCTCTACTCAACGCCGTCAGGGATGGCCGGGTACCTGTGTCGCGCATTGATGATGCAGTGTTACGCATGTTGCGCAAAATGTATTTCCACAGACTGTTCGACAATCCACCTGTGATCGAGCCGCTGCCTGAAGCCAAGCATGGTGCCCAAGCGCGAGCCATTGCATCGAAGGCGATGGTTCTGCTCAAGAACACGACCGCTACCTTACCTTTGCCATTGCTTGACTCGATTGTGGTTATTGGCACCGATGCAGACTCACTCGTCGCGACAGGCGGCAGTGCACTGGTGAAGCCGGCTTACTCGGTCAGCATCCTCGACGGGATCAAAGCGCGTGCGGGTACTGCCACACAGGTGCAGTACATCGCCGGATATGACCCGGTTACCTCTGTGGCCATCATGCCTGGCCCCGATCCGGTGCCTTCAGATTTTCTGACGCCTGCGCAAGGAACAGGTCGCGGTTTGCGGGCTGAGTATTTTCTTAATCCGACTTTCACCGGCCCGGCTGAGCGCGATCGAACCGACCCCTATGCCGGAATCAACGGTGGCTTCTTCATTCTTCCTGGGCTTGATGCAGGTTCACCAAAATTCCCACTGCAGCCCGTTTCGCTTAACACAGCCAGTTCGTTTCGCTGGACAGGGCAGCTTACAGCGCCAGTCGCAGGCGTCTATGAACTTACCTCAACAAGCACGGGTACGAGTCGCCTCTTTGTCAACGGGAAACAAGTGGTGACCACAGTGCCAGTGGCCAAAGCCGGTGACGTGACGACCGCTGGCATCACGCTGACTTTCGCTGCGGGTTCGACACACACCGTGCGAATCGAGTACATCAATGATGCCCCTCGGGCCACAGATGCTGGGCCGCAGTACAAATTTGGCTGGCGGCCGCCAGTGGGCGTGGTTGCACCTCAAGCACTGGCAGCAGCAGCACTTGCGCGCAACGCGAAAGCGGCCATCGTGGTGGTGCGTGATTATGCCGGCGAGGGGGAAGACAAATACACACTTCGCCTGCCCAACGGTCAAGCCGAGCTGATTCGCCAAGTTGCCGCAGCCAACCCGCGCACCATCGTGGTCATGACGACTGGGGTGCCGATGCAAACCTCCGACTGGGAAAGCGGCGTGCCTGCCGTGCTGCAAGCTTGGTATGGCGGGCAAGAGCAGGGCAATGCCGTTGCAGACATTCTTTTTGGTAATGTCAATCCGTCTGGGAAATTACCAGTCACTTCCCCTGTTGACGATGTGAAGACGCCAGTGAGTGGTCCTGAGCAATTCCCAATTGATAAACTGGACTCAGTATTCACAGAGGGGATTTTTGTGGGCTATCGCGGCTACGAGCAACTCAACATCAAACCGCAGTATGCGTTTGGTCATGGTGTAGTGGTCAAGTAATTTAGGACAGTTTGATAGATTTTTTTGATGTCGATTCACGCTCGAAAGCGTTGGGTGACAGGTTACCCAGTTTTGAGTGCAG
>JAYWHR010000028.1:0-51934 GCA_043777675.1 Comamonadaceae bacterium | reverse complement strand
CATTTCCGTGTGTAGTTAAATGCTACTGTTGGAAATAATCTATCTTTTTGTTAGTTCTATAGTGTTCTTAGACCCGGTAATTTTGACAGTCATTTACACAAATCGAGGGTAAATACTCAATTTTATTGTTCCAAAAATACAAATTGCTGCTCACTGATCGAGTCGTTATTTGGTCATACAGATCAGCGAAAATTGCAGTTTCAATCTCTTTGTTCATCATCTTATGCAAAATCGCCGCCTAGCCCTTATCAACACTGCGCGAGCAGCTGCTGTATTAATAGCAACACCGAGCCTCTTGCAGGCTCAGCAAAATGTGACTCGCATCATCGTGCCGTTTGCACCTGGCGCGGGCACGGATGCGGTGGGGCGTTTGGTGGCGCAAAAGCTCTCGGATGTGCTGGGCACAAGCGTGGTGGTAGACAACAAAACTGGTGCGGGCGGCGCGATTGGTGCGAAATTTGTGGCAGATGCTGCGCCTGATGGGCAAACACTGCTACTGGCTGCTGCGCCGTTCACAACTGTTCCAGCTGCTCTGCCCAACGCAGGCTACGACCCGATTCGCCAGTTTGCACCGGTGGGCATGATCGCCAGCGGCCCGTTGGTGTGGGCGGTGAACAAAGATTTGCCGGTGTCTAACATGCGCGAATTCGTGCAACTGGCCAAAAGCAAACCGGGCTTTTTCAACTACGGCAGCGCAGGCGCGGGCGGCATCAATCATTTGGTGCTAGAGATGCTGAAAAACCGCGCTGGCATTTTCGTCACGCACATTCCTTATCGAGGCATCGCACCGGCCACGCTGGACATGATTGGCGGGCAAATTCATATGGTCACCGGCACTGTGCCTGCGCTCAATGCCTTCATCAAAGATGGTCGCGTCAAAGCCTTGGCTGTGACGTCGTCTAAGCGCTCCAGCGCTTTGCCCGATGTGCCGAGCATGGCGGAGAGCGGTTTTGCAGGCTTTGATGTACTCAATTATTTTGGCCTGATGGCTCCCAAGGCCACGCCAGTAGCCACGATTGAGCGGCTCAATGCCGCCTTAGGCAAAGTGGTGCAATTGCCTGATGTGCGCGCCCGCTTTGCCAGTGATGCGCTGGAGCCTGCAGCCGCTGCCAACAGCTCGCCCGCGCAATTGGCCAGCTTTCTAGAGCGCGATTTCTCCGGCTGGCGGCAGGTTGTGATGGCTCAAAACCTCAAGATCGATGCTGCATAGCGTTTCGCTGAGCCAGCGTTGATTTTTTTCTTAAGAGCCGACCTGTCATTGCGCACAGCCCTTCACGGCTTCCAATCGCTCAGGGCTGCCAAGGTTTCATCCGTGAGGGAATCGATGCGGGTGATTTGAATGGCTGCATCTGCTGGCCAACCAGAGCTCTTGCAAGTTTGCTCCAGCGCCGAGCAAGCATCTGCTAAAGCGACTGCCCCCACATTTGAAGCCGCGCCTTTGAGAGCGTGTGCACGCAACGAAAGCAAAGCGGCATCCGTGGTTGTCAAGCTGGCTTTGATGTCATCGCGGCGTTGTGGTGCGTCCTGTATAAACAAGCCCATCACTTCGCGTGTCATGCTGCGCTCTTTGTCGTCGAATTCCTTGAATTGATCTAATCGGCTCCAATCAATCAAAGACTCATGTGCGCTGACTTGCACGGTATTTTCAGATACTTTTAAAGGGGTAGCCGGCGTAAAATATAGTCCAGATGCTATCGAATCAATAGCATTTTCATTCACGTATGCATACTGCGCTAGTCCCGCGGCGAGCTCATCAATACCCAGCGGCTTAGGCAAAAAGCCAATCATGCCGGCATCTAGGCAACGCTGACGATCTTCCTCATGCACAGACGCTGTCAACGCCACAAGCGGCGGTGCTTTACTGCCGTGTGTACCAATAATCAGCCGCGCTGAAGCATAGCCATCCATCACTGGCATATTGGCATCCATCAGCACGGCGGCAAATCGTTTGCCACCGGCTTGCAGCGAAGCGGCCACGCTGTCTGCCGCCTGCTGGCCATCCATCACACTCACAGACTCATAGCCGAGCTTGGTGAGCATGTTCACTGCTACTTTGATATTGATCAAGTTGTCGTCAGCGACGAGAATGGTCTGATTTTTCGTGACCACTTTCTTCGGAGGGGTCACGATTTCTGCGACACCGTTGGGATACAAAATTCGGGCCAAAATATTGAAAAACTGAGATTGGCGATAAGGTTTGAGCAAGCGCCCCACAAATTCGCTGGCCTCGCTTTCGCTGGGAAGCGTGCCCGAAGTCAGTAATACCAACTTCAACTTCGGATTGATCTTACGCAAGGCTTGGGCAAACATCACCCCGTCCATTTCGGGCATGTGCATATCAGTCACCACCACATCGGCGTCACGTGTGGAGAGCCATTGCAGCGCATCGGGTGCATGGCTGAAAGCCACGGTATTCATCTTCCAGCGCTTGAGTTGCTTTTCCAAAATCTGGATGTTCACGGGCATGTCATCCACAATCACCGCCAGCTTGCCTTCAAAGCTGGCCAGCTCAGGGAGCGAGACCTCCGATTTATCAGGCGCTTCGCTGTATTGCATTCGCGCAGTAAACCAAAAGGTCGAGCCCTGCCCCACTTCAGATTCCATGCCTACGCTACCGCCCATCATCTCGGCCAAGCGCTTGCAAATAGCCAAGCCCAGCCCTGTGCCACCGTATTTACGCGTGGTGGAGGCATCGACTTGCATGAACGATTGAAATAGCGCGCTCTGACGTTCTTTGGGGATACCAATGCCAGAATCCTTCACACGAAACTGCACTAAGGCACCAGGTTGCGGCACACCATCAATCACGCGATGTTCATCAAAGTTTTCTTCAAGATGCGCGGTGACGACGATCTGACCTCTCTGAGTAAACTTGATCGCATTGCCCAAGAAATTAAGCAATATCTGGCGAAGGCGAGTGATATCGCCGCGCACCCATGGCGGCACATCGTCACCCACATCAACCAAAATCTCCAGCCCTTTTTCTCGACCACGAGAAGCCCCAATATCACAAGCCTCTTCAATCACAGCTTGTAAGGAAAGTGGCTCGCTTTCCAAATCCATCTTGCCCGATTCGATCTTGGAAAAATCCAGAATAGCATTGATCACTGAAAGCAACTGATCACTGGATGCGCGCATCGTTTGCAAAAAATCCTGCTGCTCTGCGTTGAGCGGTGTATCCATCATGAGCGTCGTCATACCCACCACGCCATTGAGTGGTGTACGGATTTCATGGCTCATGGTGGCCAAGAAGGCCGCTTTGGCTTTGGCCGCTTGCAACGCCTCTTCGCGCGATTCTTCCAATTGATGTGTGCGTAATGCAACCCGCTCTTCTAGATGCTCATTGGCATCTTGCAAAGCTTTTTTTTGCTCTTCAATCGCTGCGCGGTTGGCTTGAATTTCTTCGGCGCTGTTGTGCAAGGTACGCGCTAATTGGCGTACCTCAAGGATTTGAGCCTCAGATTGCAAAGCCGGCACTTCACCGCGGCCCATCTGCGCTGCAGAGTGCATCAGTGTGCGAAAGCGCTTGGATAAGCGCCACGCCAGTAAAGCAGCAAGCAAAGCGCCCAAAGCCACCACGCTGGCCATCAGGAATAAAGCGCGCCTCAGGCTCTCCTGCACCTCAGTAGAAAAATCTAGCTCCGGCGCGGCCACGACCAAGGTCAGTGGCAAACCCAAATGCTCTGCAAAAGGCCGCATCGACACCAATGTCTGGCCTGCAGCCGTTTGAATCGTTGCGTTGAGGCGCTCTCGCTGAACGGAATCAGGTTTGAGTTTGCCAATCAAAGGCATGACGTGCGCGAAGGTATCGCGCATTATCGGATTGGCACTACGACTGGGTGGCTGTCGCTCTAATTTACCGTCTTGCTCCAGAAACAGAGGATCGCCCGTCGAGGCGGCTACCATCATCCCTGAATCATCCACAATAAAAGCTACGCCGCGCGAGGAAATATTGATGATTCGCAATGCTTCAGATAATTGCTTCAAATACATATCTGCTGCAAACACGCCCAGCACGCTGGCATCATCTTCAAACACGGGCTGGGCTACTGTAATCACCAGTTGCTTCTTAGATGCCGAAAGATAGACCGGCGTGATAATGCGCTCGCGTTTATTCACGGCCTGCGCATACCAAGCCCGCGTGCGCGGTTCGTAATTTGTAAGCTCAGGATCAAGCTTTTGATGGCGATCACCGGGCGCTGCGGCTGAAAAAAACTGTCGGCCTTGATCGCCTTCGCGGCGAATACCAATACGCATCAGCCCCGTGCCACCGCGCGAGATTTGCTCGACGCCATGAAATTCACCGGTAGCCGTACCAAAATACAAATAAGGCACATCCGCGGCCATCCGGGTGAGCGATGTCGCCAATGTTTCAAACTCTTCGGGTTGCTTGATGAGCCGGCGTGCCGTTTTCGTTTGCGAATCGCTGGGGGAGGGCGGAATCAAACCATTGAGGATCAAACCTGCCGTTTGCAACTGCACTTCAGCATCTGCTTGTACGCGCTGCACGACATCGTCGATGATTTTCTGCGAGAGCTTGTCAACAGAGTGCACATTACTCGAGTACAAGAGCCAACCCACCAATAGGGCTGGCAATATAGCGAATATCAGCAATAAAGTCAGTGACAGACTGCGCACTGTCCACACACCGCGTTCTCGCTGTGCGCGTTCAATCGTTACCATCAAAGCGTCCTTCAGGCATGCAAACCAATGATTTCTACGGCATCAACCGCGCCTTGTCGCCCCGGCACAGCCACCATGCCGCGTCGGCCTATACGAGCAGCATGGTCTAGCAAGTGATTGGTTTGTACTGTGGCCGCGATGGCCCAGTCGGGCGGTTGGCTGCCTTGAAAGAATTTCAGCGTCGTGCTGACCGCCTCGCCCACAGGCGTGGATTGCGAGTTGCTAGAAAATAAGCCGTCGAGCTTGGTGAACGTCACTGGGCCGCTGTGCAGCGCAATATTGAGTGCAAATGTCGGCAAGCTCCTATCGGCAAAGCGCTGATTGACAAAACCATCAAGCCGTTTGCAACCATCAATCAAGCCCAAAGCCGCTTTCGCCGCGCGAAGAGCATGATTAACAGTTTGGCTATCGTTATTTTCCACAAACACACACAGCATGCCATCGCCTACAAACTGCATATGTCGCGCGCCAAAGAGATGCACCGTATCGCCCACACCGGAATAAAACTGCGTGATCACATCGCTCAGTTCATTGGTGGATAAGAGTTGCGTCCACTGCGTATATTCACGCACATCTGCATACAGCACGGTCGCACTGGCGTGACGTTCATTGCCTTCAAACTGCCCGCTTTCTGGCCATTGCTCGGAGAGCTCCTTGGCCATACGTTTTTCATATAGGCGGCCAATTTTTTCCCGCTGATCTACCAAAGCGCTCGCAACTGCGAGATTGACCTTCTGCGCTTGCACGGCTTCGGCGCGCACCAATTTCGATAGCTGGGTATTCACCGCATCTCGCAACTCTTGCGGAGCGAAGGGTTTCGTCAGGTAATCATCAGCGCCAGTCGTCATGCCTTGGCGCATGTGGGCACGATCTTGTAGTGAGGTCAGCAAGATGACGGGTGTAGTGGAAATTTCTTCATTTCCCCGCACCGCCTCCAGCACACCAAAGCCATCCAGATGCGGCATTTGCACATCACTCACCACAACATCAGGTTTGTATTCGCGAATTAAAGCCAAGCCTTGCGCGCCATCTGCCGCGGTAAGCACGTCGTAGCCCTCTTTTCGAAGCACGGCAGAGACCAACACACGAGTGCTCGCATCATCATCCATCACAACGATCAAGGGCATGACGTCTTCTCCAATCGTGTTAATTTAAACGGGCCATACACGCTTGACGTATGTCATCTGAAAAGACGAGCTGCACATGCGCATAGCCGACGATATGTCTATTGTCTGCCCCGGTCAGGGTGGCCGTGGTGGCAGGGAAAACAATATTGTCGCAGTGTGAGTAGTAACAGGTGCAGATTTTGGAAAAATCGCGAGGCAAGTGCGACACATTCTCGCGCAGCCAACTGCTAGCGCGGTGCATTTGAGTGCCGTTCAAGCTGTATGAGGCGATCGCTAGCGCCGTGCCATGATGAGGCGTGCCCAAAGTGAAGATATGGTGAATTCGCTCCACATCACCGCTGACACCCAAATATTTGGCGGCCCAAGCGCGAATAGCCAATCCGCCCATGCTGTGGCCCACCAAGACGGGCGGCAGCCCTGTGGCTTTTTGAACTTGCAAAATCGCCGCCTCAAGTGCTTGTGCATAAGCACTGATAGATCCAAATGCAGGCTGCAAATCGACCGCGACAAAAACGCGTTGCTCCGCATGCAATTGCTTCATCCAATCCGTCCACAATGCACGGTTGCAGAAAAAGCCATGCACGAGAACAATGCCGCGTTTGCCGGGCTGACCCACCAAATTGTCTGCGATGGATAGGTGGCGAAATGGCTGCCACCAAGTGAATACTTTCGCTGCGGCCTGCCATTCAGACAGCCAAGCGCCGATCCATTGCCTAAAGCTAGCTGGATGTATGCCCACATCGTGGCGGTTGAGCTGAGCTGCCCATAAACACTGAATGCCCAATATCAAAGGCGTGAGCAGCATGGGTGCGAGAAGGCAAAAAATAGCCCAGCCGCGCTGGTCGTTCCAAAGCCATGCGGCAAGTGCTAACCAAAAAATCAAACTACCCAGTGTGATGAAACGCTGCAGCCATGCGTTGGTCATGTGTGTTCCTATGTATCCACTCGCATAATACAGACATGCCCGGAAAGCCAAGGCACTATTCTTACAAAAAAAATCCCTGCCGGCTAAGTGCAGGCAGGGATTTGTAGATGTGGTGGTGATAGGTGGATTTGAACCACCGACATCAGCATTATGAATGCTGCGCTCTAACCAACTGAGCTATATCACCGAGAGCCCCAGATTATACCGAAGAACTTTTCGGCCGCCTTGTTACCGCTTTTTAAGTGTGCTTAAAAGCGGCTTTTCGTTTATTTACAAAAGCATCCATGCCTTCTTTTTGATCTGTGGTGGCAAACAGGGCGTGGAACAGGCGGCGCTCAAACATCACGCCATCGGCGAGGCCACTCTCGAAAGCGCGATTCACGCTCTCTTTGGCTGCCATCACGGCAATTTGGCTGTATTCGCAAATCATGTTGGCGGCGGCCAGCACTTCGTCTTGCAAGCCCGCCAGCGGCACGACTCGGCTCACCAAGCCTGAGCGCTCTGCCTCTTGCGCATCCATCATGCGGCCAGTGAGCGCCATGTCCATCGCCTTGGCCTTGCCGACCGCGCGCGGCAAGCGCTGCGTGCCACCCGCACCTGGGATGATGCCCAGCTTGATCTCGGGTTGGCCGAATTTGGCGTTGTCTGCGGCGATGATGAAATCGCACATCATCGCCAGCTCGCAGCCGCCGCCCAAGGCAAAGCCGCTCACAGCAGCGATCACGGGTTTGCGGATGCCGCGAATCGTTTCCCAGTTTTTGGTGATGTAGTCGCCCTTGTACACATCGGCAAAGCTATACGTTGCCATCGCGCCGATATCAGCGCCAGCTGCAAAGGCTTTTTCGCTGCCAGTGATGATCATGCAGCCGATGCTCTCGTCTGCGTCAAAGGCTTTGAGCGCCGCGCCGAGCTCGTCCATGAGTTGGCCGTTCAAGGCATTGAGTTGTTTGGGGCGGTTCAGTGTGATTTTGCCAACTGAGCCGAGGGTGTCGGTGATGAGGAGTTCGTAGGTCATTGGGCAATCATAGCGTTGCTTTCTTTCGTTAGCATTGCGTGCTGAGGCTTTGGCAGGCCGACTGCGCTTGGGCGAATTTACTACTAAATCAATAGCACTCTGCGCAATAAATACGCCGGCCACATGCTCAAAACAGTATCGAAATAACAGTTGCACCTTAGATTTCCCGTCTGTGCGGTTGGGCAATAGATTTTTCGGGTAAATTAAGGTCAGGAGACACATATGACCGAACCTACCGTCTTATTCGAATTACGGGACGCTGGCAGCGCCAAAATTGCGCTCATCACGCTCAATCGCCCAACTGCGCTGAACAGCTTCATTCCTGAGATGCACGAAGCGCTTCGAGCCGCGCTTGCGCAGGCCAGCGCCGATTCGGCTGTTCGAGCCTGCGTGATGACCGGAGCGGGGCGCGGCTTTTGCGCTGGGGCGGATTTAGGCAGCTTTGATTTCTCGCCCGGGCCTGGCTTGAAAGAGCGTGCGAATCCCGGCCCGGTGATTGAGGCGCAATTTAATCCGACGGCTCGCGCTGTGATGAACTTGCGCATGCCGACGATTTGCGCGGTGAATGGCGTGGCGGCTGGCGCAGGCGCGTCGCTGGTGATGAGCTGCGACATGGCGATTGCTGCGCCGGGGGCGAGCTTTGTGCAGGCTTTTAGCAAGATTGGGCTGGTCCCCGATGCGGGTGGCTCTTGGCTGCTGCCGCAGCGGCTCGGGCTCGCGCGGGCGCTTGGCCTTGCATTCACGGGCGATAAGCTGTCCGCCGTGCAGGCCAAAGAATTCGGGATGATTTGGGATGTGCAAGATGATGCGCTGGCTGCGGCGCTGGCCTTGGCTGAGAAGCTTGCGCAGATGCCTACGAAGGCTTTGGTGGAGACTCGTCGCTTGCTGCGCACCGCACAAAATCGCAGCTTTGATCAACAACTCGATACTGAGCGCGATGCTCAGACTGAGATGGGCATGACGGATGATTACATCGAAGGCGTGAACGCGTTTTTGCAAAAGCGTGCGCCACAGTTCACGGGGCAATGAGTATGTCGCCTAACGAACTGGCCGAAGCTGTTGGCGAAAGCATGTTTGCCAGCGATTTGGCCTCGCGCGAGACGATGGGCATGACGTTGCTCGAATGCAAGAGCGGCTATGCGCGTATGAGCATGCAAGTGCGCGAGCTGCATCTGAATGCCCACAAAATTTGCCACGGCGGCTTCATCTTCACGCTCGCTGATTCCACCTTTGCCTTCGCCTGCAACTCATACAACAAAGTCGCTGTGGCAGCAGGTTGCAGCATCGAGTTTCTCAAAAGTGGCAAACTCGGCGATGTGCTCACCTGCGAAGGCGTGGAGCAAACGCTTGTCGGTCGACACGGCATTTACGATATGAAAGTCAGTAATCAAAACGGTGAACACATCGCCCTATTTCGCGGTAAGTCTGCGCAAATACAAGGCACGGTGTTGCCTACGGTTTAAATTTATCAACTATTAATTTCATAGCACTCTGCGCAGAGTATATGCCGGCTAGAGGTCGAAAATGCTTCAAAAATCATCATTCTTTTTGGATTCTATTGAAACAGCGTCGCTGTCTGAGCTGCGCGCGTTGCAACTCAAACGCCTGAAGTCCACACTCGAGCACGCCTACGACAATTCGCCGGTATATCGCGCCAAATTTGATGAAGCTCGCGTCAAGCCCAGGGATGTGAAAACTCTCGCCGATTTAGCCAAACTGCCTTTCACCACCAAGAAAGATTTGCGCGATGCGTATCCGTTTGGCATGTTTGCTGTGCCGCGCGAGCAAATCGTTCGTATCCATGCGAGCAGCGGCACCACGGGTAAGCCAACGGTGGTGGGCTACTCACAAAACGACATTGATATGTGGGCCAGTCTCGTCGCACGCTCCATCCGCGCAGCCGGCGCGAAGCCCGGCGATTTGGTGCATGTGAGCTATGGCTATGGCCTATTCACCGGTGGCTTGGGCGCTCATTACGGTGCTGAAAAACTCGGCCTCACCGTCGTGCCGTTTGGCGGCGGGCAGACGGAGAGGCAAGTCCAGCTCATCATGGATTTCAAGCCCACGATCATCATGGTCACGCCCAGCTACATGCTCGCGATTGCCGACGAAATGCAGCGCCAGGGCATTGATCCTCGCAGCACGTCCTTGCGCATCGGCATCTTCGGCGCAGAACCGTGGACAAACGAGATGCGCGCCAGCATCGAAACGCGGCTGAATATTCAAGCCGTTGATATTTATGGTCTCAGCGAAGTGATGGGCCCCGGCGTGGCCAGTGAATGCGTGGAAACCAAAGACGGCCCCACAATTTGGGAAGACCATTTCTACCCTGAGATCATTGACCCTGAGACCGGCGCTGTACTCCCCGATGGCGAATTCGGCGAACTCGTCTTCACCAGCCTCACCAAAGAAGCCCTACCCATCATTCGCTACCGTACACGAGATTTAACGCGCCTACTCCCCGGCACAGCCCGAAGCATGCGCCGCATGGAAAAAATCACCGGCCGCTCAGACGACATGATGATCGTGCGCGGCGTGAACGTTTTCCCTTCGCAGATCGAAGAACTCATCCTCAAGCAAGCCGCGCTCAGTGCGCATTACCAGTGCATTTTGAGCAAAGACGGTCATATGGATGCACTCACCGTCGCGGTAGAAACCAAATCTGGCATTGCTATAAATTCAGAAACAGCCCGCGCAGCATCCAAGGCGCTTGCACACGATATCAAGACATACATCGGTTCTTCTGCTGCGATTGAATTGCGCGCCGAGGGTGGCGTGGAGCGAAGTGCGGGTAAGGCTAAACGTGTTGTAGATTTGCGCAAATAGTCGCGCTTTGGGTAGAGCGGTCTCGGCTGCGCTTGGGATGTTCCCCTCCGCTCGTGTCCCCCGCCGGCTTCGCCGTCTCCTCCTTTTACCTCGCTGCGAGAAACAACCCAATCACAACCGAAACCTAATGGCGGATCAGACCACCAGACTATTGCCTTTAGACCTCATATATTGCTAAAATGCAATATAACTGAACTCAGCCACTTTGATCGCCAAAGCCAAAGAGGTGCGAGACGACGGCTCCATCATGGAGATCGTCGTTTGGCAAGTGCCCGAGCCGCTAGAGCCCTGCACACACAGCTACAAATATCGGCTGTACTTTGGCGCTGGCGGTGATTGCCATGTCCGCTACGACAACGAGCGCGGCAAAGGTGATCATCGGCATGTGGACGGCCAAGAAGAGCCCTATGCCTTTGACTCGCTGGATCAGCTTTTGACAGATTTCCAACGTGATATTGAGAACTGGAGCAGCACATGAAAGCCATCATCGACATCGCCCCCCGCGCATCGGTCTTCGCCGTTGCAAGATCGCAAATCAGCAAAGCACAAACCCAGCGCAAACCCGTTGACTACCACCTCAGCTTCGAATCAGCACGCACCTTGTTTTCAGAGCTCAGCCCTGCCCGCATCGACCTGCTAGAAGCACTTCGCCGCACTGGCCCCAGCTCTGTTTACGCATTAGCCAAAGCGACTCAACGCAACTACTCCAATGTCCATACCGATATCGCCAAACTCGAAGAGCACGGTTTGGTACAGCGCACGCAAGATGATGCAGTATTTGTGCCGTTTGATGCGGTCGAAATCCGGTTGGATTTGTTTAAGAAGGCTGCTTGATTTCAGCGCAGAATCTCGATCCTACGATTGTGCGACCACTTTGAAAACCAACCTTCACCCACAGTAACTACCCACGCACGCGGTGGCGCACTGAGATTGGAACTCTCCTCGACAACCAAGCTCAACGCGCCCGAATCAACGCAAACTGTGCCATCTCTCCACGGCGAAACAACACGTTGACTGGCTTGCTGCGATCCGCCTTCGACACCGCAGCGTCGAACTCGGCTACTGAGTTGACCTCAGTATTGGCCACCGCCACAATCACGTCTCCCTCGCGCAAACCAGCTCTTGCAGCTGCTTCAGTAGCCGCCGTGACGCGCACACCACCTTTAAGCTTGAGATCTTTTTTCTGCGCATCGGTGAGCTCGGCAACAGCCAAGCCAACCGTCGAACCTGCGCCCGTGGGCTTAGGGGGCTCAACGGGCGCAACAACTTTCTTCACTGGCGATTCTGCGGGAATCTCTGCCACCGTCACACTCAGATCACGGCTTTGGCCTCGGCGAAAAACAGTCACGATACTCTTGTTGCCGGGCTTGGTGGCGCCGACTAGGCGGGGCAGATCTGTGGACCGCTCAATGGTTTTACCATCAAACTTTGTGATGATGTCACCCGCTTCCACACCGCCTTTGGCTGCCGGCGCATCCGGCTCGACTGAGCGCACCAAGGCGCCAGCTGGCTTAGGCAAGCCAATCGATTCAGCCACTTCTTTCGTGACTTCGCCAATCTGTACACCGATGCGGCTGCGCACCACGCGGCCAGTGGCGCGGAGTTGCTCGCTCACGCGCACAGCTTCGTCGATCGGGATCGCAAATGAAATACCTTGAAAGCCTCCTGAGCGGGAATAGATTTGGCTGTTGATGCCAATGACTTCGCCGCGCATATTCAGCAGCGGGCCTCCGGAGTTGCCGGGGTTGATGGCTACATCGGTCTGAATGAAGGGTAGAAAATCGCCAGTCTCTCGCGCTTTCGCGCTCACGATGCCTGCTGTGACGGAATTGTCGAGACCGAATGGCGAGCCAATCGCCATCACCCATTCGCCCACTCGCACGCGATTGGAATCGCCGATTTTCACAAATGGTAAACCAGTAGCTTCGACTTTGATCACGGCCACATCTGTGCGCTTATCCGTACCGATGATTTTGGCTTTCAGCTCTCGCTTATCCGTGAGCGTGACGATGACTTCATCTGCGCCATCGACCACATGCGCATTCGTCATGATGAACCCATCAGCGGAGAGGATGAAGCCCGAGCCCACGCCGCGCGGCACTTCACGCTCTTCTTGCGGGGCATTCGGTGCATTGCCTCGCGGAGGGGTGTTGCCACGCGGAGCGCCAGGTATGCGATCACCGAAGAAGCGGCGGAAGAACTCTTGCATCTCTTCGTCCATACCTTCGAGATTCCCGCCTCCCGAAGCAGCACGAGATGACACCTTAGCTAGCGTGCGAATGTTCACCACGCTCGGGCCATTGGCCTCGGCTAAATCCGCGAAATCGGGCAAGCCGCGCGCAGCGGCTGAAGTTTGAGCTTGCACGCTCTGGCTAGACAGTAGCGCAATGCCAAGGCAGAGGCCGAGGGCGCAGGCCACGGCAGTAGATTGCAGATATTTGAAGAGATGGTTTGTTTTCATGTGACTTGCCAAAAGAGAGAGTGCGAATGATGTTGATAGGGGGACTATTTTTTACGCTCAAGGGCGGCAGCGAAGTTGCGTAAGGTCTGCGGCGGCACCTCGCCCACGGCGGTGAGGAAATGCTCATTCACGCGGCGAAACAGTGAATGCGTCGCACCCGCGCTGGCCAAGCCTTCTTGGGTGTGGCGGGCTTTGTCAAAAGCTTCCAAAAACAATGATACGGTCGCAAGGCCATCTGAGAACACCCATTGAACAGTGGTATCGCCGCCGGCTAATCCCGGTTGCGACGAACCGCGCTTATGACAGCTTACGCTTCTAAATCCAGGCACAGGCGTTTTGAGATCCCATCCCTCTGCAGATGCTGTGGTTTTGATGACATCCACCTGCTCGACACGCCAGCCGCCCTCGGGCTTCATCATACTTTTGAGCTTTTCAACCTTCACGGGTGCATCAAGTTGCAGCTCTGAAAAAGCGGCTTGCTCGAGGATGGCGCCGCCAGCATCCAAGGTTTGCAGCTTAAGCACCAAGGCGCTTTTGCGCTCCGTCCAGATGCGGTAACCGTAGCGCAAACTGTCGCGCGGACTCAGCTGAACCAAATCAGCATCTAGCCCGGCGATACGCTCAGGACCCAGCGATTTCACGGTGTAGAAATCTGGGATTTGATTCGAACCGGGCTTGAGCACGTCTGAGAAGCTCGCGCCCGCGCCTAGGCCTTCGCGCTTTTCCATACGTACTAATTTTGCTTCGGGCATGAAGGTCACGAGCCTATCGTCTTTGCGAATTGAGCTGCGCGGCGCGCCAGTGAGCGCTTCAATTCGCTCGATCTGGCTTACGCCATCACAGGCATGCCAAATGCGCGCGCTGCTCATGCCGTCGCGCGACGTTTGCACCAGTGTGCCGATGTAAGAGCGCTTTTTCATGGAAGCTTCATGCATCCGCACCAGCCATTCGTTGACTGAGATTGCGCCATCACCCGTGGGCGCAGGAGCGGATGCGGGTACAACCGTTTGTGCAATTGCTGCAGACATTGACAAATTCAATGCTACAAACGTAATAGCAGTCCACACAGACTTTATGCCGGCCATCATTGGTTTTTGCTTAAAAAGTTGCATCATGCTAGCAAGCTGTGTACTTCAAGGCCGCTGCGGGCTCAGCGAGGCACTGCGCAGAGATCCTGCTGGACGCTGCAATGCAGTGATGCCGCCAAATTGTTTGTGAGCAGCCAAGAGCTCATCCAAACGCGGATCGCGAATCATCGTGACTTCTTGGCCGCCCAGTTGTCCGCCCACTGCGATCAAGCCTTGGCCAGAAGCTGACGCTACCGGCATTGCTTCAGTTTTCGCCATCACGCCGCCCGGCACTCCAACTTTCTCGCCAACACTACCCAACAGAGCCCAAGTCAGTGAACCCACTGCTGCGAACGCAGCCACGCCAGCCACCATCTTCCAGCGAAATACACCGTCATTCGCAGCTTCTTGTGGCGCTTGCTGCAAGGGCTGAGATTCAACCAGTGCGCGGCGCGCTGAGACGCCTTGTTGCTCTCGCAACACGCTACTGATCACACTCATACTGCGCCATTGCAGCGTAGCGTCTTCGTCAGACAAAGTCGCGCGCACCAATGCATCCGCTTGGCTTGGGGATAGCTCACCATCATGCAAGGCAGAGAGTTGCTCCTGCAAAGAAAGATTTTCAGATTCAACGTACTTCATGATCTATCGTTCCAACAAATGTCGTGTCATTTCACTTGCGTGTATTGCCTCAGCCATACACACTCACCATCTTTTTCCCGTCTGGCGCTCCAACATCGGTTTGATGCGCGCAGATATAGCCTCCCTAGCGCGGAAAATGCGTGAGCGCACCGTGCCTATCGGGCAATTCATCGCTTCGCTGATATCTTCATAGCTTAAGCCTTCCATTTCTCTGAGTACCAAAGCGCGCCGCAGTTCCTCGGGGAGTGCTTCCAACGCCTCATTGACTGCCACTGCGATTTCTTGCGCAGCGTAAGCAGCCTCCGGCGTTTCCACTTCGCCGCCACCGTTCATCAGCGCTTCGGTCAGCGGATTGTCTTCATCATCGCTGCCCGAGCTCAAGCTTGACTCGCTGATCACGGGATTTTTGCGCACCGCTACCAAATGCTTTTTTGCGGTGTTAATTGCAATCCGATAAAGCCAAGTGTAGAACTGCGACTCACCTCTGAAACCAGCCAGCGCCCGCCAAGCCTTGAGAAAACTCTCCTGCACGACATCTTGCATCGCGCCTTCATCGCGCACCATGCGCGAAATCATGCGCTCGAGCTTTTTGCGGTATTTGATGAAGAGCAGTTCAAAAGCGCGCTCGCCACTTGGCCCGCCCGCCTTGGCAATTTCTACCAAGGCTTGATCCGGATCAGGCTGCGCCGCCGGCCGTTGTGGAGCCACAAGCACTGGGTCTGCGCCGGTTGTGCTGACAGCATCCATCTCAGGTGGCCAAGGCTTCATCAGCGGGATCCAGCGACGAACAGACGGCACGGCGCAATGCAAGCCAAGCCCCCGTGTTTGCTGGGGATGCTGCGTGATCTGCGTGCCTCGCTTCGAGATGAAACCACTGTGTTGTTTGAAAAAGTTCGTTCTGCGCAGAGTGAGCCGTAAAACTCACCAGCATGTACCTTTGTAGATCAAGATGGAGCACACAAGTTCCCCCAACTTCCTGCGAATCACGCACCCATTGCCATCTGCCTTGTGCGTAGCGAAGACTGCCCTGCGGGCGTTTCCAAGCGTCTCGCAGCAACAGGAGGCAAGCGATCAGCGCAGCAGATAAAAATACACCGTATTCAATCGTTAAAGAGCCACTAGCCGGCATGAATTCTAGACAAGCCGCTATCAAAATAATATTAACCAGCAAGGTGGCCGCGCGATACACCCAGCTCGCGCGGGGTGTGAAAGTCAGGGCGGGCGGGTAGCGCATGGTGAGTTAAGTCAGCGCTGGTCGTGGATCTGAATCAAACGCGCTTGAAGACCAGCGCACCGTTTGTGCCGCCAAATCCAAAATTATTTTTCAGCGCCACCTTGATATCTTTTTTGCGCGCAGTATTCGCACAATAGTCTAGATCGCACTCGGGATCTTGGTTGAAAATATTGATCGTGGGTGGAATGGTTTGGTGGTGTACCGCCAGCGCCGTGAACACGCTTTCAATACCGCCCGCGCCGCCCAGCAAATGGCCGGTTGCGCCTTTGGTGGAGTTGATGACGATATTTTTTGCATGGTCGCCAAAAGCTGCTTTGATAGCGTTGGATTCGTTGATATCGCCTAGTGGCGTGGAGGTGCCGTGCGCATTAACGTAATCCACATCGCTGGGCTTGAGATCAGCGTTGGCAATCGCTGAGAGCATGGCGCGGCGTGGGCCGTCCATGTTTGGGGCGGTCATGTGTCCGGCATCTGCGCTCATTCCAAAGCCAGCAATCTCAGCATAAATCCTTGCGCCACGAGCCACTGCATGCTCGTATTCTTCAATCACCATCACACCCGCGCCTTCGCCGAGTACGAAGCCATCGCGATCTTTATCCCAAGGGCGAGATGCTGTAGCAGGATCATCGTTGCGCGTTGAGAGGGCACGCATCGCCGCAAAGCCGCCTACACCCAGTGGCGAGACAGTCGCTTCGGAGCCGCCGCAAATCATCACGTCCGCATCGCCATATTCGATCATGCGCGCTGAAATACCAATGGCATGCAAGCCCGTCGTGCAGGCAGTCACGACTGCAATATTGGGGCCTTTGAAGCCATATTTCATGCTCACATGACCAGAGATCATATTGATGATGCTGGCTGGCACAAAGAAGGGCGTGATTCTTCTCGGACCGCGCGCGACCAGCTCAGCATGCGTGTCTTCAATCAAAGGCAAGCCGCCGATGCCCGAGCCAATGTTGACACCGATTCGAATCGATTGCTCGTCACTCAAACCTTCATTCGTGGGTAGGCCAGAATCCTTCACCGCTTGCACAGCAGCCGCAATGCCGTAATGGATAAACGTATCCATCGTGCGTGCTTCTTTGGAAGTCATGTAGTCTTCCACATTGAAGCCCTTCACCTCACCCGCAATTTTGCAGGAAAAAGCGCTGGCATCAAACTTAGTGATCGCAGCAATACCGCTTTGCCCAGCCACGAGAGCCTCCCATGCGGATTCCACGGTATTACCAACGGGGCTGATGCAGCCCAGTCCTGTGATGACGACGCGACGTTTGCTCATAGACCGTCCGAATTCAAGTTCAAACTCAAATGAAAAAGGGCGGGCGGCCTTTCAGCCACCTGCCCTTGGGTTCACAAAAAGGGATTAAGCCTTCTTGTGTGAGGTAGCGTAGTCAATCGCTGCGCCAACGGTGGTGATTTTCTCGGCATCTTCGTCAGGAATTTCAATACCGAACTCATCTTCCAGAGCCATCACCAGCTCAACCGTGTCTAGGGAGTCGGCGCCGAGATCTGCCACAAAGGCCTTCTCCGGCGAGACTTGCGACTCTTCTACACCGAGTTGCTCGGCAATAATCTTTTTGACACGCGCTTCAATATCACTCATATGTCCCTCTAAGGGTTGTTGAAAACCTATGGATTCTACCTGCTTAGCGCGTCAACTCCCAGACGAATGACTGATTACATGTACATGCCGCCATTCACATGGATCTCTTGGCCTGTGATGTAATTCGCGCGTGGGCTTGCAATAAAGCCGACGGCATGGGCGATATCTGCTGGTTTGCCTAGGTGGCCAAGCGCAATTTGCGTGAGCAAGGCTTGCTGCTGCGCTTCGGGCAGGCTGGCCGTCATATCCGTCTCAATAAAGCCCGGCGCAATGCAGTTCACGGTGATGTTGCGGCTGCCCAGCTCGCGGGCGAGGGCTCGCGTCATGCCCGCGAGGCCAGCTTTGGCCGCCGCGTAATTCGCTTGGCCTGCGTTGCCTGATGCGCCCACCACCGAGGTGATGTTGATGATGCGACCATAGCGCTGCTTCATCATTGGGCGGATCACGGCGCGGCAAATGCGGAAAACCGCTTTGAGATTGGTATCCAGCACAGCATCCCAATCGTCGTCTTTCATGCGCATCGTGAGCTGGTCGCGCGTGATGCCAGCATTGTTGACGAGCACTTGAATGCCGCCATATTGCTTGACGATGCTTTCGATCAATGCATCCGTGGCGGCAGCGTCGTTCACATTGAGCACGACGCCTTGAATGCCAGTAGCGGAAATCTTCGCTGCACCTTCTGCGCTGGTGGCTGTGCCAATCACAGTCATGCCAGCCAATTTCAGTTCTTGCGCAATCGCAGCGCCAATGCCGCGCGTGGCACCGGTGACAAGTGCGGTGTGTTGTTCAGGTGTGTTGCTCATTTTTTCTCTGGATTGATTGTTGGTTTATTTAGGGCTGAAGATAAACTTCCGGACGCAGAAGACGCAAAGGTTACGCAAAAGACGCAAAAAAAATACAAAGAAGATTTCGGTCAAGTTGAATTATTCTTTCATTTCTTCTGGCTGATTTTGGTATTCTTTCGCGTCTTTTGCGTAACCTTTGCGTCTTCTGCGTCCGGTATTGGCTTTAAGTCTTTAGACAGCCAAAAGCCCCCGAGCCTCAGCCAATGAGGCCGGATCAAACACAGCGCCCGACACCAATTCAGCATCGATCCGCTTGCACATGCCCGCCAGCACCTTGCCCGGCCCGCATTCGATCAGCGTCGTGATGCCGCGCGCCTTGATCGCTTGCACGCATTCCACCCAGCGCACCGGGCCGAAGGCTTGGCGGTAAAGCGCGTCTTTGATCTTGGCCGCGTCTGTTTCGATGCGCACGTCAATGTTGTTCACCAGCGGAATTTGCGGAGCATTGAAAATCAGTGAATCCAATTTCGCTTTGAGCTTTTCAGCCGCCGGCTTCATCAAGCTCGAATGAAACGGTGCAGACACCGGCAGCGGCAAACAGCGCTTCGCGCCCTTAGCCTTCAACATCTCGCTGGCCTTTTCCACGCCCGCTTTGCTGCCGGCAATCACCGTCTGCGCCGGATCGTTGAAGTTCACCGCTTCCACCGCCTCGCCGCTCGCCGCAGCCGCCTCCGCGCAACCCGCGATCACATCTGTCGCCGACATGCCCAGCACAGCCGCCATCGCGCCCACGCCCACCGGCACAGCCTCTTGCATCGCCGCAGCACGCAAGCGCACCGTTTGCACCGCGTCGTGCAATGAGAGCACGCCCGAGGCTACCAAAGCCGAATACTCGCCCAATGAATGCCCCGCCACCACGGCTGGCACTGCGCCGCCCTCAGCAAGCCACGCCCGATAAGCCGCCAACCCCGCCACAAGCATCACCGGCTGCGTGTTCGTCGTCAAAGCCAGCGCCTCCTTCGGCCCTTCTTTGATCAACCTGCCCACATCCTCACCCAGTGCCGCCGAGCTTTCTTTGATCACTTCAGCCACAGCCGGATGATCACCCCAAGCATCCAACATACCCACAGATTGCGAGCCTTGACCGGGGAAAATAAATGCAAAAGGTTTCATGATTCAGTTTTTTTAACGTCTAGATAGTCATCAACGGATGTGAAGAAGGTGAGAACACAAACCAAGAAAAGAAGGTTCAAAGCGAAAGGTAAATCGTCATCACCAAACTCAAATCAATATCGCAGCAAACGCGAGCAATATCAGTCCTCTTCCTGCTTTTTCCGATTCACTCATTCTTTAAAGCTCCAAAAGCACCGCACCCCAAGTAAAGCCACCGCCCACGCCTTCCAGCATCACGGTATCGCCTTTTTTGATCTTGCCGCTGCGAACCGCAACATCCATCGCGAGCGGGATGGAGGCTGCGGAGGTGTTGCCATGATCAGCCACGGTGACGATGACTTTGTCTTCGCTCATTTTGAGTTTTTTCGCTGTGCCGAGCATGATGCGGATGTTGGCTTGGTGGGGGATGAGCCAATCGATATCGGCCTCCGTCTTGCCGGCTTTGGCGAGCACCGAGCGCGCCACATCGGCGAGTACGCCGACGGCGAGTTTGAAGACGGCTTGGCCATCCATTTTCAGCAGCGGATCGCCTGAAATTTCGCCGCCACTGACTGTGCCGGGCACACAGAGTACGCCGACGTGTTTGCCATCAGCGTGCAGCTCGCTGGCCAAAATGCCGGGCTCACTCGATGCCTCTAACACCACTGCGCCTGCGCCATCGCCAAACAAGACGCAGGTGGTGCGGTCTTCAAAATCTAGTATTCGGCTGAACACTTCTGAGCCAACCACCAAGGCGCATTTGGCTGCGCCAGTTTTGATCATGGCGTCTGCCACGGTGAGTGCATAAACGAAGCCGCTGCAAACGGCCTGTACATCAAACGCGGGGCATCCCGCTATTGATTTAGTAGCGCCTTGCGCAGCGTTTATGCCGGCTACACCGGCTTTTTGCTCAAAATATTGGCCTAATTTATGCTGCAAGATTGCGGCGGCGGAAGGGAAGATCATGTCGGGCGTGGACGTGGCCACAATGATCAAATCCACATCGCCAGCCGTTTTGCCGGCAGCTTGCAAGGCGCTCACGCAGGCGGGCAAGGCCAAGTCGCTGGCCGATTGGTCGGCAGCAGCGAAATGGCGGTTGCGAATACCTGTGCGTTCCACGATCCATTCGTCAGATGTTTCTACGCCGTCTTTGGCAAGCCGGGCGGCTAAATCCGCATTGCTGAGCTTGTTAGCCGGCAGGTAGCTGCCTGTGCCTGTGATGCGGGAATAGGTCGGTGCGCTGAGAGTCATGGGCTAGAGTTTGCCATGCTTTTTTCTTCAGTCATTGCATTGGTTTGCAGTTAAAGGAAGAAGAAAAAATACCGGACGCAAAAGACGCAAAAAAAGAAAATGCTACAAATAAAATTGTTTTAGCGACGTGCAACTTACTTTTTGAATTGTTTTCGGTATCTTTAGCGTCTTTTGCGTAACCTTTGCGTCTTCTGCGTCCGGTATTGGTATTCAACCCTCAGCCGAGTTAACCCCTGAAGCTGACGCCAACAAAGGCGCCGCGTGCGCAATGCGAGTCCGCACCTTGTCCAGTAAACCATGACTCGCAGCGTCATAGGCCTTCGTCAATGCCGCTTCAAAAGCCAGCGCATCTGCTGAGCCATGACTCTTGAAGACCAAACCGCGCAGCCCGAGCAATGCCGCACCGTTGTAGCGACGGTGATCCACACGATCTTTAAATGCATTTAAGACCGAATAAGCCCCAATGGCAGCAGTTTTGGTGAAAATGCTACGAGAAAACTCATCACGAAGGAACTGGCCGATCATTTTGGCCAAGCCTTCGCTAGCCTTGAGTGCAACATTGCCCACGAATCCATCACACACCACTAAATCCACAATGCCGGTGTAAATATCATTGCCCTCGACATTGCCATAAAAATTTAAATCGCCGTTGTTAGCAGCAGATCGGAGCAGTTCGCCAGTTTTTTTTATGATGTCATTGCCTTTGATGACTTCCTCACCGATGTTGAGCAATCCAACGGAAGGCGTGTCGTAGTTATTCAGTACAGAGACTAAAGCTGAGCCCATGATGGCGAACTGAAAAAGATGCTCGGGCTGACAATCCACATTCGCACCCAAATCGAGCACCGTCGTGCTGCCACCCTTAATATTGGGCAATTGGGTCGCAATCGCAGGACGGTCTATGCCGTCCAAAGTTTTGAGGACATACCGGGCGATCGCCATCAGTGCCCCGGTGTTGCCCGCCGAGATCGCTGCCTGCGCTGCGCCATCTTTGACCTGCGCAATAGCCACACGCATCGACGAGTCTTTTTTCTTACGCAGCGCCACCTCGAGCGGATCGTCCATTGTGACGACTTCGCTTGCAGGCACGATGCGAACACGGGAGTGCGAAAAATCTTTTAGGGCATCGGGCAGCCCCACAAGCAGCAAATGCGCCTCAGGATGGCTCTCCAAAAATGCGCGACAAGCAGGCAGCGTGGAGGCGACGCCATGATCACCGCCCATGCAATCAACGGCCAGTGTGATAGCGCAAGGCGCATCAGCGATCAGCTGCTCGGGGGATGTGATGTCGCTCATGAATACAGTTCAAAATACTATTATTTTTATAGCAGTCCGCGCAGTCTGGACGCCGGCTAAGTGACCAAAAGACTTAAAAAATGCTATAGAAACCATGCAAAAAGCCCGGTACTCTCATGAAAGAGTAGCGGGCTAGTTTGTTCGCATGGACATGAGCACAGCCAACAAGCTGCGCTCATGTGAATTACTCAGGAGCAACTTGCTTTGGCTTGATGACCTGACGACCACGGTACATGCCGTTGGGGCTGATATGGTGACGCAAACCAGCTTCGCCGGTTGAATTGTCAACGACGACGTTGGCTGCCACGAGAGCATTGTGTGAGCGATGCATACCGCGCTTAGACGGGGATTTTTTATTCTGTTGAACGGCCATGATCGGCTCCTTGGAACGCTGTACCCAGCGAATTTGCTGAGCGGGGTTAAATTAGGGCTAGCCGCAAACCGTGTGAAGTGATGCAGCAAAGCCTTAAATTATAACAGTTTCCGAGCTCCGCGCCGTGCAAAGCGATGTGCCAGCTACAATGCCAACTTGTGCGGCTGTAGCTCAGTGGATAGAGTATTGGCCTCCGAAGCCAAGGGTCGTGGGTTCGATCCCCGCCAGCCGCACCACCATTTTGGCGATTTGCAGCAGAAGCCGTGAGCCCAAGCCACCCAGCTTTCCACCATGTCTCGCCCCTTGCTCTACACCTACCGCCGCTGCCCTTACGCCATTCGGGCGCGGATGGCGCTTTTGCAAGCGGCTGTTGATTTTGATGCTTACGAGATCGTGTTGCGCGATAAACCGCCTGAGATGCTGGCTCTGTCGCCCAAGGGCACGGTGCCTGTGCTGGCCTTGCCGAATGGTTCAGTCATCGAACAAAGTTTGGACATCATGCGCTGGGCACTCGAACCACAAGACGCACTAGGATGGTGGGCTAGCTCTCAAACCCCCAGCAACCTCGCTTTGCTGGCGCTCAATGATGGCGAGTTCAAACAACACTTAGATCGCTACAAATACCCCGAAAAATTTGAGAGGAAGCCATCGGGGTTTCATCGTGATGCGGCAACCGCTGGCCTGATCGACCCGCTAGAGCAACGCCTAGCTACACAGCTCTATTTGGGAGGCGATAAGCCGAGTGCCGTTGATTTGGCCATCTTCCCCTTCATTCGGCAGTTTCGCGCGGTAGATGTTGTTTGGTTTGATGCGCAGACGATCCCGGCAACCCAGCTGTGGTTGCAGCGGTGGCTAGCATCCGCGCTGTTTGCAGGTTGCATGAAAAAACTACCTGTAAATACGCGCGCGCCATTTTGAAGAACCATAAAAAAAACCACCTCGGAAGGTGGTTTTTTTGCATGCGCTCAACTTAAGCATCAGGCTGAAAACGAGGAGCCGCAGCCACACGTTGTTGTTGCATTGGGATTCTTGATCACGAATTGCGCGCCTTGCAGATCTTCTTTGTAATCAATCTCTGCGCCCACGAGGTATTGGTAGCTCATGGCGTCCACTAAAAGTTGGACGCCATTTTTATGAAGCACAGTGTCGTCGTCATTCGTGATTTCGTCAAAAGTGAAGCCGTATTGGAAACCCGAGCAACCGCCGCCTTGCACGAATACGCGCAGCTTAAGATCGGGGTTGCCTTCTTCAGCGATGAGGTCGGCCACTTTTACTGCGGCGCTGTCGGTGAAAATGATGGGCGAAGGCATCTCGGTTTGAATATTTTCGGCTAGTGCGCTCATGGCAAATCCTTGGAATGACTGAAAAATAACAATACTTGACTTAAATACTAACCTATTACCAGAGAACTTGTACAAATAAGTTCATTTTGTGAATCATCAACCGTTGTTTGCAGCCAGCTTGAGCGCCGGCTTTTCTCCAGCAGTCATAGGCTTCAATTGACCAGAAATAACGGCTCCTTGGTGCATTTCAAGCGCTTTGTAGCTCACATCGCCCTCAATTTGCGCTTTGGGTTGCAACTCAAGCAACTCAAAAGCATGGACATGCCCCAAGACTTTGCCGTTGATGATGACGTGATCGGAATACACATCACCTTCAATCACAGCACTCTCGCCAATCACAATAAGACTGTTTGTGTCTTCGTTGGCGCGGATGTTACCGACCACATTACCGTCAACACGCATGCCATCAGTGAACATGAGATCGCCACGGATTTGCGTGCCTTTGTCAATCAGGCTGCGCACGGGGGGTTGTTTTTTCTTGCCGAACATTTGGTATCCCAACGAATTAATGACGAGTTTGCAGCGAATTTATATCTTCAAAGTCTGCACAGCGCGAGTGGCTGCACCTTCGGTGACTTTTGCAGAGACCTGTTTTACCACGACTTGCGGCGGTAAATCGATCACGTTTTCCAGACGTCTGTATTGCGTGAACTGCAATGCTTGGGCGGCTCCGCCCACGACTTGCGTCCAAGGCTTACCGCCGGCGCCTGTGCCAGGCATACCGCCCTGCAGGCCAGACAGCGTGATCTCTAGCTTGCCGTTAAAAGCTGGTGCATTTTTGGTGGGCTGAATCACCAGCACTTGCCACTTCAGCTGCGAGCCCGCATTGAGTTGCTCAGCCTGCAAGCCCCGGATTGCCAAGCCTTCGTTGCCGCCTGTGGGAATCAATTTTTCAAAAAAACCTAAATCATCACGCAAGGCGCGATTTTCTGACTCGAGCCGCTTGACTTGCTCAATGATTTTTTCTTGCGCGGCTTTCTCTGCCGTGAGCAAACTGCCCGAGGTGTTCAAAATAGATTGCGCTTTATCGCGCTGATCTTTCAGTTGCGCCACCTCAATGCGCAGTTTTGCCAAATCTTCTTTGGCATTGTCATCAATACCGGCTAAATCTTTACCCAACTCAAAAGCCCACAGACCAATTGCCGCACAGAAGCCGAGCATCACAGCCACCAAGGCCCAACGCAGCGGCCAAGGCATAGACGAACGAATCGCCATGCTAGGCGCGCTGATGGTGAGGCGGCGACGGAGGAGTCGAAAACGCATGAGGAATCAGACTGTACTGCAATAAACAAAACCGCCGAATCTTGCGATGCGGCGGTTTGTTTGTAAGCGAAAAGATTAACGCTTGGAGAATTGCTTGCGGCGACGTGCGCCAACCAAGCCAACTTTCTTACGCTCAACTTCGCGCGCATCACGCGTGACGAAGCCAGCCTGGGAGAGTGCGGGCTTGAGCATCGCATCATAGTCAATCAAGGCACGTGTAATGCCATGACGCGCTGCACCGGCTTGGCCTGATTCGCCGCCGCCGTGCACGTTGATTTGAATATCAAACGTCTCAGCGTGGTTGGTCAGCAAAAGCGGTTGTTTGGCGATCATGATCGAGGTTTGACGGCCGAAATATTCAGCGATGTCTTTGCCATTGATCTGAATCTTGCCAGAGCCTTTTTTCAGAAACACACGGGCGACGCTGCTTTTGCGACGGCCGGTGCCATTGTTCCATTCACCAATCATTTGTGGCTCCTTCAGAGTTCAAGAACTTTAGGCTGCTGGGCGCTGTGCGGGTGTTCGCCACCCGCATAGACCTTGAGCTTTTTGATCATGGCGTAACCCAGAGGGCCTTTGGGCAGCATGCCCTTGACGGCTTTCTCGAGTGCGCGGCCAGGATGCTTGGCTTGCATGTCTTTAAATTTGGTGGCATAGATGCCGCCAGGATGACCGCTGTGGCGGTAGTAAATTTTTTGTTCGGCTTTGTTGCCGGTAACGCGGATTTTGTCTGCGTTGACAACGACGATGAAATCGCCAGTATCGACGTGAGGCGTATAAATGGCCTTGTGTTTGCCGCGTAAACGGAGAGCTGCTTCGCTGGCAATTCTTCCGAGCACCTTGTTGGTGGCGTCAATCACAAACCACTCGTGTACGACCTCAGCGGGTTTTGCGCTGAAAGTGCTCATGAGTTTTCTCTTTAAAGAGTTGGTTTGAACCGCCTTTTCCACGGTCGGTGCTCCTCTATCGAGAGCCTCTTAGGTGGGGTTTAAACTCTGACGCGGGCGGATAAACGCTGCAGAGCCATAAATTATATGACAAATCAAGGACTTAGGTCAAAGACCTTGGCTACTATGCATTAGGAATGAATACCAGAAGGCAAAGTCATATAGCGCAAATACTGTTTATCCCAACATGATTGATGCATTATGCGGTAAAATGTATCCGCAAATAAAAAGCTGCCCCTCTTTCGAGAAGGCAGCCTAAATTTGTATCCGTGCGCTGTTCATATCTACCACGGCAGTCAACGCACTATTTTCATAATCGCGTCTGAGATCATAGCATTTTGCTGCATTGCAGCAGATTAGCAATAACCCTGACGCATGGACTTTATAGGAGCTTTCCGTCCATGCCTGATCATCAGTACTCTCTCACACTCATTAGCCATAAAGTAAATGAGACAGAAATCCCTCAGCGGTCGCAAGATGGTTACATCAACGCAAGTAAGCTGTGTTTAGCAGCAAAGAAGCGGTGGCATAACTACATCAGTCTCGAAACAACTGGGTTGTTTCTGCGTGCTCTCGCAAAGAAAACAGGAATAGCTACCACGCTGCTAAACCAAGAGGTCACCACCCCTGATGGCCTAACAAGCGTTTGGGTCCATCCAAAGGTCGCAATTCATCTTGCCCAGTGGTTATCTGCTGATTTTGCTGTTCAAGTCTCTGAATGGGTTTACGACTGGGCATCGGGTAATGGTGCACCAACAAAGATGCCGTATCACCTAGAACGGCACATGATTAACATCCACAAGATTCCCAATGGCTATTTTTCAGTTCTCCAACAAATGACTACTGCGCTTGTTGCGCCCATGGAGGCGCAAGGTTACCGATTGCCAGACCACATGATGCCCGACATCGCTCATGGAAGGATGCTTTGCAAGCACTTACGTGATGATCGAAGCATCAATACGGATGATTTGCCCACTTACACCCACTCTTTTCCAGACGGCCGTGAAGTAGAGGCGAAGCTTTATCCGGTTGAGTATTTGGGTGACTTTATGCGACTTTTGTCTGAAATTTGGATGAAGCAAAAAACGGCCAACTACTTCAAAGAACGCGACCCATTGGCACTCGTAGCGCTAGATAAATTTCTTATGATTGGCACGGTAGCACCAAAATTCCTGCCGACGGCAAACAAAAGTAAATTCAAAAGGAGAGCTTGACTGTATTGCCAACAAAACCCCGCTGCGGCGGGGTTTTTTACTTCTTGGGATTTGATTCTTTTGCATACTGTTCCAACAATTGATCTAGCTATCACTTCACGAGTTACCATCAAGTCATGTTCTCCTACCGACACGCCTTCCATGCCGGCAACCATGCTGATGTGCTCAAACACCTCACTTTGGTGGCCATGCTTAAATATTTGACCGATAAGGACGCTGGCCTGACGGTGATCGACACGCATGCGGGGGCGGGGCTGTATCGGCTGGATGGCGATATGGCGCGCACGAGCGCTGAAGCCACACAGGGCGTGCAAAAGCTGCTTCCGGGGCAAGTTTTTAAGCAAAATGAAGCATCAAATACCTCAGTAGCCGGCATAAAATCTGCGCAGAGCGCTATTGAAATAATAGCGCCCGCCTTGCAGGATTATCTGGATGCTTTGGCCAGCTTTAACTCCACTGCCACTGGCGCACGCGTCTATCCCGGCTCGCCGTTGATCATGCACCGCCTGCTGCGCGCAGAAGCTGACAAGCTCAAGCTCTTTGAGCTGCATCCGACTGATTACCGCTCGCTGGCGGGCCATGTGAAGCAGCTGGGTGCGGGGCGGATGGTGACGGTGGATTGCGCTAATGGCTTTGAAAAACTCAAGACCCTGTTGCCTCCACCCAACAAACGTGCCTTGGTGTTGATGGATCCGAGCTATGAGTTGAAGAGCGATTACGGCCAAGTGAGCGCCTGCATACAAGAGGCGATTTTGAAATTTCCCACCGGCACGTATGCCATTTGGTACCCGATCATTCCGCGGCCTGAGGCGCACAGCTTGCCTAAAAAGCTCAAGACGATGGCAGTAGCCGCCAAGCGGCCTTGGCTGCAAGCCACGCTCAACATCGGCCAAGAGCCGCCCAAGCATGCGATTGGCGAGAAGCCGAGCAAATTGGTCGGTTTGAGAGCCAGCGGCATGTTCATCATCAACCCGCCGCATACTTTGAAAGCTAGTTTGAATGAAGCGCTGCCGCAGGTGGTGGCGCAGTTGGGGCGTGGGCGGGGCAAGGGATTTACGGTAACGAATTAGTCGCTGCCATGCGTTGTGGTTGGGCCACACACAAAATAGCTCTAATGAAAAAGATTTTGCAGTTTCGCAATATGATGAATACTTGGAAACGTTATTCAAGATTTACTTACATATTTTTATTGGGAACAACAATGTCTTTTAAATCCAGCGCTTCAACTTTAGTTCTTTGCGTCGCCGCAGCAATACTCTCCGCATGTGGAGGAGGCGAGAGCACTGCTAGTTCTAGCAACAGCCCAGCGCAAGTGGTACTCGCCTCCTCTGCGGGCGATTTGAGCAAGTACCGTGGCACATGGGCAAGCACATGTGGTTTAACGTTCATTGTGGGCTCTAGCGCCAGATCAGGCACAGGTGTATATCAATTTGGCACGGCGACAAGCGCAACCGTGATTCCAGGCACAGTCAGTGTTGCCCTTTATTCGAATACAAGCTGTGCAGGAACACCGCTCAGCTCTGGCAGCAACCCAATGACAACCACGTTTGTCTCAAGCGCCAATCCCGTTGCCACAGCTAACGCAAGTAGCAGCTTGATTGTTTTTTCAGGTAGCGCAGACAAACTTACTATCCAGGAATACAACAGAGCCTCAGGCGCACTGGTTGGCACAGCTCGCACGCAATACGCTGCTTTTTCAAGCAATTTCACAGAGCTTCGCGTTGAAGGCACCTCGACTTTCTCTTCCACTGACCTAGTTCTCAAGAAGTAAGCGCCCCATTAACCAACCATGTGGTTGGTTAATTGATATACTGGCAGTCATTCCGATATTTTGGAGACCGTCCATGTACACCCAAGCGCTCGATTTACCGCAAGCCCCTGAAGGCAAGCCAATCCTCAAGGCGGTAGCAGCACCGCTTTCGCCGCGCGAGCAGGCATTGCAAACTGCATTTGACGCGAAGATGGATGTGGATGCAAAGATTGAGCCGCAAGATTGGATGCCATCGGCTTACCGCAAAACCTTGGTGCGCCAGATCAGTCAGCATGCGCACAGCGAGATCATTGGCATGCAGCCGGAGGGCAATTGGATTTCTCGTGCGCCTTCTTTGAAGCGCAAAGCGATTTTGCTGGCTAAAGTGCAAGACGAAGGCGGCCACGGGCTTTATCTCTATTCTGCTGGCGAGACGCTGGGCACTTCGCGCGACGAGATGCTGGACGCGCTGCACACAGCACGAGCCAAATACAGCTCAATCTTCAATTACCCCACGCTCACCTGGGCAGACACGGGTGTGATCGGCTGGCTGGTGGATGGCGCGGCCATCATGAATCAGGTGCCGATTTGCCGCTGCTCGTATGGGCCGTATGCGCGCGCGATGATCCGCATTTGCAAAGAAGAAAGTTTCCATCAGCGCCAAGGCTATGAATCACTGATGCAGCTGATGAAGGGCACGGAGGCGCAGCGCTCTCTGGTGCAGGATGCGGTGAACCGCTGGTGGTGGCCTTCGATTGCCATGTTTGGCCCGCCAGATGACAACAGCCCCAATAGCGAGCAGAGCATGCGCTGGGGGATCAAGCGCATTTCTAACGACGATCTGCGCCAGAAATTCATTGATGCGACGGTGACGCAAGCCAAAATTCTCGGTGTAACGCTGCCCGATCCTGATTTGAAATGGAATGAAGAGCGCCAAGCGCATGACTATGGCCAGATCGATTGGGATGATTTCTGGAACGTGGTCAATGGCAATGGGCCATGCAACAAAGAACGCTTGGCCACGCGCGTGAACGCCCATGAGAACGGCGCTTGGGTGCGCGAGGCGGCATTGGCCTATGCGGCTAAGCAGAAGGCGCGGGCTTTGGCTATTGCAGCTTGATTTCTGAAGATCTGAATACGAACAGCCGGACGCAGAAGACGCAAAGGTTACGCAGAAGGAATACAAAAGAATACAAGAAAGAAATACCAATAGGCTTGATGACTGCTTGAAGGATTGGATTGCATTTTTATTTCTGCATTCTCTTTTTTTGTATTTCTTCTGCGTAACCTTTGCGTCTTCTGCGTCCGGTATTTCTGCGTTAAACACAGCAATAACACTATGACAACCCAAGAACTCCCTCTCTTTGAAGTCTTCATCCGTTCCAAGCAAGGCCTGGAGCACAAGCATTGCGGGAGCTTGCATGCATCCGATAGCAGCCAAGCTTTGCAGCATGCACGCGATGTGTACACGCGGCGCATGGAAGGCGTGAGCATTTGGGTGATTCCATCCAATCAAATCACCGCCAGCCAGCCAGACGATAAAGAGGAAATGTTTGAGCCGGCGAGCGATAAGATTTATCGGCATCCGACGTTTTACGACATCCCAGACGAAGTGGGGCATATGTGATGACCGCTGCCTATTTGCTTCATCTTGCCGACAACGCCCTCATCCACGGCCAGCGTATCGCTGAGTGGTGCGGCCACGGGCCGGTGCTCGAAGAAGACATTGCGATGGCCAATATCGGGCTAGATAGCATAGGCCAGGCACGCATGCTATATCAGCACGCTGCGGAAACTATCGGCAATGGCGCAACAGAAGACTCGCTCGCCTACTTTCGCAACCCGCAAGACTTCCGCAATTACGTACTCTTAGAGCAGCCACATCAAACTGCGTTCGCGCCATCTGCCAGAGTGCCGCGCGATTACAGCATCACGATCACCCGCAATTTCCTCTACGCCACGCTCATGAGCCTCGTGTGGCAAGGTTTGCAAAACTCGAAAGATGCACAGCTCGCAGCGATTGCCGCCAAATCTGCGAAAGAGGTGCGCTACCACCTGCGCCACTCCACTGATTGGATGCTGCGCCTAGGCGATGGCACGGCAGAATCTCACAGCAAAATGCAAGCAGCGCTGGATCACCTCATGCCGTTCACGCAGGAATTTTTCACCACGACTGACTTTGAGCGCGAAGTTGTTAGCAACGGTGTTGGCATGGATATCAGCGCCTTGAAGGGTGTTTGGCACAGCGCTGTGGCCAGTGTCGTCACAGAAGCTACTTTGCAAATGAGCCCCAGCGCTGGCCACCTCACGCGTGGCAAAGAGGGCCAGCATTCGGAGCACCTCTCTTATTTGCTTGCAGAAATGCAAAGCCTCGCTCGTGCACATCCTGGAGCTGTTTGGTGAGCGCCAGCGGGGTGGATCTCGATCAAATCACCGCCCGCGCCCGCGTGCTCGCGGCCAGCGTGCCCGATCCAGAAATTCCGGTGATCACGATTGAAGAGCTGGGCATTTTGCGCGATGTGCAAGCCGTGCCTTTTGGCGAGATGAATGCACTGGGTCAGCAAGGCTACATCGTCGAGATCACCATCACGCCCACCTACAGTGGCTGCCCCGCCGTCGATCAAATTCGTGATGACATCTTGGCCGAGATGGATGCCGAAGAGATCCCCGCCCGTATCAAAACCAGCCTCTCCCCCGCTTGGACGACTGACTGGATGAGCGAAGCCACCAAAGCCAAACTCCGCGCCTACGGCATCGCCCCGCCGCAGCATTTGAGCGATGCTTTTGCAACTAGCGGCAGTGCAGAGAAGGTGATTCAGTTTACTCCTAAATCAATAGCTACTCGCGCAATGAATACGCCGGCTTTTGGCCTATTTTCTTCTCAAAGCATCATCTGCCCGCAGTGCAACAGCACGAACACCACCGAGACCAGCCACTTCGCCTCCACCGCCTGCAAAGCGCTCTACAAATGCTTAGATTGCTTGGAGCCGTTTGACTATTTCAAGCCATATTGAGCCTTACCTCTAAGCTTCATATCTAAGCCTCATGTCCACGCCCCATTTTCATTCTCTGTTTGTCAAACGCATCGAGCTGATCACCTTTGATGCCGCGCAAATCACCTTCGCCATTCCTCCTGAGCTGCGCGATGCATTTGAATTCAAAAGCGGCCAGTTCCTGACGTTGCGTGCACAAATCAATTGCGAATCGGTGCGCCGCAGTTATTCAATCTGCTCCGCGCCTGCTGTGCTGTCAAAAGCCCAAGAAATTAGCGTAGGCATCAAGCGCGTGGATCAAGGTGTGTTCAGCACTTGGGCAACCACTCAATTGCAAGCAGGCAGAGAAGTCGATGTGATGCCGCCCGATGGCCGCTTCGTTACCAAAAAGCCCGATGCCAGAATGCGGCTGCTGATCGCCGCAGGCAGCGGCATCACGCCCATGCTCTCCATGCTCACGCACGGCTTGGCCACTGAAGACAGCAGCCGCTTCACGCTTGTGTACGGCAACCAGCGCACCAACACGATCATGTTCAGCGAAGCCCTGCAAGATTTGAAAGACCGCTACCCCAGCCGCTTGCAGCTCATTCACATCCTCTCGCGTCAAGCCACAGAATTGCCGCTCAGCCATGGCCGCATTGATGGCGAAAAAATCAAAGAGCTCACACGCAGCTTGATTGACGTGAAGCTAGTCGAAGAAGCTTTTATCTGCGGCCCCGAAGCAATGATTGAAGCCGCAGAGGCAGCTTTGCAAACCGCCGGCATCCCCAAAGAGCGCATTCACAGCGAGCGCTTCGCATCCCAGCATACTACTAAATCTATAGCACCCTGCGCAATAAATACGCCGGCTATCGCCCAAAAAGCCTTCAAATACCAGCTAGAAATCATCCTAGACGGCAAAACGAACGCCTTGCAGTTGGGCGACGAAAGCACCGTCCTCGATGTTGCCCTAGAAGCCGGCCTCGATCTCCCCTATGCCTGCAAAGGCGGCGTCTGCTGCACGTGCCGCGCCAAAGTGATCGAAGGCAAAGTCAGCATGGATAAAAACTACACGCTAGAACAGTGGGAAATCGACAAAGGCTTTGTGCTCACCTGCCAGGCGCGCTGCCAAACGGCGAAAGTGGTGGTGAGCTTTGATGAGCGATAAGCCCTGAACGACAACCTATGGGCGACAATGACCACTTATTCCCCACATCGGAAACAAGCGCCATGAAATTCTTAATCAAACTCATCGCCCTGCTCGCTCTGAGCATCGCCGCATTCAGCGCCGCCGCGCAAGACAAAGTGGTTTATCACCTTGACAGCGGCATCGCGCAGGCCACCAAAGGCTTGCGCAACATCCGCAATCATCTGGACGTTGACCCCAAAGCCAAGATCGTCGCCGTGGCGCATGCCGAAGGCGTGGACTTTCTCATGGAAGGCGCGAAAACTGCCAACAACCAAGACTTCGCCTCCCTCGTGAGCGATCTGTCCGCACGCGGCGTGGTGTTTGAAATTTGCGAGATCACGCTGAAAAACCGCAACCTGAAAAAAGAGCAATTCATCCTCGGCCCCGTCTTCACGCCCTCAGGCGTGGTGCGAATTGCGAACTTGCAGGCGCGGGAGCAGTTTGTTTATATCAAGCCTTAAACTCAGTGCATTTAAAAATATAAAATTTTGTATAACATAGATACATGTCTGTTATCAAACCACTTTCTTTCCGAGGCACGTCTTTAGATGCTTTAAGAGAGTTTTCAGCGGATTGCAGGAAAGAAGATTTAGAACTTGGGCATCAGCGCTATCAGGAATTGATCAAGGAACTGCGTAAGGAGTCCAGTAAATGAGCAAGAGTCAAAAATTCGCCAGTGTGTGGGATGCGATTGAAGACACGCCAGAGGAAGCTGAGAATATGAAGCTACGCTCATCGCTCATGATGAGTTTGCAAAATCACATCAAGAAAAAAGATCTCACGCAGGCGCAGGCGGCTGCGCTGTTTGGCGTCACGCAACCCCGTGTCTCAGATTTGGTGCGCGGGAAGATTAATGTATTTGGGATTGAATCTTTGGTAAGCATGGCTGCGGCTGCGGGCTTCACGGTAGAGATCAAAGTGAAACCCGGTCTCGCGGCCTGATCCGTCAATAAAAGCTCTCTACCGCCGCACTCACCCGATCCAGATATTTACGCTTCATCGCCGCATCGCAAAAACTTGCCTCAAAGCTGTTCTTAGCGAGTTGCACAGCATGCGAAGCGTCCAGATTGAGTGCGGTAAAAGTGGCTAGCCAATTTTCGTTCATGTAACCACCAAAGTAGGCCGGATCGTCGCTGTTGATCATGGCGCAGAGGCCTGAGTCAAGTAGTTGGCGCAGAGTGTGATCCGCCAAGTCTGGGAAGACTTTGAGCTTTTGGTTAGACAGGGGGCAGACTGTGAGCGGGATGCGGTCTGCTGCCAAGCGCTGCATGAGGGCGACATCGCGGGTGGATTGCACGCCGTGGTCAATGCGCTCTACATGCAGGATGTCGAGCGCGCTCCAAATGTATTCGGGCGGGCCTTCTTCGCCTGCGTGGGCAACCAGCCTGAAGCCTAGCTCTTTGCAACGCGCGAAGACTTTGGCGAATTTTTCAGGCGGGTGACCGACTTCACTGCTGTCTAGGCCGATGCCTAGAATCAAATCACGATAGGGCAGCGCGGCTTCCAGAGTTTCAAATGCTTCTTGCTCGCTCAAATGGCGCAAAAAGCAAAGGATCAATTCTGCATCCACGCCCAAGCCGGTTTTGGCATCTTTGCATGCGCGGTGCAGGCCGTTGATGACGGTTTGCACACTTACGCCGCGCGCGGTATGGGTTTGCGGATCGAAGAATATTTCTGCGCGGATCACGTTGTCTAACGCGGCTTTTTCTAAGTAGGCCCAAGCCATGTCGTAGAAATCTTGCTCTTTAAGAAGCACGGATGCGCCGGCGTAGTAAATATCGAGGAAGCTTTGCAGATTGGTAAACGCATAAGCTTTGCGCAAATCTTCTACGCTGGCATACGGGATGCTCACGCCATTGCGCTGAGCGAGCTTGAAGATCATCTCGGGCTCTAGCGAGCCTTCGATGTGAATATGCAGCTCAGCTTTGGGCATGCGCCGCAACAGCTCAGGCAGGCGCTCGGGGGAAATAGGTTTGATCATCATGGTGATTCCTTTTGGCTTCGACATTAGAGCGAACAGTGGCAGGGATGGATCTAGCAAACACCATAAGTGATGCCAAGCTCGCTCAAGTAACGGCGATAGGCAGATGATGCTTTGTCAGCCACGGTGTGCAGCTCGGCGCGCAATTCGAGCGGCAGGCGTTTGGGTGACTGCGATTCGAGCACGGGTTGATCTTGGCCGAAGATGGTGTTTTGAAAGCTTTGCAGGGCGGAATCTGGCGAATCAAAATCCGTCATAGCTATGCGAATCCAAACCCGCGATAACTCTGGCGTGATGGGGCAGACGAAGAGAGCGATAGATTCGCGGAAAGTATCTTTGTTCGCCACGCTTTCGCCCAGCGTGGCCGGATCAGGCGCTTTGGTAAGCACGCAGGTATAGGGCGCATTCACTTCGTAGGTGTAGCTGACCATGGAACCCGTGGTCGAATGCAAATTGCTCTTGGGCTGCCAAGCTTGGCAGTTGGTGGCTAGCAATCCGGTGTGTGTTTTCTGTACTTCGTAGTCTTCCATGGCAACGTGTTCGCGATCACCGAGCCAGCCTTCATGCACGAAGCCGAAATGGCTCATGTCGAGAAAATTCTCGACCAAACGCGGCGCGGAGGTTTGCACCAGATACGGGCCGCAATTGACCTTGCGCAAACGCGCATCAAGCTCGGCGGCGAAAGCGGGGATCACACTCTCGCTTTTTTCTAAGCGCACCCACAGCAAACCATACGCTTCTTGCAATTCAAATACCTGAGCGCAATGGCTAGCCGGGGGCGAGAAAGCCGGCAACGCGGGCACGAGCATGCATTGGCCGTTGGCTGCATATTGCCAACCGTGATAACCGCATTCCAAACGATCATTCACCACACGGCCGAGAGAAAACTTCGCACCACGATGCGGGCAACGATCTGCCCAAGCATACGCAACGCCTTGAGCGTTGCTGGTTGCTCTGCCTTGAGCGTCTTTCCACAGCACCAGCTCGCTGCCCAGCAGCGTCACGGCCACAGGCTTATCCGCCAGCTCACTGCTCGCCAACACGGGATGCCACAATTTGGTTTCAATCATAACTCTTGAATACTATTAATTTGATAGCAGCTTACGCAATCAATACGCCGGCTACTGCCCATTTTTACTGTAAATCCACCATGAAAAAGAGCCGCGCAAGGCGGCTCTTTTCACAAAGGGAAAAACCGCTTATTTACCAGAAGGAATCTTGCCTTCTACGCCCTTGACGTAGAAATCAACCTTACCTTTCCAATCGTCGTCGCTCTTGGCATCTTTGGCCAAGCGCTCTTTGCCGGTGTTGTCAACGATCGGGCCGGTGAACGGATCAAATGCGCCAGCCTTCATTTTGGCTTTCACATCGTTCACGGCGGTCTTCACATCTGCGGGCACAAAATCTGCCATTTTCACCAGATCATTCTGACCTTCTTCCACGCCCCAACGTGTAACGATGCCGCCCTTCCAGGTTTTGTTCATCACGTCGTCAATCGACTTGGTGTAGTAGCCGCTCCAATCCACGACAGCAGAAGCCAGATGGGCTTTGGGCGCAAACGCACTCATATCGGAATCCCAGCCGAAAGCGTATTTGCCAGCTTTTTCAGCCGTTTGCAACACTGCGGTGGAGTCGGTGTTTTGCAAGAGCACATCTGCGCCGCCGTTGATCAGAGCTTGAGCTGCTTCGGATTCTTTCGGTGGATCAAACCAAGTGTTCACCCAAACGACTTTTGTTTTGACTTTGGGGTTCACGCTTTGCGCGCCGAGCGTGTAGGCATTGATGTTGCGCAGCACTTCAGCAATCGGGAATGAACCGACGAAGCCTAAAGTGTTGGTCTTGGTCATCTTGCCGGCGATCATGCCTGCGAGATAGGAGTCTTGATAAAAGCGAGCATCGTAGACGCGCATGTTGTCGGCGGTTTTGTAGCCGGTGGCATGTTCGAATTTCACATCCGGGAAATCTTTAGCCACTTTGAGCATCGGCTCCATGTAACCGAAGCTGGTGGCGAAAATAATTTTATTACCTTGGCTAGCCAGATCACGGATCACGCGCTCTGCATCTGCGCCCTCTGGCACTTTTTCTACAAAGGTGGTTTTGACCTTATCGCCAAATTTGGCTTCCACGGCCTTGCGGCCGAGATCGTGTGCAAACGTCCAACCGGCATCGCCGACCGGGCCCACATACACCCACGCGGCTTTGAGCGGCTCAGCCTTAGGGGCGGGCGCTGCAACGGGTGGGGCAGCAGCGGGAGCTGGCGCAGGCGCTTCTGTTTTTCCGCAGCCCACCAAGGCTGCAGTGGCCATGGCGGCGCTGAGCGCAGCGAGTTTAAGCGCGGAGCGCTTGGAGAAGTCAGTCATCTCGGTTTCCTTTTTAATGAATGTGACGCAAATAGGTAAGCAAAAATCAAACCAGATTATGTGAGAAATCTAGCAATTAGCAAAGTCAGTTGTTCGGATTAAAGGATTTGCCGAGGCTAGCCGGCATATTCATGCGAATCCAGACCGGGTTACGGGACATGATCACCAGCACCAAAATGGTCGCCAAATACGGCAACATGCTCATGAATTGGGCGGGAACATCCACGCCTTGGCCTTGCAAATGCAGTTGCAGCATCGTCACGCCGCCAAACAGATAGGCACCTAAAAGCACGCGAACAGGCCGCCAAGTGGCGAAAACCGTGAGCGCCAGCGCAATCCAGCCCCGCCCCGCCACCATGCCCTCAACCCAAAGTGGTGCATACACCACAGACAAGTAAGCGCCTGCTACGCCGCACAACGCCCCACCCGCCATCACACCTCCAAGGCGGGCCAAGCGCACGCTATAGCCCAATGCATGCGCCGATTCAGGCGATTCGCCGATACTGCGCAAAATCAGCCCTGCTCGAGTAAGAAACAATGCCCACGCAAGCAGCGCTGTGAGCAACATCGTCACGTAGACCATCGCATGTTGGCGAAACAACGCCGTGCCAATGAAGGGCAGATCGGAGAGAAAAGGAATCGGATGCTCCATGCGATTGTCTAACTTCTTGCCCACGTAAGCTGCACCTGCAAAAGCGGAGAATCCCGCGCCAAACAAACTCATCGCCAGCCCTGTCGCGTATTGATTCGTGCCCAGCCAAATGACCAACCAGCCAAATACCGCAGCAGCTGCAGCGCCTGCCAATGCCCCGGCCACGAAGGCCAGCGTGTCACTGCCGGTATGAAAGCCCACCGCGAAGCCGGCCACAGCAGCCATTAACATCAAGCCTTCAGCGCCGAGATTGAGCACGCCCACACGCTCATTGATCAGCAGCCCAAGCGCGGCTAGCGCCAGCGGCGTGCCTGCGTTGAGCGTGGCGGCAAGTAAAAGAGCTATTTCGTTCATATTTTTAAGCGATTTATGCCACTAGCCGGCGTATTTACTGCGCAGTGCGCTACGAATTCGATAGTGAATCAAAGTATCGCAGGCGAGCAGCGCCACGAGCAGCACACCTTGAAAAACGTTGGATATGGCAGACGGCAGCCCAATGCGCGATTGGGCGAGCTCACCGCCGATTAAAAACATAGAAAGCAGCGCCGCGCCAAAGATGCATCCCACCGGATGCAGGCGCCCGATAAAAGCCACGATGATGGCCGTGAACCCATAGCCCACTGAGACATGCGGCGTGAGCTGCGCCAGCGGCCCCAGCGCCTCCATACTGCCGGCGATGCCAGCGAGAGCGCCGCTGGTGAGCAAAACGGTGTAAAGCGCGCTTCGGCTGGAGAAACCTGCGTACCTTGCAGCCGCTGGAGCCAAACCGCCAACTTGCAGTTTGTAGCCTTGAAACGTGCGGAATAAAAACACCGTCATCACCGCCGCTGCCGTCAGCGCAATGACAAAGCCCCAATGCAATCGCAAGCCTTTGAAGATACGTGGCAACAGCGTGCCATCGTCAAATGTGACGGTTTGCGGAAAGTTAAAGCCTTGCGGATCTTTCCACGGGCCAAAGACGAGATAACTCAGCAGTAAATTCGCCACGTAAACCAGCATCAAACTCACTAAAATTTCATTGGCATTGAACTTGTCTCTGAGCAAAGCCACAATGCCGGCCCACATCGCGCCGCCAATCGCCCCTGCCAGCATGCCCAGCCACATAAACACCCAAGGCGAAAAGCTGTGTTTGGCCTCGGTGACCCACATCGCCAAGCCGCCGGCAAAGATCGCGCCCATCAGGAGCTGGCCTTCCGCGCCAATATTCCACACATTGCTGCGGTAGCACAGCGCAAGGCCTAAAGCACACAAAATCAGCGGAATGGATTTGAGCGCAATCTCGCTTGCGCCGCGCAGATTCGCCCACGGTTCGATCAAGAAAATTGAAAGCCCGCGAACTGGGTCTTTGCCCAATGCGATAAAGAGCACACCAGCCACGACGATCGTGATCAGCAGCGCGAGCACGGGCGAGGCGTAAGTCCAAGCCTTTGAGGGCTCTGCGCGCGGCTCCAGTTTAAACATGCACAGCCTCCGCAGCCCACAGCCCACTCATCCATTGCCCGATCTGCTCGACTGTTGCCTCTGCGCGAGCAATACTAGGAGACATTCTCCCCTTGGCAATCACTTGCAAGCGATCAGACAGCTGCATCAATTCATCGAGCTCTTCGCTGACCAGCAAGACAGCACATCCTGCATCGCGCAGCGCCAAAATTTCCGCATGAATTTGCGCCGCTGCGCCCACATCGACGCCCCAGGTGGGCTGCGACACAATCAGCAACTTGGGGCTAGCAGAAATCTCTCGCCCCATGATAAATTTTTGTAGATTGCCGCCTGAGAGGCTGCGCGCTGCTGCAGCCGCGCCACCGGCCTTCACGCCGAAACGAGCGATGATCGCGTTGGCTTGATCTCGCAACTTAGCAGGCGATATCCAACCGTAGCTTGATACAGCTTCACGCCGCGTGAGTAGCAAATTTTGCGCGAGGCTCATAACTGGCACAGCGCCACGCCCCAGCCGCTCCTCGGGCACAAAATGCATGCCAAGCGAGCGCCGCTGTGCCGGCGAATAACCGCCTACAGATTGGCCGTTGATCGTGATCTCTTCTAGTGATACACGGTGATCTTCCCCGCTAATGGCTGCCATCAGTTCTTTCTGGCCATTGCCCGATACGCCGGCTATACCCAGCACCTCACCCGCATGCACGCTGAGCGAAATACCCGCCAAGTCTACGGCAAAGGCATCGGATTTATTCAGAGTCAATCTGTTGACTTGCAACACTGCAGCGCCTGCCCGAGCCGCACGATGCGCAAGCTGCGCTGGCTCTGCACCAATCATCATGCGCGAAAGACTGGCGTTGCTCTCTTGCGCCGGCGTACATGTGGCCACCACTTTGCCAGCGCGCATCACCGTACATGTATCGCACAGTGCGCGAATCTCGTGGAGCTTGTGTGAGATATAGAGAATGCTGCAGCCTTGGGCTTTCAGCAATCGCAAGGTTTCAAAGAGTGTTTCTACCGCCTGCGGCGTGAGCACGGAGGTGGGTTCATCCAAAATTAAAAGTCTCGGATTGGTGAGCAAGGCACGGATGATTTCTACGCGCTGCCTCTCGCCCACGGAGAGGGTATGCACAGGCCGCAGTGGATCAATCGGCAGGCCGTATTCAGCGGCCTTCTGCGAAATCGCTTGCGTGACCTGCGCAAGCGATTTCGAAGCATCCAAGCCCAGCAACACATTCTCTGCCACGGTAAGCGTTTCAAACAAGCTGAAATGCTGAAAGACCATGGCAATACCCAGCGCGCGTGCTTCCTGTGGATTGCGAATGCAGACCTCGCGGCCATCGAACTGCATCGAACCACGGTCTGCCTGCACCGCACCATAAATGATCTTCATCAGCGTGGATTTACCTGCGCCGTTTTCGCCGAGCACAGCGTGAATCTCTCCGGGCTGCACCGCCAAGCTCACTGCATCATTGGCCACCACAGCGGGGTAGGCTTTGGTGATGCCTTCGAGTCGAATCCGAGGAGGAGGTGCGCCCGACATCATGCGGCTACTTTCAAACTAGCCGCCACTGTTTTGACTTGGATTCGCAGCCAACGCGCTTGCGCTGAGGCATGCGAGCGTTCGTGCCACAGTTGGTAATACATCATGGGCGGAAAGTTGATCGGGCAGGGCAAGATTTTTACAGGCAGGCTGCCCAGCAAACCGCTGACGTAGCGTTCGCAGTATTGGCGGCCTGTTGTGAGCACGAGCAAGCTTGATGCCACCATGCTCGGGATCAGGCCGAAATGGGGGCAGCGGGCGGTGATGTTTCTTGCCAAGCCGAGACTGCTTAAATGATCGTCAATCACGCCTTTCGCGCCGGGGTGTGTGGGTGTGGGGGCGATGTGCTCAGCTGCGAGCCACGCGTCTTGCGTCCATTTTCGGCGCAATGCGGGATGCTTGTCGCTGACCAAGCACACCACCTCATCTGCGAAAAGCTTGCCCATGTGCAAATCATCAGGCGGCTGCGGCCAATTGCCGATCACGACATCGCACTCGCCAAGCGCTAAGCGCTGGCGATAGTCTTGAGCGCCGCTTAATGGCTGAATATCAATTTTTGACAAAGGCGCTTGACGCTTGATCAGGCAAAGTAGCTGCGGCAGAAAAAGCGGATCCAAATAATCGCTCGCTGCAATGCGAAAGAGGGCCTGAGCGGTTTGCGCATCAAAGCCGCGTGCATCGGAAAACATCACCTCCGCTGCACGAATGATGTGAGCTGAGGGCTCGATCATGCGCAGCCCGGCATCGGTAGGCACCATGCCCGCGCCCGAACGCACCAAAAGCGGATCACCCGACAAATCCCGTAGGCGCTTTAATGCCGCACTCACAGCCGGCTGATACATGCCCAGCCGGGTAGCGGCGCGCGAGACGGAGCGTTCAGCGAGCACGGTATGCAAGACCTTAATCAAGTGAAGGTCGATCTTGTCAAACAAGGCGCTGTTTTGCATACGGGGCGAGGTTGTTGGGCTATATGCCCGCTTGTATGTTGTGCGAATACTTTGGCGCTACCCTTGTGTGATGCAAATCAGTTCAGCTGTCAAGCCGCTTCAATTCTTTCACCGGGGGCAACGCCGTGAGATTCAGAATGTACCACCCACACGCACACTCTTGCAGCTCATTAGGGAAGACCTGCATTTGAGCGGCACGAAAGAGGGTTGCAATGAAGGCGATTGCGGCGCTTGCGTGGTGATGCTGCGCGAGCCGAGCTCCAATGAGTGCAAAGCGGTGAATAGTTGCATACGGTTTGCGCATTCCATTGAAGGGCTGGAGCTGACCACGGTGGAGGATGTCGCTTCGGGCGATCAACTGCATCCTGCACAAGAAGCGATGGTGCAATGTCACGGTTCGCAATGCGGCTTTTGCACACCGGGCTTTGTGATGAGCATGGTGGCGCTGTATGAGAATGCGCAGTGCTCGGGGGAAGTGATTGATCGCGCGACGGCGCAGGTGGCGCTGTCTGGTAATTTGTGTCGCTGTACCGGGTATCGTCCCATTCTGGATGCGGCAGTGAAAATGCAATCACTATCAAAAAGTGAGCACCCTACGCAGCAAATGCGCCGGCTAGATGCCCAAAAGGCTTATAAAACACCTCCAAAACCTATTTCTGGCAGCTATATGTTGCCGACCAGCTTGACTGAGCTACTGACTTTGAGAAGCGCGCATCCAAACGCGCAGATCGTGGCGGGCTGCACTGATGTCGGGTTGTGGGTGAATAAAGGCCATCAGCATTTTGATCAAGTTTTGGATGTGACTCGCGTGGGCCAGCTGCGCCGCATTGAGCGCCACCGTCACGATGCGGCGCAATATATCTCGATTGGCGCAGCCGCGACGCTGCATGAGGCTTTTGCGGCGCTGGTGCAAGATCGCCCGCAACTTGCATCTTTTGCCGAGCGCTTTGCTGGTTTGCCAGTCAGGAACAGTGGGACTTTGGGCGGCAATGTGGCCAATGGCTCGCCGATTGGCGATTCGATGCCACTCTTGATTGCGCTGCGGGCTCATGTGGTGCTGATGAGCTTACGTGGCGAAAGAGAAATTGCGCTCGAAGCTTTGTATACGGGCTACCGAAAAAACGTGATCGCGGCTGATGAAGTACTTGCTTGGATCAAAGTGCCACTGCCACAAAAGAATGAGTTTTCTCGTGTCTACAAAATCTCTAAACGTTACGACGATGATATTTCGGCGGTGTGCGTGGCGATCTCTGCAGAGCGCGTCGATGGTGGAGCTGACGGCACGCTAAGCGCCATGAGCATCGGCGTAGGCGGCGTGGCCGCCACACCAGTACGCGCTATTAAAACAGAAGCACTCTGCGCATATTTTGTGCCGGCTAGTGGCCTATTTGATGCTATAAAAGTATCGCTACAAGCAGAATTTGAACCGATCTCAGACATGCGAGCCAGCAGCGTCTACCGCCGCGAAGTCCTCGGCGCATTGGTGGATCGTTTTGCTAGCGATTGGCGCGGCGACAAACTCGTGAGCTTGGAGTCTTGGGAGAGTTTGGCTGAGGTGCTGGTATGAATGCACCCGACAAATTGTCTTTGCATGCGCACGTTGCCGGCGTGAGCCATGCTCACGAGAGCGCTGGATCAAGCGTTCCCCACGAAAGCGCACGCGCCCAAGTGCAAGGCGCAGTGCGTTATGTGGACGACATCCCTGAGTTGCAAGGCACGCTGCATGCCGCGCCAGTGATGTCGCGCATCGCGCATGGCCGTGTGCGCTCGCTCGATTTCAGCGCTGCCTTAGCCCTGCCCGGCGTGCGCGGTATCGTCACTGCACAAGACATTCCCGGCGACCCGATCCTTGGCGCTTTTGCGCATGACGAGCCGATTTTTGCGAGCGAACTAGTGCAACATGTGGGCAACGTGATCGCACTCATCGTGGCCGATGATGTGATGACAGCTCGCCGCGCAGCACGTTTGGTTAACGCGGACATTCAGGCACTGCCTGCGATTCTGAGCATGCAGGAGGCCATGGTACAAAACCATTTTGTGCTGCCACCAGTTCACGTCAGGCGCGGCGATGCAGATGCTGCTTTGCAAGTCGCGCCACATCGCTTGCGGGGAAGTTTTTCTGTCGGCGGGCAAGAGCATTTCTATCTCGAAGGCCAAGTGGCCTACGCGCAGCCGCAAGAGATGGGGCAATGGCTCATTGACAGTAGCACGCAGCATCCCGGTGAGGTGCAGCATTGGGTGGCGCATGCGCTCGGTTTGAGCATGCACGACGTGCGGGTGGAGACGCGGCGCATGGGCGGTGGCTTCGGCGGCAAAGAGACGCAAGCCGGGCATCTTGCCGTCTGGTCTGCGCTAGCTGCTCTCAAATTCGCAGCGCCTGTGAAGCTGCGACTCGACCGCGATGATGATTTCCTCATCACCGGTAAACGCCACCCGTTTGACTACGACTATGAAGTGGGCTTCGATGACACCGGCTTGCTCAGTGGCTTGAAAGTCAACATGCGCGTGAACTGCGGCTTCAGTGCCGATCTCTCCGGCCCCGTAGCCGACCGCGCGATCTTCCACCTAGACAACGCCTACTTTTTGCATGACGTGGTTATTCAATCCTACCGCTGCAAGACCCACACGCAATCCCACACCGCCTTCCGAGGCTTCGGCGGCCCCCAAGGCATGATGGTGATTGAGACCATCATGGGCGAAATCGCAAGGTTTTTAAAGCGTGATCCGCTTGAAGTGCGCAGAAAAAATTTGTATGACGCAGCAACAACTGGAGCTTTAAATACGGTCGGCGCCAACCACGTCGCCAGAAACACCACCCATTACGGCATGCAAGTCGAGGACAACATCCTCCACGAATTACTATCAAAACTAGAGCACTCTGCCCAATATATACGCCGGCGAGAAGCCATAAATGCTTGGAATTTAAGCCAGAAAAACTTCAAACGTGGTATCAGTATCACCCCCGTCAAATTCGGCATCAGCTTCACCGCCACCCTCTTCAACCAAGCCGGCGCATTAGTAAATGTCTATACCGATGGCAGCGTACAAATCAACCACGGCGGCACAGAAATGGGCCAAGGCCTGCACACAAAAATAGCGCAGATCGTGGCGCATGAGTTGGGTATTCCCTATGCGCTCGTCAGAGTCACCGCGAGCGACACGAGCAAAATCCCCAACGCCAGCGCCACCGCAGCCAGTGCCGGCACAGACTTGAACGGCCGCGCTGCACAATTTGCAGCGCGCAGCGTACGCGACAAACTCGCCGCATTCGTCAGCGGCCTCGATCACTGTGGCGCAGGTGCAGTCAACTTTCGTAGCGGGCAAGTGATCTCGCCCACACAATCACGTCCTTGGGCAACGGTCGTCGGCATGGCATACGCCAACCGCATTCAACTCTGGAGCGACGGCTTCTACGCCACTCCAAAAATCCACTACGACAAAAAAACTCTCTCCGGCCGCCCCTTTTACTATTTCGCCTATGGTGCAGCCTGTTCTGAGGTCATCATCGACACGCGCACAGGCGAGAGCCGTATCTTAAAAGTTGACATCCTTCACGATGCAGGCCGCTCCATCAATCCCGCGATAGACATCGGCCAAATTGAAGGTGGCTTCGTGCAAGGCATGGGCTGGCTCACCACTGAGCAGCTCGTGTGGAACGATCAAGGCAGCCTCACAACGCACGCCCCCAGCACCTACAAAATCCCCGCCACGGGCTGCATCCCTGAGCATTTCAAGGTCGATCTTTGGCACGAGGCGAATCGGGAAGACAACGTCTTTGGCAGCAAAGCTGTCGGCGAGCCGCCCTTCATGCTCGCGATCAGTGTGTGGGAAGCGTATCGGGAGGCTGTTTCTGCCGCTGGCGGTGATGTATCAAAGCTGAATGCGCCTTGTACTGCGGAGAATGTGTTACGTTGTTTGCGGCCTTTGGATTGATTTGTTGGCGCTCTTTGCCCAGAGATTGGCGCAGTCGTCGTAGCCGAATGAGTTCGCTCGCGAGTTACGCGGCACTCGCCGCGTCAATGACGTGCGCTGCGCGCCCAAAATCGGCCACGCCAACTGCGCCAATCTCTGGCCGTTGGTTAGCGTGCGAAGTTCCGACTGCAGCCAGCCAATATCCTTGAAGTAGTTACCCTGTGCGAACGAAGATTGTCAAAACTGCCAGCAGGCCACGGCTGGGCGGTTAGCAGCTTGGCGATTTTGGCAGCGCAGCGTATCGTCAAATAACGCGGCAAGTGCCGCGTAACTCGCGAGCTAACTCATGAGCCAAGATGATGACCGCCCTGCCGTAGCCGGCCTCTTCATAGCGAAATCTTCCACGCGCTGGCAAAATACCAAAATGCAAGAAAGCGCATACATCCAACAGCTAGAAACCACCCTCAGCCAAGCCAGAATACATATCGCCCAAACTCGCAAAGCCCTACAAGAAGCCCACATAGACCATAGACCCGCCCCACCCCAACCCACCACCTGCTGCGGCCGTGGCTGCAATGGCTGCGTCTGGGAAGCTTGGTATGCGGCTGTGCAATACTGGCAAGACCAAGCCGATCAACTCATCGCAAACAACACACCATGAGATTCCTCCACACCATGCTGCGCGTCGGCAACCTACAGCGCTCGATAGATTTTTACACCCAAGTCATGGGCATGCAATTGCTGCGAACCACCGAGCGGCCTGAGCAAAAATACTCGCTCGCCTTCGTGGGCTACGGCACCAATCCAGATCACGCAGAAATTGAGCTCACCTACAACCACGGTACGAGTAGCTATGAGTTGGGTAGCGCTTATGGCCATATCGCTATCGGCGTGAAAGACGTAGCCGCCACCTGCGCTGCTGTGCGTGAGAAAGCGGCCGACTTGGGCGGCGCGATCACGCGCGAGCCCGGGCCCGTACAAGGCGGCAACACCATGATCGCATTCATCACCGATCCTGACGGCTACAAAATTGAACTCATTGAGCGCCCTGCAAATTAAGAATATGACAACACTTGAGAATACATTATTTCAATGGCGCCAAGACGAGGCAGAAATACGTGCTCGGCTTGCCAAGGGACAGGGCGCAGGATTTGCACAGCCTAATCAAGTCGTTGGCAAAAGCGGCCTTGAGCTGATGCAGGCCATGCTGCGCGGTGAAGTTCCCTACTCGCATATCGCCGACACGATGGATTTCGTGATGATTGCCGTCAACGCAGGTGAAGCGATTTTTCAAGGTACGCCACAAACCAAACATTTAAATCCGATGGGCACAGTGCATGGCGGCTGGTATGCCACGCTACTGGATTCCGCTGTCGGCTGCGCCGTTCACACCATGTTGCCCCCCGGCCGTGGCTACACCACGGCAGAACTTTCTGTGAATCTCGTTCGCGGCGCTGTGCCGGGCAAAGAGCCGCTGCGTGTGATTGGCAAAGTCTTGCATTGCGGCAAACAGCTCGCCACCGCCGAAGGCCGTATTGTGGATGCAGCGGGTAAGCTCTACGCGCATGCCACGACCACCTGCCTTGTGTTTGAAATGAAGTAAGCCGCCTTCCCTTCGTATCACATGCCACCCATACCCAAACAGCCCGCTCTGCCTCAGATCCACAGCCTACAAGCCTACGGCAACATTGCTCAAGCCTTAAGCGTGGTGGAGCAATTGCGTCAGCAGCGGCAATCCCAGAGCGATCTTGCACAGCGCACGCACGCGCTTCGCCGTTGGCAAGCGCAGCGCTTTCGAGATACCTATGCGGATATTCTTCAAGACGCGCACATGGGGCCTGCGTCGCTTTTTTTCTTAAGCGAGCTCTACAGCGAGCAAGAATTCTCTCAGCGTGATGCGCAGTTTGCACGTATTGCTGTTGCGATAGAACGGTTGTTTCCGCAATCTGTGGTTCAAACGGCCACTTTGCTCGCCAAGTTACATGCCTTGTCTGAAACGCTAGACGCATGCATGGCGATCAAATGGCAGACCACATCGGATCAGCAAAGCACACTCGATTTGTCGATCTACATGAGGTTGTGGCAAAGCCTGATGAACACCCCCGGCTACGCAGACGCGCGCCAGCAGCAACTTGACGCCACACAAGAGCTTGGATTGCAACTCCAGCGCCACACCAAAGTCCCCGGCCTGCGCCTGATGCTCAAAATGATGCACGCTCCCGCCTCCGCTGCTGGCCTGCAAGATCTGCAGCGCTTCCTCGAACGCGGTTTTGATACTTTTGGTCAATTGGGCAAGGCAGGCAAAGTACAGCAGTTTCTGGCTGCAGTATCTCAGCGAGAAGGAGCGTGGCTTGCACAAATGGCGAGCTAGGATTTCGCTGCAGCTTCCCGCAGACGCAATGACTCCTTCCTCGGGACTTCACTGAGAGCCTAGAGCCCATCGCTGCTCTAGAATCATTTTAAGAATTTTGGAGACAAACTATGCAAGTTACACAGAACGTATCGAGCACCACGGGCACCAGCGCCGTGCAAGAGCGCATCTGGCTCAAAAGCTATCCCCCTGGCGTTGTCCACGATATTCATCCCGAACAATATCAATCGCTTTCTCAATTGCTAGAAGAAAGCTTCAAGCGCAATGCTGCGAATCCGTTTTCCGTTTGTATGGATCAATGGATGAGCTATCGCCAGCTCGATGATTTCTCAAATGCTTTTGGCGCTTGGCTGCAAAGTCGTGCTCTGCCCGCTGGCTCGCGCGTAGCCATCATGCTGCCCAACATTCCCCAATTCCCCGTCACGATGTCGGGCGTGCTGCGCGCGGGCTACACCTGCGTGAACGTCAACCCGCTGTATACGCCGCGCGAGCTTGAGCACCAGCTCAAGGATTCTGGTGCGACCACCATCGTGATCCTTGAGAATTTCTGCCACACGCTTGAAGAGGTGATTGGCAAAACCCAGATTAAAGAAGTCGTCATCGCATCTATGGGCGACATGCTGGGCTTTTGGTATGGCCAATGGCTCACCTTCGCTGTGCGCCATTTGGCCAAGATGGTGCCCGCCTACAAATTGCCTTTGAATGGCGGCTTGAGAGTCACGCCGTTCAATCGCGCGATTGCTGAAGGCACAAACAAACCATTGAAGCCTTCGCAAGCCAATCTCGATTCGATTGCTTTTTTGCAGTATACGGGCGGCACAACGGGCTTATCCAAGGGCGCTGTACTCACGCATCGCAACATCATCGCTGCGATCTTGCAGGCCGAAGCGTGGTTTTCTCCTGCTTTGAAAGATATCGGCGATGTGAGCAAAACCAACAGCATCGCTGCACTTCCGCTGTATCACATCTTTGCGCTCACACTCAGTTTGCTGGCCGTTCGCAATGGTTCACACATGACGATGATTCCCAATCCACGCGATTTCGGCAAGTTCATCGATGTGCTCAAGAAGCGCCCCTTCCATATGCTGCCTGCAGTGAACACGCTGTTCAACGCGCTTTTGCAACATCCGCAATTTAAAACCGTGGATTGGAGTCATCTTCGGGTTTCGCAAGCTGGCGGCATGGCCGCCTCTGAAGGCACAGCTAAGCATTGGTTTGAGGCCACAGGATGCCCCATGGTCGAAGGCTGGGGCATGAGTGAAACTTGTGCGATTGGTACAAACAATCCTGTGACGAACAAAGAATTCACCGGCACGATTGGCTTGCCGCTACCCAGCATTTATGTCGCGATCAAAGATGATGATGGCAATAGTCTTGCTGTAGGTCAATCGGGCGAGATTTGCATCAAAGGCCCCAACATCATGACGGGCTACTACAACCAGCCCGAAGAAAACAAAACTGCCTTCACACCGGATGGTTACATGCGCACCGGCGATATCGGCATTATGGATGAGCGCGGCTATACGAAAATTGTGGATCGCAAGAAGGACATGATCATCGTGAGCGGGTTCAACGTCTTCCCCAATGAATTAGAAAATGTGATTTCACGCTGCCCGGGCGTTGTTGAGTGTGCAGCGGTCGGCGTAACTGATGCTAAGCAAGGCGAAGCGATCAAAGTGTTTGTGGTGAAGAATGATCCCGGCATGACTGAAGATCAGGTGATGAGCTTCTGTCGCCAGAATCTGACCGGCTACAAAATGCCCAAATACATCGAATTCCGAGACGATCTTCCCAAGAGCAACGTGGGCAAGATTTTGCGGCGTGAGTTGCGGAGTGCGAAGTGATCTGTGATTTGCAGTTCAACCTCACGAACTATTATTTTTATAGCAATTGGCGCTGATTTTATGCCGGTCATTGACTGTTTCCCTCTAACTTTTGCGTGAGTTAATTGTGCAGAGTTCGCTTCCAACTTCCTGCACTGTGCTTGAGCGTGGCTGGCTGTCTAGCAACAACATCGTCTTCACGCACGGCAAGCAAACCGCTGTTGTAGACACCGGCTATGTGTCGCATGCTGGTCAAACGTTGTCTTTACTGCAAGCCATTTTGTCTGTGCCGGATCTCGATCTCATTGTGAACACGCATCTGCACAGTGATCACTGTGGTGGCAATGCATTGCTTCAATCACATTTTGCTGGAGTACGAACACTTATTCCACCAGGCCATGCTCCAGAAGTACACAACTGGGACGCAACAGCGCTCTCATACACGCCCACAGGCCAATCCTGCCCGCGCTTTACCTTTTCGGATGTATTGCAACCTGGGTCTACTTTACTTCTTGGGAACGACAATTGGGAAATTCATACTGCGCCGGGTCACGACCCACACTCTGTGATCTTGTTTGAACCGCAATCTCGGACGCTGATTTCAGCGGATGCACTGTGGGAAAACGGTTTTGGTGTTGTTTTTCAAGAGCTAGAAGGCATTAATGCCTTCGCTGAAGTGGCTGCGACGCTTAATGTGATAGAAAAGCTCAATCCTTTGACCGTGATTCCCGGTCATGGCCATGCGTTCACTGACGTCGGTGATGCTCTATTACGAGCTCGCAGGCGCTTAGATAGATTCGTACTAGACCCGATAAGGCACGCCAATTACGGCGCAAAGGTGCTAATCAAGTACAAACTGCTTGAATGGCAGCTTTGCACAACAACGCAATTACAAGAATGGGTCGTACAGACGCCCTATTTTGACATCTTGCATCGGCGCTTTTTCATTGATCAGCCATTTGATCAGTGGCTAATCAACCTGCTGGCAGATTTAGTGCGCTCAGGAGCGATAGAGCAATCAGCAGATATGTTGACCAATCGCGATTGAGGGGCATTTAATGCAAGATTGACTTGAGTCAGGCTTTGCACGAAGTGCCTAAGAGGCTCACAACGGTGCATGTCAATCCACAAAGAGGCGCTGAAATCAAGCTTTGATGTTAAATCATCTGTTTGAACAGACCACCATCGCCTCATAGGTTCAGTTTCGTTTACAAAAAGAAAAACGCCCACTCTTTCGAGTGGGCGTTTTCAGTATAAGAGCCTGACAATGTCCTACTTTCACACGGGAATCCGCACTATCATCGGCGCTAAGTCGTTTCACTTTCCTGTTCGGGATGGGAAGGAGTGGGACCAACTTGCTATGGTCATCAGGCATAACTTGTCGTCATGTTGATTATTGCCTTGGCAGACAATCAACACAACCAATTCATAGAGTTATATCAGCAGCAGATCACACAGGTGAATGCCTGGTGTCATGCATATTCGATTGCAGTCAACCGCAATACTTAGATCTGCTTCACAGTCAAAGTTATAGGGTCAAGCCGCACGAGCAATTAGTATCAGTTAGCTTAACGCATTACTGCGCTTCCACACCTGACCTATCAACGTCCTGGTCTAGAACGACTCTTTAGGGGGCTCAAGGCCCCGGCAGATCTCATCTTGAAACGAGTTTCACGCTTAGATGCTTTCAGCGTTTATCTCTTCCGAACTTAGCTACCCGGCAATGCCACTGGCGTGACAACCGGTACACCAGAGGTTCGTCCACTCCGGTCCTCTCGTACTAGGAGCAGGCT
>JAYWHR010000027.1:0-52550 GCA_043777675.1 Comamonadaceae bacterium | reverse complement strand
TCGGTCACCAGGGTTTCGCCTGTTGGGCAATTACAAATTGAAATCCGAGGGTTGGCAGAGGCAAAGCCTTAAGTCAAAGCCTGAATTCGGAGCACCATCGGTAAGGGTATGCTTGCTTTCGCTGCTGCCAAGCAGTCATTGCCAAGCACCCGAATCCGAGTTATACTCGCAGGCTCTGTCCAAATTTCAAAAGAAAAATGGGTGAGAGAGTTTATTAACAGTCTTTCATTTTTGGCTCCAGCAATGGAGTGCGCTTGCCAATTGAAGTGGGCGCGATGGAAGTTACGAAAGAAAACAATGAGTCAAAGCAATCGCTTAGGGTTGCTGGGGCGCAAGGTTGGCATGATGCGTTTGTTCACCGATGAAGGGGATGCGATCCCTGTCACGGTGGTCGATGTGTCTAACAACCGCGTGACCCAGGTGAAAACCCAAGAGAATGACGGCTACGTTGCCTTGCAGGTAACGTTTGGCGCGCGGCGTGCATCGCGTGTCACCAAGCCCGCCGCTGGCCACCTTGCGAAAGCAGGCGTTGAAGCCGGTGAAATTATTCAAGAATTCCGCCTCACGACTGAAGCCGCAGCCCAGTATGCTGCCGGCGCAGTGGTGCCTGCGGGCGCTGTGTTTGCAGTTGGCCAAAAGGTTGACGTGCAAGGCACATCGATTGGCAAAGGCTTCGCTGGCACCATCAAGCGCCACAAAATGAGCTCGCAGCGCGCATCGCACGGCAACAGCCGTTCGCACAATGTGCCTGGCTCCATTGGCATGGCGCAAGATCCTGGCCGCGTGTTCCCAGGCAAGCGCATGTCTGGCCATTTGGGTGACGTGACAAAAACCGTACAAAACCTCGACATCATTCGTATTGACGAAGCTCGTCAATTGCTCTTGATCAAAGGCGCTGTACCCGGCTCAAAAGGCGGCTTTTTGACTGTGAACCCCGCAGTGAAAACACGCCCGATCCCAGCCGCACAAAAAGGAGCCAAGTAAATGAAATTGGATCTCCTCAACGATCAAGGCCAAGCTGCTTCGCAGTTTGACGTGCCCGAGACCGTGTTTGGCCGTGAATACAACGAAGCCCTGATTCATCAGATCGTCGTCGCTTATCAAGCCAATGCCCGTCAAGGCACTCGCGCACAAAAAGACCGCGAGCAAGTCAAGCACTCCACGAAGAAGCCGTTTAAGCAAAAAGGCACGGGTCGCGCTCGTGCCGGTATGACATCCTCGCCACTGTGGCGCGGAGGCGGTCGCATCTTCCCGAATATGCCTGAAGAAAACTTCACGCAAAAAATCAACAAGAAGATGTATCGTGCCGGTATGGCCAGCATCTACTCTCAGTTGGCACGCGAAGGCCGCTTGATGGTGGTGGATTCGATTACGGTCGATTCCCCAAAAACCAAAGCGTTTGCCGCCAAACTCAAAAGCATGAATCTGTCAAACGTACTGGTGATTGCCGATGTGGTGGATGACAATCTTTATCTCGCCTCCCGTAATCTGCCCGGCGTGCTCGTTTTAGAGCCGCGTTATGCGGATCCGCTGTCTTTGGTGCATTACAGCAAAGTGCTGATGACCAAAGCCGCTGTGGAGAAACTTAAGGAGATGTTCGCATGAGCACCCTGAAATTCGACGAAGGTCGTTTGATGCAAGTCTTGGTCGCGCCTATCGTGTCTGAAAAGGCAACGATGGTGGCTGATAAATCCAATGCGGTTGTCTTCAAAGTCCTGCAAAATGCCACCAAACCCGAGATCAAAGCTGCTGTTGAACTGATGTTCAAAGTCCAGGTTAAGGGCGTTTCGGTGTTAAATACCAAGGGTAAAACCAAGCGTTTTGGCAAATCCATTGGCCGCCGCGATAATCTTCGCAAAGCCTACGTGACGCTATTGCCCGGTCAAGAGCTTAATCTGTCTGGAGAGGCTGCTTAATCATGGCAATCATCAAGATGAAACCGACCAGCCCCGGCCAACGTGCCGTGGTCAAGGTCACTCGCGAGCACCTGCACAAAGGCGAGCCCTACGCTCCCTTGCTAGAGCCGCAATTCCAAAAAGCCGGCCGTAATAACAACGGCCACATCACCACCCGGCATAAGGGCGGTGGTCATAAGCATCACTATCGCGTGGTCGATTTCAAGCGCAACAAAGATGGCATTCCAGCCAAAGTTGAGCGCATTGAATATGATCCTAACCGTTCTGCTCACATCGCTTTGGTGTGCTACGCAGACGGCGAGCGCGCTTACATCATCGCCCCGCGCGGTGTTGAGCCAGGTGCGTCGCTGATGAATGGTTCGGAAGCCCCGATCCGTGCTGGCAACACTTTGCCGATCCGCAATATCCCAGTGGGTTCAACCATCCACTGCATCGAATTGCAACCCGGCAAAGGCGCACAGATCGTGCGCTCAGCAGGCACATCGGCTACTTTGCTTGCCCGCGAAGGCACATACGCTCAAGTGCGCATTCGCTCTGGCGAAGTCCGCAAGATCCACATTGAATGCCGCGCTACCATCGGTGAAGTTGCAAACGGTGAACACAACCTGCGCGTCATCGGTAAAGCCGGCGTAAAGCGCTGGATGGGTATCCGCCCAACCGTTCGTGGCGTTGCCATGAATCCAGTGGATCACCCACACGGCGGCGGCGAAGGCCGTACCGGTACCGGTGGCGAACCGCGCGATCCGTGGGGTAACCTGACCAAGGGCTATCGGACCCGCAACAACAAGCGCACGCAGGTGATGATCATCTCGCGTCGCAAGAAGTAAGGGGTAAATTGAAATGACACGTTCCCTCAAAAAAGGCCCTTTCGTTGACCATCATCTAATGGTCAAGGTTGAAAAGGCGATTGCCATCAAAGACAAAAAACCTGTGAAAACTTGGTCGCGTCGCTCAATGATTCTTCCAGATTTCATCGGCCTCACGATTGGCGTCCACAACGGCAAGCAACACATCCCTGTATACATTACCGACCAAATGGTTGGCCACAAGCTCGGCGAATTCGCGCTCACCCGCACATTCAAAGGCCACCCGGCTGACAAAAAAGTCGTGAAGAAGTAAGGAATTCAAATCATGGAAACCAAAGCAACTTTACGCGGCGTGCGCCTGTCTTCTGACAAGGGTCGTTTGGTCGCAGACATGATTCGCGGTATGCCCGTGGATCGTGCCCTGAATACGCTGACTTATGCGCGCAAAAAAGCCGCAGTCATCATCAAAAAAGTGCTCGAATCGGCGATTGCTAATGCTGAGCACAACGACGGCGCAGACATTGACGAATTGAAGGTCAAGACCATTCACGTCGAGCAGGGCACTGTGCTCAAGCGTTTCACTGCAAACGCCAAAGGCCGTGGCAATCGCATTGTTAAGCCCACCTGCCACATTTATGTGGTTGTTGGCAACTAATCCGAAGGACGTAAACACATGGGACAAAAAATCCACCCAACCGGTTTTCGCCTTTCGGTGAGCCGCAATTGGGCCAGCCGCTGGTACGCAAGCAACACTGACTTTGCTGGCATGCTGGCAGAAGACATCAAGGTGCGCGAGTACCTGAAAGCCAAACTGAAAAACGCATCTGTATCACGCGTTTTGATTGAGCGTCCTGCAAAAAACGCCCGTATTACGATTTTCTCCGCCCGTCCGGGTGTGGTGATCGGCAAGAAAGGCGAAGACATTGAGAACTTGAAAAAAGAACTCACTGCCAAATTGGGCGTGCCTGTCGCTGTGAATATTGAAGAAGTGCGCAAGCCTGAAATTGATGCCAAGTTGATTGCTGATTCGATCACGCAACAGCTTGAAAAGCGCATCATGTTCCGCCGTGCCATGAAGCGCGCCATGCAAAATGCCATGCGTATGGGTGCTCTCGGCATCAAGATCATGTCCTCTGGCCGTTTGAATGGTATTGAAATTGCTCGCTGCGAGTGGTATCGCGAAGGCCGTGTGCCTCTCCATACGTTGCGCGCAGATATCGACTATGGCACTTCTGAAGCCAAGACCACTTATGGTGTGATCGGCGTCAAGGTCTGGGTTTACAAGGGTGATACCTTGGGTCGCAATGATCTGCCAGTAGTACAAGAGCCACGCGACGAAGAGCGCAAGCCACGCGGCCCACGCCGTGACGATCGCGGTGGCCGTGATGACCGTGGTGGAGCTCGTCCTCCAGCACGTGGCGCTACCCGTGGTGGCGCTCGCCCTGCAGGTGGCAATACCGCACCAGCCGATGGCAGCGACAAGCCTGCCGAAGCTGGAGCATCCGAAGTGAAAACCACCGTTAAGCGCGTTCGCAAAGTGGCCGCGCCTGCCTCCACAGACGGTGGCCAAGCCTAAATCTGGAGAATATAAATGCTACAACCCGCTCGTCGCAAATATCGAAAAGAGCAAAAAGGCCGTAACACCGGCGTGTCGCCTCGCGGCACATCGGTGGCCTTTGGAGACTTCGGTCTCAAATCCATTGAGCGTGGCCGTCTGACGGCTCGCCAAATCGAGGCAGCACGCCGCGCCATTTCGCGTCACGTCAAACGTGGCGGCCGAATTTGGATTCGCATGTTTCCTGACAAGCCGATCTCCACGAAGCCAGCCGAAGTCCGAATGGGTAACGGTAAAGGCAACCCTGAGTATTACGTCGCGGAAATTCGCCCCGGCAAGGTGCTCTATGAGATCAACGGCGTGCCCGAGGCGCTCGCTCGTGAAGCTTTCACATTGGCTGCTGCCAAGTTGCCTCTGCGCACCACATTTGTGGCTCGCATGCTCGGTCAATAAGGCAGGAGAAAAAATATGAAAGCCATTGAGCAACGCAAAGAACTGCGCGCTAAAGATGCGGCTGGGCTCGTCACGGAAGTGAAAGAGCTACAGAAAGCCCACTTCTCGCTGCGCATGCAAAAAGCCACGCAACAACTCAACAACACTTCTCAGTTGCGCGTCACGCGCCGTGCGATTGCACGCGCCAAGACGATTGCTGCTGAGCAGGCCGCCAAGTAATCAGGAGCAACTATGACGGAAGCAAAAAAATCCCTCAAGCGCACCTTGATCGGCAAGGTGGTCAGCGACAAACGTGCCAAAACCGTGACGGTCTTGGTCGAGCGCAGTGTGAAGCACGAGCTCTACAGCAAGATCGTGATGAAATCCAGCAAGTACCACGCCCACGATGAAAAGGGTGAGTACAAGACGGGTGACACCATTGAAATCACAGAGTCACGTCCCATTTCGAAGACCAAAAACTGGGTTGCGACCCGCTTGGTGCAAAAGTCGATTGACGTATAAGCATTTCATCGAAGCTCAAGCACCAAGTCTTTGATTTGTTGCTCAAGCGAAATGAAGACAAACGGCTCACTGATGTGAGCCGTTTGCATTTGTGCAACATGGCTCACTGTCAAGCACAATACACACTTAATCTACCCAATATCTTTAGGAGAAACTCATGATCAAAATCGGCGACAAACTTCCCACCAGTACCCTGATGGAATACTCTGAAGTTGAAGGCGAAGGCTGCTCCATTGGGCCCAACGCTGTGGATACCACCAAGGCCAGCGCCGGCAAGACGATTGCTCTGTTTGCGTTGCCCGGCGCGTTCACGCCCACCTGCTCAGCCAAGCATGTCCCTGGCTATGTGCAGCATTTTGAAGAACTCAAAAGTGCTGGTGTGGATGAAATCTGGTGTGTGAGCGTGAATGATGCTTTCGTGATGGGTGCATGGGCTCGTGACCAAAAAACCGGCACGAAAGTGCGCATGCTCGCTGACGGCAGCGCTGCATTCACGCAAGCCACTGGCCTTACTTTAGACTTGACCGCACGCGGCATGGGTTTGCGCTCAGATCGATACTCAATGCTCATCAAAGATGGCGTGGTCAAGAGCATCAACCGCGAAGCTTCGGGCAAGTTTGAAGTGAGCGATGCAGGCACGATGCTGGCTCAAGCGAAGGCTTGATTTGTTGCAACATAAGCGGAGCATGCTATTATATTAATAGCATTCTCCGCTTATTCTATGCCGGCTATTGCCCTGAATCATCTAAAAATCCGTCTTTGAAGAACGCCACAGCAGGCGCGGCTCAAGCACCACTTGCCGCACTGGCTCAAACGGGATCAACTGCTTGCCAATGGTCTTTCGCAGCCGCGTGGCAATGTAGTGCGCGCAGGTTTGCCCCATGCGTTCGCCGTCGATATGCATCGTGCTCAAGCCTCCTTGGCAATACCTGCCTATTGGGAAATCGCCAAATCCAATCATGCCAATCTCGCTGGGCACGGCAAACCCTAGCCTTTGTGCCGCAAGTAGCGCGCCCGTGGCCAGCAAATCATTGGCAAAACCGAAACCATGTGTCAATCCAGCGCCTCGAACGCGACTCGCGGCGCCTGAGTAAGCGCCCTTGCTTAGCACTTGATGGCTATGCCAGCGTGTAAAGCATGCGTTGCCCATTTCAATAGCCTCGCCGATGTCTGCGATCTGTAGTTCTGCCTCGATGCCGCAAGAGCCTGCTTTTGCTAGAAAGCCATGCGCACGCTCGTGGGCACGAAAATCCTCCGAGATGCCGCTGTCTATAAAGCACAGTTTTTTGTAGCCGCGCTTGATCAGAGCCTGCGCCATCAGGCCGCCGACATGTGCGTGATCAAAACCAATTTGCTGAAAATCATGCGGCTCGCCCTCTGGGCTTTGATCCCAAATTTCCACCACGGGCGTGCCACGCGCTTGCGCTGCAAGCAAGAGTTGCTGGGTTAATGGGTTGTGTCGTCTGCCCGTCACCACAACGGCCGCAGGTGCCCAGCCGAGCATGGTGCGCACTTGCTGCTCCTCGAGCGCCAAAGAATAGCCCGTGCTCGACACCAACATCTGCAAGCCTTCAGCTTGCAAGCCAAGGCCTAAGCCATGTAGCGTGTCCGCAAAAATAGAATGCGTCAGGTTGGGCACGACCACAGCAACTGCTTGTGAGCACCCACTTGCTAAGCTGCCTGCTTGTAAATTAGGACTATAGCCGGTGAGCTGCAATGCTTGCGTGATGATCAGTGCTGTATCAGGTGCGACGCGTTCGGGTGAGCGCAAGAAGCGGGAGACGGTCATGGTCGTCACGCCGGCATGTGCTGCCACATCGGCCAAGGTAGCGCGACCATGGCCACGTCTACCGCTCGGAGAAGATGCATTGGGCGTTTGAATGGATGCAGAAAGCTGGCTAGGGTTTATCACGATGACAACATCAACAGCGATGAATATGCTAATAATGTTAGCGCTAACAAGTTACCGACAATACACATGAAAACCCTAGCCGATCTCCGCAGCCGTCGCTGGTTTGACGACCAAGGCATGCGCGGCTTCGCGCATCGCCAGCGCATGCAGCAGCAGGGCTTTCGGCGCGAAGACATCATGGGTAAACCCATGATTGCGATTCTGAATACATGGAGCGATCTCTCGCCCTGCCACGCACACTTGAGAGAACGCGCCGAAAGCGTCAAAAAAGGTATTTTGATGGCGGGCGGTTACCCAGTGGAGTTGCCAGCGATGAGCTTGGGCGAAGTCATGGTCAAGCCCACCACCATGCTGTATCGCAACTTTCTGGCGATGGAAGCCGAGGAGCTGCTTCGCAGTTTGCCGTGTGATGGCGTCGTGCTACTTGGCGGCTGCGACAAAACCACGCCTGGCTTGCTGATGGGCGCGATCAGCATGGATATTCCAGCGATTTTTTGCCCCGCTGGCCCGATGCTTAATGATCGGCATGTGCGCGATGGTGTGCATAGAGCGATTGGTGCGGGCACGCATACGCGAATGTTTTGGGACGAATACCAAGCGGGCAACCTCACTAAATCTGAGCTGCAAGACATGGAGGGCCGCATGACGCGCGCACCCGGCACCTGCAACACCATGGGCACAGCCAGCACCATGACAGCAATGACCGAAGCACTGGGCATGACGATGCCCGGTAGCACGAGCATCCCTGCGATGGATGCCGCCCATCCGCGCATGGCCACCAGTTGCGGCGAGCGCATCGTGCAGATGGTGTGGGAAGATTTGAAGCCATCCAACATCCTGACGCGTGGTAGCTTTCAAAATGCGCTCGCTGTACAAATGGCACTCGGCGGTAGCACCAATGCCGCAGTGCATGTGATTGCGATGGCGCGCCGTGCAGGCATTGATCTGACGCTTGATGATTTGGATGCCATGAGCCGCCGCGTGCCAGTGATTGCGAATCTGTTCCCAAGCGGCGACAAGCTGATGGAAGATTTTTATTATGCTGGCGGCCTGCCTGCAATGATGACAGTGATTCGCGCTGAATTGTCTCTGGACGAGTTGACCGTGAGTGGTCGCACGCTGGGTGACAACATCGCCCATGCTGTGGTACATGATGCGCACGTGATTCGCCCGCTGGACAAACCCGTAGCCGATGGCGCATTGGCCGTGTTGCGTGGCAATCTCGCGCCGCATGGTGCGGTCATGAAGCCCGGTGCAGCAGAGAAAAAGTTTTTAGCGCACACCGGTAAAGCGCTGGTGTTTGACAGCCAACCCCAGATGCTCGCTGCGATGGCTGATGAATCGCTTGACGTGAACGAGGACACCGTGCTCGTGCTGCGCAATGCCGGGCCCGTAGGTGCGCCGGGCATGCCCGAGTGGGGCGGTTTGCCGATTCCGAAAAAATTGCTCAAGCGCGGAGTGCGCGACATGCTGCGCCTATCCGATGCGCGCATGAGCGGCACACACTACGGCGCTTGCGTGCTGCACATTTCACCAGAAAGCGCAGTCGGGGGGCCTTTGGCTCTGGTGCAGACGGGTGATGTGATTGAAGTCAACGTGGAGCAACGTCGCTTGCATCTACAAGTGAGCGATGAAGAACTCGCTAAGCGCCGCGCCTTATGGAAGCCGCCAGTGCAACCGTTCAAGCGCGGCTATACCAAGCTGTATCAAGCCCATGTGACGCAGGCGCACGAAGGCTGCGATTTCGATTTCTTACAGGGTGTGGACGACACGCCTGAGCCCGTAATTTTTTGATTGACGACCATGCAAAACCCCTTTAAAACCCTCCTCGCCAAAAAAGACTTCCCCGCTGGTTACCCTGTCGGCACTTGGGTCATGTCTGCATCGCCCGTAGTGGCAGAAGCCGTCGGTTGTGCGGGCTTTGATTGGGCGGTGGTGGATATGGAACACACGCCGCTGGACATGATGGAAGTGATTCATCTCTTGCAAGCGATTGCTGGCACGCCCATGCTACCGATCACGCGGATACCGTGGAACGATACCGTGACGGTTAAGCGTGTGCTGGATGCAGGCGCACAAACACTGATGTTCCCTTTTGTGCAAACCGTGGAAGAGGCCAAAAAAGCTGTGGCGGCAGCAAAGTATCCACCACATGGCGTGCGCGGCATGGCCGCAATGAGTCGGGGATCACGCTTTGGCACGGTGAAAGATTATTTCAAGATGGCCAACGAGGCCGTGAGCGTGATCGTGCAAATCGAAACGCCAGAGGCCATGAGCCGCATGAAAGAGATTGCTTCGGTCGAAGGCGTAGACAGCGTGTTCATCGGCCCCGGCGATCTGAGCGGCGCGATGGGACACGTGGGAAATTTGATGCATCCGGAGGTGGTCGCGCTGATGGCCGAGGGCGTAAAAGCTTGTCATGCAGCGGGCAAACCTGTGGGTACAGTAGGCGGTACGCCAGAAGCGGTGGCCACCTACCGAGCTTCGGGTTTTGATTACATCGGCGTAGCTTCAGATCTGGGTCTAATGATGCGCAATTGCGCAGCCGTCCTCTCCACCATTCGCCAGCAAGACATCAAAATTCATTCGCAAGGCTATTGACAATGGGACAGCAAATTATTCGTTACGGCATCATTGGCTGCGGCAGCATGGGGCGGGAGCATATTTTGAATTTGCTCTCCTCCGATGATTGCCAAATCACCGCATTGCAAGACCCCCATCAGCCTAGCATCCATGCATCGCTGGCTTTATTGCGCAGCGCATCTGTCCAGCCGAAAGTGTTTGATTCCGTGAGCGATTTGCTAAGTAGCGGCTTGTGTGATGCCGTTGTTGTAGGGACGCCGAATTACACACATGCGCAAATCCTGAGAGAGGTGCTCGCAGCGGATGTACATGTGTTGGCGGAGAAGCCGCTGGTGACCACGATGGAAGATGGGCTTGATCTCATCAAGCGCGGCAAAGGGCGTAAAAAAGTCACGTGGGTGGCGCAGGAGTATCGGTATATGCCGCCTGTGGCTGAACTGATCCGCCTCGCGCATGCTGGTGAATGCGGTGCGCTTCATCAAGTCGCCATTCGAGAGCATCGCGAACCGTTTTATCCCAAGGTGGGTGATTGGAATCGCTTTTCACAAAACACGGGCGGCACACTGGTGGAGAAGTGCTGCCACTATTTCAATTTGATGGATCACATCTTGCAGGAAAAACCGCTCAAGGTGTTTGCAAGCGGCGGGCAGAGGGTGAATCACTTGGATGAAAAGTATGGTGATAAAACTCCAGATATTCTCGACAGCGCTTTCGTGATTGTGGAATATCCAAGCGGGGCAAGAGCTAGCCTTGATCTATGCATGTTTGCCGAAAACAGTGTGGATAACGAGGTCATCAGCGTGGTGGGTTCCGAGGGCAAGATCGAATCGCTCATTCCCTCACTCACGTTGCGCGTAGGAAGGCGTGAAGATTGGGGCAGGCGCGAAGTGTGGGGACAGCCGTCTGGCACAGGCCGTGGTGTGGCCACGCGGCGCGTGTGGGACACAAACATTCGCTACGCTGGCCAGCATTTTGGGGCGAGCTGGATTGAGCATCAAAAGTTTGCCAAGGCTATTCGCGAAGGCTTGGCGGCTGAAATTTCGCTCGAAGAGGGCTTGCGTTCAGTGGCCACGGGAATTGCGGCGCATCGCAGTATTGCAACGGGGCAGGGCGTACTCCTCAGTGAGATAATATCTCCCGATTTATGATAAAAGCAGCATATAGCCGGCGTATTTATTACATAGTATGCTATGAATAGTGTAGCAATAAAATCGGATGATCTTCTCGTCCATCTACGCCCGGATGTGGGTGGCTCAGTTGAAGGATTGTGGTGGCGAGGTCTGCCCGTGCTGCGTTCCAGCCCTGCGGGCAGTTTGCAAAATGTTCGCTTATCAGCCTGCTATCCGCTCATCCCTTTCTCCAACCGTGTGGCGCATGCCAAGCTGATCTGGAATGGCACAAGCCACCCCTTGGTAAAAAATTTTGCAGGAGAGGAGCACAGCATTCATGGCATTGGTTGGCAGCGCGCATGGCAAGTGCTGGAGCATTCCGAGAATTTTTGCATGCTCAGCTTGGAGCATGCAGCGGATCGCACTTGGCCTTTTGCTTTTGATGCATCGCAGACTTTCCGCTTGCATGGCAATGCGCTTGAAATGACGATGAGTATCACCAACCAATCGGCGCAAGCTGCGCCTGTAGGGCTCGGGTGGCATCCTTATTTTGTGAAGCGCGCAAAATCCCAAATTGCTCTTGAAGCCACCGGCATCTGGCAGATGAGCGCAGAAAAACTTCCCACTGATTTGCAGGGCAGCAAAGGGCTGAACCAAGATTGCGCTTCTCTGGCTGTAGATAACTGCTTTGAAGGTTGGCAGGGCAAAGCTGTATTGCAAGATGAAGCGATGCGCATTGACATCAGCTCAGATATGCGCCGTCTTGTCGTCTTTACGAACGCTGAGAAAGACTTTGTAGCCATTGAGCCTGTGAGTCATGCGAACAATGCGATGAATGCAGGGAATTTAAAAGAATCTGTGGCGCGTGGCGTGGTGACTCTGGAAGCTGGACAATCATGGCAGGTCTCGATGCAAATCGCTGTCAGCGCACCCTAAAAAATACCATGAATACTTGGAATCAAGTCACCACTATGCCTTCCGTTCTCGGTGAAAGCCCGTTTTGGCATCCGCAAGAGCAGATGCTGTATTGGGCCGATATTGCCGGCTGCAAAGTGCATCGGCTCAATCCGTTTATGGGCGATGTGCATACCTGGGAGATGCCCAGCGAGCCCGGCTGTTTTGCGCCAGCTAAAAGTGGTGGCTTCATCATCGCGTTGCGCGATCGCATCGTGCGCGCGCAAGCGTGGAATGGTGAGTTGACGCTGCTGGCTATGATTGATCACGATGCCAACACTACGCGCAGCAACGATGGGAAATGTGATGCCGCTGGACGCTTTTGGGTGGGCACGATGTTTGAGCCGCGCACTTCTCCCAGCGCAAAATTGTATTGCTGGGATGGGCAAACTTTGCAACTCAAGCAAGGCAATGCTGTTGTGGCCAATGCTTTGGCTTTCTCGCCGGATAGCAAGACGATTTATTGGGCGGATACCCCGCACCACACGATTTGGGCTTGGGATTTTGATTCTGCGAGTGGCGAAATGAAGCACCAGCGCGTCTTCAAGCAATTCGCTGCCAAACCGCAAGGCTGGGTGAGCGGTATGCCCTCTAATGGAGGTTACGGTGGCAGGCCCGATGGCGCTGCCGTAGATGTGCAGGGCAATCTGTGGGTGGCGATGTTTGAAGGCAAACGTGTGGTGCAACTTTCATCAAGCGGTCAAGAGCTGCAAAGTATCGAAGCACCGATAACCACTTGTACCATGCCCGCTTTCGGCGGTGACGATATGCAGACTCTGTACCTCACCAGCGCGAGACACAATCGCAGCGAAGAAGAGATTTTGCATGAGCCACAGATGGGCTGTGTGTTCAGCATGCGTGTGCGCGTCGCCGGCATGCCTGTGAATTTTTATTTGAACTGAAACTCATGCTCACGCTCTACCCCTCATTGAAAAACAAAGTCGTCTTCATCTCTGGCGGTAGCTCAGGCATAGGCGCGGAAATCGTCCGAGCGTTTGCAGCGCAAGGTAGTATCGTTGCGTTCAATGGCACGAAACCCAGCGGCGGTGATGCATTGATTGAAGAGATCACGAAAGCAGGCCACGCTGCGCCATATTACGAGCCCTGCGACGTGCGGGATATTCCTGCGCTGCAAGCCATGCTGAACCGCGTTTGTGACAAATTTGGCGCGATCCAAGTATTGGTGAATAACGCAGGGCGTGACGACCGCCATTCCTTGCAAGAGCTAACACCTGAGTATTGGGACAATTGCCTCAATATCAATTTACGGCATCAAGTATTTGCTACACAAACGATAGCATCTCGCGCACAAGCGGCGAATGTAAAAGCATCAATCATCAATATGGGCAGCATCAGTTGGATGCGTGGCCGGCCCAATCTCATCGGCTATACCTCCAGCAAAGCAGCGATTTCCGGCATGACGCGAAGCCTCGCGCGAGAGCTGGGCGAATTTGGCATCCGAGTTAACGCTCTTGTACCCGGAGCCATCGTCACAGCTCGCCAAAGTGAGCTGTGGCGAAACCCGGAAGAAGACAAAAAATTCATCGAATTGCAATGTTTGAAATTCCGCTTGGAATCCATCCACGTGGCTAAGCCCACCTTGTTTTTAGCAAGCGATGATTCTGAAGGCATCACCGGGCATAACCTCATCGTCGATGGGGGGCTGGCGCAAGTCTCTGTTGTTGGATAAAATTTATCACGGTTTGGAGTTTTAATCGTACATGACGCTTCACTGCTTAGTAGGCTAACCTAACATTGCATATCCGCGATCAACGCCATGTTGTCCGATCACGATTTTTCAAGCCTCTTTGAATTGCTATCCATCGGTGCTTACCGGACGGATGCTCATGGGAAGCAGTTTCGAGCTAATCTGTCGATGGCTAAGTTGTTCGGCTTTGAGTCCGAAGCGCAGATGCTATCGATGGATAAATCGAAGGCTTCGGGCTGGTATGCCGACCCCGGTCGGCGGCAAGAATTCAGGCGGTTACTCTTGGAGCAAGGTAGTCTGCGAAATTTCATATCTGAAATGCGCCGAGACAATGGTGAGATTTTTTGGATCAGTGAGAACGCGCACGCTGTCACTGACGAAGCAGAACATCTCTTGTATCACGAGGGAACGGTAGAGGACATTACAGTACGTGTTCTCGCAGAGCAGGCTGCACTACAGACTCAGGTGCTTCTGCAAGAGAGAACGGAGGCGCTGCAGATCACGTTAGATAACGCGGGCCGTGGGATAGCACGTGTTGATGCACAGGGACGAATCGTCCTTTATAACCAACGGTTGCTTGAACTTTTGGATTTGCCGAAATCCTTGTTGGATACTAAACCTCAAGCAAGTGACATACTCGCGTATCAAGAAAAGCGGGGCGATTTCGACGATGCTGCGTTGAATCCAGAGCATGCCCAATCACTGCGTCGCCGCATGGCGTTGGATGCCAAAAACGAGTTCGATGAAGGCACCTATCTTCGACGTAACAACATCGGCCTCATGCTTGAAATTGCGACTGTTAAATTAGCGGATGGCGGCGTGGTGCGCACCTATTCCGACGTGACCGCCTATTTAAATGCCGAGCAAGAGCTGGCGGCAAAGTCGCAAACTCTTCGCCTGACGATGGATCACATGAGCCAAGGCATAGCAACGATCAATGCTGAAGGCAGGATAACTAATTCAAACAAACGCTATCGCGAACTGCTTAATTTTTCAGAAGAACTGATGGCAACTCAGCCCACCATCGAGGAGTTAGCCAAGATACAAATTACGCGGGGCGATTTCACAGCCGATGCTAAGTTTGTAACCGATGACGCCAATGCGCGTTGGGCTCGAGGCGAGGGGCTACCTTCGACGGGCCCTGCTATTTGGATGAGTGCTGCACGAGCAGCCTTAGGTTTAGGCTTAGGTCAGAATGCACAGTCGTCATCCGAATCTGTGATCTATCTGCGTAAATCGTTAGGGCGCACGATGGAAGTCATGACGCAGCCGCTGGCCGATGGAGGCGCTGTACGAACTTTTTCTGATGTGACTGGCTATCTCAATGCGCAAGAAGAACTCAAACAAAAGCAAGCTCAGTTGAGCACGTTGATCAACACCTTGCCCGATTGGATTTGGCTTAAGGATGACAACGGCGTGTATTTGCTGTGCAACCCATCGTATTGCCACCACCATGGCATGACGCAGGAAGAGATGATCGGTAAAACAGCAGAGCAGCTATTTGGACAACAACGTTCCTACGGATTCCTTGAACGCGACCGCCAAGCCATGGTAGCTAATGGACCCATAGTGTACCAAGAGCCGATTTTCAGACGCGGCGAGTCAGTACAAGGGTACTCCGAGCTCATCAAGGTGGCAATGCGTAATGCCAAAGGCGAGTGCGTCGGCGTGCTGGGAATCGGGCGCGACATCACGGAGCGCAAGCGCGACGAAGCAGCCCTGATTGCCGCCAAAGATGCTGCCTTAGCTGGCGAGCAAGCCAAAGCTGAATTTTTGGCAAATATGAGCCATGAAATTCGCACCCCGATGAATGCTGTGATCGGGATGAGTGATCTGCTACTAGAGACTGCGCTGACCCCTGCACAGCGTGAATTCGCAGACACCATTCGCACCAGTGGAGATGCATTGCTTGGGCTGATCAACAACATTCTGGATTTTTCTAAAATTGAATCAGGGCACTTGGAGTTAGAGCGCCTGCCCGTCGATTTGGCGGCGTGCATTGAAGGAGCGCTAGATATCACCAGTGGTGCGGCGCTGGCTAAGGGTTTGGATTTGCTCTATTGGATTGAAGACGAAGTGCCGCGTGTCATTTCCGCCGATGTGACCCGCTTGCGTCAGGTGTTTATCAACCTGATCAACAACGCTATCAAATTCACGCATCATGGCGAAGTGTTGGTGTCGCTTGCCTGTGACCGCGACTCGGTGACTGGAGAGTTGCAATTGCATTGCACGGTACGCGATAGCGGAATCGGCATCCCGGCAGATCGTATGCAGCGCTTGTTTCAAGTGTTCAGTCAAGTGGATGCTTCAACCACGCGGCAATATGGCGGTTCGGGCTTGGGCCTTGCGATATGCAAGCGCCTTGTTGAACTCATGGGCGGAAGTATTTGGGTCGAATCCAAGCCGGGCGAGGGTTCGAGCTTTCAGTTCAGGATTCCTTGCGAAGTGGTGCCACGCGTGCCTAGCAGTTATCACGGACGTAATACCAACCACCTAGAAGGAAGGCGGTTGTTGGTTGTGGATGACAACGCGACCAACTGCCGAATATTGACCCTGCAAACGACGCGTTGGGGCATGCAGCCGCGCGCTGCCGCCTCGGGTCAACAAGCATTAGCTTGGCTTGACGCCGGCGAAGTGTTTGACGCTGCTGTTCTCGATGTTCATATGCCCATCATGGATGGCTACACCTTGTTAGCGGAGATCCGCAGGCGATTGAGCGCAGCGCAATTGCCCGTTTTGATTTTGAGCTCCAGTGGTACGGGCGGCGTGGAGCGCAGCGCGGGCTTGGGCGTTGCTCAAACTTTGTCAAAGCCCGTCAAGGCAGCCGCATTGCAAGATGCGCTGCTCAGGCTATTTGATCGCCGCGCATTGGGCGCATCATCTCGACCGGCAGCTCTGAGCGCACAGCCTTCAGCCAAGGCATCTCGTTTAGCCGACGAAATGCCATTGCGCATTCTGCTAGCTGAGGATAATTTGGTGAACCAACGCGTCGCTTCATTAATTTTGAATGGCTTAGGTTATCAAGTAAGCGTTGCTGCAAATGGACAAGAGGCATTAGATGCAGTGGTCCAGGCCATCGGTGAAGATCAGCCCATCGATGTGGTTTTGATGGATGTGCAAATGCCTGTGCTTGATGGCTTGGCTGCCAGTCGCGAACTGTGCAGCCAGTATCCGAGCCCAGTACGCCCGTGGATTTTGGCGATGACAGCCAATGCCTTGGAAGGGGATCGAGAAATTTGCTTAGCCGCAGGCATGGATGATTATGTTAGTAAGCCCGTGCGTCCAGCCGCTTTGGTAGAGGGGTTGCGCCGCGCAGCACAAGGGCTTGCGCTTCGACGAGCTGCCTGAGATGGGGCAACCCTAGGCGCGCTCGCAGGCTCTGCATGCGTACGAAGAAAAACGTCGCCCCACCACCACAAAAATTGTGCTGACCAATCGCAGCCACCCACCTGATTTCATCAACTCGCATGTGGACGAGCTCTCTGGCGGCAAGCCTTTCACGCATATTGACGACGTTATCAGCCAAGCGCAATTGGGTCAGTTTTCCGAGGAATACAAGCGGATTGCAGGCTTTTCCAAAGAAGCATTGGCCCCGAGCTCACAAGCAGCTTGAACAAACTTCACGCGGGGCGAGCCCTGACGGATGCGTTTGAGCAGTACCATGCAGGTATGCAAGACACGCTCGCTCCACTGATTGATCAAATCCAAGCTGCAAATGCGGCCAAAGCGCCGCTGCGCATTCGTGGCGGGGGCAGCAAAGATTTTTATGGTGAGCCATTCGACCCAGCGCTACCCATCCTCGATACGCGTAACCACAGCGGTATCGTGAGCTATGAGCCCAGTGAATTGGTGATCACGGCCAAAGCGGGCACGCCCCTGCGCGAATTGGAGGCCGTTCTGGCGGAAAAACGTCAATCTCTCGCTTTCGAGCCGCCACACTATCTTGGCTTTTCTGCACCTGTTGCTGCACCTCCTGACGCCACTGTTGGCGGTATGGTCGCTGCGGGTTTGGCTGGCCCCGCCCGCGCCTGCGTGGGTGGCGCACGAGACTACGTGCTGGGTGCGCATCTGGTCAACGGCAAAGCCGAGTTACTCGAATTCGGCGGGCAAGTGATGAAGAATGTGGCGGGCTATGACGTATCTCGCGCTTTGGCTGGCAGCATGGGCACGCTCGGGCTGATCGCGCAAGTCTCGCTCAAGGTGTTACCGGCTGCGATAGCCGAGGCGACGTTGCGCTTCGAGATGGATGAGGCCACAGCCATTCGTCGCTGTAACGAATGGGCAGGGCAGCCCCTGCCGCTGAACGCTAGTTCGTGGGTCATTGATCAAAGCGTGCCCACGCTTTATCTGCGTTTGCGCGGTGCCGTGGCAGCTGTGGAATCCGCTTGCCAGCGCTTAAGCAAAGACGAGAGCGGCGTGCGTATGGATTCGCCCGAAACTCTAGCCGATTGGAGCGCAGCACGTGATCTACAACTGCCTTGGTTCAAAGAGGGCTTTGCGCGCGGCGATGATTTGTGGCGCTTGAGCGTGCCGCAAACCACCGCGCCGCTTGGCTTGGGCGAGACGATGATTGATTGGCTGGGCGGCCAGCGCTGGCTGTTCACGCCTGCGTTAGAGCGCAACATGCAGGCGCAGCGCCTACGTGAGCGCGTGGCGCAAGTCAATGGAAGTGCTATGTTATTCGTAGCATCTAACGCATATTCTATGCCGGCTATTGGCCGAAAAGATGTAAAAATAGAGCATTTTGCAGCGCCTGCTGCTCAGTTGGTGCACATCCATCATCGATTGAAAACAGAGTTCGATCCAGCGGGCATTTTTAATCCTGGTCGGTTGGGTGTGATCTGAGCAAGCCATGAAAGCGCTGACTGGTTTTGCCGTTTTGCTCAGCGCTCAAGCTGCAGGTGAGCTGTTGGCGCGAGGTGCGAAAACCACCGTCGGCTTCACGCTGCCCGGCCCTGTGTGGGGCATGTTGCTGCTCGTGGCCGTGTTGCTCCTGCCTTGGGTTCAGCAAAGCTTCGCACAGTCGGTGGGAGAGGCATCGGAGGTGCTGCTGGCGCATTTGTCTTTGCTCTTCGTGCCCGTGGGTGTGGGCGTGATGGTGCATTTGGGGCTGCTCAGTCAATATGGCTGGAAGCTCGCTGGTGTGTTGCTCATTTCCACGTGGCTCGGCTTGGCGGTGACGGCGCTGGTGCTCAGAGCCATGTGGCCTGCTGCCTGTCTTGCTGACGCTTTGCCTAGCTCAGATCACGAGGCACGGCAGCCATGACAGATTTTGTCCAACTATGGACCTACCTTTCTGCCACGCCTTTGTTTGGCCTCACGGCCACCGTGCTTGCCTATGTCATTGCATACGCCGTGTATGAGAGTTTGCATCAAGCGCCTTGGGCCAACCCCGTGCTGTGGACGGTGGTGGCTCTTGTCATGGTGCTCGGCGCAACGGGAACGGCCTATCCGGTGTATTTCTCCGGCGCGCAATTCATTCACTTTTTGCTTGGGCCCGCGGTGGTAGCGCTGGCTTGGCCGCTGTGGGAGCGCCGGCAATTGCTGCGCAGGCACATCGGCCCGCTGCTGCTTGCAGCGCTATGTGGCGGCGCGGCGGCTGCTGGCTCGGCTTGGCTACTGGGCTGGGCAGTTGGCCTGCCGAGTCAAGTGTTGCTCTCGCTCGTGCCTAAATCTGTGACAGCGCCAGTGGCTATGGGCATTGCCGAACAGTTGGGTGGCATCGCTGCGCTGGCCGCAATCGTTGCCGTACTCACAGGCATTGTGGGTGCGATCAGCGGTAAATATATTTTTGATGCCCTACGAATCGTGCCCTATGCCGTGCGCGGCTTTGCGCTCGGCACAGCTTCGCATGGCATTGGCGCAGCGCGTGCCATGCAAGTTCATCCCGATGCAGGTGCATTAGCCGGCTTGGCGCTGGCCTTACAAGCCGTGCTGGCTTCGTTGCTGTTGCCTTTGGCACTGCGTCTGGTTAACTGATTTTTCAAGCTCATCATGCAAACCAATCTCGCCCCAGAATACAAAAACCGCGCTGATGGCTTAGAGGCAGAAAGCATCTTGCGCAAATGCGTGCATTGCGGGTTTTGCACAGCCACCTGCCCCACCTATCAGTTGCTCGGCGATGAGCTGGATGGCCCGCGAGGGCGAATTTATTTGATCAAGCAAGTATTGGAGGGCGAGCAGCCCACGCGCAAGACGCAGATGCATTTGGATCGCTGCCTGACTTGCCGCAATTGCGAAACCACTTGCCCCAGCGGCGTGCAGTACGGTCATTTGGTGGATATTGGCCGCAAACTGGTTGATGAGAAAGTGGCGCGGCCTGCGGGTGAATCGGCGCTGCGCTGGGTTTTGAAAGAAGGCTTGCCATCGCCTCTGTTTGCGCCAGCGATGGCCGTTGGGCAAATCATGCGCCCGCTGTTGCCGAAAGCTCTAAAAAATAAAGTGCCAGAGAAGCGCCACTCAGGCCAGCGCCCCGCAAAGCAGCATGCTCGAAAGGTGCTCATGCTAGAGGGTTGCGTGCAACCAAGTATGTCACCCAATATCAATTCAGCTACAGCGCGAGTGCTCGATGCGGCGGGTATTCAAGCGATAAGTGCTCCCAAAGCAGGCTGCTGTGGCGCAGTGAAATTTCATTTGAATGATCAAGATGGCGGCAAGGCGCAGATGCGAGCCAACATTGATGTATGGTGGCCGTATGTCGAGCATGGCGAAGTCGAAGCCATCATCATGAACGCCTCGGGCTGCGGCGTGACCGTCAAAGAATACGGCCACATCTTGCAGCACGATGCGGCGTATGCAAGCAAAGCCGCCAAGATCAGCAAACTCACCAAAGACATCAGCGAACTGCTGCCTGAGTTGGTCGTTGCTTTGAAACCTAAAATCAAAACAGAGCATCAAGAGCAGCTCGCCTTTCACCCGCCGTGCACTTTACAACATGGCCAACAACTTAAAGGGGGCGTCGAAAAGCATCTCTGCGAGCTCGGCTTCAATATCAAAACCGCGAATTGCGAAGCGCATCTATGCTGCGGCTCAGCAGGCACGTATAGCGTATTGCAACCCGAGCTGTCTTACCAGTTACGAGATCGCAAGTTAGGCCATCTGCAAGAGATGAAGCCGGCAGCAATTCTTAGCGCCAACATCGGCTGCATCACGCATCTGCAAAGCGGCACCGATGTGCCGGTGCGGCACTGGATAGAAATACTAGATGCCGCGCTGGCTTGAAATCAAGCGGGTTTCATAAAGCCTAAGTCTTTGGCGTAATTAAGGTTCACGCCGTTGACAGTGAGCGAGCCGCCAAAGTTATCGAGGAATGGCAATATGCTGCCAGCGCCAGTCATCTCTGCGGCATCGACACCAAACCATTTCGCCAAAGTGGCAGCATATTGATCCACGCTCGTTGTGGGCAATAAACGGCCTTGACCAACATGGAACTGATTGTCTGGCGCGGCTTTCACAGCCGCTGAATCATTCCACTGATTGCCTGCCACGCTGACTGGCGGAGCATAGCCATAGTAAGCGCCGCCATTCACAGCGCCACCCACAATAAACTGATGCCCGCCCCAGCCATGATCGGAGCCGTCGCCATTGGATGATAGTGTGCGACCAAATTCAGAGGTGGTGAAGGTGGTGACTTTGTCCGCCATGCCCATTGTGGTGAGTGAATCGTGGAACGCTTTAACGGCGCTGCTCACGCGAGACATATTGCGGGTGTGGTTTTTGACGAGATCGTCATGCAAATCGAAGCCACCAAGCGAGACCATAAAGACTTGGCGCTTATTGCCCAAATTCGTTCGTGCATTGATCAAGCGCGCCACCATGCGCAACTGATCAGACAGTGAGCTGCGCATTTTGCTCAGGTCTGGTGAGTCATTGACGAGTGTGCTAAATGGGGACAAATACGGCGCTGTTTCCCAACCTAAAGGCGCGATGGCTGATGTGATGGAGCTCTCCGCCTGCACAGCGCGTTGGGTCACTCTGTTGTATTCGTTCTCCAACAAATTCATACGACCCGTGCCCGTCGTCAACTGCGCCATGGCTGCGCCAACGGATTGAAAGCCATAGGGGCTGGCATTGGCAACCACTGAATTAATACGTACTGCACCCCCCGAACTCACTTGGTAAGACAGCGCTTGATCGCCAGAGAGAAACACTGCATTGCCGGTGATGGAAATGCATGTGAATAGCGAGTTCGTGTTGCTACTCATCGCCAGATCGCCGATGTTGCCACCCCATCCAATCGTGGAGCCTTCAGGCGATGCGGATTGCCAGATGGATTGCTGATCGTTGTGCGAGAACAGTTTGGGCGGCAACGGGAAGTTCGTGCGATCGCTGGCTTGGTATTGTGTTTTGGTCAAAGGCTTCACCAGCGGGCCGCTGTTGAGGAGCACCGCGGCTTGCCCCGTCGCATACAGATCACGCAAGCCCGTCATGCTGGGGTGCATGGCATATTGCAAGCCTGTTTGTCCGATTGCAGAGGCGGGATTACCAGCCAGCAGCATGGGAGCCAGATCGGCTCTGGCTAGAGCAATGCCGTTGGCAGCTTCGGAGCCTGTCGTGCCGCGAATGGTTTGGTAGGCCGCATAGTTGGCCGCATCGTAAGGAATCAAGGTGTTGGCGTAATCGTTGCCGCCATAAAGGAAGATGCAGACCAAGGCTTTGTAGTCATTTCCAGCGTTAAATGCGGCTGCCTCGCCCATGGCGGCAAGATTGATCGCAGTGGGAAGAGCCGCGCCAGTAAAAGCGAGTTGGCCAGCACGGCGCAGGAAAGCGCGGCGAGATTGAAGTTGGGGTTGAATGAGATGCATCTGAATATCTCGCTTATTTTTGAATCAAATAATCTGGGCTGGCCATCACCATCAGGATGCCCGCTGCCACTAAGTCACGTCGCCTTGCATCCATCTGCGTGGTATTGGCATTGGTGATGAGCTTGTTGCTTTGCAGCATCGCTGCTTTAAGTGCTGCTGCAATGGCGTTCGCGCTCGCGCTGCTCAGTTGGCCAGCGGTCAGAAGCAAATTCAAGCGTGAAGCGATGGCTTGCGATACGCGCTGCGCGTCGGCATCGGTGATGGTGCCGTTGTTGATCAAGGCCAGCAGCTCGGTGTAATCACCTTGAATATCGGTGCGCGTGTAGCTGTTGTAAACCACTTCTGGTGTAGCCGGATTTTCTGTGCTCACACCATCTCGTATCACGGATTGCATGAAATTCACGTAGCCACCAACTGTGGTTTCGTTGACGAGCTGGAATTCAGGAGCTGTAGCCTGCGTGGGCGCCAATCCTGTACCCGGCGGCACATAGCCAGGGCGGAAGAAGTTAAAAACCGATGGCGAGCGCAATGGGCTTTGCCCCAGATCATTCGACACACTCGATTTATCAGTGATCTTCCAATTGCCTTGCTTGGATACAACGCTGTATGTGCGTGCCCATTGTACGAATCGGATCATCGGCTCACGCAATTTTCCGAAGAAGGGATCGCTAAGCGCCGCTGCTCCGCGAGCTTCATCATCCAGCAAGATGGCAGCCCATACCGCCTTCATATCGCCGCGCACGCCAGCGCCATTGTTATTAAATGCACTGGCCACTCGCGCCACATAAGCAGGCGAAGGATCGCTCATCACCAGACGCTGAATCATTTGCCGGCCAAAGAAAGGGCCGACGTTGGGGTGATTAAACAAGGTATCCAGCGCCGTCTTGAGTGCAGCAGCGCCTGAGGCTCCTGCAGCAATGTTGGCGTCGAGGAAGCTCGCAGCCAGCGCCGAATGCCGAGAGGCATCAAGCGTCATGGGCTGGCGTGCATATTCGCGTGCCCATACCTTGTAATTTTGACCAGGAAACTGCAACCCGTTTGGCGAGCTTGGCGCATAAGTTTTGTCAAAGTCGTAACCGGTGAACACCCGCGCAAGCTGGCTCACATCGTCTGAATCATAGGACTCGCGTTTTTTGCCAGCGGCGTCCGTTTTGACGCTGCCATTTGGATTGAGTTCATACAAACCAATTGTGAAAAGCTGCATCACTTCGCGAGCATAGTTTTCATCTGGTAAACGGCCTTTCCCGTCTTCTTTTTGATTACCTCGGGTATTAAGAAAGTAGCCCATCGCGGGGTTGAGCGTCATGGCTTCGAGCAGATTTCGAAAATTGCCAAAAGCGTGTTGGTTCAAAGTGTCCCAATATGCGGCGATTGTGTAAGCGCGCCAGTCGATCTCCATGGAGCTAAGCGAGACCACGAAAAACTCTGACAGAGCCAGCGCTGCGCGCTTACGCATGGCATCAGGCGAGCTGATCAGCTGGCTCCACACCATGTAATCGGCGATCTCGCTGTTGTAGATGTTTTTAGTCAGCGCACCATCGACACCATAGCCCTTGGATTCGAGCCAATCCCAGCCCGTTTGCGCAACAGGCTTAGCAAATTGCTGCTGCAAATAACCTGCAAAGTTGCTGGCGCGCACGTTCGCGATATCAGTTAGCGTCGAGGCGAATTGGCTTTGCTGTAAAAATCTCGCCGCTTGCTCGTCCGTGGTGGCCGCAGGATTGTTGTTAAAGCCGGGCGCGGGGGGCACAACAACCGCAGGTGCAATGGGATCGGGAGCGTTGCTGTTGGTCGTTGGGGCAGCCCCTGTGCCGCTGCCTCCGCCGCAAGCCGCAAGCAAGGCGGCTGAAAAGAGTCCTAAGGCATGAGGCGAATAGGAGCTCGTCGTATCGAGCGGCTGGTCATTCGCATCGCCCAATCCAGACGGGTCACTTGTATGAATGGGTATCTTACGTTCGCTGTCGGAGGTTTCGATTTTTTGCATGGCTTTGATTTAGGTGCCTAAAGTCAAAGCAATGTAATGCAGTTAATGCGTGGTTGTTCCAATGAATCCAGCGGAAAATAGATACCATTTCCACTAAGCTGTTACGAGGCGTTAGCGCTTTGAGATGAGCGGCAAACTTTGCAAGATGAGTGGCAAAAATGACAAATCTGTCAAACTTGTAGTTGATTCAAACGCCCTTGGCGCGCTGAAGTATTTCGCGAGTGTTGAGTGCCACTTTGCGAGCTGCTTGCGCAAAATCTTCGCCGTTTGATGCATACAAAATTGCACGAGATGAATTCACGATGATTGGGGCGTTTTCGCGCCAGCCTGCGCGCACGGTAGCGATTGCATCACCGCCTTGGGCACCTACGCCTGGAATGAGCAACGGCAAAGTTGGTGCAATGCTGCGCACGCGCTCAATTTCATTAGGGTAGGTCGCGCCCACCACGAGGCCAAGCTGGCCATTGAAGTTCCAAGGCCCTTGTGCGAGCTTGGCAACATGCTCATACAAAAGTGGCTGGCCTTCTATGGAGGCTAAGCGCTGATTTTGCAGGTCATCGCCGCCTTTGTTGGAGGTGCGGCAAAGCAAAAAAGCACCTTTGTCGTGGTACGTCAAATACGGTTGCACAGAATCAAATCCCATGAACGGCGAGAGCGTGACTGCATCTGCGCCATAACGCTCAAAAGCTTCTATCGCATATTGTTCTGCAGTGGAGCCAATGTCTCCACGCTTAGCATCTAAGATGATGGGCACCTGTGGAGCAGCGCGGCGCATATGCTCTATCAGACGCTCCAACTGGCCTTCAGCGCGGTACGCAGCGAAGTATGCGATTTGCGGCTTGAAGGCGATCACCGCATCGGCAGTTGCATCCACGATTTGCGCGCAGAAATCGTAAATCTTGTTGGCATTGCCTTTGTACGCGCCCGGAAATCGGCTAGGTTCTGGATCCAAACCGACGCAGAGCATGGATTGGTTCGTCGATTGGGCGGCTTGGAGTTGTTCTAGAAATCGCATATCTTGATTTTAGTAGGCCGCAGAAGCGAGACGAAAAAAAGCCCGAGAAGCAAACGCTTCGCGGGCTCAATCTCATCGTACGAGAAATTAGACTTTACTGGCTTGCAAGCGCGCAATGCGCTCTTCCATGGGTGGATGTGTGGAGAACAACTTACCCAGCCCGCCAGCGATGCCCATCGCAGCCACGCTCTTGGGCAACTCGCCGGGCACGAGGCCCCCTAAGCGCGCCAGAGCGTTCTGCATGCTACGGCTTTGCCCCATGAGGCTGGCTGCACCAGCATCGGCCTTGAATTCCCTTTGACGACTAAACCATGCCACGATCATCGCGGCAACGAAACCCAGCAAAATATCTAAAACGATGGTGGTGACGTAGTAACCGATGCCGGGGCCATCGTTGTTGTTGCGCAAAATCACCTTATCGACAAAATAGCCGATCACGCGGGAGAGGAAGACAACGAAGGTATTCATCACGCCTTGAATGAGTGTCATCGTCACCATATCGCCGTTGGCCACGTGAGCCACTTCATGGCCAATCACGGCTTCGACTTCCTCACGCGTCATGCTTTGTAGCAAACCCGTGGAAACAGCGACCAATGCGGAATTTTTGAACGCACCGGTTGCAAACGCATTGGGCTCGCCCTCATAAATCGCCACTTCAGGCATACCGATGCCGGCTTTGTCGGCAAATTTTTGAACTGTACCCACGATCCACACTTCATCGGCATTCTGCGGTGCGCCGATCACGCGTGCGCCGGTGCTCCATTTGGCTATCGGCTTGCTGATCAGCAGCGAGATGAATGCACCGCCAAAACCCATCAGCAGAGAAAAGCCCATGAGTGAGCCAATGTTGAGGCCGTTGGGCGTGAGGAATTTGTTCACGCCGAGCAAGCTGGCCGCAATGCCCAACACCACCATCACAGCAAGGTTAGTGGCAAGGAACAAGAGAATACGTTTCATGTGCATCTTTTCAGCAACAGCCCACGAAGGTGAGCCGACAGCACGGATGGTAAGGCCAGAGTGACAAAAATCAAGGCCGCAGTGGTCGAAAGACCGTACGGTCCGTGTAGAAATCAGGATTTTCATTGGCCGCCCACCAAAGGGGCACGCCGAGTACCGGCAGCGGTACAAAAGGCTTCGGATTCAGGCTGCGCTCGCCTAGTTGCGCTGCGATACTTGCATCAGTCTCATTAAAATTCATAGCATCTAGCGTAGGAAAGACGTGGGCTACGACAGATTTATACGGTGAAACCAGCTTTTCAAGTAGCGCGTGACCAAAAAGCAGGGGTGGATGCTTAGCCAGTAAAGTGCGATGCGTTTGGAAGACTGTTTGCCAGTCATGTTTGCTCAGCGCATCAATGATGGGAGCATGCAAATTTGCGCAGAGAAACGCGGCGTTTTCGTCAAACAAAGTCAGCGCATCACGCAGCGCCCCCCGCAGTTTCCCCACACCACTTTTTTGAATCTCCGCATATTGCAAGGCATTGAGCCTCGCCTTAATGGCAGGAAAGCGCAGCCAAGCCAAGCCATTGAATAAATCATGCAAGTTATCCCGCGTGGGCACGGTTTTCGTCTCAAAGATAAAGGCTTCGTAGGCCATGCCTTCGGGCAGGAAGGATTGCGGCACGAAAGTTATCGCCGTGCTGAGCGCCTGCATATTCAGAGCCTCATGCACACAAGCGCCCGTCCGCACCGATGCTGCCACGCTCTGCCCGATCTCTCGCCAAGGCTGCCACCACGGAGCTAGCCAGTCGATGCTGGGCAAGAGTGATGCGGCGGATGCAGTCATTCCACGTTAATCAAGGAGGTTGGGTTAAGCTTGATACTATGAAAAGTGTAGCAGGCTGCGCTCATTCTATGCCGGCAAAATGGTGTTTTTGGCATAAAAATCCCGAAAAAATCTAGGATCAAACGATCCATTCGCCATGGGTCAACAACTCGCTAAAAAATGCCTGAAGCGTGGTGCCGCTCATGCCATAAGGATCAAAGCTGGCCGCGCGAGAGTATTTAAGAAAGATGTGGCGATTGGCCTCAAGTGGCGCCAGAGAGCCCATCGACCAAGTCGTGAAACGGCGGCTGGGGATTTCTGCGAAATCAAGCACTGCGGGCTCGCGATGGCGAGGATCGGCCAAGATGCGGTGATACAAACGATTGACTTCCGCTCTGTCGCCTTCGAGCTGCTGCAAAAAGATGCCATTGGCTAAGCACAATGCACCGGTCACGCCGACGCGCACGTTGTTGCGCTGAGAGGCTTTGAGGATGCTGCCCAAATCGTCGTTGTTAAAAACCGCTGAGGTGCGGCTGGCATAGGTGAGCTGAATGAGCATGTTGATTTCCTTCTAGAAATCATCTCACAGAAGTTTCAGCTTAGGCTTTGTGGGGCTTAAAGCGATGCTTGTATCGCTCGTGGAAAAAAGAAATTTAGGATCCTCGTTCACTGCCGTGAGCAAGGATGCCTAAAAAGAGATCCGCTTATTGAGCTTTCAGTCCGACCGCTTTAGCAACAGCTGCACCGTTGGCTATTTCTTCGCGATAAAAACTATCTAAGCGTCCCAAACTCATCGGTGGCGCGATGATCACGCCGGTGGCTTCTACTGCCTTGCGCACATCGGGCTTGGCCAGCGAAGCCATGACAGCACTGTTGAGCGAAGCGGCAATGGCATCGGGCGTATTTTTGCTGACTTGCAAGCCGATCCAAATGCTGTAGTCGTAGCTGCCAAAGCCTGATGCTTCGCGGATGGAGGGCACTTTGGGTAGGCGTGCAATCGGCGCAGCAGACACCACAGCAATGGCTTTGATTTGGCCGCCATCAATGGCGCCGGGCACCGGACCAGCTGCTGGCAACACCGCCCAATCGAGCACGCCGCCCATCAAATCTTTGAGGTAAGGCGCCAAGCCGTTGTAAGGCGCATGCAGTGCTTTGAAGCCGCCGATTTTGGCTGCGTCTTCCGCCATCAGGTGATAGAGCGAGCCCACGCCCGTGCTGCCAAAGGCCAGTGGCTTGTCTGCCTTCTTGGCGTATTCGATGAACTCAGCCATCGTGTTAACCGGCAAATCTTTGCGCACAGCAATCACCATCGCAGTGCGGCCAACAAGAGCTGCCATGCGCATGTCTTCAGGCTTGTTTTTGGCAGCGGCGATGCCTAGCGGCGTGTAGATCAATTCAAGCGGCGATCCAGCCAAAATCGTGTGGCCATCTGCTGGCGCATTGGCCACTTTGAGCACGCCCAAAGCACCGCCCACACCCACCACGTTTTCCACAATCACGGGTTGGCTGGTGTGCTCAGAAATCGCCTTAGCCATCACACGACCGACCACATCCGAGGGCCCGCCCGCAGGAAAGGCCACCACCATATTCACTTGCCGCGATGGGTATTGCGCATGCACCAGCGTGACAGCGCAAAGCATGGCCACACCGGCCATCAAGAATTTCAATCCATTTTTCATCATATGTCTCCTCAAGTTAAAAAAAACAGGCTCACTCAATCTGCACTCACTCATGCCTGAAAACAAGTCGGTGCTTCGGTCAATCGTCCTCACGTAAACGCAAAATCCACTTCAGGCGCGAGGCCACTCACAATGCGCGCGATGCTTTTGCCAGAGCCGCAGGCATGCGTCCAGCCCAGCGTGCCGTGGCCGGTGTTGAAGTAGAGATTGGGGAATTTGCTTTTGCCAATGATCGGCACATTGCTTGGCGTAGCAGGGCGCAGGCCCGTCCAGTAGCTGGCTTGGCTCGCATCACCCGCGCCGGGGAAAAGTTGCTCGACGCGGCGCACGATGGCCTCACAGCGCACACGGTTTAAATCACGGTCGTAGCCATTGAATTCGGCTGTGCCGGCGATGCGCAGGCGATCTCCGCGTGGGTCTCCCGCTTGCGGCGTGAGGCGAGAGAACACGAGTTTGTATTCATCATCCGTTAAGCTCACCTGGTGCGCCATGTTCGCGTCTTTCACGGGCATCGTCACGGAGTAACCTTTAGCCGGATAGATCGGCAAATTGATGCCTAGGGGTGCGGCGTAGAGCGGGCTCAAACTTCCCATGGCGAGCACATAGCTGTCTGCGCTGAGCTTTTGAAAACGGCCTTCGCCATCCGTGGCCTCCACATGATCAATCTGCCCGCCAGCACCTGACCCGGTAGCGCGCAGTGCAGTGATCGTGTGGCTCATCAGGAATTTCACACCTGCCGCTTCGCACAGCTTCACCAGCTCCCGCGCAAACTGATTCGCATCGCCCGATTCGTCTTCGGCGGTGTAGGTCGCGCCAGCGAGTTGCGGGCGGATATGTTTTAACGCGGGCTCTAGCTTCACAGCTTCATCTGCGCTCACCACGCGCCTGTCGCAACCCAGCTCGCGCATTTGCGCAGCGGGCCCCTCTGCGGCTTCAAACTCTTTTTGCGAAGTGTAGAAATGCAAAATGCCTTGCGTGCGCTGGTCGTAATGCAGGCCGGTGCTGCGGCGCAGCTCTTGCAGCATGTCGCGGCTATACGTGCCTAGGCGCACGATCTGCTCAATGTTGTGCCGCGTGCGAGCGGGTGTGCATTCGCGCATGAATTGCAAGCCCCACATCCACTGGCGCATATCCGCCCGGATGCGAAAGAGCAGCGGCGCATCTTCCTTGCCCAGCCATTGAAGCACTTTCAGCGGCGCACTTGGGTTCGCCCACGGCTCAGCATGGCTCACAGAGATTTGGCCACCATTGGCAAAGCTGGTCTCAGCCGCCGGATTAGCTTGACGATCTACCACAGTGACATCGTGGCCGAGTTGAGAAAGGTAATAAGCGGAGCTGACACCCAGCAAGCCACTGCCCAGAACGAGAACTTTCATTTTTTTAAGCCTTTTAAGGAGTTAGCCGGCATAGAATATGCGCGAAGTGCTATTAAATAAATAGCAATCGCACGTCTTCTACGCACTGCCGCTCCCCCTGTCCTCGGTACCTGAGAGATTCACGCTTCGCTAATACAGCAACGCATTTGCTCCTTCGGTGCGCACTTGCTGATGCAAGGCGGCTCTCCAGACGGCTTTAACAATATGATGCAGTGGTGGTGACCTGAGCGTGTATGGGAGATTGCGCCTTCGGTGGATGCGGTCAGTGCTTTATGCAAAATACTGCCACATCTCTCTCCTGCATGATTGAAATATAGTGCATATTCCTCATGTTGACAACAGTACCGAACCCTTGGAAAGATCAATTTTTCTAGTATTTACCCGAATATTAAGATTTCAGCGGGCTTGAAATCAGTCATTCTGTGTGAGCACTTGAAAACTACGCGCTAGGCTCACATCCAAAGTCAGCAACTCAAGCCCATGCGCAAGCGCGGTGGCTGCCACAATGGCATCTGGCAACTTAATCTTGCGGCCTTGGCGAAGCGCGATAACCTGCGCTTCAACTTCTGCGCTGATCGGCAGCACCTTGATACTGCTCAGAAAACTTTCAATCGTTTGCGCACCATCCGCGCCGATGCCCGCAAAGCCCAGCAATTCCAATCGCGTGATCTGGCTCACGGCCATTTCGGCAAGTTGGCAGTTTGCAGCCTTAACCAAAGCAACGCTGGCCGCTTGGCCACCAAGCAGGCCGATGACGACATTGGTATCAAGCAAGTAACGAACCGCTTGCACTGAGCTTCGACTCACGAGGATTTGCGCTGCCATTCGCTGCGCATTTTGCGTTGGATCGCCACCGGATCGCCGGCCAAAGCGCCACTGCCTTGGAGAGCGCCCACATGCGCCATCCAATCTGGCCCAGCATCAGCCTTGCCCCGAGCAGGCTTATTGGGCGGAGACTCTTGCAAAGCATTTTGCAAAAGCTGCGCCAAAAAATCTTTCATGCTCACGCCTGAGAGCGCCGCACGAGACTTAATCTCCCGCATCAGAGGCGCAGGCAAATCGAGTGTGGTGCGGGCTAGTGCTGACATACTATCAGTTTAGCAGATTGCTGTTTTTATGGTTTTATGGTGAAGTGTGAATTCAATCTACCCGTGCTCCACTCGCCTTCACCGGCTTCTCATACTTCGCCCGCTCAGCCTGCATAAACGCTGCGAATTCTTGGGGGCTGGAAGGAGAAGGCTCGGCCATGAGGGCGGCGTAGCGGGTTTGGGTTTCTGGGGATTTGAGGGCGGCGGTGAACGCGGTGTTGAACTTGCTCACGATGTCTGCTGGCGTGCCTGCGGGGGCGACCAAGCCCCACCATGTATCGACTGCGAAGCCGCTGAAAAGATTGGGCAGGGCCTCAGCGAGTGCGGGCACATCGGGCATGGCACTTGATCGCTTGAGCGTGGTCACGGCCAAAGCTTTGAGCTTTCCGCTGCGAATATTGGGCGCGGCGGTGGCGAGGTTGTCAAAGTTGAAATCAACCTGGCCAGAGAGCAGCGCCAGCTGAGCGGGGTTGCCGCCGCCATACGGGATGTGAACGGCAAACACGCCTGCGCGCTGCTTGAACATTTCGCCCGCCAAATGGCCGCCCGAGCCATTGCCGCCCGAGGCGAAATTGAGCTTGGCGGGGTTGGCTTTGGCATATGCCACAAAATCTTGAAGCGTGTTGATATTGAGGCGCTTAGCGGTATCGGCATTCATCACGAGCACATTGGGCACGCGCAGCATTTGCGTGATGGGCGCGAAATCTTTTGCGGCGTCGTATGGCATCTTGGCGTAGAGCCACGGGTTGATCGCATGCGTCGCCAGCGCTGCGATACCAATCGTGAATCCATCGGGCGCGGCTTTGGCCACAAGATCCGCGCCGATGTTGCCGCCCGCGCCGGGCTTGTTGTCGATGATGATGGTGCCGAGGCTGCCTTTGACTTGTTCGGCGATGAGGCGAGCGGTTACGTCAATCGGGCCTCCAGCTGCGTAGGGCACGATCAGGCGGATCGGTTTTTGTTGGCTAAATACGGCGGTAGCCGGCAAAGATATTGCGCTAAGTGCTATTGATTTCGTAGCGAGTGTGATGAGTTGTCTTCTGTGAACCACGATCATGTCTTTCGATAAATTGGGCCGGCAAAGCTAAGCCTGAAGCGTTGATTTGACTCGAATGTCGGATCATTGCACAGCGGGTAAGCTCGAATTTTATGAGCGTCGATGTTTGGCCATAATCAAAGTATGGAAACCAAATGGCTTGAAGATTTTGTGAGCTTGGCTGAAACCCGCAGTTTTAGTCGTTCGGCGCAGTTGCGGCATGTCACGCAGCCTGCTTTTTCTCGGCGTATTCAATCGCTGGAATCTTGGGCGGGCACAGATTTGGTAGATAGAAGCTCTTACCCAACGCGGCTCACGCCTGCTGGCGAGACGCTGTATTCCCAAGCGCTTGAAACACTTCAGGGTCTCCAGTCAACCCGCGCCATGCTGCGCGCGCATTCGTCGGCTGGCCATGATGTGATTGAGTTTGCTGTTCCGCACACACTGGCTTTTACCTTCTTCCCCACTTGGCTGACCAGCCTGCGCACACGCTTTGGCCCCATGAAAAGCCGCTTGATCGCGCTCAATGTGCATGATGCAGCGATGCGTTTGGTGGAAGCCAGTTGCGATTTGCTGATTGCTTATCATCATGCTTCTCAGCCTCTTCAGCTCGATCCTGATCGCTATGAATTTGTGAGCTTGGGCACCGAGGTGATTGCGCCATTTTCTCAAGCCGATAGCCAAGGCCAACCGATTTTTAGTTTGCCTGGCCGCGCCGCCACGCCACTGCCGTATTTGGGATACGCGCCCGGCGCCTATCTAGGGCGTGTGGTTGATGTGATTCTCAAAACTGCACCGTTGCCCGTGCATCTGGATCGCGTGTATGAAACAGATATGGCCGAAGGCTTGAAAGCCATGGCATTGGAAGGCCATGGGATCGCTTTCTTGCCGCACAGCGCGGTGAAAAAAGAATTGCGCGCCAAGCGCTTAGTTGCAGCTGACGCGCTAGGCAGTGAAATGCAAATGACGATGGAAATCCGGGCGTATCGCGAGAAGCCTAGCCTGCGAGAGAGCAAAGAAAGCAAGAGTGAAAGTCACCGCCAGATGAAGCGCACAGCGCAAGTGCTTTGGGAGTATCTGGTCGATACCAATAAGCCAAGCTTGGGTACGGCAGCAAAGAACAAATCTTGAGGGTATTTACTAGGATTAATCCATGCATTTAATTCATACTTACCTATCTATAAATTAAATGCATTGAAAGACTCGCAAACAGCATTGGCTTTTTAAGCCGGTTTTTTTTACAGTTCGCTTCATGCCATCCTGTCGGATCGGCCAAGATTGAAGCGAACACTATGTATACCGCAACCACCGCCATGCAAGCTGCTCAAGAAGCGGCCAAACTTGCGCTCACCCGCAGTGAGCATGATTTTTTGGGCGAAAAGCAAATTCCTGCGCAGGCCTATTGGGGCGTACACACGGCACGTGCGTTGGAAAATTTCCCGATTTCAGGCACGCCGATCTCGGCCATGCCGGATTTGATTCGCGCATTTGGCCTCGTGAAAAAAGCCGCCGCTCGAGCGAATGCTGATCTCGGTGCATTGGATCGCAAGCGCACAGCAGCCATCATTTTGGCTTGCAATGAATTGATTGCCGGGCATTTCAAAGAGCAATTCGTGGTGGATGTGATTCAAGGCGGCGCGGGCACATCGACGAATATGAATGCCAACGAGGTGATCGCCAATATTGCTTTGGAAAAACTCGGGTTTGAAAAAGGCCGCTACGACGTGCTGCACCCCAATGATCATGTGAACGCCTCGCAAAGCACGAATGATGTGTATCCCACGGCGGTGCGCATTGCGCTGTGGGCGGGCATTGACCGCTTGCTCGGCTCGATGGATATTCTGCGCATCGGCTTTGCGGCCAAGGCCGATGAGTTCAAAGACATCCTCAAAATTGGCCGCACGCAGCTCCAAGATGCTGTGCCCATGACCTTGGGCCAGGAATTCTCCACCTACGCCGTCATGCTTGAAGAAGACCTGATGCGCTTGCGCGAGGCCAGAGCCCTGATCGAAGAAATCAACCTCGGCGCCACAGCGATTGGCACGGGCATCAACGCACCAGCGGGCTATGCCGATATGGCTTGCGCTTATCTTGCAGAGGAAAGCAAAATCCCTGTCAAGAAAGCTTTTAATCTCGTAGAAGCCACGCAAGATACCGGCGCATTTGTGCAGCTCTCGGGTGTACTCAAGCGCATCGCCTGCAAACTCAGCAAAATCTGCAACGATCTGCGACTGCTGTCTAGCGGCCCGCAAGCCGGCTTTGGCGATATCAGATTGCCCGCTCGCCAAGCCGGCAGCTCCATCATGCCGGGCAAGGTCAATCCAGTGATTCCTGAGGTGATGAACCAAGTGGCCTTTGAAGTGATTGGCAACGACATGACGATCACTATGGCCTCCGAAGCGGGCCAATTGCAACTCAACGCCTTTGAGCCGATCATGGGCTGGAGCTTGTTCAAAAGCATCTCGCACCTTTCACAAGCCTGCCTGACCTTGCAAGCCAATTGCGTGGCCGGTATTGAGCCCAATCGCGAGTTACTCGCCAAACGTGTGCGCGAATCCGTCACCCTCGTTACCGCGCTCAATCCGATCATTGGCTATGAAAAAGCCGCCTTGATCGCCAAAACCGCCATTGCCACAGGCCAGCCGATTGACGAAGTGGCCGAATCCTTAGGCATCCTAACCAAGGCGCAGATGGAAGCCCTGCTTGTACCCGACAAGCTCACCCGGCCACTCGGCTCGGCGGCCTAAAGCCTCCGCAACAAAGACATTGCTGGGAGACATCCATGAATAAGAAGTATCATTATTTTGCTATTATTTTAATAGCTACTAGCGCAGCATCTATGCCGGCTATTGGCCAAAATAGCTTAAAAACACCCGCGTCCGGGTTACCCAGCAGCCTTGTTTTGGATCGCATCAAAAGTGGCGGCAACATCGTGCTTGCGCATCGCGAATCCTCGGTTCCCTTTTCCTATTTGGATGCCAACAAAAAACCAGTGGGGTACGCCCTAGATTTGTGCATGCGGCTCGCGCAAGCGGTGCGCGTAAAAATGGGGTTGAAAGCCGAGGGCGGTGTAGAGCTCATGATGGTCACCCCAGCGAACCGAATTCCTGTGATCGCTGAAGGCAAGGCCGATATGGAATGTGGTTCAACCACCAACAACAAAGAGCGGCGTGAGAAAGTCGCATTCACCGTACCGCATTTCATCACGGGTGCGCGCATGTTGGTCAAGGCCGGCAGCAACGCAGAGCGCCTGGAAGACCTTCAAGGAAAAATTGTGGTGTCTACCAAAGGAACCACACCCTTGAAGGCGGTGGAATCTGCTAACAAAGAGCGCATGCTGAATCTGAAGGTTCTAGAGGCACCTGATCACGCCAAAGCCGTGGAGATGGTCGAAAAAGGCGAGGCCGATGCTTTCGTGATGGACGATGTGTTGCTCTACGGTTTAGCCGCTAATCGCCCCAATCCCAAAGCGCTTACGGTGGTTGGCAAATTCCTCACCACTGAGCCGCTGGCGATCATGTTGCCCAAGAATGATCCCGAATTTAAAAAGATGGTCGACGAGGAGATGAAGCGCTTGATTCGTTCGCGGGAAATCTATGCCATCTACGACAAATGGTTTGCACAGCCGATCGCGCCGGCTAACATGGCACTGAACTTGCCTGTGAGTTATTTGCTGCGCGACTTTTGGAAATACCCCACTGATGTTGTGCCGTTTTAAGTTCATGCAAAAAATCTATCAGTTAAACCCGTAGAAATCGTCAACTCGCGGGAATACCCGCAGAGCTGATTTTCTACAATCTCGTTGTTATGTTTCCCGCTTCATTCTTTAGGAGAAATTGATGAAAAAGCAAATCTTGGCTCTAGCCGTATCCGTAATCGCCGCTGGCTCAGCCATGGCACAAGCAGCTGCTCCCGCCGCTGCACCTGCCGCAGCAACAGCATCCACCATCGACAAGGTCAAGGCCTCTGGCGTGGTGACGATGGGTGTGCGTGAATCTTCTGGCGCTCTGTCTTACACCTTGGGTGATGGCAAGTTCACCGGTTTCCACGTTGAAGTGTGCTCGCGCATTTTGGCTGAATTGGAAAAGCAAGTGGGCAAAAAAGTGGAAGTGAAGTACCAGTCCGTCACTTCGCAAAACCGTATTCCTCTCGTGCAAAACGGCACAGTGGATATTGAGTGCGGCTCCACCACCAACAATGCTACCCGTCAGAAAGACGTGAGCTTCTTGAACACGACCTTCGTGGAAGAAGTGCGTATCGCCGTGAAAGCCAACTCTGGTATCACTGCCATTGCTCAGCTCAATGGAAAAAACGTGGCTACCACCACGGGCACCACTTCTGTGCAAACGCTGCGTAAAAACGAGCGTGCAACTGGCGTCGATTTCAAAGAAGTCTTCGGCAAAGACCACGCAGACAGCTTCTTGCTCTTGGAAACCGGTCGTGCTGACGCTTTCGTGATGGATGGCTCCATTCTTGCTGGCAATATTGCTTCTGCCAAGACGCCTGCTGATTTCAAAATCGTCGGTGAAGTGCTGTCTGTCGAGCCGATCGCCATCATGATCCGCAAAGATGATGCTGCTTTCCGCAAACTGGGTAACGACGTGATCGCCGGTCTGGTTAAGTCTGGTGACATGGCCAAACTGTGGGACAAGTGGTTCATGCAACCCATCGCCCCAAAGAACACGCGCGTAGGCTTGGCTCTTTCTGAAAGCACCAAAACTGCGTGGGCAACGCCTAACGACAAGCCGATGGAAGAATACGCCAAGAAGTAATTTCAGGCGCAGTTCTTGCGAACCCTGTCCCAACACAAGCCATTCGCGGCCTGTTGCGACAGGGTTTTTTTGTCTTAAATGACTTTTGTTTTTTGAGCAGCCGTGTTACAACAGCGCGTGTCTAAAACATCGAATACGTATAACGAGGAGCAACTATGGCTTGGGACTGGCAACTATTCTGTAAAGAGACCACAACAGGCGACATCATCGCCGGCTGCTTTGGCAAAGGCGGCGATCAAACTTACCTCAATTGGATTTTGTCGGCTTGGGGCTGGACGCTGACCGTCTCGGCATTTGCACTCATCGTCGCACTCAGTTTCGGCTTACTGATGGGCACTTTGCGCACGCTACCTAACTCCCCATGGCTGGCCCGGTTTGGCAATGCATGGACGGAGTTGTTTCGCAACGTCCCGCTTTTGGTGCAGATTTTCCTTTGGTATTTTGTGATTCCGGCAATTTTCCCGGTGCTCAAAGGTGTGCCTTCGGTGGTGCTGGTTGTCCTCGCTCTCGGCTTCTTCACCTCTGCACGCGTGAGCGAGCAAGTGCGCTCAGGCATCCAAGCCTTGCCGCGTGGTCAGCGCTATGCAGCGATGGCTGTGGGTTTCACCACACCGCAAACCTACCGCTATGTGCTGCTGCCGATGGCGCTGCGTATCGTGATTCCGCCACTGACTTCTGAGTCGATGAACATCATCAAAAATTCCTCTGTGGCCTTTGCGGTATCCATTGCAGAGCTCACCTTCTTTGCGCGCCAATCGGGTGAGGAAACTTCTGCGCCGATTCAGATGTATTTGGCCGTCACTGTGTTGTATGCAGTGTCTGCGTTGTCTGTGAATCGCATCATGGGCTGGGTTGAGAGAAAATCTCGCGTGCCTGGCTTCGTGGCCGCAGGTGGTATGGGCGGGGGGCATTGATCATGGGAAATTTAGACCTGAGTTTTTTCGACTGGAGTGTTGTTGGCCCGTTCGTGACCAAGGGCTTTATCTTCAGTATTTGGCTCACCGTGGTGGCCACCATCGGCGGTATCTTGCTCGGCACGATATTGGCGCTGATGCGCTTGTCTGGCAAAGCGTGGCTCGATATTCCTGCTGCGGCTTATGTGAACACGATGCGCTCGATTCCTTTGGTCATGGTGTTGCTGTGGTTCTTTCTGATCATTCCATTTGCCATTGGCCGGCCACTGGGGGCTGAGACGAGTGCGGTGATTACTTTCATCGCCTTTGAAGCGGCGTATTTCTCGGAGATCGTGCGAGCCGGTATTCAATCCATCCCGCGTGGCCAGATTCATGCCGGACAAGCGGTGGGCATGACCTATGGGCAAAATATGCGCATTGTGATCTTGCCGCAGGCTTTCCGCAATATGCTGCCGGTGTTCCTCACGCAGACGATTATTCTGTTTCAAGACACCTCGCTCGTCTATGCCATTGGCGCATACGACATGCTCAAGGGCTTTGAGACGGCGGGCAAAAACTATGGCCGCCCAGTTGAGGCTTATTTGCTGGCTGCCGTGGTGTATTTCTTCATGTGCTTAGCGCTCTCGTACGCCGCACGAAGATTGCAACAGAAAATCCAGATCATTCGTTGATAACAACAGACAGAAAATTGGAGAACAAACATGATTGAAATCAAAAACGCATCCAAGTGGTATGGCAAAGTTCAGGTGCTTAACAACTGCTCCACCAAGATCAACAAAGGCGAAGTGGTCGTGGTCTGCGGGCCATCGGGCTCAGGCAAATCGACGCTGATCAAAACAGTCAACGCGCTGGAGCCGATTCAGCAAGGCGAGATTTGGGTCGACGGCATTGGCGTGCACGATCCCAAAACCGATCTACCTAAGCTGCGCTCCAAAGTCGGCATGGTGTTTCAGCACTTTGAGTTGTTCCCGCATCTCTCCGTGACGGAAAACCTCACCATTGCGCAAATCAAGGTGCTCGGGCGCACAGAAGACGAAGCCAAAGTGCGCGGCCTGAAAATGCTCGATCGTGTGGGCTTGATGGCACACAAGGATAAATTCCCCGGCCAGCTCTCCGGCGGCCAGCAGCAGCGCGTGGCGATTGCTCGCGCATTGTCCATGGATCCGATCGTGATGCTGTTTGATGAGCCTACTTCTGCGCTCGATCCAGAAATGGTGGGCGAGGTGCTGGATGTGATGGTCAAGCTCGCCAATGAGGGCATGACAATGATGGTGGTGACGCATGAGATGGCCTTTGCCCGCAAAGTGGCCAATCGCGTGATCTTCATTGATGTAGGCGGCAATATTTTGGAAGACTGCAATAAGGATGAGTTTTTCAATCACCCAGAAAACCGCCAAACTCGCACGAAAGAGTTTTTGTCCAAGATATTGCACAACTAAGCACGTTTGCTTCTGTTCTCAGCCCGAATTGATTTCGGGCTTTTTTTTGCCCGCTCAGGTTTGAGACAATACAGTCATGACACAAGAAATAACGATCACCCGCCCCGACGACTGGCACTTGCATTTGCGTGATGGCGATGCGCTGAACGCTGTCGTTCCTCACACCGCTGCGCAGTTCGCCCGCGCCATCGTGATGCCGAATTTGAAGCCGCCTGTGACTACGGCCGCATTGGCCTTAGCGTACAAGCAGCGCATTCAAGCCGCTGTGCCTGCAGGCATGAAGTTTGAGCCCTTGATGACGCTGTATTTGACCGATAACACGCCACCCGATGAGATCAAGCGCGCGAAAGATGCCGGCGTGGTGGCTCTCAAACTCTATCCAGCAGGCGCAACAACCAATAGCGATGCCGGCGTCACAGATCTGCGCAAGACCTACCAAACGCTAGAGGCCATGCAGCGCGAAGGCATTTTGCTGCTGGTGCATGGCGAGGTGACGAGCGGCGAGATTGATTTGTTTGACCGCGAAGCAGTGTTCATCGACACCCAGCTCATTCCGCTGCGCAGTGATTTCCCTGAGCTCAAAATCGTCTTTGAGCACATCACGACAAAAGAAGCAGCGCAGTATGTGGCGCATGCTGGTCGGCACACTGCTGCCACCATCACCGCGCATCACTTGCTCTACAACCGCAATGCCCTCTTTACTGGCGGTATTCGCCCGCACTACTACTGCCTGCCCGTGCTCAAACGCGAAACACACCGGATCGCACTCGTGCAGGCGGCCATCAGTGATTCCCATCAATTCTTCCTCGGTACAGACAGCGCCCCCCACCCCGCGCATCTGAAAGAGCATGCCAGCGGCTGCGCCGGCTGTTACACGGCGCTATCTGCAATGGAGCTCTACGCCGAGGCGTTTGAAGCGGCGAATGCGCTGCATAAGCTGGAAGCTTTTGCCTCATTCAATGGCGCAGATTTTTATGGCTTGCCGCGCAATGCTGAAAAAGTGACTCTCAAGAAACAAGAGTGGATACTTCCTGAGACGCTGCCTTTTGGCAACGCACTAGTCAAGCCTCTGCGCGGCGGTGAGCAACTGGCTTGGAAACTGATTTGAGCGCAGTTTTAAGGGTAAAAGAGCTCATTAGCCGGCGTGAAATATGCGTTATTCGCTATTAAATAGATAGCATTCAATAGCGACATCACTGTTTGCGCTGAATGATCAAGTTGCGTTTCGCATCTTCTGGATAAGCGAAGGTGATCGCGCCGTTTTTTACTTGTCCCATCACCAGCATATTGGATGTGGTGGCATCTTTATCGTTAGCAGAAAATGGTTTGTCGTAAGTTGCGACCACGCCGTAGTAGACGCGCGACATGTTCTCCAAAGCTGTTTTGATCGCAGTGCCTGAAGCGTTTCCATCGCGGATATTGAACATTGAATACATCAAGATATACATGGCGTCGTAGCCTTGGGCGGCCGCCATGGGTACAGGAATGCGCTTGGTTTGGTATTTGCGAGCGTATGCGCTTAAGAATGATGCGCGTCGCTCGTTGCTCGGCTCGGCGATAAAGGTCTGTGCCACCAGCGCACCTTCAGCTGCATCTTTAGCGCCGTCAATAAAGAACGGGAAAGAAAGCGTCCACGGGCCAACTTGCGGCACTTTCCACCCAATCGCTTGCTTGGATTTAGCGATCACTGCGTTCTCTGGCCCCACCGTATAGCTGAAGATCACTTCCGCGCCTGCAGCTTTCGCAGCTTTCATCTCCTCGGTTAAATCTTTCACGCCCACATCAAAGCGCGCAATGTACACGGGCTTGACCTGTTTGGCATCCAGAGCTTTCAGCACATCTTGCAGGCCGGCTTCACCATAGCCGGTCTTGTCTGCAAAGATGGCGACTTTGTCCCAGCCACGCTTGAAAATGTCGTTCACTACAAACGGTGCTTGAATCGCATCCCGCGGTGATGTGCGAAATATGTAGCTCTGTGGCGCGGGAAATTTAGCGGTAAGAGGTGAGCCTGTGGCGCAGGGAATGATCAGCGGCACTTGAGCGATTTGAAAAGTTTCCAAGGATTTGGCAGCGACACCTGTGTTGCAAAATCCCACCACGACGCTGACTTTTTCAGCAATCAGCGCCTGCGATTGCTTTAAGCCTTCGTCAGGATTGGCTTTGTCATCTTTGATGATGAGCTCAAGCGGTCGACCAAGAAAACCGCCAACGGCATTGATTTCATCAACCGCCAACTTGATGCCGTTAAGCATAGGATTGCCAAAATCCGCAGAGGCGCCCGTAAAGGGGCCAATCACGCCAATTTTGAGCGTTTGGTTTTGTGCAAAAAGTGATGTGCAAGCAATCAGCATTCCGCTGAAAACAAGGAGTGACTTGGTGGCTAAAAAACGGCGATTCATAGAATTTCTAACATGGGGGAAATACATATTTTGATGATGTTTTCTAATTTCTGCAAAAGTGCGCGGCTTTACCTGTCTTTGTGCTTGCCAATAAGAAATTTATCAAGCTGCGGGTGATTTTGTGGGTACCGGGGTTTTCTGAGGTGTCACCAGTCTCTCACCCATCCAGCGCAGTAGATCTAGCCACATTTGCCGCATCTCCGCATTCAGTGGCGTACGAAACGCGCTCGGCAGCTCAATAGTTACAACGGGCATGCCCTTGTGTACACCGCCGTAGTTGCCTAAGCTGCCTGGAAAAATACCGACTTGATCGAGATACAGTCGCCCTAGTTTGGCCGGCGGTGTGGTGGGGCCATCAAAATCAAGCACGCCATAAGGCGCGTGGATGCTCACGATGAGATGCGGCTTGAAGCGCTCCATTTCATCGTGGAGAAATTTAGATTCAGGCTCAGACAAAGGCGTGGGCCCCGGCCAGCGGCGCGGATCACGCTTGACTTTCTGCTCCCAATAAATTTTGGCTTCTCGTTCCCAATTCGGCGTGGGGAAGTTGCGATTTAAGTCCACGCCATTGGCATTGGTGCGCCTTGCGGGGCTCATGAGCAAGCCATCGGGATTGAGCAACGGGATGAAGCGCCAATGCGCATCTGCGGGAATTTCTTTAGCGAGTTGCAACCAATGCATGGCCAACGATGCCGAGGAGAGCTCATCGCCATGAATCCCGCCCACCACCAGCACGCGCATTTTTGCATTGGCTTTTGGTAAATCTTGCGTATAAAGCGGCTGACCTTGCACTGATCGAGCGCCTGAGTCTTTGAGCTGCGCCTGCTGACACAGTTGCATGCTCACATTCGGCAAATGCTTAGCAAAAGTGTTGCATGCCGGGGTGGAATATGCGTGAGGTGCTATTAAATAAAGAGTAAAAGACAGAATACCAAATACCGGACGCAGAAGACGCAAAGGTTTCGCAGAAGACGCAAAAGAAATACCAAAAGGTTTTTTTCTTTTTTGGTATTGTCTCTGCGAAACCTTTGCGTCTTCTGCGTCCGGCTGTTCTGTCTTTTCTGTCTTCATGCGCACACCATTTCACGCCGCTGCCAATTCTTGCCCCGCCTCATCGCGCAGCAGCCGTAGCACTTCGCCTCCGTAGGCTTCTAGCTTTTTCGCACCCAAGCCACTGATGCCGGAGAGCTCTTGCAGCGTTTGCGGCGCAGCCGTAGCCATGGCAAGCAGGGTGGCATCGTGGAAGATCACATAAGCGGGCAGGGCATGCTCGCGGGCGACTTCTGCGCGCCAGGCTTTCAGCGCGGCAAAGCGTTGCTGCGCGCTGAAGTCGAGCGCAGCGAGCGTCTCCGGCGTTTTGGTTTTTGGTTTGCCATCACTGCGCATGCTGCTCTTGGCTTTGCGAGCCATCTCGGGCGCCGCTTCGCGCAGCATGACTTTGTACTCGCCTTTGAGGTAACCTTTAGCTGAGGGTTCGAGCTTAAGCGTATTGAAATGCTCTGCATCCACACTCACAGCGCCCAAGGCAATCAGTTGACGCAGAAGCGCTTTGTATTGTTGCTCGGAGATCTCTGCCCCGATACCAAAGGTGGAGAGGCTGTGGTGTGCAAACTGTGCCATCTTGTCTGTTGTTTTGCCGCGCAAGATATCAATGATGTGCCCCGCGCCAAAGCTGATGCCACTAGCCTGCTGCACGCGGTAAATACATGAGAGAAGTTTTTGCGCAGCCTGCGATGCATCCCAAGTCACAGCGGGGGAGAGGCAGTTGTCGCAATTGCCACAGCGATATGTGGCGAGCTGATCGCCCACAAGCGATTGATCTTTAAAGTAAGAAAGCAAACGCCCGCGGCGGCAGTCGGTGGCTTCAGCCAGCGAAAGCAGCGCATCAAGCTTGCCGCGCATGACCGTTTTGTAGTCCTCGTTCGCAGGGCTCTCGTCAATCATGCGGCGCTGATTGACCACATCCTGCAAGCCATACGCCATCCAGGCATTCGCGGCTTGCCCATCGCGCCCCGCACGGCCGGTTTCTTGGTAATAGCCTTCGATGTTTTTCGGCAAATCCAAATGCGCCACAAAGCGCACATCGGGCTTGTCGATGCCCATGCCGAACGCGATGGTGGCCGTCATCACCACGGCTGAGCCTTCTTGCGCATCGCCGCGCAGAAAAGCGTCTTGGTTGGCTTGGCGCTCGCGTTGCTCCATGCCGGCGTGATACGGCAGGGCGCGAATACCTTCACCACGCAACCACTGTGCCGTCTCCTCCACCTTTTTGCGCGATTGGCAATACACAATGCCCGCTTCGCCTGGGTGCTCGTCTTCAATAAAGCGCAGCAGTTGCTTACGTGGATCGGTTTTCTCGTTGATGCGGTAGCGAATATTCGGCCGATCAAAACTGCTCACGAGTTTCGCTGCGCTTTGCAATTGCAAGCGCTCGATCATGTCTTGCCGGGTGAGCTCATCGGCGGTGGCCGTGAGCGCCAAGCGCGGCACATCAGGGTATCGCTCGTGAAACAAGATCAGAGAGCGATATTCCGGCCGGAAATCATGTCCCCATTGGCTCACGCAATGGGCTTCGTCAATGGCGAACAAAGAGAGCAGTTTTTGCTCATACAAGCATTGCAGCAAAGCCAGAAAACGCGGTGTGTTGAGTCGCTCAGGCGCGATGTAGAGCAAAGCCAGCTCTCCGCGCAGCATTTGCTGCTCCACCTCGGTCGCTTGTTGGCTGTCCAGTGTGGAATTCAAAAACGCCGCTGGAATCCCCAGCTCATGCAACGCACCTACTTGATCGTGCATCAGTGCGATCAGGGGCGAGACGACAATACATACGCCCTTGCCCTGCTGTGCCCGTGCAATCGCTGGGATCTGATAACACAACGATTTGCCACCACCCGTAGGCATCAATACCAACGCATCGCCGCCCGAGAGCACTTGCTCAATGGCCGCCTGCTGCTGACCACGAAATGCGCTGTAGCCAAACACATCTTGCAGGATTTTAAGGGGTGAGTGAGCGATGGTTTCCATAGGTAGTTACTATGAAAATTATAGCGCCTCACGCAGTAAATACGCCGGCAAACTGCTTAAAAAGCTTTGAAAATACGATAAAAAATAGTTCAAGGGTTCTTAACGATCCACTCCACCAGCGCGTCCAGCGCAGGCCTTGCCGCACCAGCGTTGGGATGATTAATGATTGCGGCTAAGCTGTAACGCTGGCCATTGATTGCATTGGCATAACCCGCTACCGCAGTCACATCACGCAGCGTGCCGGTTTTGAGCTGTGCTTGGCCAATCGCGGCGGACGCGCCATTGCGATCTCTCATCCGCGCGACTGTCCCATCAACCCCAGCGATGCCTAATGAATTAGCAAACACTTGTGATTGCTGGCTGTTGGCTGCAAGTTGAAGCAAACTGTTGATCGCGGCAGCGCTGGCGCGTTCTTTGCGAGAAAGGCCAGAGCCATTTTCTAAAATAGGCGCTGGTACGTCGGGTAAACGCGCTTTCCACCAAGCGGCTACGTTGCGCTGAGAAGCGGCAAAGCTCGCTGTGCGCCCGGCGCTAGGTATTTGATTCGACAGCGTAAGAAATACCTGCTGAGCCATCACATTATTGGAGAATTTATTCACGTCGGCGATGATGTCTGAGAGCGGCAGCGAAGGCTCGGAGTGCAGCAGGCGAGCGGTTCGCGGCAGCGGCTCTTCTTTGGCGGTGCCAGAGAGCAGGCCGCCGCCTCTAAGCCACATCGCTTCTATCACGCGCGCCGCATACTGGCGCGGTGCAACGTAGGCCACAGGCCAGACGCGCTCGCCGCAGGAAAGTGGGAAGCGGCCAGAAAACGTTACACGATCCGGATTGGAAAAGTCGCCTTGCAGGCTGCCTCGCCAATCACCACAGCTGCCATACGAAGCTGTGATTTCTGATGGAAACAGCACACGTGCAATGGGTGGATCGACGCGCAGCATCACGCGTTTACTTGCCGCATCGGGCGAGAAATTGAAAATCAGTGATTTGAAATTGATCAGCAGACCATCAGGCGCAGCGTTGTAAGGGCGCAGGGGCTCATCGTCAAAATCAGCGGGGTTTTTATCGGGTACATCAAACACGCGGCGATCCAGCAAAATATCTCCGCGCACTTCCCGCACACCTTTGGCGCGTACTTGAGCGAACAGCTCTTCAATACGTTCCAACACGAGCTTGGGATCGCCGCTGCCTTGCAGAATCAAGTTGCCCTGCAGCACGCCGCCTTGCAGCGTGCCGTCGATGTACACACGGTTTTTCCAAGTGAAATCTGCGCCGAGTTGGTCTAACGCAGCATACGTTGTGATGAGTTTCATCACCGAGGCAGGATTCACGCTCACTTCTGAGCGGTGCTTGATCACGGCTGGCGTCACCCCGGCAGTGGCGCTAGCAGACGAAGGCAAAGCTTGCACCACCACACTGATCGCAGAAGGTGGCACGCCCGCGCGCGCAAGCGCCTGCAATACCTCCTTGGGCAACGCTTGCGCGGTTGCCAAAACAGGCCAGGCAAAAAAACTGACGATTAGCAGGAAGCGGCAGTGATCTAAAAAGAACATCCTCTGATTATCCAGTCTCACAGATGCTTTTGGGGCGATAATCGCGCCATCTTCGTTTTGGAGCAAAGATCTTGGACACCTACCCCAGTTGGTAGCTTCCCTGGCTGGTGGATGAACATTCAGGTTCACGCAGACACGGGAAGCGCATTTCTGACTTCCCATTAAACCTACGTTGGAGCCAACCCCATGCTCAACATTTTCACGCTGGCCAATGGCCGCCTCTTCCAAGAAGAGATTGAATCGCTCGAAGAGCTCACCAAATTCCAACCTGTTTGGGTGGATCTGGAATCACCCAGCCCGGAAGAAAAGGCTTGGATCAAGCAGCACTATGGCCTATCCATTCCCGATGACGCGATGGATGAAGACATCGAAGAGTCTGCGCGTTTCTACGAAGCTGATAATGGCGATCTGCACATCCGCTCTGATTTTTTGATCGACGACGAGGAATCGCGCACTGAGCGGGTGGCGTTTATCTTGAATTTGAACAATGCCGAGCTCAAAAGCAAAGGCGTGCTGTTCTCCATTCATGATGAAGACATCCCGATTTTTCGCCTCCTCCGATTACGCGCGCGCCGCATGCCTGGGCTGATTGAGGATGCCAGAGAGGTGCTGCTCAAACTCTATGACGCCGATGCCGAATACTGTGCTGATGCGCTAGAAGGTATTCACGATGCGTTGGAGAAAGCCAGTGGCCAAGTCTTAAAAGGCGACGTGACTGATGCACTTGCGGCTGACGTGTTGGCCAGCATTGCCAAACAAGAAGATTTGAATGGCCGCATTCGCCGCAATATGATGGATACGCGCCGCGCCTTGAGTTTCATGATGCGCAGCAAGATGCTTTCTGCGGAGCAACACAATGAAGCGCGCCAGATTTTGCGCGATATTGATTCGCTTGACTCCCACACCGCCTTTCTCTTCGATAAGATTAACTTCTTGATGGATGCCGTGGTGGGTTTCATTAACATCAACCAAAACAAGATCATCAAAATCTTCTCGGTGGCCAGCGTGGCTTTGCTGCCACCTACGCTGATCGCCAGCATCTACGGCATGAACATGCAAATTCCAGAGGTGCAGGCTTTGGGCGCTTCTGCCTACCCGTTCGTGGTGGCGCTGATGTTGGCCAGCGCGATTGTGCCGATGTGGTATTTCCGCAAGCGTGGTTGGCTTAAGGGCTAATTTTTAGAGCATTTTGGCTCATTAGCCGGCATGGATATTGCGCCAATTGCTATTAAATGCGTAGCATGAAAAATCTTAAACATTGAACAAGAAGTTGAGCACATCACCATCTTTGACAATGTATTCCTTGCCCTCAGCACGCATCTTGCCTGCTTCTTTTGCGCCTTGCTCGCCTTTGAAGGCAATGTAGTCATCAAACGCAATGGTTTGCGCGCGAATGAAGCCGCGCTCGAAATCGGTGTGGATCACGCCTGCCGCTTGTGGGCCCGTGGCTCCAATGGGCACCGTCCAAGCGCGTACTTCTTTTTCGCCGGCTGTGAAGTAAGTTTGCAAGCCTAAGAGCGTAAAGCCTGCGCGGATGAGTCGGTTCAAGCCTGGCTCGCTTTGTCCGATATCAGCGAGGAAGTCCGTTTTGTCTTCGTCGCTCATATCGGCCAATTCGGCTTCAATTTTCGCGCAAATTGCCACCACGGGCGCATTTTGGCTTTTGGCATATTCCTCAAGCGTGGCAAGAAATGGGTTGTTTGCAAAACCATCTTCAGCCACATTGCCCACAAACATCGCAGGTTTTGCTGTGATGAGGCACAGCGGCTTCAGCGTGATCAGTTCGTCCTTCGAAAAGTCAATGCCACGCACCGGCTTACCTTGATCAAGCGTGGCTTGGCATTTCTCCAGCACAGCCACTAACTTGATGGCTTCTTTGTCAGTGCCAGTTTTAGCAATTTTTGTATAGCGCTGTAAGCTTTTCTCTACAGTGGCCAAATCAGCCAAGCAAAGCTCCGTCTGTATCACTTCAATATCGGAAATTGGATCAATTTTCCCTGCGACGTGGATCACATTCGGATCCTCAAAGCAGCGCACCACGTTCACAATCGCATCGGTTTCACGAATGTGCGACAGGAATTTGTTACCCAAGCCCTCGCCTTGCGAAGCGCCGGCTACTAGGCCTGCGATATCGACGAACTCCACGATGGCGGGCACTATTTTTTCAGGCACGACGATTTGAGCAAGCTGCGCCAACCGCGGATCGGGCAATTCAACGATACCCACGTTGGGTTCAATCGTGCAAAAGGGATAATTCTCAGCTGCTATCCCCGCTTTGGTGAGCGCGTTAAACAGTGTTGATTTTCCGACGTTGGGCAAGCCCACAATTCCACATTTCAAACTCATATTTCATTCCCCGCGCTCATCCTGAGCGCTGATTTTTTGCAAAGTAGGCAAGTGTATGCGATGGCCTAACCAGGGCTATGCGCGGCCACCGCTTAAAAGCGCAGCATGCCTTGAGCAGTTTGTCCCACGGCTAAAGCCAGATCAAAAGGCTCGTTGTCTGGCCTGACCACGATGGCATTCATGCCAAAAGTGATGGCGCCATCCACTCGCGCATCTTGACGGTAAGTGTGCAGCATTTGGCTTACTTCAGGCGTACTCAAGGCGTTTTGTGGGTTCACATCAGGAATCGGGCAACGCGGGCACGGCTTGACCAATGCCATAACGATGTCGCCCTCGCCGCTTGAGATGTGCAGTTGATCTGTGCGATCTTCATCATGCGAAGCTAAGCCAGAGAGCACGATGTTTGGCCGAAACCGCTCAATGCCTACCGCCGCATGTCCTGCTGCCGTCAGTCGCTTATTCAACTCGTCTAAAGAGCCTTCGCTAACCACCAGAATCGGGTAGCCATCCGAGAATTGATTGAGCGCCTGCTGGCCTTGGGTCCATTTAATATTTGATGCGCGTTTGTGCGCAGGATCAAAGCGCACCAACCGAAGCTTTGACGCAGCCATGCCAGCAGGGCGCTGCGGCATCAGAAAATCGGTAAACCACTGCGCTGCGACATCGCCCATTTCGAAAGCAGCACATTCATCACTCCACACGCGCACTTTGCAAGGTTTTTCCACCGCATCCAGCGCAATATGCAACGCCAACATGCCGGGCGCACGAAGCACCATCTCGAATTGCTTAATTTGGGGCTGTATTAAAGCCATGCGCGGCAGTTCGCGCTGGCTCATGAACTCACCGGCTTCATCCACGACCATCCAAGCGCGATCAAATTCCAGCCCGGTCTCGATCAGAAGTGTTTCTTTCAGCTCTACGCCGGCGCAGGATTTGATCGGGTAAACAAAAAGGCGGCTGATGGTGGCATTTAGGTCGTAGGCAGTCATAGAAAGCTTCTTCGGGGGTAATAGATGGCGAATTAACACTCAATTGTGCCGCCTTCTACAATCCTAGAAGTGAAAACAGATATTTGCATTAGAGGTGCTGGCGTCGTGGGGCAGGTTTTGGCGCTGCTGCTCGCGCGAGCACGCATCAACGTGGCCTTGCTATCTAACAGGCCGCCGTCTGCCCAAAACCAAGATGTGCGCAGCTTCGCGCTTAATGCGGCTTCACGCCAAGTATTAATGGATTTGCGCGTGTGGCCGCAAGAGGCCACGCCAATTGAGCATATGAAAGTATGGGGTGATCTTTCGGGCCATATTGCTTTCGACGCGCAAGCTGAGCCCTTGGCTTGGATTGTGGATGCCGCCGCGCTGCACGAGCGCTTGTCGCAGGCGATTTCGTTTGCTAGCGAGATTAGTCTCTTCGCAGGTGGAGCTGTACCCGCTGCAGATTTGACGGTGATCTGCGAAGGGCGTGTCAGCCAAACCCGCGAGGCCACAGGCGCAGCATTTGAGCGATTCGCCTACGAGCAAACCGCCATTGCCACACATGTGTTGTGTGAGAAGCCTCATGAAAACACCGCTTGGCAATGGATGAGTGAATCCCAAGTTTGCGCCCTGCTGCCGCGTGGAGTGAACTCTTCGGGGAACTCTGTGGCCTTGGTGTGGTCAGTCTCAGAGCAGCGTGCGATAGATCTGAGCTCAATGAGAGCTAGCGATTTTGAGCAAACCTTGCATGAGGCGACACATAAACAGTTGGGTGCTTTGCAGCTCACTACCGAGCGTGCAAGCTGGCCGCTGGTGCTCGCACAAGCTCAGCAATGGTGTGGGCGGGCTGATTGGGGTCACTGGGTTTTGGCAGGGGATGCAGCACATGCTGTGCATCCCTTGGCAGGGCAAGGTTTGAATTTAGGCTTGGGTGATGCGGCGGAGCTGGCGCGCGTGCTTGCAAGCAAGCCGTATTTCCGAAGCTACTCAGATATGAAGCTGTTGCGAGCCTACGAGCGAGCGCGCAAGGCCGATGCAGCTATGCTCCGTTTGGCAACGGATGGATTGCAGCAAACCTTCAGCCACTCCGACGCACGCATCCAAAGCCTGCGCACATGGGGCATGAAGAGCTTGAATGCGGCTGCGCCGCTTAAAGCGTGGGTGATGCGCCAAGCATCGGGTATTCGTTAGTTTCCTAACGTGGGATAAAGTATTAGGTCAATTGAAAGAATAATATGTTAATCAAAAAATTCGTATTTGCTATTAAATGTGTAGCTGTCTGTGCAGTTTTCATGCCGGCGACAAGCCTATTTGCTCAATTAAATGCGACGCTACCTGCTGTACAGGATGCTGCGGTGCGCAAAGCGCTGGCTGAGCGCCTGCCTAATTTACCCAAAATTGATGAAATCAGCCGCTCGGCCATGCCCGGCCTGTTAGAGGTGCGCATCAATGGCTTTGATATCGTCTACACAGATAACGAAGGCAACTTCTTAATCCAAGGCAATTTGATCGATACCAAAGCACGTCGCAATCTCACAGAAGAGCGTATCGAAAAGCTCACGTCAGTAGATTTTGATGCTTTGCCCTTCAAGGATGCCTTTACCATCGTGCGCGGCAATGGCAAACGCAAGGTGGCCGTGTTTGAAGACCCTAATTGTGGTTACTGCAAGCGCTTCGAGCGTGATCTGCAAAGCGTCAACAACGTCACCATACACATGTTCCTCTATCCCATCCTCGGCGCAGATTCCTCAGTTAAATCACAAAATATCTGGTGCAGCAAAGACAAAACCAAAGCCTTCTTGGATTGGATGATCAAAGATGCCACCCCTGCTGCTGCCGCGTGTGATGCGAGCGCCCTACAACGCAACGTTGAATTCGGAAAGAAATATCGCATCACCGGTACACCAACAATGATCTTTGCTGATGGCTCGCGCGTTCCCGGAGCGATTCCTGCCGCCCAAGTTGAGAAGTTCTTGTCTGAAACCAAATAAACCGAGTATTCAAGAAAAATTCATCAAAAATTTGCCAAAAGTCAAAATCTCAGGCTATACTAGCCGGCTCTGCTGATGAAAAATGTTTCGGGTTAACCCGAGTATTTGGCGGTTTGGTAATAATGCAATGCGTTAAAGTCAAAATGAAATTCATCAAAAGAAAATCTCTGAATTTGACGAAGACGCAGTTTTCGGTATATAATTCTAGGCTCTGCTAAAAAGCGGTAAGCAAACTTTTTTAAAGTAAGCAGCCGAAAAGAAAGTAGAAAAAAATCTGACTAGCTTGACGAAATATCGAAAAGTATGTCATAATTCAAGGCTTCGCTGATCGCAGTGAAGCAAACGAAAAAGAGTGAAATCAGATTCGTTGTTACTTAAAAAATTACAGCCGATAAGCGTGGGTGTTTGAAGGCAATTGCCAAAAACGTCAGAGTCGAAAGACCGAGACACAAACACTCATGAGAAATTGAATGAAGATATATCTTCTTCAATTCCGATTGAGTAACAAGATCAAACTATAGAGTTTGATCCTGGCTCAGATTGAACGCTGGCGGCATGCTTTACACATGCAAGTCGAACGGTAGGGTAGCAATACCTGAGAGTGGCGAACGGGTGAGTAATGCATCGGAACATGCCTATTTGTGGGGGATAGCCCGGCGAAAGCCGGATTAATACCGCATACGATCTACGGATGAAAGCTGGGGACCGCAAGGCCTAGCGCAAATAGAGTGGCCGATGTCAGATTAGCTAGTTGGTGGGGTAAAGGCTCACCAAGGCAACGATCTGTAGCTGGTTTGAGAGAACGACCAGCCACACTGGGACTGAGACACGGCCCAGACTCCTACGGGAGGCAGCAGTGGGGAATTTTGGACAATGGGCGCAAGCCTGATCCAGCCATGCCGCGTG
>JAYWHR010000026.1:0-14621 GCA_043777675.1 Comamonadaceae bacterium | reverse complement strand
TGCGAGACAGGCTCACCGCGCTGCTGCCGGGCTCCCAATTCATGGGCGAAGAAACTGGCGGCCATCTTTCGCACGAGCCCACTTGGATCGTTGACCCGATTGATGGCACAGCGAATTTCGCGCGCGGTTATCCGCAGTGGAGCGTGTCGGTGGCGCTGGCTGTCAAAGGCGAGCCGGTATTGGGCATCATTGCTGATCCACATCGGCAGGAGACTTTTTACGCGACGCGCGGTCACGGTGCTTGGCTCCAAAGCCAACATGGCTTGCAGCGCTTGGCTTGCGCATCAATCAGTGAGCCATTGCAGGCGGTTGTCTCCACAGTGTTTCCCAAGCCTTTATCGCCGCTCATGCAGCCTTATTTGGTCGAGTTTGCACATGTGCTTCGCAGTGTCGGTCAAGTCAGGCGTAGTGGCTCCATGGCCTTGGAATTAGCCTATGTGGCTGCTGGTCGCGCGGATGCTTTTTGGGAGCGCGGCATGAGCTGTTGGGATGCGGCAGCCGGGCTTGTGTTGCTGCGTGAAGCGGGAGCGGCATGGGTTGCGATGGATGATTTGCCTGTGCTGTCCTCTCAATTTTTGGCTGCTGGGTCTGCAGCAATGTTGCCAAATTTGGTAGAGCTGTTGCGTATGAGCGGCCATCAAAATTTGAGCCTATGACACCGATTCAAGGCGTCACTCGTTTTCGTTAGCGACTTATGTCAAAGTGTTGAATACTGCACACGCCTTCCACTTGTGCGCAACATCCCAGCTGCAAAGTACTGTAGCGTGAAAAATTAACGGTTGAATAGCCGATGGCAGCCCCACAATGCACTTTTTTAGTGCATTTCAGGACTCCTATGTTTTCAAAAAAAATTCAATTCGTTTTTCGTGCTACTTTGGTTTTCATGTGCTGGGTATCAGTTGGATATGCACAAACCAACATCAAATTCTTGAACGATTGGCGCTGGGAAGGCCCCGCCGCTCCCATTTTATTGGCCAACAATGGCTATTTCCAAGCGGAGAAGCTGAGCGTGATACTCACGCCGGGTACGGGCTCGGGTGCAACAGTGGCCAAAGTAGCCAGTGGAGAGTTCGATATTGGCTTTGGCGATTTCAGCTCACTCATCGAGCACGCTGCCAAGAACCCTGACACTTTGCCACCCGTGGCTGTCTACATGGTGTACGAGCGTACACCATCAAGCCTTTTCATTCGCAAAGCCTCGGGCGTAGACAAGCCCCAGCAGCTTGCTGGAAAAAAGCTGAGTGCACCGCCCTTTGATGGCGGACGCAAGCTGTGGCCGGCTTTTTCTCAAGCAGCGCAAACTGGCGAGGTGGTCTGGCAGAACGTCGATGCGGCCAAACGCGAAGAAATGTTCGCCAAAGGCGAGCTCGACGCGATCACAGGCTTTTACTTCACGACCATGCTCAATATTGAAAAGCAAGGAATGTCTGGCTCAGCCTATACAGTGTTTCCATTTCATGAGCTGGGTTTGCGCGTGTATGGCAACGCGCTTTTGGTCAACCCTAAATTTTTGGCAGACAACCCCAAAGCAGTGGCTAGTTTTGTGAAGGCCTACCACGCTGCACTGAAGGCAACTTTGGCCAATCCACGCGAGGCGATGAAGAGCTTAAAAGCCATCGATGCAAGCGTCGATGAGCAATTTGAATGGCGTCGCGCCCGCCTTGCCTTTGATACCTTTGTGAACACACCAACAGCGCAAGAGACAGGATTGGGCTTTATCGACATGAAGCGCGTGCAAAGCAATATTGATCTTGTGGCTTCTGCGTATAAATTACCAAGCAAACCGACTGCTGCATCCATTGCTCGCAAAGACTTCGTGCCAGCTAAATAATTTTGCACTTGCACAGCGCCTGCGTTAAAGTGCCTCTATTACCTTATGGAGACAAGCAGCATGAGCGATAACAGCAACCCAATGAACAGCGCCTTTGGCAAATTCGTTCCCGGCTTTGATTTTTTGCAGGGCTTGGCCACGCAGGCCATGAAAGGTGCAGCGAGCGGCTTGCCCAATATTCCGCAGATGCCCAATCCAGCCAATTGGGTGGCACCGACGCTCAATGTCGAAGAGCTGGATAAGCGCATTGAAGAGCTGAAAACCGTGCAGTTTTGGCTGGATCAAAATGCCAAAGCCTTGCAAGCCACGATCACCGCGCTGGAAGTTCAGAAGATGACATTGGCCACTTTGAAGGGCATGAACTTCAACATGGGTGACGTGGCCAATGCCTTCAAACTCAAAGCCACTGAGACAATGGCTGGCGCTGTGAACAGTGCTTTGGGTAAACCTGCTGCGAAGAAAGCTGCACCCAAGAAATCTCCAGCAGCAAGCGCTGTCAGTGCGAAAGGCGGCTTGATTGATCCGATGCAGCTGTGGGGCTCGCTCACGCAGCAATTTGGCCAAATCGCTGCTGATGCGATGAAGGATGCCAGCAAGAAGACAGCGATGGACACCACGAAAAACATGGCCAAGGCGATGACGCAAACCGCTGTCAATTCCGCGATGAGTACCGCTAAATCCGCAGCAAATGCAGCTAAGACAACAGCCCGTAATGCTAGTAAATCGATAGCATCTCGCGCAATGAATACGCCGGCTAGAGCCGCAAAAGCACCTAGAAAAACTGCTCCAAAGCGCAAGTGAAGCGTCAATCTAGCGTCAAAGCATTAAAAATGAAGCTGTTTATTTACGCGCATGCGACGCATCCGCAGTGGTGCCTGGCCGCCGGTCTGGTCGTGGCCCAGCTTCGCGCGCAGATGGCCTTGGCTGAGCATGCGTCGAAGCCATCACTGGGAATTCTTTATTTCACCGATCACTATGCCGCTGAGGCGCAGGGATTGCTCGATCATTTGCGGCGTGAGTTGCCCGACACAGGCGATTGGGTGGGCACAGTAGGCGTGGGCATTGCCGCGAATAATGTGGAGTATTTCGATGAGCCCGCACTTGTGGTGATGCTCTGCGATTTGCCGCGTGAGCAGTACCGGGTGTTCAGCGGCATTTCTCCCTTGGGCATGGATCAGTCGAGCAATGCCAGCTTCAAACCGCACAGCGCCTTGGTGCATGCCGATGGCCACACGCCTGATTTACCGGAGCTGCTTAGCGAACTGGCTGGCCGCACCGCTTCTGGCTACCTTTTTGGTGGCTTGCCTGCCAGCCGCCGTGGCATGCCGCAAATTGCATTCAAAGCTGATGCCTCAGCTGTTGCTGAACAAGCAGGTGTTTTCTCTGGTGGCTTCAGCGGCGTGGCGTTTAGCGAGAGCGTGGGATTGATCTCGCGAGTGACGCAGGGCTGCCAGCCGATTCGCTTGTCGGATGGAAAAGCAGCTAAGCCCCATCTGATCACCAAGAGCGAGCGGCATGTGGTGTTGGAGCTTGATGGAGAGCCTGCACTAGATGTGTTGCTCTCTGAGCTGGGCATTAGTTTGAGTGATCCTCAGCGAGCAGTAGAACGACTGAAGCAAACCTTTGTGGGGCTCACGAGCGACCAAGCACATCCATTGAGATTGGCGCTCAGCGAAGGCGCTTCTATTGAGGGCGGCCAAGGCCTGTCCGTTGAACGCAGCCAAGGCCTGTCCATTGAACGCGGCCAGGGCCGCTTTGGCGTCGATACACGGGTTCGCCATCTCGTGGGCCTGGATCCATTGCGGCGCGGCATCGCTGTGGCAGATCTTGTGCCCGAAGGTAGCGAGCTGACCTTTTGCGAACGCAACCGAGAAGCAGCGCGGCGCGATGTGATGCGAATTTGCGCTGAGATTCGTGAAGAGTTGGAAGTTGATGAGTTTGCAGATGCTATTGGTTCAATAGCCCTTAGCGCTGATTTTATGCCGGCTGAAGAGCTTTTTTCACCTAAAAAAATCGTAGGAGCCATATACGTGAGCTGCGCAGGCCGAGGCGGCCCGCATTTCGGCGGCGACAGCGCAGAGCTGCAAACCGTGCGCCATGCGCTGGGTGATGTGCCGCTGGTGGGATTCTTTGCAGGCGGTGAGATTGCGCATCAGCATCTGTACGGCTACACCGGCGTGCTTACGGTGTTTACAGCGCCTGCTTGAGGGTTTGGGTATCGAATTCTGATACCCACCGCGCTGCGGCGTAACGCTGCGCAGGCTTTTTCATCGAATTGAGCTTTGCGCTGGATGATCCGTTCATGTTCAACCCTTCAGGCCATCACATGATCTCCTCCAACTGCACCGCTTCGCAGCAGCGCTTTCATACCGCCCTCATGGCCATGGCTTTCGCTGCCATTGGCCTCACTATCCTCTTCCCGCTGCTCGCGCCGCTCCTGCCGCATATTCCCACCAGCGGCCACAGCCACGTGCATGCGCATGGCCATGCATTTATTGATGCGCGCAGCTTTTTTGGGATTCCTAATTGCTTGGATGTGCTCTCCAATTTGCCTTTCCTTATCGGCGGCATGTGGGGGCTAATCGCGTTGCGTTCGGCTCAACACATTGCCGCACCGCTGCAAATGGCCGCTCGTGTTTTCTTCATCGGCCTGATCCTCACGTGCTTGGGATCGAGCTACTATCACTATGCGCCGAGTGATGTCGGTTTGATGATTGATCGCCTCGGCATGGCCGTGGCCTTTGCGGGCGTGATCTCGCTGGCCGCGGGCACGCGCTTAGGGGCAGCTGTGAGTGAGCGTGCCACGCCAGCGTTGCTCTGGCTCGCGCCCTTGGCCGCAGTGGCCACCTATACGCTGCAGAACGTACTGCCTTGGGCCATCGTGCAATTCGGCGGTATGGCGCTCATCGTCTGGCTCGCTTGTCTGCCGCGTAGCAAAGCCATGCCTTCGATGCACCTCAGTGCTTTGATCGCGCTCTACGCCTTGGCTAAGCTGTTTGAAGCGCAAGACACACAGGTGTTTGAGCTCACGCAAGGCCTCATCTCCGGCCATAGCTTGAAGCACATTGCCGCCAGTTTGGCCGCAGTACCCGTGATTGCCGCTCTGAGGAAGCCATAATGCTCGCAGAACAACTTCCCAACAAAGAGGAGCACGCTTTGAGCGAAGCAAATAACCACAACGAGCACCCTAATCAATTCGCCTTGCTTAAGCAACGCCGCTTCGCCCCATTTTTCTGGACGCAGTTCTCCGGTGCAGCAAACGACAACGTTTTTAAATTTGCCTTTACCGTGATGGTGACTTATCAGCTGTCGATTAGCTGGATGCAACCTGCGATGGCTGGGCTGGTGATTGGCGCGCTGTTTATCTTGCCTTTCTTGCTGTTTTCTGCCACCAGCGGGCAGCTCACCGATAAGTATGAGAAGGCGTTGATGATTCGCTTCGTGAAGAATCTGGAAATTGTGATTATGTTGATTGCGGCGTATGGCTTCTTTACCGGCAATGTGCCCGTACTGCTCGGCTGCACCTTCTTGATGGGCTTGCACTCCACGCTGTTTGGCCCGGTGAAGTTTGCTTATCTGCCTCAGGTATTAAATGAGCGGGAATTGACGGGTGGTAATGGCATGGTGGAGATGGGCACATTCGTCGCCATCCTTGCTGGCAATATCGTTGGAGGTCTTTTGATAGCGATGCCCGGCATAGGTGCTAGCTATGTTGCTATCGTTTGCATAGCGGTAGCGATCCTTGGACGTATCACAGCGCAATACATTCCGAATGCGCCAGCCACGGATCCGAGCCTCAAAATCAACTGGAATCCATTCACCGAGACATGGAAAAATCTCAAGCTGGCTCATGGCAACATCGTCGTCTTTCGTTCTCTGCTGGGCATCAGCTGGATGTGGTTTTTTGGCGCTGTGTTTTTGAGCCAGTTCCCCAGCTTTGCCAAAGACGTGTTGCATGGGAGCTCGAATGTAGCCTCGCTCCTGCTTGTCGTTTTCTCCATCGGCATTGCTGCCGGCTCTCTGCTCTGTGAGGTTTTCTCGCGCCGGCATGTGGAGATTGGCCTCGTGCCGCTGGGCGCGATTGGCATGAGCGTGTTTGCACTGGATTTGTATTTTGCTTCTCGTAGTCTCCCTAAAGCCGAGCTGCTCACCGTGATGCAGTTCATCAGCATGCCCGCGCATTGGCGCGTGATGGCCGATCTCTTCTTGCTCAGCTTGTTTGCGGGGCTCTACAGCGTTCCGATGTATGCACTGATCCAGCTGCGCAGCCAGCCCACACACCGTGCCCGCATCATCGCAGCGAATAATATTTTGAATGCGCTCTTCATGATCGCCAGCAGCTTGATCGTGGGTGCATTGCTGGGCAGCGGCTTCACGATACCGCAGGTCTTCCTGTTCACGGCGCTGGCCAATGCCGTAGTGGCCGCCTACATTTTCCTGCTCGTGCCCGAATACTTTTTGCGCTTCGTCGCGTGGGTCGCTTCGCGTTGCATTTATCGCTTCAAAGTGAAAGGCGATGAAAATATCACCACCACTGGCGCAGCCATCCTCGCCTGCAACCATGTGAGCTTCGTCGATGCCTTGCTGCTCATGGCTGCCAGCCCGCGTCCCATCGTCTTCGTAATGGATCACCGTATCTTCAAAATGCCCGTACTCGGCTGGTTTTTCAAACTCGCCAAAGCCATTCCCATCGCCCCTAAACATGAGGACCCAGCAGCCTATGAAGCCGCATTCATTGCCGCCGGCAAAGTATTGAAAGCAGGCGATATGCTAGCCATCTTCCCCGAGGGCGGCATCACCAAAGACGGCACGCTGCAAGAGTTCAAAGGCGGCATCATGAAAATCTTAGAGCAGGCCAAGCTGCAAGGCATCGAGCCACCTGTGATCCCGATGGCTTTGACGAATCTCTGGGGCAGCTATTTCAGCCGCATTGAGAGAGATGGCGCGATGGTGCGGCCGTTTCGAAGAGGCTTTTTGAATCGGGTGGGGTTGAATGTTGGTGCGCATCTAAAATCTCAGGACGTGAACCCAGTTGTGCTTCAGGCGCGTGTTGCAGCTTTATTAACTGATGAGCCTCACCTCAGTTCGGCAACTTTGCAAAGCTCTTGAAGATTGACTGCTGACTGCATTAAAGCCAAGTTGCATCTTGATAATCTCAATTAAAGTATGCTTTAATTGAGATTATTTCAATTAAAAAGTACTTTAATGAAGCGTATTTCTGGCACGCATACCATTTCCACGACCTTGGGCGAGCGCGTACATGCGTTTGTGCCTTATGCGTTGCCGCCTGTTGATCCGGCGTTGGATACTGAGATTTTTGCTGCGCTGAACCAACAAGCCGAGCTGGCACTAGCGAGGTTGTCGGGCGTGGCGGGGCTGGTGCCTTCGGTGGATTGGCTGCTTTACAGCGCGGTGCGCAAGGAGGCGCTGCTTACTTCGCAGATCGAGGGCACGCAGGCCACGCTGATGGATTTGTTTGATGAAGAAGCTGGCCTTGTGGTTCGCAACGCTGATGACGTGGAAGAGGTGACGAATTATCTGCACGCATTTCGGTATGTGCAAGATAATTTGCGCTCGCCTCAGGGCTTGCCAATCCGCGTGCGCCTACTTTGTGATGCACATTGCCTGCTGCTCAATGGGGCGCGGGGCTCGGGCAAGCAGCCGGGGGAGCTGCGCCGCTCACAAAACTGGATCGGCGGCACCCGCCCGGGCAATGCGGCTTTTGTACCGCCGCCTGCGGAGCAAGTGGCTCAGCTGTTAGCGCAACTGGAGCAATTCATTCATGGTGATGATGCAAGCTTGCCGCCCTTGGTGAAGATTGCTTTGGTGCATGCGCAGTTTGAAACGATTCACCCTTTCTTAGATGGCAATGGGCGCATTGGTCGTTTACTGATTGGTGCTTTGCTGGAGAGCTGGGGCATGCTGCCTGAACCGCTGATGGTACTCAGCGGCTATTTGAAGCAGCATCAGGCGGAATATTACCAGCGCTTATCTGCAATTCGCAGTGCGGGTGACTGGGAGGCCTGGATCAGTTTCTTTCTTGAGGGCGTAGCCGCTGCCGCCCAAGTGGCAGAGCGCAACATTCTGGAGATCGCTTCTCTAGTCGCTGCTGATCGGCGCAAGTTGCTTGCTTCGCCAAAAGCAGTGCCAACGAGTTATCGCTTGTTTGAAATGCTGCCGATGATGCCGCGCTTTACGCTTGAGCGCGTGCGCAAAGAACTGGAGACAACGTTTCCCACAGCGAGCTCGGCTGTAAAGATTTTGCAAGAGCTGGGTATCGTGCGCGAAGTGACCGGGCAGAAGACGAAGCGCAGCTACAGCTATGCTGCGTACATTGACTTGCTGAAAGCCTAAGCTTTCGCGTATTCAGTCAACCACCCGCGCGTCTTCCCCGGATTCATCAGACCATGCGGATCGGCGATGCGTTTGAAATCGATTTGGTTGGTGTCGATTTCTTTCATGCCGCCGTCTTCAATCGTATAGACGTGGTTGTCGAAGACCATGCAGCCGTCGCTTTCGAATTCTGCGATGATTTCATAGAGGCGAGTTTTGTCAAAATAGCTCACGAGGGGTAGGCCGAAGGCGACGCATCCGCCGTATTGACGGCCGAATTCGTGGTGCTGCAAAACTTCATCGCCCCAACGTGCCATCTGCTTTTCTACCAAGGCGATATTGATGCCTGTGCCTTGCGTCCACGGGGCGACGGTTTGGAGATTTGTCCAGCTCTTGTCTTGCTTGAGGGCAATCAGAGTGGTGTGGTTGTAGGCGCATTCGAAGGCGGGGGAGAGTTTTTCTAGTTGGAGTTCACTCTCGGTAAACGCCATGGATTCTTGGCCTTGGTGTTTTTGTACCAAGGCGCGCCAAGCTTCCACGCTCTGCGGATTGACCATGGAGAAGACGGCATCTTTATCTGCGGGGAATCTCGCGCCAAACTCTGCTTCGTAGTAGGGCGCGATGCGGCGCTCTACGGCGGTGATGAGGAAGGCATCGATACTGCTTCCGATGGCTTCGGTCGCCTCGCAGCCAAAGTGCAGCGCGGCACTGTAACTGTCAAACAGGGCGATGTGATGCACCCAATCGACGGCGGGTTTGAGGCGCAAGGTGAGCGCGGTGATGATGCCGTTGGTGCCATAGGCATGGTGAACCTTTTGGATATCTGCATCTTTGACCTCGATGATGCGCGGCGTTTCTTCGAGCGTGACCACGCGAATCATGGTGACGTTGCCTGCATCTTTCAAAATGCCATTGCGCACGCTGCCTGCGCCTGCGTAGCCGCCGGCAATGAAGCCGCCGATAGTGGCGATATCTCGCGTGCTGGGATACATCAGGATTTCTTGACCGCCTTGCACTGAGTTGTCTGCTCGCACTGCTTTTTCTAAATCGGCAATCAGGATGCCCGCTTCGCAGGTGACTTGGGCCGCCCCGATGTTGATCACACGATTTAGTCCGGTGACATCCAAAATCACACCGCCCTCTAGCGGCACGCATTGGCCATAGTTGCCTGTGCCGCCGCCGCGGATCGTGACGTTTAAGCGATGCTTGGCACAAGCTGCTGCGACTTGGATGACTTCAGCTTCTGTGCGCGGGCTCACCATGATGTCGCCCATCTTGTCATCGAGCTCGGCCTTCAGAATAGGGCTGTACCAGAAATAGTCTTTCGACTTCACTGCCAGCGTGTGTGCATCGCGGGTGTGCTGGATACCTTGGATGTCATGGAGGAAAGCTTCAAAGTTTTTCATAAGGAGGTCGCGTGTTTAAGTCTTTGATACCGGACGCAGAAGACGCAAAGGTTACGCAGAAGAAATAACCAAAAATACAAAAGAAGAGCAGCCGTAAAGAGGATTGAAATCTTGATCACTCATTTTGAATTTTCTTTTTTGCGTCTTTTGCGTCACCTTTGCGTCTTCTGCGTCCGGTATTGGTATTCGTATTTGACTTTTAAATTTCAAATCGTTGAAAGTCTCTGCACAAGACGCGCATTCATCAAATCCCGTGCATCGCCAGCTTGCACGAGCAGTAAATCATCAACAGAGCAGCCTTCGCGGATCAGGCCATCCCAGGGCAAGTGCATGGCTTTGCAGGGGGCGGTGGTGATGCTGCTGAGCCAATCGAGGGGTTGCGAGAGATGACCCATTTGTACGCCGAGTGCGTAGCTGGCCAGAGGGTTGTAGCTGCCGTAGGGGTAGAAGCCGTCGGCTACGTTGTCGGTGGCGATTGAGCAGCTTACGCCAGCTTCACGCGCTTCGCGCAGGCGGGTGAGGCCACGCTCAATGGGGGTGCGATTCCATGCGCCTTGCAAATACAGATTCGTCGCGGGCAGCGCGACGAGGTGGATGCCTGCTTGGGCGCAGAGCTTGAGTGTGGCAATGGCGTCTTCGTCGCTTTGGATGGCCAGCGAGCAGGCATGTCCGCAAGTGACTCGGCCTTGCCAATTGTTTTTGATCGTGAGCTCAGCGATGGCTTTTAAGCCGCGGGCATCTGCATCTAAACCTTCGTCAACGTGAAAATCTAAGTCGAGGCCGTTCTTGATGGCCAAATCAAACACGCGCTGTAGTTTGTCGTAGATACGTTCGTTGCGATAAACGAATGCGCCGAGTAACGCTGCTTCGCCCTTTTTCTGATCGCAGGTGAGATTCGCTGTGGCTACCTCAAGCGCTAAATCTTCGCCATTGAAAGCAGCATCAAAACCTTCATCAAAATAATCCAGCGGTGTGAGGCTCACGCATTGCAGCGTGAGTTTGCCGCGCCATGCATCGCGCAGTTTTTCAAACACGGCAAGCGATTTTGGTGCATCTTTGTTCATCCAATCCAGATGTGTGCGCAAGGCTCGGCAGCCGTTGGCATAGGCTTCCTGCAAAGCGCGCTCCATGCGCGCTTCAATTTGCTCAGCGCTCCAGCCATCACGGTGCTTGGCCATGCGATCTATGGCTGCATACAAATCGCCTTCAGCTGCGCCGACCTCATCCACCACGAAGGTTTTATCGATATGCACATGCAGATCAACGAAGGCGGGGAGCAACATTTGAGGTTTAGATACTCCTGAATTAATAGCGCTCTGCGCTTGTTCTATGCCGGCTATACGTTGATTTTCTATAAAAATTTCAAACAAAGCGGTATCTGTGGCCTCAGATGAAAAACCGCGCACGGCGCGCGGAATCTGGATATTTTTGATCACTGTCATTAGCGGCTGGCCTTCACTTCGCTCTCATGCCACTTACCGAGCACGAGTTTGGAGACAATATTAAAAAGCACAAAAATCATCACCCCTGTGAGCGAGACGAGCACGAGCGCGGCAAACATTTTCGGAATTTCGGTGCGAAAGCTCGCCTCCAAAATGCGTGATGCCAGCCCTGTTTGTTTGCCTGCTGCGCCAGCGGTGAATTCGGCCACCACAGCGCCGATCAAGCTCAAGCCCCCGGCAATTTTCAAGCCTGCGATGAAGTAAGGCATCGCAGAGGGAATGAGCAAATGCCGCAGCGTTTGCCAAGGCGAAGCGCGATAGAGCATGAAAAGATCGCGCAAATTGTGATCTGCGCTGCGCAGGCCAATGACGGTGTTCGACAGGATTGGAAAGAAAGCCACAATCCACGCGCAGAGCAAAAGCGCGGCCATGGTGCTGTCGATAAAAATCAAAATCAATGGCGCAATCGCCACGATCGGCGTGACTTGAAGCACGATGGCAAAGGGGAAGAGGCTGGCTTCGACCCATTTGTTGAGGGCAAACAAGGTGGCCAAAATCACGCCACCTGTAACTGCTAAAAACAACGCACCAAAAGTGACCTTCATCGTGAACCACCAGCTTTGCATCAGCGAGCCGAGGTTGTCCCACAACGTGACCATCACCAGCGTGGGCGCGGGCAGGATGTATTGCGGGATATTGTTGATACGCACAATAGCTTCCCAGCCTACCAATGCGGCTGCGAACACTAAAAAGGGCAGCAATTTTAAGAAAAAGTTGCTTCTAGCCGGCGTATTACTTGCGCGGAGTGCTATTGATTGGATAGTATCTTCAGACATGATGCTCTCCTGCCTTTTGCAGTTCTTGCGAGACTTTCACGCAAAGCTGCGCGTAGCGTTCGGTGTTGCGGAATGCATCTGTGCGTGGGTAGGGTTCATCAATCGCAATATCCGCAATCACGCGCCCCGGCCGCGCCGCCATGATGATGATGCGGTTGGAGAGATACACGCTTTCATAGACGCTGTGCGTGACGAACACGGTGGTGAATTGCTTGGCTTGCCAGAGCGCCAGCGTATCGTTGTTCAGCTTAAAGCGAGTCATTTCATCAAGCGCAGCGAAAGGCTCATCCATCAGCAAGAGGCGCGGCTCAGTGACCATAGCCCGCGCAATCGAGACGCGCATTTTCATGCCACCCGAGAGCTCGCGCGGATAAACGTGGGCGAATTGCGCAAGGCCAACCTTGGCTAACGCATCTTCCACTTGCGGGCGAGCTTGGCTCTGACTAAGCCCCTTCAAGCGCAATGGCAGCCACACGTTATCAAACACCACGGCCCAGGGCATGAGTGTGGGCTCTTGGAAGACGAAGGAGATGTCTTTTGAATGATCTTTCGACGCATCGCCCCAAGCGATTTGACCCGACGATAAAGGCAGTAACCCCGCCATAATTTTGAGCGCTGTACTTTTGCCGCAGCCTGAAGGCCCGAGCAGACTCACGAACTGCCGCTCGCCAATGGCCAAATCCACATCTTGCAAGGCAAGCGTGCCGTTGTCGTAGCGCTTGTTGACGCGCTGGAGAGAAAACAGAGTTGTCATGGCGTGATCATTGGCAAAGTCTTTAATGGTAGTCAGATTCTCTTTGGTGGCGAATGGCAATCACAGTCACTTCGTCTTCGCCGGTCACCTCAAATAACAGCAAAAATCCTGAAGCACCAAAATCTACAATCATCTCGCGGTAGCTTCGCAAGTCTGTTTCGAACTTTGCGCGACGGAAGCTCAGCGGCATTCGTGCGAGAAAGTCGTAAGCTTGCTCAAGTGTGTCAATAACGCGATCTGCGAGCGCCGAGGAGATTTCAAAATAAAAGTCGTAAATCCGCTCGATATCTTCTTGTGCATCGGTATGCACCACCACAGAGTAGCGTTTCATGCCATCGAGATGTGTTGACCAGAGCCTGACTTGTCTTTTCTAGCCTTCTTCTTTCGATGAGACAAATCGCGCAATCTCTGAATGCTCTCGCCCGCAGAAATTGCCGTGCGCTTGCCCGCATCGAGACTTTTAGAACGCTTTAAAGCCAAGGCATAAAAAGCTGCGTCCTCTCTGCGCCACATTGCCTGCTTGCGCAAAGTTTCTTCAATGAAGGTAGAAATCGTCTCGCCGTCTTGCAAGACCGAATCAACCAGCGAGCGCAGCTCAGGCGTAGTGCGCACAGAGGGGAAGGAGGCAGTTCGCATGGATGAATCCTTGAGATGAGTGATGCGTTGCAATTGTAACGCAATCAAGATTCAGCGCAATGTCGCGTCTCTGCGCGGAGATTACTCACAGGGGGATGGTGGGTGTATCAATCAAAGTACTCATGGGCAAGCTGCTGATCTCAGATAAGAGTTGCGCCAACTGTTTGCCTGCGGAGTTGATGACAGCATGGCCTTTTTCTGCGGTGGCTATTCCTGCATTGCCGCATGCTCCCATGGGGTTGTAATCCTGCGTTTGCCAGCCCATTTTGGCGCTTGTGCCGTTGCCAAGGATGGGGTATTTTTCAGAGCGATGTTCTGAGCTGCTTTTGAAATCACGTGCTTGGCTCATATCCACCGTCTGCGGTGCAAGGGCCAGCATCATCGAAGTTTCCATATCGCCGCCATGAATGCCAAAGCGGTGCTCTGAGGGTGCAAACAGGCCGTTAATTTCTTCACCCAAAGGCAAGGTAAACCAGTTGGTAGAAAACACCAGCATATCTAGGCGTACCCGCAAATCCCGCGCCACGATATCCATCACGCTGATTTGCCCGCCATGCGAGTTGAGCAGCACCAGCTTTTTGATGCCCGCCGCATTGACGCATTCACCCAGCTCCGTCCACAGCGCAATCAAGGTCTCCGCCTTTAAAGTCAGCGTGCCCGGAAAGCGCGCATGCTCATTGCTTTTGCCCACTTGTTGTGTCGGCAAGAAGAGGGCGCGCGTGTTGCCCAGATGCGGCAGTGTGGCAGCAATCACGCCGTTGACCAGCGTGGTGTCCACCGAGGTAGGAAGATGCGGCCCATGCTGCTCGATAGCGGCCACGGGCAGCACAGCGACAACATCGTCTGTACCGCTGCGAGCCAGTTGCGCGAAATGGCGGGTGGACAGGTCTGCCCAAAAGTGAGAGTGGAGCTTCATTCCCAGATATTAAACGGGAATTGAACGCGCTTGCTGCGGTGGTCATTAAGGGTTGACCAGACTTTTGCGGAGCGTCTTCGCTTCGGTTAAACGCCCACCAGAGCAGCCGGGGCGACTGGCTCCATGTCCTCCGGCGGCGTTAAGCTTGGTTTATCTTCGGGCAGTTGATCGCGCCGCCTCCCCCGTTACGTACGCCATCCGCCCCGGCTACTCTGGCGGGCTTGGCTTGAGTCGTGCGTTCTGAGCGCAAGCCGCAGAGAAAAGCGCAAGTGTTTAACCCTTTATTGCCGTATCAATAGTAGGCTACTGCTGCTGCCGTGATAGCGGCAGTATCGACTTGGAAAAATTTCCGCAGATTCGCTCGCGTATCGCTGCGGCCAAAGCCGTCTGTGCCTAGTGTTTTGTAGCTGCGGCCTGCGGGGATGTAGGCGCGGATGCTCTCGGGCAGGCTGCGCACGTAATCGCTA
>JAYWHR010000025.1:0-52856 GCA_043777675.1 Comamonadaceae bacterium | reverse complement strand
GGCTGGAGAACGCCTCACGAGGTCTTCTTTGACCTACCGATGATTAAACTTACACTATGAACTTGGCTCTCACGCAGTTCGTACTTGAACTCACCATTAAGTAGCAAAATAAATCAAGTTGTCAACGCAGCATTGAATCTGATCTGCACCTTCATAGCCTGATCACGCTGGCCTGCGATCTCAAATGCTTCAACAGCATCTTGCATGTCGATCACATGGGAGATCACAGGTTGAGCGTTCACCAAGCCTTGATTCAAGAAGCGCACAGCCGTGGCGAATTCCTCATGGAAGCGGAAGGTGCCGCGCAGCTCGAGCTCTTTGGCCACGAGTGCGTTCAAGGGCAGGGTCACTTCACCGCCTAAACCAACCCTGACGATGATGCCGCGTGGTGCGACGACATCTAGGCCGGATCGCAGCGCTGCAGCGCTGCCCGAAGCTTCAAACCACACATCAAAATAACCCTTGTTTACGGCGTAAGGTTTCAGTGCATCAGCATCCTGCGAGGGATTGAGTGTGATGTCTGCGCCCATTTCTTGGGCAGTTTTTAAAGCGTTTGCAGATAAATCCACCGCCACGATTTGCGCTGCGCCTGCGCGGCGCAAAGCCGCAATCAGTAAAGCACCAATCGGGCCGCAGCCTGTGACGAGTACGCGCTTGGGCTTGATCAATCACGAATTCATCCGCAAATGCGCCATGCACATGCGGCATGCGCATCGCGCTGCCATAAAAGCGCATATCCAGGCAATGGTTGTGTTGCCTTTTTTGACAATACATGCACAGGCCGCAAGGGCGCGAAGGAGAGATGGCGATTTTTTGGCCTTTAGTGAAACCTTCCACATCCGCGCCCACCGCGCTCACCACGCCCGAGACCTCATGGCCAAGCACCATCGGATGCTGAATGCGGATCGTGCCGAAACCGCCGTGCTGGAAATAATGCAAATCCGAGCCACAAATGCCGCCGAAAGCCACGCGAACGCGCAACTGCTTGGCCTCTAAGGGCGCATCGGGCATCTCGTCGATGCGCAGATCTTTTGGGGCGTGGCAAACAATGGCTTTCATGATCTCAATCCCAATACATTAACTATACATTTGATAGCATACTACGCATATTCTATGCCGGCTACATGCGTATTTGGCTTATAAAATACCTGAAATCACAGCTGAGCCGTGACACCGCCATCGACATACAGCACATGGCCGTTCACAAAGCTGGCCGCATCGCTGCACAAAAAGACCACGGCGGGAGCCAGCTCATGCACATCGCCCCAGCGGCGGCTGGGTGTGCTGTTGGTGAGCCAAGCGCTGAAGGTTTCATCATTCACCAGTTTTTCTGTGAGCTCAGTTTTAAAGTATCCGGGCCCCAGGCCATTGATGCGAATACCTAACGGCCCCCAATCAATCGCCATGCCCTTGGTGAGCATTTTGAGACCACCTTTGCTGGCCATTCGAAAGCACAGTTGTGTACGGTGTGGCCTTCAGCGGTTAGGGCTTGCGCGGCGTCAGCGAGTTTTGCAGCATTGCGAGCATTGAGCACGATTTCGGCACCCGCCTGTGCCAAACCGCGAGCCAGTGCGAGGCCGATACCAGACGATGAACCTGTGATGAGGGCGCGCTTGCCGTCCAAGCGAAACGTGTCGGAAGTAATCATGACTTAAAAACGAAACAACGATGCTATCAAAGGCGTTGGCCATTGGCCTTGTCAAACAAATGCGCTTTGCCACTGGCCACTTGCAGATGCAATATGTCACCGGGTAGCGCATCAGTGCGCCCATGCATCACGACGACGAGCTGGGCATCGCCCACTTTCACAAGCAGTTCGGTTTCGGCACCGGTGGGTTCAATCACAATGACTTCCGCTTCGATGCCGCTGCTACTGACCTCTAGATCAGTGGGGCGCACGCCATAATGCACGGCTGTACCATCAGCGGCACTATTAGCGCCAAACACCGGCCAGTGCTTTCCTTGCGCCTCGACGTAAGCTTGACCGCTTGGGTTGCGCAGTACGCCTTCCATGACGTTCATTGCCGGTGAGCCGATGAACTGCGCCACAAAAAGATTTTTTGGGTGATCAAAAAGCTCCAAAGGCGTGCCAATTTGTTCGATGATGCCGTCGTGCATGACCACGATGCGATCAGCCATCGTCATCGCTTCGATTTGATCGTGCGTCACGTAGACCGTGGTGGTTTTCAGGCGCTGATGCAATGCCTTGATCTCAGCGCGCATAGCCACGCGAAGCTTCGCATCAAGATTGGAGAGTGGTTCATCAAAGAGAAACACCTTCGGATCGCGCACAATGGCGCGCCCCATCGCCACACGCTGGCGCTGGCCGCCGGAGAGCTCTTTTGGGAAGCGATCTAGCAACACGTCGAGATTCAAAATCTTTGCCGCTCTGTTCACACGTTCATCGATCATGGCTTGAGATGATTTACGCAGGCGCAGCGAAAAGCCCATGTTCTCGCGCACGCTCATGTGCGGGTAGAGCGCGTAACTTTGGAACACCATGGCAATATCGCGGTCTTTAGATTCGAGATCGTTGACGATTTGGCCATCAATCAGGATCTCGCCGCCGGTGATGTCTTCCAAGCCTGCGAGCATACGAAGCAGTGTGCTTTTGCCACAGCCAGAAGGGCCGACCAAGACAACGAATTCGCCATCTTTGATGTCAAACCCAATGCCATGAATGACCTTGACTTTACCGCCGTAGGTTTTTTGGATATTGCGAAACGATACTTGTGCCATGGGAGAACCTGTAAATTCTTGGATGCTTAGCTCTTGACCGCGCCAGCTGTCAGGCCAGAGACCATGTAGCGCTTGAAGGCGTAATAAATGGCTGCGGGAGGCAGTGCATAGACAAAACCAGTGGCCATCAAAAGCTCCCAGGGCGAATCGTCAGCAGCCAAGAAGTTACCTAAGGCAACGGACAGTGGCAAATCAGTCTCTTTGGATAGCAGTAAGAAGCCGTAGAGGTACTCGTTCCAAGCCAAGAGTAGGGCATACGTGCCGACTGCAACGAGCGAGGGCACCATCAACGGTAAGTAAACCAACCGAAAGAGTTGCATGGGCGTCGCGCCATCCATACGTGCGGCTTCATCGAGTTCCCAGGGCAGCTTGTCACTGGCTTGCTTCAAAACCCAAATGCAATACGGTGATGCAATCGTCACCATCGCCAAAATCATGGAAAGCTTGGTGTTAAGTAAGCCATAGTTGGCCATGGTTTTGTACATGGGCACTGCCAAGAAAGCAGCCGGAATGAAGTAAGTGAACAAAGCCATGTTGAGGACAGTGCGGCCCCCGCGCACTTTCAGGCGGCTGATGGCAAAAGCGGCACAGGTTGAAATAAACAACGTCAGCGCGCCGACGGACAACGCAATCAGAAGCGAATTGCCAAGTTGCACCCAAAAGTGATTGAGATAAAAATGCTTTTGCTCAAAAACCGTCGAAAAATTTTGCCAGGTTGGATCTTGCGGCCAAAGGCGGCCACTCGTGCCTTTGTCGCGCGGAGAAATTGCAAACAGTACCAAGTGATACACCGGCAACATCGTCCAGATGAAAACGGGTATGCCTACGAGCAAGAGTTGTGCTTCTATTGAGGCTTTTCTCCACCATGCTGGTAGGCGCAATCCTTTATTTGCACGACTCATTTGGACAGCCTCTTCATCATGAAATACACCAGTGGCAACACAAAAGGCAGTGCCACCACAATCGATGCCATGGCCAATTCAATTTGATCGAGCCTCAAATAGCGAATACCCAATGTGGCTAAGACGTGCGTGAGATCCGCAGGGCCACCGCCAGTGAGCAAATAGACGCTGTTGAAATCGCCCAGCGTCCAAATCATGGAGAGCAGGGTAGAAGTCAAATAAAGCCCCATCATCGAAGGCCAAGTGATGAAGCGGAATTTTTGCCAACGCGTTGCACCATCCACACTAGCGGCCTCGTATTGCTCAGTGGGAATCGCCAAGCGGCCAGCGAGCAAAATTAAAGTCCAGAAAGGCAGGGATTTCCAAATGTGCATGAGCATCGACAAAATGAATGCAAGCGTCGGATCGTTTAGCCAATTGGGGCCATCCAGACCAGTGAGCCTAAAGTAGGTGTTGTTGATCAAGCCCCACTCGGGGTTGAGCATAAAACGCACCGAAAGAATTGTGGGGATGGAGGGCATGGCCCAAGGCAAGATGAAGATCACCGCCAAAATTTTGATCCACCAGCGCGTCTGCACAAAGAAGCCGGACAGACCCAGTGCAATCATCATCTTGATGTTGACAGCAACAACTAAGAAGATAAAAGTATTGATCAGCGTGCGAAAGAAGATCGGATCATTGGCCAACGCCACATAATTTTGCGGATCACGAGCCAGCCACAATCCATAGCCCACGGGATAGAGCACAAATACGACAAAAATAAAGAGATATGGGACGAGCAAAAGTCGTCCCCAAAAATCCCAAGTCGAGATGCCCTTGCGTTTCACGTGGGCTGTGGCAGTAGCGGTCGTCATAATTAGAGGTGTCTGTCCCAGCAGTCGCAGTGGATCTGGCTCTGCCAGTTCACCAGCGACGCTCCCCAGCTCCGTGAGGAGCCCTCCGGTGGCCAGGGGAGGCGGCTACGCCGCCTCGGGGGTGGTCTTAATTCGCTGCGACAGTCTTGATGCGGGCGATCATCTCGTCCACAGCGCGCTCCGTCGTCCATTTCTCGCTCAAGACGCGGTTCATCGCTTTAGCCCACACGTTCTCGTTGTTGAGCACAGTGAACTTGTAGTTCTTGGTGAATTCAAACGGTGTGGTGCCCGCCATGTACTGCCCGAGCACGGCTTGGCGATGTGGATCAGCTTTCCAGAATGCACTGGCTTGGCCAGCCTTATTCACTGGAAACCAACGACCTTGTGCGCCTTCCACATACGGTGTCAAGTTGGCATCATCCAAGATGAAAGCGACGAATTTTTTTGCACCGTCGATGTTTTTTGCGGCTTTAAAGATCACGCCTGTTTTCACAGCGGAGCGGTAAGTCATCTTGCTGCCGTCAGGCTTATTCGGGAAGCCTGCAGTCGCAATTTTCTTCTCATAGTTTTCCTTCGCAGTGGCGCGTTGGGCTTCCGTGAGCGTGGCGTTGTTGGAATCATCAAGCCACTTGGCAGCAATGGAGATGGTTGCGTTATGAGTCAGGGCAATCGTCTTGTTGTGAAAAGCGACGTTGTTGTCAGGGTCTTTCCAGGCCGTTGAGGATGGCGGCGTACAGCCTTTACCGTAGACCATGGTGTAGTCATTGACGGCATTAATCAAGCCTTGGCGTACGGAGGGATCGTCCACCAGCAGTTTGCCTGAGTCATTGACAAGCTTCACGTTGTAGGCATCCATGAAGGTGAGGAAGGAAAAGAACGAATCGCTGGAATCCACGCCCATCGGGAAACCTGTGCCGAAGGCGCGCGTACCCGATTTTTGGCGATAGCCCGCTTGTACTTTCTCGCACCAGAAGCTCCAGTAGCCTTTCCAATCGGTTGGAATATCGCTTTCCTTAAAGCCGGCATCGGTGAGCATGTCTTTCCAGTACTGGATGTGCATGGTTTGTTGTTTGATCGGATAAGCGTAGTAGCTGCGCTTCTGCGTTGCGTTGTTGTAGAGGAAAGTCGTGGAGAGAGCGCTAGGCTCAAACTTATTACGCAGCGGGTCGATAATACTAGAGACATCCTCAAGTTTGCCTTCGTAGGCCCACTTTGCAGTTACTTGAAAATCAAACACATCGCCGTAAGCAACATCAGGTGGGTTATTGGCATCCAGTGCAGCGACCGATTTTGGAATGGCCTCTTGCGGCGCGTAGAGAGACAGATCAACCTTAATCTTGGGATACTTCGCCTCAAACTTTTTGATGGCTGCAAAAAGCGCATCATCTTCGCCTTTGTAAAAGCCCTTGGCCCACCAAACGGTGAGTTTTTCTTGCGCCAAAGCTGTGGTGCTGGCTAATGTACTGACTGCCGCCACGGCAGCGATCAGCGTTAATTTCAATTTCATGATGTGTCTCCATTGTTAAATATAGGCATGCAGCGGTGCTCGCCTATAAAGGCATTTGACGCACAAACCCGACGCATTAACGATGATATGACAACGAGTCAGCACCTCTATACGTGCTAACCCGCACGATCATTTCAGTGTGCATTCAGGCACAGGAGTTTGCACAGCGAGCCCTGAAAAATGCGCCTTCAGATTGCCAAAAGCTAGGTCTGCCATCGCTTGCCGAGTTTGCGTCGTCGCACTACCGATGTGCGGGCTGAGTACCACATGGGGCATATCGCGCAGCGCTTGGGGCACACTGGGCTCTGCTTCAAAAACATCAAGACCAGCGCCGCCAATTGTGCCGTCAGCGAGTGCTTGGATCAACGCGTTTTCATCGACAACAGAACCACGCGCCACATTCACCAAAATACCTTTTTTGCCCAACGCTTGGAGCACCGTTGCGTCGATAAGATGCTTCGTCGCAGCACCGCCGGGCGTGATGACGACCAAGAAATCACTGGCAGCGGCCAGCTCTGTGGCGTTGGTGTAATGTTTGTAAGCGACGTCTGAACGGGCATTGCGGCTGGTGTAGGCGATGCTCATGCCAAAGGCCGCTGCGCGCTTGGCAATGGCTTGGCCAATACGCCCCATACCAACGATGCCAAGGCGTGAGCCGGAGACTTTGCGAGCCAGTGGCATGGGGCCTTTTTCCGCCCACATACCGCTCTTGACATAATTGTCGCTCGCTGAAAGCTGGCGTGCAGTGCAGAGCATGAGGCCAATGGCCAGATCCGCGACATCATCGTTGAGCACATTCGGCGTATGCGTAACCATCACGCCGCGCGCTTTAGCAGCTTGCACATCCACACCATCGTAGCCCACGCCAAACACGGAAATAATTTCAAGTTTTGGCAATTGCTCAATCAAGGAAGCAGGCACTTTAGATTCACCGCTTGCAGCAATGGCTCGAATTTGCGGGGCGACGGCAGCAAATTGCTCTGGATCGTTCAGATGCACGCGATCGTGAACAGTGAAATGCGCAGTGAGGTGAGCAACGTAGAGGGGAGACAATTGCGCGACAGCAAGGATGTGAGGTGTAGCCATAGCTGATATTTAGAGTAAGGGATTGAGTCGTTTCATAATACACTGGAAGAAATGGAGACAAGAGGTTCAACATGAGCAAAATTGCATTGGTCACAGGAGCGAGTTCGGGAATTGGTAAGGCATGTGCATTGGCTTTGCTGAATGACGATTGGACGGTTGTATTGGTAGGTCGGCGAGCAGAAGCGCTGCATGCAGTTGTGCAAGAATCAGGCAATGCCAAGGCGATAGCGATGCCTGCCGACGTATCTGACGAAGAGCAGGTCAGATCGGTATTTGACAACGTGCGGACGAAATTTGGTCGCTTGGATTTGTTGTTCAACAACGCCGGTATTTCACTTCCCTATGCTTTGCCCGGCCAATTGAGTGGCGATGATTGGCGCAAAGCGGTGGACGTGAATCTGCATGGTGCTTTTTATTGCCTCTCTTACGCCTTTTCTTTGATGAAAGAGCAAACGCCACAAGGCGGCCGCATTATTAATAATGGCTCGATCTCTGCGCACACGCCACGCCCTGGATCAATTGCTTACACCGCCACCAAGCATGCAGTGTCTGGGTTGACGAAGACAGCCAATCTTGATGGCCGTGCATTCAGTATTGCGGTCGGGCAAATTGACATTGGTAATGTGGCCAGCGATATGACACTCAAAATGGCGCAAGGTGTTCATCAAGCCGATGGCAGCATCAAGCCCGAAGCACGTATGGACATGAGTGCAGTTGTCGATACGTTTATGGCCATGGCCAAGCTGCCTTTATCGGCCAACATCCTCACTGCTACAGTGATGGCGACACAAATGCCGTATGTGGGCCGAGGTTAAACGAAAAGATATTTGAAAATGACTTCTCAAAGACTCGTCGGTAAAACTGCGTTTGTTACAGCCGCAGCGCAGGGCATTGGCCGTGCGACAGCTCTTGCGTTCGTTCAGGCGGGTGCTCGCGTGATTGCTACGGATATCAATGAGGCTGGCCTTAAAAGCTTGTGCTCTGAATCGGGCTGCGAGATATTGCAACTCGACGTGACTGATAACGCAGCAGTCAGGCAGGTTGCACAGCAATTTTCAGGTGTGAATGTTTTGTTCAATGCGGCCGGTTTCGTGCATCCAGGAAATGTGCTCGAATGCAGCGATACGGATTGGGATTTTGCTTTTAATCTCAATGTCCGTTCGCAATGGAATACCATCCGGGCGTTTTTGCCCGGCATGATTACATTAGGGCAAGGCTCGATCATCAATATTGCCTCTGTGGCTGGCAGCATCAAAGCGGTGCCCAATCGCTTTGTGTATAGCACCACCAAGGCGGCAGTGATTGGTTTGACTAAATCTGTGGCTGCCGATTTCATCACCAAAGGCATACGCTGCAATGCGATTTGCCCGGGCACGGTGGAATCCCCATCGCTGGCTGAGCGTATTTCGGTTCAGGCGCAGATCAATGGCCAAACGACAGCTGCCGTCAAAGCAGCATTCATAGCGCGCCAGCCGATGGGACGCTTGGGTACAGCACAAGAGATTGCAGCGATGGCTGTCTATCTGGCAAGCGATGAATCTGCATTCACTACCGGTACCGCGCAAGTGATTGATGGCGGTATGAGCAACTAATTTCTAAGAAGAGGAAGCAACATGAAACTCGTGAGATATGGCGCCGTAGGTAAAGAAAAACCTGGACTCATTGATGCGCTAGGCAACTTGCGCGATCTGTCCGGTGTGATTAAAGACATCACGCCGGATCAGCTTAGCGGCAAAGCCTTGGCGAAACTCGCCAAGCTAAAAACCGAGAAACTGCCACTCGTCAAAGGCAAACCGCGTATGGGCTGTCCAGTGAGTCACGTAGGCAAATTCATTGCCATTGGCCTGAACTACGCGGATCACGCAGCTGAATCTAACATGCCTATTCCGAAGGAGCCCATCGTTTTTCAGAAGGCGACGAGTTGTATTCAAGGGCCCAACGACGATGTGATGCTGCCCAAAGGCTCGGTTAAAACCGACTGGGAGGTTGAGCTCGGTGTTGTGATTGGTACACAAGCTTCATACGTATCCCTTAAAGATGCTTTGAACTATGTAGCTGGTTATTGCACGATCAATGATGTGAGCGAGCGCGAGTATCAGTTGGAGCGTGGCGGCACATGGGATAAGGGCAAGGGCTGCGATACGTTTGGCCCGATTGGGCCATGGTTGGTGACGCGTGATGAAGTACCCAATCCGCAGAAGCTGGGCATGTGGCTTGATTTGAATGGCAAGCGCATGCAAAACGGCTCCACCAAAACCATGATTTTCGGTGTGGCAAAACTCGTGAGCTATGTGAGTCAATTCATGACGCTGATGCCCGGCGACGTGATCACAACGGGCACGCCACCTGGCGTAGGAATGGGTGTGAAAACGGACGGTAAATCCACACCGGTTTACCTAAAGCGCGGCGATGAGATTCGCTTGGGTATTGAGGGCTTGGGAGAGCAGACGCAGAAGGTTGTGGCGTACAAAAAGTAGGGTGTGATCATGCAAGCTGTGATTGAGCTTCATAGTGCTGACGATGTGGTGATCGCTCGCCAGCAATTGCTGGGGGGCAGTAGCGTGAGCACCTCGCACGGTAGCGTTGCAGTGCGCGGACTGATTCCACCCGGCCACAAGATTGCTGCACACGCGATCGTGGCTGGTAGCGAGGTCAGGCGGTACAACCAAATCATTGGCTTTGCCTCTCGCGATATTGCGGCTGGTGAGCATGTGCATACGCATAACTTGGATATGGGCGCAGATAATGGCGGCTTTGCGCGTGATCACGCGATTGGCTCAGATCTGAAGCCAGAGCCAGAGCGCCAGCACGCCACTTTTCAAGGTATCGTGCGAGCCGATGGCCGCGTGGCGACTCGAAACTATATCGGCATACTCTCCAGTGTGAATTGCTCTGCCACCGCCGCGCGGGCAATTGCGGATCATTTTTCTAGGCGGCACAACCCTCAAGCGATGGCTGCTTTCCCCAATGTGGATGGCGTGGTGGCTCTCACGCATGGCACAGGCTGCGGCATGGATACAGACGGAGAAGGTTTGCGCGTATTGGAGCGCACACTCGCTGGTTATGCGCTACATGCCAATTTTGCGGCGGTTGTTGTGGTCGGTTTGGGTTGTGAAGGCAATCAAATTCACACTTGGCTGGCCAATAGTGGTTTGAAAGAAAATGGGCAACTGCATACTTTTAATATTCAAGATACGGGCGGCACAGCCAAAACCGTAGAACATGGCATTGAAGTTGTCACACAAATGTTGCAACAGTCCAATGCAGTCAAACGTGTGCCTTGCAGCGCGGAGCATTTAATCGTCGGTTTGCAATGCGGCGGCTCAGATGGTTATTCTGGTATCAGCGCCAATCCCGCGTTAGGCCGCGCAGTGGATATTTTGGTGGCGCATGGCGGCACGGCGATCTTGAGTGAAACACCTGAAATCTATGGTGCTGAGCATTTGCTCACGCGCCGCGCTGTGAGCGCGGAGGTGGGAGAAAAACTGCTTTCGCGTATTAAGTGGTGGGAGAATTACACACGCATCAACGATGGAGAGATGAACAACAACCCATCGCCCGGCAACAAGGCTGGTGGCTTGACAACGATTCTCGAAAAATCTCTCGGAGCTGTCGCCAAAGGCGGCACGACTAATTTGCAAGCTGTGTATGAATATGCGCAGCCCGTCAAAGCGCACGGTTTCGTCTACATGGATACGCCGGGCTACGATCCAGTCAGTGCGACAGGGCAAGTTGCAGGGGGTGCTAATTTGATTTGTTTCACCACAGGACGCGGATCGGCCTATGGTTGCGCGCCATCGCCTTCTCTCAAGCTATCAACGAACACTGAACTTTGGCAACGTCAGAGCGATGATATGGATATCAATTGCGGTGAAATCATTGATGGCACCGCCACACTGAATGAAATGGGAGAGCGAATTTTTCGCGCCATACTCGCGCATGCGAGCGGAGCGCCCACTAAGAGCGAATCACATGGCTACGGGCAAAATGAATTTGTGCCTTGGCAACTTGGTGCGGTCATGTAAATGCAAAAAATTCAAGCTGTCGACCTTACTGCGCGCGTTGCCGCTCTGTTTGTGGCCGCAGGCACGGATGCACAGCGTGCGCAAAAGGTGGCTAGCAATTTGGTGATGGCCAATCTGAGTGGACATGATTCGCATGGCGTCGGCATGGCGCCGCGCTATTGTGACGCGATTTCCGAAGGCTATTTAAAGCCGCAAGCTGATATTCGCGTGATCACGGATGCGGGCGCGATGTTGGGGCTTGAGGGGCAGGGCGGCTATGGCCAAGTGGTGGGAGAGCAGGCCATGCTTTTGGCTTTTGAGCGCGTGGCAACACATGGCTCATGCATCATGAGCTTGGCGGGCGCGCATCATCTTGGGCGGATTGGTCATTTTGCTGAAATGGCTGTGGCGCGCGGCTATGTGGCGCTGCATTTTGTGAGCGTTTGGGCCCGAGCCATCGTTGCGCCAACTGGAGGTGGCGATGGGCGCTTTGGCACGAATCCGTGTTGCATTGGTATTCCAGTGGGGTACGCCAACACGCAGCGCGAGCCCTTTGTGCTTGATTTCGCCACCAGCCGCGTGGCGCAGGGAAAAATGCGTGTGGCGTACAACGAAGGTCGCTTGGCGGAGCCTGACACTTTGATGGATGAAAACGGTTTACCGACAAATAATCCCGCTGTGGTGGTTGTACCGCAAAGCCAGGGGCGCATGGGCGCGCTGTTGCCGTTTGGCGAACACAAGGGCTTTGGCTTGGCGGTGGCTTGTGAGCTACTCGGCGGCGCTTTAAGCGGTGGTGGTACTTGGCATCATACGCACGATGGCCGCAGAGCAGTGCTCAACAGCATGCTCACGATCTTGATTGACCCGCAGCGCTTGGGCACGCAAATGAGTTTTGCGCAAGAGACGCTGGCCTTTATCGATTCTGTACGCCAGAGCCCCGCTACCAACGATGATGGTGTGATGCTGGCAGGTGAGCCCGAGCGCAAAGCCAGGCAAGAGCGCGAGCAAGTGGGGATCAATATTGATGCGGCTACCTGGGATGAGCTGCAACAAAGTGCAAAGAAACTTGGTCATGACTTCTGAAACTTCATTCACGCATGCTGCTCGTTTAGGCGCTGCGTTTGCCTTTGAACCCAGCCAGCGGTATCCCGATCCGCATATTGAAATACTGCATCCCTCGTTTGCCGCTTATCGCTTGTATAGCAGCACAGTAGAGCAGCTTGCCTCGGGCATGCGTTGGGCAGAAGGGCCGGTCTGGTTTGGCGATGGGCGCTATCTGCTCGTTAGCGATATTCCTTGTAACCGCATCATGCGTTACGACGAAGCGAATGGTCATTGGGGAGAATTCCGTAAGCCCTCCAACATGGCCAATGGGCATTGCCGTGATGTTCAAGGTCGCCTCGTTAGCTGCGAGCACGGCACGCGCCAGATCACCCGTACCGAATACGATGGCCGTATCACGGTATTGGCTAGCCATTTCGAAGGCAAACGCCTCAATTCACCGAACGATATTGTTTGCCGCTCCGATGGATCTATTTGGTTCACTGATCCACTTTTTGGCATTCAGGGAGACTGGGAAGGCGCGCGCGCAACGGCGGAGCTACCACAGGCGGTGTATCGAATTGATCCAGTCAAGGGAGAAATATCTCAAGTCCTCAGTGATGTGCCAGGCCCCAATGGTTTGGCATTCTCCCCCGATGAGCAATCGCTCTATGTCGTTGAAAGCAGGGCGCAGCCGTCGCGCTTTGTTGTAGCCTACGATGTGTCTCAGCATGGAACGCTCAGCAATCGCCGCGTATTGATAGATGCACAAGGTGCCGGTGCGCTGGATGGCATCGCTATCGATGTCGATGGCAATATCTGGTGCGGTTGGGGTAGCGATGGCCGCTCAGATGTGAGTCCCGCAGGTATGGATGGTGTGCGCGTCTTTAACCCGCAGGGAGCAGCAATCGGCCATATCCACCTGCCTGAGCGCTGCGCGAATTTATGCTTTGGTGGCACGCGAGGCAATCGCCTCTTCATGGCAGCAAGCCATTCCTTATATGCCCTGTACGTCAACACGCGCGGAGTAGGTTTTTCATGATGTCTGAATCCAATTCGTCGCCCCCACTTGCCCATATCAATCGTATTTTGCTCACTGGTGCGGCCGGTGGCCTAGGGGTTGAGCTTCGCCAGCGACTCAAACCGTACTGCAACATCCTGCGCGTTTCTGATATTGCCGATCTGGGTGAGGCTGGCACGCAAGAGGAGGTCGTGTCATGTGATCTCGCTCACAAAGGTGATGTCATTGAACTTTTGGCCGATGTCGATGCCGTGGTGCATATGGGCGGTATTTCCACTGAACATGCTTTTGAGCAGATATTAGAGGCCAATATCAAAGGCGTTTTTCACCTTTATGAAGCGGCTCGTATTCACAGCGTGCCGCGCGTGGTATTTGCCAGTTCTAATCACGTGGTCGGTTTTCACAAGCAATCCGACACACTGGACGTGGATTGCGCCCGCAGGCCGGATGGCTACTATGGTTTGTCCAAATCATTTGGTGAAGATATTTCGCGTTTTTATTTTGATCGGTATGCCATCGAGACAGCTTGCATCCGCATCGGCTCATCGTTCCCTGAGCCAAAAGATCGCCGCATGCTCAAAACATGGATGTCGTATCGCGATTTGGCTGAGCTGATCCGCTGCTGCCTCTATGCCCCCAAGCTCGCTCATAGCATCGTCTATGGCATGTCGGCTAACGCAGAAGTCTTTTGGGACAACGCAGGCGCAGCGCATCTAGGCTTCCAAGCTCAGGATAGCAGCGAGACCTTTCGCTCAGCAGTTGAGGCGCTTGCGCCAGCATTACCTCAAACTGATTTGTCACGGGTGTATCAGGGTGGAGCATTTGTGAAGTTTGGGCCTTTTGAATAATCACTGCCTGCAGTACTCTTGATAAAAATTTCTATGATGCAAGCTGTTAATCAATCCATTAATCAATCCATTAATCAATCCGTAGAGTCCAGCCGAGTTTCTTACTCTAGCACTCAACAACAAACCGCTGAGAGCTCAGGCGACCGCATCGCCCACATCGCCTTGCAGCTCACCATCCTCCCACTGGCCACGCCTGTGAGCGATGCGAAGGTGCTCACCGGGCGGCAGAAGCCAATGACGGAGATTGCCTTCATCTTTTGTGAGATCACCACTCGCGATGGGAACAAAGGCATGGGCTTTGGCTACAGCAAGCGGGCTGGCGGCCCCGGCCTCTTTGCGCATGCGAAAGAGATCGCGCCAAATTTGATCGGCGAAGACCCGAACGACATCGCTCGCCTGTGGACCAAGCTTATGTGGGCAGGCGCGAGCATGGGGCGCAGCGGCATGACGAGCCAAGCGATTTCACCTTTCGATATTGCGCTTTGGGATATGAAAGCCAAGCGCGCTAATTTGCCGCTCGCCAAGTTATTGGGAAGCCACCGCGAGAGCGTACAGTGTTACAACACCTCGGGTGGTTTTTTCAGCACGCCTCTAGATCAGGTTTTGAAAAACGTCGAAGTCTCGCGCGAGAGCGGCATTGGCGGCATCAAGCTGAAAGTAGGGCATCCAGATCTGGCGGTGGACATCGAGCGCGTGAGTAGCGTGCGCAAATTGCTGGGTGATGGCTTTCCGCTCATGGTGGATGCGAATCAGCAATGGGATCGCTTGAAGGCCGTACGCGCTTGCCGTGCTTTAGAGGAATACGATCTCACGTGGATCGAAGAGCCGCTAGATGCGATGGATTTTGAAGGCCACGGCGAACTAGCCAAGCGCTTTGACACACCGATTGCCACCGGTGAGATGCTCACCAGCTTTAATGAACATGCACAACTGATCGAAGCTGGCACAGATTTCATCCAACCCGATGCCCCGCGCGTAGGTGGCATCTCTCCCATGCTGCAGATCATGCAGATGGCCGATAACAAAGGCCGTATGCTCGCACCGCATTTCGCGATGGAAATTCATCTTCACGTGGTTGCTGCGTATGCCCGCGAGGGCTGGCTCGAGCATTTTGAATGGCTTGCGCCTTTGTTTAATGAGCAACTGAGTTTGAAAGATGGCCGCATGTGGCTGCCTTCGCGCCCAGGCTTGGGATTTACTTTGAGTGAGCAGGCGCAGGCTTGGACTCGGGAGCGGTTTAAGACAGGTAAGAAGCCGTAGCGCTCTTATTTTGATAGCTGTCTGCGCTTATTCTATGCCGGCTAACTACTGATTTCATTCATGAATCGTACCTTGCGGCAGGCTACGCGCTACGCGGCTGCGCCCAGAGAAGCGACCCCTTCGGGGGAGCATCTGCAGTGCGCGCTTTCAAAGGCCGCAAAAACAACTCGCTACGCTCAAACACGTTTTTGCTAAGGCGAGTACGCCTTACCTTTGCAAGCTGTGCGCTTCGAGCTCGCTGCTCAATCGGGCTCAGCCGCACAGCGCATAGCCTGCCGCGAGAGTGGGGAGGGTAGAGTGCAACCGCTGGATCGTCATGAGAATTCCGATCTGCACACAGCTTGGAATGAAACACCATGCTCGCTGAAAGCACGATGTGACAGTGCCGTGGCGTGCGTTCTAATCGCAGCGAAAGTTTGTATCTAGTTATACCCGGGTTAGTACGTTCACTACGAATTTAATAGCAATCCACGCAATAAATACGCTGGCTATATGCCAATTTCGCTTGTAAAAGGCGTAAAAAAACCCGGCGAACCGGGGTTTTCATTGCAGCAAAGAAAATTACTTCTTCGCAGCAGGTGCTTTAGCAGCAGGTGCAGCTGCTTTCGCATCCTTGGCGGGTGCGGCTTTCGCTTTCGGATCAGCTGCTGCTGCCGGGGCCTCTTCCTCTGCGGCAGCCAAAGCCACAACGGAGACGATCACGGGATCGAGCTTGCCGCGCGTGACAGCTTTCACGCCTTTTGGCATGGTAATGTTGCTAATGTGCAAGCTTGAGCCCTTTTTCAGGCCAGCCAGATCCACAGCGATGAATTCTGGCAGGTCTGCGGGGAGGCAAGTGACTTCGATTTCGTTAACGATGTGATTGACAAGACAAGCATCGGTTTTTACGGCTTGCGATTCGGCTTCGCCAGAGAAGTGCAATGGCACTTTCATGGTGAGCTTTGTATTGGCATCGACGCGCTGAAAGTCAATATGGGTGACTTGTGGCTTGTACGGGTGATACTGCACATCGCGCAGCAGAACCTTGGCCTCAACGCCGGCCACTTCCATGTCCAAAATCGTGGCGTGGAAGGCTTCTTTTTTCAGGGCAAACCACAACGCATTGTGATCGAGCTCGATCAATGCGGGAGCGGTTGTGCCGCCATAAACGATACCAGGCACTTTGCCTGTAATGCGGAGACGGCGGCTCGCACCCGTGCCCTGCTTAGCGCGCTCAAAAGCGGTAAATTTCATAGTAATACTCCAGTAGAAGTGTGCCGCGACCAGCTCACTTCGATTTAACAAAGCCCCCAGCAAAATCGCTCGAGGCAGGCTTGCAACTTTGAGGCAGTTGCGACCTTTTTGAACAGAAGCTTTTGCCGCTTATTCAAATTTCGGGTCAGATCAAAACAAATCGCTTTGATCCGAGAACAAACTCATCACAGACTCACCATGCGCGATGCGCTGAATCGTCTCTGCGAACAAGGGCGCTACGCTGACTTGGCGGATGCGGTTGCATGCGCGGGCACTCTCTGCCAGTGGAATCGTATTGGTGATGACGATTTCATCGAGCGCTGTACCTTTGACAATGCGATCAATGGCCGGGCCACTGAAAATCGGGTGCGTGCAATAGGCATACACCTTTTTTGCGCCGCGCTCTTTGAGCACTTCAGCAGCTTTGACCAGTGTGCCGGCGGTGTCGATCATGTCATCCATGATGACGCAATTGCGGCCATCGATCTCACCGATCACATGCATCACCTCGGAAACGTTGGCTTTCGGACGGCGCTTGTCAATGATCGCCAAGTCACATCCCAGTTGCTTGGCAAGTGCACGCGCACGCACCACGCCGCCGACATCGGGAGACACCACGATCAAATCTTCATAATTCTTGCTGCGCAGATCATTCAGCAATACAGGCGAGGCGTAAATATTGTCAACGGGGATGTCGAAGAAGCCTTGGATTTGATCAGCATGCAAATCCATCGTGAGCAAACGGCTCACACCCACAGTTTGCAGCAAATTGGCCACCACTTTGGCGCTGATGGGTACACGCGATGAACGAGGCCGACGATCTTGCCGAGCATAACCGAAATACGGGATCACAGCGCTGATGCGCTCAGCCGATGCACGCTTCAATGCATCCACCATGATCAGCAGTTCCATCAAATTCTCGTTGGTGGGGGCGCAAGTCGATTGCACGACGAATACATCACGCGCTCGAACATTTTCCGTGATCTCGACGGTCACTTCTCCATCGGAGAATCGGCCTACCGTAGCGCCGCCGAGCTTGATACCCAGATGAGCAGCAATTTCTTGCGCCATAACAGGATTGGCATTGCCAGTGAAAACCATGAAATCGGGGTGTTGCTGGGTCATGTCAGTAGCGGCAGTAGAAACCGTGTGAATGTTATAGATTGACTTGCAGCTAAAAAATTTGGCAGGGGAAGAAGGATTCGAACCTTCGCATGTCGGAATCAAAATCCGATGCCTTAACCAACTTGGCGACTCCCCTGCACTGGACTGCCTTAGAGGCCGCCCAAAACTTTGGACGCTGCGCTTATGCACAACACCCGAAAAATGCAGTATTTGTTAATCTGATAAAAGCTTCAACAGAGGATGAGCTTCTAACGTTTTACAAACTCTTTGCTGCCAGCCTGGCGGGATTGCACTTGTATTCATTTGGCTGCTTAAAAGAAAGCTGCTTGATACTGGCGCAAAAACCGCACTGCCAGAGCCTGTCATTCGAGGGTTTAAACCCTGTTGCTTCAAAACTGCAAGTGCTTGGTTCACTTGCGGCTCTAGGAGCTCCGCGACACTCTGGAGATCGTTACAACCGAAGTTGTAAGGATTTTCAGCAAAGACCAAAATTATAGCATGCGCTGTGTCGCGCTTAAGATTTGGAGATGCAAAAATTGCAGGGGTGGGCAGGCCGTTTTCTGGCTTAACGACGAGGAAATGCTGCTGGGGATCAAGCATGCCATCTGGCAAAGGCGCGATTTGCTCGCCGATGCCGCTAACCCACGCATTGCGCCCGCGCAAGAAGAAGGGCACATCTGCACCCAAACTAAAGCCAATTTTCTCTAATTTTAAGAGCGGCAAGCGCAGGTTCCATAGGTGGTTGAGTCCGATCAAGCATGTGGCTGCGTCAGACGAACCGCCGCCCATGCCGGCTTGCGCCGGGATGCGCTTTTCTAATTGGATATGTGCGCCAAGTTGGCAGCCTGTGGCGCTTTGCAAAGCGCGTGCGGCGCGGGTGCAGAGGTCATCCGCTGGTAGTGGCGCGTCCGTCGGCAGCAAGTCTTCGCGTGAAATCATGCCGTCATGGCGGATCGCGAGATGAATCGTATCTTGCCAATCAATCAACTGGAAGACGGATTCGATCAAATGATAGCCATCAGCGCGTCGGCCTGTAATGTGGAGGAAGAGATTGAGCTTGGCGGGCGCGGGGAGATCACGCAGCTGCATCAACGTTGTGCTCATGGCATCTCCAGTGCGATGCGCAGCACGGCAGGTGTGGGCAGGCTGCGGCGGGCGATGACTCGGCCTCGCTCGTGCGCTGAGAGATCAACTTGCCACTGTGCACTGCCGCCTTGCACCTCTTTGCCCTGCAACCAAGAAAACAATTGCACTAGTGAAATTGTTGCGCCTGTCGCTTGCTCAATCAAATCCTGGGCATTCGCAAAAACCTGCCGTTGGCTTGCGCGCATGATCACGGCGATACTTGGCTCCCAGCGCAGTTGCATCACGATTTGGCCAAGCGGCGTGAGCAAATCCAACTCGCCAATTTGAGCATTGCCGCGCAGATCAAAGCTGCCTGAAAATGATTGTTGCTGATCGCTTGAGCCAGGTGCAGGCTCGACAACTAAGCTGATGCGGCCGGCGTAGCTCTGGGGCTCATTTTTATCAGTATTTTCAGAGGGTTTTAGGTTGGTAGCCGGCGTATTTGTTGCGCAGCCTGCTATTGAAATGATACTAAATGCTGCACTGCCTGCGGCAAGGGAACGGCGCTTCATGATGCATTTAAAGCTTCACGCGCAAGCGTTTGAGCGTTTCAACCAGCACTTCGTCTTCTTTATCCAGTAGCATGCATTCTTTAAAGATCGCCGTCGCTTTATCGCGTTGGCCGCTCGTCCAAAGCACCTCAGCCAAGTGTGCGCCAATCTCGGCATTGGGGAAAGCTTTGTAGGCTTTTTCTAGCAAGGCAATGGCTTCTTTGAAATTGCCCATGCGAAATTCCACCCAACCCAAGCTATCTGTGATGGCTGGGTCTCCTGGCGCGAGTTCGAGGGCTTTTTGCAACAGAGCCTTGGCTTCAGGCAACCTGACGTTGCGATCTGCTAAGGAGTAGCCAAGCGCGTTGTAGGCATAAGCGTAATCGGGCTTGACTTCGATGGCGCGGCGCATGAGCCGCTCCATTTCGCCGTAGCGCTTGAGCTTTTCGGCCGCGCTGGCTTGCTGGTAGATCAGCTCATGATCTTGCGGTGCTGCGGCAACGGCTTGTTGCAGCAGATCGTAGGCGGCTTGGTATTCTTTGCTGGTTTGCAGGAGTTGCACTTCAGTGAGTGTTTTCATGCGGCGATCTGCCGCGCCTTCTGCGCCAGCGCGCTCGGGCAACTTGCGAATGAGCTCGCGCGCTTCTGAAAGCTTGCCTTGCTTAGCTAGCATGGAGGCGCGGCGGCTTTGGGTGCTCACTAGCGCTTGAGGGCTATCGATCTTGGCGAGCCAACTTTCAGCAAGCGAGAAATCTTTGCGTTTTTCGGCAATCTGAGCCAGCGAGAGATAAGCCTGCGTCATACCACGCTGCTTTTCATCAGAATTGCCCTCGGGGCTGGCAAGCTCAATATAGCGCTTGAGCGAAGTATCGGCTTTGTCGATTTGGTTGTCTTGCAGCTCAAGAGAGCCTTGCAGTGCCCAAGCCTCGGCCATCTCGGGCTTATCGCGGGTAAGGCGTTGCACTTGGGCTGAGGCTTCGCCAAATCGCTGAGCATCCAGCAGGGCGCGCACCAGCCCAAGCCGCACTTCGGGGATGGCCTGTGCATTTTCCAAGTAACGGCGCACGATGGGCTCAGCATCCGGTTGCTTAGGATCCATCAGCTCCAATGCGAGTAGAGCGGGGCCGATGGCTTGAGAGTCGGCAGTTTGTGCGCGGGCGGCTGCTTGTATCGCACCTGCGGCGTCGGCTGCGGCTAAGCGGGTGCGGCCTACTGCCGTCCAACTTGCAGAAGCTGTAGCGCTATTGGTTAGAAAATCAACTAGAGCAAGTTCGACCAGTGTGGCCGCTGCTTTTTTATCTGTAGATCGGGCGTAAAGGCGGGGAATAGCAGAGATTGCTGCGCTGCGCTCGGACGGCGGCGTGAGCTGGATTTGCGAGCGCAGAGGCTCGGTCGTCTCGGGTAAGCGATTGAGCGCAAGCAGCACTTGCAAGACTTGCAGATTGGCATCGCGAGATTGGGGCTGCGCGCTTTTCCAAGCGCGGGCGGCGGCGAGAGCGGGCTCACCCGCGCGGGATTGAATGGCTAGTTCAACTGCGCGCTGATACAGGGAAGCATCGTTGGTGCGGCGGGCAGCATCCAAAATGAATGAATAGCTGTCACTGGTTGAGCCACCTAAGCTTGGAATGGCGTTGAGCTCACCGAGCAGTAGCTGATAAAACATTTCTCCATCCATATTGGAGTTGGCAATCGTCTCAGTGCTGGCAGGCTTGGAGGCAACCGCTGCTGGCCTAACAGGTGTTCGCTGCTGGGCAAGCGCAGCGGGCGTGATGTAGGCCAAAGCCAGAGCCATTAAGGCCAGCTTGGAGGTCAGGGCGCGAAGTGGGAAGCAATGTGTGGTGCAGGTGGGCATGAGGGCATGATAATCCAAGCAGTCAATAAGTTTCACCCTTTGGAGCGATAGCTTTGCCAGAATTACCAGAAGTAGAAGTCACGCGGCTGTCCTTTGCAAGCCGAATTGCTGGCGCAAGCGTGCAAGATGTGCATGTGGGCAAGCCGCTGCGCTGGCCATTTGGCGTAGGCTTGGCTGGCGCTGCGCAAGAGGCTGTGGATGCGCTTATGGGTGCGGTGGTGCAAGGCGTGCGCAGGCGAGGTAAGTATTTGCTGGTGGACACTCTGAAAAACGCCAAGCCGGGTTTGTTGATCATTCATCTGGGTATGTCTGGCTCGCTGCTGTTTTCGCCTCGTTTGCCTCCACCCGGAAAGCATGATCATTTCAGCCTAATGACTTCGCAAGGCGAGCTTCGCCTGAATGATCCGCGCCGCTTTGGCGCGGTGATCTTCGCTTACTCTGAAAATGATAGCTGGCCGCGCAAGCTTCTCGGTGGGCTCGGCGTTGAACCGTTGACCCATGATTTCTTAGCGGAGTCTTTTCATGCAGCGCTAAAAAAACGTAGTGCGCCGATCAAACAGGTTTTGCTGGCGGGCGATATTGTGGTGGGTGTCGGCAACATTTATGCCTCCGAGGCGCTGTTCCTTGCAGGTATCCGGCCTACTTTGGCGGCTGCCAAGCTGAGCAAGCCACGTGCTTTGAAATTGCATTCTGCAGTGATTCAGGTGTTGCAATCAGCGCTGGAAAAAGGCGGCAGCACGTTACGCGATTTCTCTAGCGCCACCGGCGAAGGCGGGTATTTTCAGCTGGAGGCGAATGTGTATGGCCGGGGTGGTGAGCCTTGCCGAGCTTGCGCGAAGCCTATCGTGATGATTCGGCAGGGCCAGAGGAGCACGTTTTACTGCCAAGCATGTCAGACATGATAGCTATCGCGCTGTTGAGCGGGCGATCCGTTATCCTCTGGTTTTGCACAGTGAATGGGTGAAACAGACGCATGGAAAATCTAGACGTTTTAGTTCTCCGCCAACTTCGAGATTGGCGGCTTGCAGGCAAAAAAGCTTTATTGGCCACAGTGGTTCGCACTTGGGGGTCATCGCCTCGACCTGTGGGCTCGATCATGGCGCTTTGCGAGAGCGGGGCGGTGGTGGGGTCGGTGTCGGGCGGGTGTATTGAGGATGATTTGATTGATCGGTTTACCAAGGCTTATGCGGGGGTCGTTGATCCGAGCGTTGAGCGGAATATTCCAACTGGCGCGCCGCAGTTCATCAAATACGGCATCAGCGCGGATGAGGCGCATCAATTCGGCCTGCCTTGCGGGGGCACGCTGGAGCTGCTGCTGGAGTTTGATCCGGATTCGGGGCTGCTGTCTGAATTGGTGGCAGCGCTGGAAGCCGGGCGCTTGATGCTGCGCACCGTGGATCTGAAAAGCGGTGCGGTGGTGCAGGCTGAGAGCAGTGCGCCGCAGGAGCTTAGCCTGCAAGAGCAGCAGCTGTCCAATACTTTTGGCCCCGAATACCGCATGCTGTTGATCGGTGCGGGGCAGTTGGCGGAGTACTTGGCCACGATGGCAAGTTTCAATGGCTTTGCCGTGACGGTGTGTGATCCGCGCGATGAGTATCGCGGGGCATGGAGCGTGCCGCAGGCAAGAGTCGTCACCGAGATGCCTGATGATGTAGTCAAAGCCTTCCGGCCAGACAGTCGCTCCTGCGTGGTCGCGCTCACGCATGACCCGAAGCTGGATGACCTAGCGCTGCTTGAAGCTCTGAACACGCCAGCCTTCTACATCGGCGCCATAGGCAGCCGCCGCAACCATGCGCTACGCCAAGCTCGCATGAAAGAGCATTTTGAGCAAACCGATGCGAGCCTCGCGCGCCTGCGCGGCCCGATTGGCATCTACATCGGCAGCAAGCTGCCGAGCGAAATTGCTGTCAGCATCATGGCCGAAATCCTCGCGGTTAAAAACGGCGTGAAGCTGCCGCGTGAGATGGAAGTATCTGCCGCGAAGGACGATTTGGAGATCTTGCCAAACGATGCGGAGAGCGCGTTGGTCTGCCAGCGCTTGCGTTAACGCATAATCTTTTCGCTATTAATTCAGTAGCACTCCGCGCATATTCCATGCCGGCTAAGTGCCAAAAAGAGCATAAAAATCCCGTTCTAAGCGGCAAGTGCAGTGGCTCTTACTTCATCCAAAACTCGAAACAGTTCATCAACCTGCGCTGACGAAAAAAGCGCGTCTGGCCCTTGTGGCGCATAGCTTGTGAAGGGTGGTTCATACAGAAGCGATGCATTCATGACACCGCGCTCGGTCAAGTGCGTCACGATCTGGTTGATGAACTCCAATTGGTTGCTGCTTAAAGTCTTTCCGCTGACGAAACCATTCAGCGCTTGCGTCGCAGCCTCACGATCCAGACCGATCAAGGAGCGTACAAAAAGGCCCAGCCCCTGCGCCTCTTGGCTTGCGCGCTGCATATCGTGCGCAGTGGCCGTGCCGCTTTCCAGCAGCAGGCGCTCCAGTTCAGAAAGGTCTGAAGCAGTCAGCGGCAAATTGCGGCGCAACTTGTGCAAGGTAATGTGGCTTTCGTGCTCTCTTAAAAACGCCCGCACCTTCATACGAAACCGCTCAAAATCCCCCGCTGCGCCACCCAAGGGCAGGGCAATTTCGGTGATTTCACCTACTTGATCTGCAAAATCGGTGTAAATCACCTTACGCCGAATGGTCTCCAACAAGCGAATGAGCCCACGCAAATGCCGCCGCGCCTGCTCCAGCATCGGTAGTGTCACGTCTTGCCACCATTCTTCGCCAGCCATCGCTTCAATTAACACCATGTGCCGCTTCACATCGGGAATACTGCCTAACTCGCGCAAGGCATCTGCCAGCGAGCGCACTTGATCGCGCAGGCGGGCATAGCCCATATCGCTGCGCATGCAGCTCAACTGTGTGCGCAGCATGAGCAAATCGAAGCGCTTGGCATCTTCGTCCTCATCGCGCACAGCGCTGGGCAAGCCTGAGACATGCTGCGCGAGTTCGTTCAGTTGCTCACGGCTCACGCTGTGCCAATCGGTGGCTTCGCTCCACGCCTGCACCCAGCGGCGCTGCGGGCGCACGACAAAATTGTCCAACTGCATGCCAGCAACAATCGCATGCAAATGCGCTGCGGTATTGGAGCGGATCCCCGCCTCTGTGAGCCCAAAGCCTGGTATTGCCTCACTGAGTCGATTTTTATCAGAAGCAAGCTCTTGCGCCAGCTTCTCATCCAACACCGCCAGCAACTCCAGCCGTGCCTTGAAGGTTTTTTGGCTCAGTGGCTCAACCACAGCGCCTTGACTGCCCTCCAAGTTTTGGCTGAAAAACTCTAGGTTTTGGCAAAAATCAAAAATCACAAACTCTTGCTTGTCTTGCTCTGGCCCCAGCAAATCCTTGCAAAGCCGCGTTCCGCGCCCGATCATTTGCCAAAACTTCGCCTTAGAGCGCACGATTTTGAAAAACACCAGATTCAGCACTTCCGGCACATCAATGCCCGTATCCAACATGTCCACCGAAATCGCAATGTGCGGCGATTTTTCTTTGCCTGAGAAAGCATCAATCAAGCTCTGCGCGTATTCGGTTTGATAGGTGATCACGCGAGCAAACTGGCCTGCGAAATGCGGGTAATTCGCATTGAAGCGCTCAGCAATGAAGTTGGCGTGAGCCGTGTTTTTGGCAAAGATGATGGTTTTGCCTAGCCGGTCGCCACCCGCCACCTTCAGGCCGCGCGTCATGAGCAGCTCCAGCACTTTGTCCACCGTGTCGGTGTTGAAAAGCCATTTGTTCACCGCTTCCGCGCCCACTTCGTCCGGAGCGCGGCCTTCCGTCTCGTCCCAGTCCAGCGCATCCCATTGCTCGCGCTCGTCTTCGCTCAGCTGCGCATATTTGATGCCTTCGCGCTGAAACTTCAAGGGCACAGAAACTGCACGCGGCGGCACTAAATAGCCCTCGGTAATCGCATCCTCTAGCCCATAGGCATCGGTGGGCACACCATTTTCCAAGTCAAACAGGCCATAGGTGTTGCGGTCAATCTCGTCTTTCGGCGTGGCCGTCAAGCCCACCAAAAGCGCATCAAAGTAAGAAAAGATGGCCCGGTATTTTTGATAGATCGAGCGGTGCGCCTCGTCCACGATGATCAAATCAAAATGGCCCACACCAAAGCGGCGCTGGCCGTCTCGGGATTCATTGATCAAGCCCATCATCGTCGGATAGGTGCAGACATACACGCGGCCTTCTGTTTCCTTCTCGGTCACTAAATTCACCGCCGCTGCGTCGGGTAAATGCGCCTTGAACGCATTCGCCGCTTGATTCACTAGCGCCACGCGATCCGCCAAGAAAAGCACCCGCTTTGCCCAATTGGCGCGCTGCAGCAATTCCACCAGCGCAATCACGGTGCGCGTCTTGCCAGCGCCCGTGGCCATCACCACCAATGCTTTGCGCTGCCGATCCTTCTCAAAAGTCTCGCCAATACGCCGAATCGCTCGCTGCTGGTAATGCCGCTCCACAATCTCTGGTTTGATGGCTAGGCTGGCCAAGGGCTTGGCCGAGTTGCGCCTCTGCACCAAAAGCTGCAATTCATCTTTTTTATGAAACCCCTGCACCGGGCGCGGCGGGTAATGCAGATCGTCCCAAAGCCAATGCTCAAAGCCATTGGTGAAGTAAATCAGAGGGCGCTGGCCAAACTGCGCTTGCAGCCCATCGGCGTATAGCTTGGCCTGCTGCTGACCCACCAATGCATCGCGCTTCGTGCGTTTGGCCTCCACCACCGCCAGCGGCTTGCCATCATCGCCCCAGAGCACGTAATCCGCATAGCCCACGCCTTGGTTGTTGGGCATGCCTTGTACTTCAAATTCTCTATCGCGCGCCTGATCAAGCGCCCAGCCCGCTTCACTCAGCAGCAAATCGATATACACATCGCGGGTTTGCGCTTCGTTGTAATCATGCGCATCTGGCGTGGCCGTGTTCGCTGCCTTGGCTGCTGCCACCTCGGCGCGAAGCTGCGCCAGCTCGGCATCGAGCGCATTGGATTTTTGCTGAGCTGCGGCTAGGGCTGCATCTCGCGCAGCCAGCTCATCGGCCAAAGCGGTAAGCTTTTGCAAAGCCGCTTGCGTGGCCTGGGCGCTGGCTTGCACTGCCGTTTGCATGGTGCTCTCATCTGCCGGGCGCGGAAGCAGATCCGCGCGAAACTGCAAACTCGGGACAGGGCGCGCCGCCACATTGCGCCCATAATGCCGCGCCAACCAAAACGCCACCTGAAACAACTCGCGCAGCACGGCAATTGCATCTTGCTGAGAAATGGGCCGGGCGCTGTGCGCCGCATTGTTGCCCTGCCTGCGGATCACATCCATCTTGGCATGCAAGCCCGGGCTCACCAGCACCTTAAAACTCGGCTCAAACAAAAAAGCCGACAAATCCGGCTTGTAAGGTATTTGCAGCTTGCCGCCGCGTCCGCCTTCGGCCTGAAACAGCCAGCCCACTGCTAGCTCCAGCGTGCGCCTCGCATAAAAGCATGCGGTGCGCGGGTCAGAGAGCGCCGCAGTTTCGGCGCGAGCAGCCTCGGCATGCAAATCAGGCCACTCGGCTTGCAGGAAGGAAAAGTTAGAGTGGCTGCTGCTCATGGCTTCAGGCGTTCAGCGCTGCCTCTGCGCTGCGTAATTGCGCCATGAGCGCATCAAACGGCGGTGGCTCGGAGATAAACATAGGGCGCATGGCTCGGTAGTCTAGTGCTAAGTCGGCTTCTCGCTGCGCGGAAGGCGCAAGGCGAAACGAGCCGTGTTTGGCCAAGTCATATCTCGCCCAGCCCCGCGCAAACACACGGTTTTTCCAATCCACCACGCGATTGCATTGCACGCTATTCGCCATGAATTGCGCCGCCTGCGCATGGCCGACCAGTTTGGCCATATCAAAATAGTGGCGCGCATAGCGGCTGGGCGTGGGCAGGTGATCTGGGCGGTGATATTCAGCATGCAAAATCGTCGCCTTCTCCCAAAATGTGCGCTCCAGCTCCAAAGCTGTCACCTCGCATACCCAATCTTCAAAGAGCTTGGGGAAAGCATCTGCCAGCAAGGGCCTCACGGGGTGGCGCCCCGTGGGCTGCTGATCGGTGAGCGTGCCCAGCTCCAGCTTCACCTCGCGTTTGAGATAGTCAAAGCCGCCTGCTTGCATGCTTGGATAAGCAAAGTAAATGATCGGCGATTTCGAATCTGCATCCAGCTCAAAGCGCAGCCAAGCGCCAGAGGCTGATGCTCCCAAAGCGCTGGCAATCGTCGCCTCCAAAGCCGGCATCAACACCGCTTGTGCTTTGGCGCTGCATAAAGCTTGCATTTCCAAAATAGCCGTATCGCGCCGTGTGCGGCTGCTCAAAGCATCAAAGCCCGCCGCATCTGCCCCCACAAATTCCGGCACGAGGCATAAATCAATATCTTCCGAAAACCGATCAATCACCCCAAACACCTTCGAGAGCGACGTGCCGCCCTTGAACACCAAATGCGGCCCAATCTCGGGTAGCGAAAACAACTGCCCCAGCAGCCAGCTTACCCAAAAGTCTTTTTCTAGGATCACGGCCTCTGTTTTGAGCGTCAGGGTGGCATCCTGATAAGCCTGCTTTTGATCGTCTGGCGAAAGCAAAATAAACGAATGGTTCATGGCTTAGCTATCTCTTTGAAATGCGCTTGCATCCACACAGGGGCATAGGCCAGATCGTCCAAAATCTTGGCTCGCTCGTTTGCCGGAATGCGGCTGCGCAAGCTCTGAATATGATGCGGCTTAAGGTGTTTGATGCCCATGCTGCGAAAACCTTGAATCAACAAACCGCTCAGCCGCCCGGCCGTAGCCATTTGGCGCGGGGTGGTGCGCTTGAAAACAATCTCCATCGGCTTGATTTTGATCTTGCGGGTTGCGCCATCGGTCAAATACACCACCTGAGCAGGCACTTGTTCGGATAAGCCCAACAAGTTGGCCGCATATACGCCAATTGGCTGCAAGCGCAAACCATCTTTTCGCGAAATCGCATCCACAATTTGCTCCATCGGAGGCCACAAAACACCCAGCAGCTCATGATGGCGCGGCACGTCATACAGCCCACGCCCCAGCATGCGAATCGTGCCTGCCGCCTTATGCCGCTTCAGCGCTGTGGCCACTGCATCGCGGCTGCCCAAGTCTGTAAAGTCAGAAGGCGTGAACACCCAGCCTGGTTCATGCGCTTGAATGCGCTTGAGAACCAGCGTGTCGGTCGATTCAGTGTGTTTGCCCATATTTGCCACGAAAAATAACACTTATTTGTGGCGAAAACAAGTGTTTTTCAATTGGAGAGCATTTTTGCCACAAAAACGTATGAAAATTTGGGTCAAAAATAGACCCTCAGGCATGTCGAGCGAACACATTTCCGAAAATAAGCTGTTTTTCGGAAATCACTTTGCTGTCAGCGCCTGAATCGCGTTCACCAACACATCCATCTCAGTCGCAGGATTGATGCTGCCCGTTTGCTCGCCGTGCGCACGCAAACGGGCAGCGTGTGTGAGCGCGTTGATAAGCGCAGGCTTGAGCTGCGCATAGACACCCGTTTGCCCCTTGCCGTACTTTGCAAATCCGGGTTGGGTTTCAATTCGGCGACAACTTGATCGCCAGCAGACTTTTTGCCAGCAGCATGAAACGGCATATCGGAATAGCCAAAGTGCAGAAGCAGCCAAACTTCAAAGCAAGGGTTGGAGGTAATCGCCACAAACGGCTTTTGCGCTGCGCTCAAATCCTTCGTTCTTTGCACTGCCGCATCAAAGGTGGTGTGCTTGTCTCTGTCAAAAACGCAGTACACCGCGTCAAAAGCATCACCTTTAACAGCATCCTCGTCATAAAGGGTCTCAGCATGCGCCACCACGCGATCTGGAGAAACGCCATCGTTGGGCGCAATGCGTACTACATGCGGACGAATGCCTAAGTCTTTCAATAACTCGCTTAGATACTGCGGCTCGGTCTTCGTCCCTTCGCAAACGATCAGGTAGCGCTTATTCCGCGCACGCTCATGCTTTTGCCGCTGAAGCTCTGCTGTTTTGCGCGCCTTACGCTTATGAAACAGATCCTCAGACCCCATAAAAGTCCAAATCTTTCAAAAACGGAATTCCACCGTAGCGCCCATTCAAATAGCCACGCTCAATCGCCTCATTGTCGCGTGGGCTGAAATCAGACAGCGGATAAAGGCGCGTGGCGCTCTTCTCATCTTTTTCCATGAACCACACCTGATCGCGGCGCAGCAGCTTTTGGCTCAGCAGCGTGGTGTCATGGGTTGTGAAGATGAGCTGCGCCTTAGTGCCTGCGTGATGCAGACTCTTAACCAGATGCTGCACCAGTAAAGGGTGAAGGCTGGTGTCAAGCTCATCCACAACAAGCACTCGCTCGTTTTCAATCACATCAAGCCAAGGGCCGGCGAAAGCAAACAGCGCAAGTGTGCCGTCAGACTCTTCCGACTGATCAAATGCGATGATTCCTTGCTCATTCACGTCTTGATGGAAAAACAGCGGCTCAACGATTTTTTCGCCCACCATATCCTTCAAGACCTGATCCCGAATAGCAGCTGGCATTCCTTTCGGCAGCGTATCCACTGAAAACACAGACTCTTTCAGCCGAATATCTGAAATCGATAAATCTGCTGAATTCATGAACTGCACGACATGCAGCCGATCTTCATCCTTTTCACAACGCTGCAAGGTATAGCCGGGGCTCAGGCCACCAACAGAATCAATCACCTGCAAACGCTGCTTAAACCAACCAAAAACAGGTTTGAGTTGCTCATTGTTCAACTGAATTGCGGTGGACAAAAACAGCGCATTCGTCCGAGTTTGTTCCCGCCAGAGCGCATGGCGAATTTTCCCACCCACAAAAGAGGCGCTGAATTTGTATTCATCTTTGCCCGATTCAGTATCAAACACTCGATGAAACCACTTTTGCGCACGACCTTGAGGGTAAGCAATCAGCCATTCCTCAGTAAAGCGCACGCTGTTGCAGCAAAAGCCATATTCATAGCGAACACCTTGCTCCATAAAAGTCACATCAAATTCGCTCACGCCGGCTCGTGATGCGGATGTGAGCTTAAATGGCACCACATCAATTGCGTCGCCTGCTTGGCTTTCCTTCTGTGAGTGAAGCACTTGTTCTTTGACGAAACTCAAAGCCTGAATCAATGTGCTTTTGCCAGAAGCATTAGGCCCGTAGAGCACCGTCGAACGCAATAAGCGAGGCAGGCTGTCAGATCCATCAGGCGCAAATGTGTTGGCCGCTTCCAGCTCTTTGAAATAGCTGGAAGCAGTCATATTCAGCGTTTGCCGCTCCAAGATGGAGCGGTAGTTGGTGACCGAAAATTCGATGAGCATGGCGCAATAATACACTTACATGCTATTTTCTGCATGAAAAACGCAAAAAACCTTGTTAATTATGGTTTTTAACGTTTTAGAGCCTGAGTAGCTATCGCCTTAGCGTGGCGATGATGTCTTGCAAAGCAATCGGCTGATTCACCGCCGTCTTGTTATAAGCCGAATCGTGCGAGGCGGTTTTGAGCTGCTCGAAGCTCATGTCTTTGACGTAGCGAATCGCCCAATCGAGGCTGGCGATTTCTTCTGGGCTGAGCGCGCCTTTTTTGGCATCGCGCAGGGCAATGAGCTGATCGCCATCGCGGCGCAAGGCTTGGCGCACATCATCCATATGGAATTCGCTGAGCATCATGCCTTCTTCCAATGCGCGGCTGGCGTTGTAAGCGGCTTGGGGCACGGGGCCGTGGGGCAAGGCCAGATAAATTTCGCCATAGATTGTGTGGCCATGATGGTTCAGATGGTGTCGATCTGCAAAATACAGTGCCTTGGTGGGCGAATAATGCCCTTTGCCCTTCAAGCGCTTGACTACATGCACCAAAGCTTCCAAGCCTTTTTCAGGATTGAAAACGCCAGGGTCGGCAAACAGATTCTTCTTAGGCGCTGCCTGCGCTGTCTGCTGCGTCAATTCACCACTGAATGCCCGCTGCTGCAGCGAGGCGAACAGGGCGTCTAGTTGGGCAAGGGCGGTGCGGTGGGTGGCTTTGAGGGCTTCGATGGCTGCAATGCGGGTGGCGAAGGTTTGTTGGAGGGGGAGTGGGGGCGCGTAAACCGTCAGGCCTTTTAAATCTGCAAGATTGACTGTTTTCTGAGCAACGCCTTTTGCGACCTTATCAACTTGCCGCCGTACACCCACCGACTGAATCATCGCAGCTAGAAAAAGTGAATTGGTTTTGCTTCTGTCAGGTTTTATGTGGGCAATGTGCCTTTGGAAGGCAAAGCGTTTGGCATCAGTCACAACAGCAGCATTCCCATACGAACCGACCGTTGTGTAGAGAACGTCACCGATCTCAATGGGGCAACGCCTTGTCAATTCAAAGTAGGTTTCTTCAGAAATGAACTTATGAGTATCGAAGGTGATTGCGCCATCAACGATATTGCTTATAAACAAGAAGGGAATCCCCGTTTCCACCCAATCGGGAGATTGATGCGTACCGTCGGTGATTCGATTGCAAAGCGTATGCAATTGACAAATAGGAAGGCTCTTTTCATTTTCTACCGGGTCGCCAAACATATCGAGAAAGAGGGACTGGGTGAGGGTGTCGAGGTGGGCCAGGGCTTGGCGGCGTTGGGTTCGGAGGGTTTCGGCCTGGTCCAGGATGGCGGCGATGCGGCGCTGCTCTTCCACCGGCGGCAGCGGAATTTCGATCTCCCGAATCTGCTTCGCAGAAAGATGTTTGACGGTCACAAACGAAGTTGCATCTTCGATTGACTTCAAAGCGGCTGGCAGAAAGTGGAAAAGATACTCGTCAGCTAGACGCGGGCTACTCGAGTTGATTTTGCAAACTCGTTGATTCAACAAAGCAGGGGCTGATTGCCACCGGGCGCGGTTGAACTCACCGTCCATGCCAATCAGTATTTCGCCTTCATTGATCAAGTACTTTTCGTCGTGCCCGCCGCGATAGAAAGTGTTTGACCGTCCACGCAATACGTCGCGAATTCTGATCAGCGCAATGTCGCCTTCATCGGAGAAGTTCGCAGCATCGAAGGCGAAGCCAGAAAGTATTTCAACGAAATCGCCGAGACGGGCAGAAGCTGAAGCGCTCACTTCAACATCCCCTCCAACGCCTTCATTCCCGCCGCAATCTCATCCTCCAGCTTGGCCAGCTCGGCCAAGATGTCTGACGGCGGGCGGTGCTGTATCTGCGCATGCACTACTTCTTTGTAGCGGTTGATACTCAGATCGTAGCCGTTGGCGGCGATGTCGGCTTTGGGGACGCAGAAGCTTTGCGCTGTGCGGGGGCGCTCTAGCTCGCTCTGCCCGTCGACAGGCTCAGGGCGAACGGAATGGTGCTCAGATCGAACGGAGGTGTGCTTAGACCCTTCGACAAGCTCAGGGCGAACGGTTTTAAGGGAGTTCCAACGGGTGAGGATGTCGGGCAGGTTGTTCTTTAAATGCTCATCATTTGATAGCGCTCCACGCAGATTCTTTGCCGGCTGGAGGCCTAATTTGTCTTCAGAAAGCAGAGGCTGGCGTTTGTCGTCTAGGCTGTAGCCATCGGCCTGCATGTCGTAAAACCATACATTGTCTGTGCCACCGCTGTTGGTTTTGGTGAAGAACAAAATGGCGGTGCTCACGCCTGCGTAGGGCTTGAACACGCCGCCGGGCAGGCTCACGATGCCATCGAGCTTTTGATCTTCAACGAGCATTTTGCGCAGGGCTTTGTGGGCTGTGCTGGAGCCGAAGAGCACGCCATCGGGCACGATCACGGCTGCTCTGCCGCCGGGCTTCAAAAGCCGCAGGAAGAGGGCGAGGAAGAGCAGCTCGGTTTTCTTGGTTTTGACGGTTTGCAGCAAATCTTTGGCCACGTTTTCATAATCCAAGCTGCCGGCAAAGGGTGGGTTGGCGAGGACTAGGCTGTATTTGCCTTCTTCTGCGCCATGCTCTTGGCCAAGCGAATCGCGGTACGTGATGGCGGGGTTGTCCACGCCGTGGAGCATCATGTTCATGCTGCCGATGCGCAGCATGGTGTTGTCAAAGTCGTAGCCATGAAACATGGCATGGTTGAAGTGCTTGAGCAGCTTGGCATCGTGGAGCAGCGCAGGGTGTGCCTCGCGCAGGTATTCGCCTGCGGCAACTAAGAAGCCGCAGGTGCCGCTGGCGGGGTCGCAAATGGTGTCTTGCGGCGCGGGGGCGGTCATCTCCACCATCAATTGAATGATGTGGCGCGGGGTGCGAAATTGGCCGTTTTGCCCTGCGCTGGCTATTTTTGAGAGCATGTATTCATACAGATCGCCCTTGGTATCGCGGTTGTCCATGGGCACGGCATCGAGCAAATCCACCACTTTGGCCAGCAGCGCGGGCGTGGGGATGGTGAAGCGCGCATCCTTCATGTGGTAGGCGTAGGTGGAGTCACCCGCGCCCAGGGTGCGCAAGAAGGGGAACACATGCTCGCCCACGATGATGAACATTTCGCTGGGCGACTCGTTTTTGAAGTGACTCCAACGGAGGGATTTGAACTCCCGACTGCGTGAGTCAGCGCCTTCGGGGAAGATGCGGCGCTCGATGGGTTTTTTCAGGCGAGCGGCTTTGTTTTCTTCGAGGGTTTGCTCCTCGTCTAAGCGGCGCATGAAGAGCAGATAAGTGATTTGCTCAATCACCTCAATCGGATTGGCGATGCCACCCGACCAAAAGGCATTCCAGATTTGATCGATTTTGCTTTTGAGATCGCCGGTGAGCATGGAGGAAGCTTTTTATAAAGAGATTGTCGCAATCATAACTGCTATTAAATACGTAGCATTTCGCGCATATTCTATGCCGGCTACCGGGCTAAATCACTTAAAAAATAAGGGTGTAATGCGCTTTCATGCCCACAAGCGGTAGCTCACAGCTTCATAGAGTCTTGCAGCATGCCCGCATATTCTTCCCGCGTGGCGATGCGGGGGTTCATTTTGTGGCAATGGTCTGCAACAGCGCCGTCGATGATTTTCTCGTAGAGATCGGTGGTCACGCCCATGTCGGCTAGGCCTCGTGGCAGGCCGAGGCGGTGAACCATGTCTTGCAACGCGGGGATCACGTCTGAGCCACCGCTGAGATTCATGGCTTGAGCCATGCGGTTGAGGCGATCTTCTTTTTGCACGGAGTCGGCTGCTGAGTTGAAGCGTACAACTGCAGGGAGAAACATAGCGTTGAGTGTGCCGTGGTGCAGGCGCGGGTTGACGCCGCCTAGGCTGTGGGAGAGGCTGTGCACGCAGCCGAGGCCTTTTTGGAAGGCCATCGCGCCTTGCATGCTGGCGCTCATGAGCTGGAATCTGGCCTCTTGATCTGCGCCGTTCTTGGTGGCGCGTTCAATATGCGCCCAGCCTCGGCGCAGGCCGTCTAGGGCGATGCCGTCAGCGGGCGGGTTGAAGCTGGGGGCGAGGAATGTTTCAATGCAGTGGGCAATCGCGTCCATGCCGGTGGCTGCGGTGAGCTGAGGGGGCAGGCCGAGGGTGAGCTGCGGGTCGCAAATGGCGGCTTTGGGGACGAGATGCCAAGAATGAAAGCCAAGTTTGCGGCCATCTTCAACGATCAGAATAGCTCCGCGAGCTACTTCGGAGCCGGTGCCGCTGGTGGTGGGCACGGCGATGATGGGGGCGATCTCGCTGGAGATGCGCGGCGAGCCACCTTCGATAGTGGCGTAGGTTTTGAGCACGCCACCTTGCGGTGTGAGGATGGCGATGCCTTTGGCGCAATCAATCGCCGAGCCACCGCCAACTGCGATGAGGCCGTCGCATTTTCCGGCGCGATAGGCAAGTAAGCCTGCCTGCACGGCAGCCTCGTCGGGGTTGCTTGGTATATCGTCGAAGATCATTGCAGGCTGCATGCCCAAAGCCGCAATCGCTTTGTCCACAATGCCAGCAGCGCGCACGCCTTTGTCAGTGACGATCATCGGGCGGGTGATGCCCACGCGCTCGCATTCAGCTTTTAAAGTCGAGATTGCGCCGTGATCAAACTGGATGTGGGTGACGTAGTAGATATAAGCCATGGTGTTTTTTGCACAAAATTTGGTTACGATGAAAGCACTTTACTACCGAAGGAGCTTGCTATGCGATTAACTTCATCTTTTACCGCTGTTTCTATTGCCGTTTTGGCCACGCTGTCTTTCTCCGCGCAGGCCGCTTGCATGAGCGATGCAGAAGTGACCGCGCTGCTGGCCAGCTACACCGCCAAAACGCCCGCTGCCAATCCTGAGGGCTTGAGCGAAGCCGATGGCGAATGCACGCGCACCAAGCTCACCGCGATGATGGAAAAAGCAGGCAGCAAACTTGTGGGCTACAAAGCGGGCCTGACCAACCCCGCTGTGCAAAAACGCTTTGGCGCAGACAAGCCGGTATGGGGCAAGCTCTACGAAAACATGATGCTGAAAGACGGCGCATCGGTAGATGCGGCCTTTGGCGCACGCGCTTTGTTTGAGGCCGACATGCTGGTGCGCGTGAGCAGCGAAGCCATCAATTCAGCAAAAACGCCGATGGATGTGCTCAACGCGATTGACCAGATCATTCCTTTTATTGAGCTGCCAGATTTGGTGGTGCAAGCGCCACCTAAGCTCAATGGCGCGGCGATTAGCGCGATCAATGTGGGTGCGCGGCTGGGAGTGGTGGGGCAGACGATTGGCGTGCCCGCTATTCGCGCTGAGAAATTTCAAATGCTTGATGCGCTGCGTGATATGCAGGTGACGATGGTGGACGCAGCAGGAGCAAATCTAGGCGGTGGCAAGGGCTCAGATATTTTGGGGCATCCTTTGAACGCTGTGGTGTGGCTTGCCCAAGCCTTGGCCAAAGAAGGGCAGAGCATGAAAGTGGGGCAGCTGATCAGCCTCGGCTCATTTTCACCGCTGGTGCCGCCCAAGGTTGGAATGAAGGTAACGGTCACTTATGCTGACTTGCCCGGCGCAAAGCCGGTGAGTGTGAGTTTCAAGTAACCATGGTTTTAGAAGAGTTTTTACAGCCCGATAGACTGCCAGCCGCTCCGCCCATGCTCGCAGCGAGTCAGCCCGCTGCGCTCACTCCCGCTTCGCTCACTCCCGCCATGCAGGGCGTGCTCACGCGCATGGCGCGGGCGCAGATGAAACCTGATTTCAAGCCATTGCATCTGCTCACGCCTACGCAGGCGCGGGAGGTGTACGAGAAGGGTGCAGAGGTGCTGGAAGTAGCAAAGGCGCAGCTGGCGAGGGTGGAGGATTTGAGCTTCACGAACCGAGATGGTGCGCCTATTCCTTTCCGGCTTTATGCGACCGTGCAGCGAACAACGACGCAAGACAAGCTACCCGTGCTGCTGTTTTTTCACGGCGGTGGCTGTGTGATTGGCAGCATTCAAACGCATGATATTTTGTGCCGCGAGCTTTGCCGCCTATCTGGCGCGGCAGTGCTATCGGTGGACTATCGCCTCGCGCCCGAGCATCCGTTTCCCGCCGCGCAAAACGATGCTTGGGATGCTTTGCTTTGGCTGCGAGCGCACGCCGATTCACTTGGGTTGGATGGCCGCCGCATCGCAATAGGCGGCGACAGCGCGGGAGGCAAGCTCGCTGCGGTGTGTGGCCACATGTCAAGAGATGCCGGCCTCCTAATGGCTCTGCAATTGCTGATTTATCCGGGTACGCTGACAGAGCAAATCAGTCCATCCCGCCGGCAATACGCGCAAGGCTATGTGCTGGAAGCGGAGCACATACGCTATTTTAATGATAGCACTGTACGCAATATAGATGCCGGCGAATGGCGATTTTCGCCTCTAAATGCAGAGAATTTTAGTGATTTGTCATCCGTTGCACTCTTCCTAGCAGAGTGTGACCCACTCTATGATGAAGGCTTGCAATATGCCGATGCGCTGCGTGTCTCCGGCGTGACCGTGCATCTGGACATTTACCGTGGCGTGACGCATGAGTTCATCAAAATGGGGCGCATCCTTCCCGAAGCGCGGCGATTTCATCAAGATGCTGCGCTCGCCCTCAAACAAGCCTTCAACCTATGAACCGACAAAGCTTTAGATTCTTTCACCGCCTGCGCGTGCGCTGGGCCGAGGTGGACATGCAGAAAATCGTCTTCAATGGGCATTACCTGATGTATCTTGATACGGCGGTGGCAGACTATTGGAGAGCGCTTTCTTTGCCCTACGAAGAAACGATGCACCAGCTGGGCGGCGATCTTTATGTGAAGAAAGCCACGCTGGAATACAACGCCTCTGCGCGCTATGACGACACGCTGGATATTGGCATGCGTTGCGCAAAAATCGGCAACTCTTCCATGCTCATGGAGGGCGGTATTTTTCATAGCGACAAGCTCTTAGTCAGCGGTGAGCTGCTCTACGTGTATGCCGACCCAGCCACGCAAACCTCGCGCCGCGTGCCGGACGGATTGCGAACTTTGCTAGAAGGCTTTGAAAAAGGCGAGGCGATGACGCGCTTGCAGGTGGGCGGCTGGCAAGAGCTGGAGCGCGATGCGGCGAGTGTGCGCACAGAAGTTTTCGTCCAAGAGCAGGGCATTGCCAGAGAGGACGAATGGGATGAAGCGGACAAAACGGCAGTACACGCCGTCGTCTACAACCGGATGGAGATGCCTTTGGCCACCGGGCGATTGCTGGTGGCTTCACCCGGCGTGGGCAAAATTGGCCGCATGGCGAGCAAGCGCGTGCTGCGTGGCAGCCAGCTGGGGCGACAAGTGTTGGATGCTTTGGTGCAAAAGGCCAGAGCGCGAGGCGACAAAGAAGTTATCCTTCACGCCCAGCGCAGCGCCGCCGGCTTTTATGCAAAATCGGGCTTTGCCGAACGTGGCTCTCCCTTTGATGAGGTGGGCATTGCTCATGTTGAAATGTACAAATCACTGTAGAAAACTAAAACTTATGAAAATTACCGAACAACTCGCCAGTCCTCAAGTCTCCACACAAATTGCTGATCCAAGTAGCGTTGATCAAGCGATTTTGAGCCGTTACTCCAACCGCGCATTTTTACCTCAAGAAGTCGAGCGCGAGAAGATCGAGCACATCTTGCAAATCGCCGCCCGTGCCCCGAGCGGGACCAACACACAGCCTTGGAAAGTCTATGTGTTGCAAGGGGAAAAGCGTAACCAATTGGTCAATGAGGTTTGTGCCGCGCATGATGCACTCACGGCCAACCCAGAACTGGCCAAAGAATACAGCGAGCCATACGACTATTACCCGGAAAAATGGGTCTCGCCCTACATAGACCGCCGCCGTGAATGCGGCTTTGGCTTGTATGGCGTGCTTGGCATCGCCAAAGGGGAAAAAGCCGCAATGCATGCTCAGCATCAGCGCAATTTCAAATTATTCGATGCACCCGTTGGCTTGATGTTCACCATTGATAAGGTGATGGGGCGCGGAAGTTTGCTCGATTACGGTATGTTTTTGCAAAGCTTCATGGTAGCAGCTAGGGCACAAGGCCTGCACACCTGCCCACAAGCGGCATGGAATGGTTTTTCAAAAATCATTTTGCCTCTGGTGGGCGCTCAAGACAATGAAATGCTAGTGTGCGGCATGAGCTTGGGCTATGCCGATGAGAGCGAACTTGTGAATACTTTTGCCACCACGCGGGTGGATGCGAACGACTTTACCGTGTGGCTTTGATCAGCGATTTGAAGACAGTGGGCTAGGGCGTGAATTCATGCCCTTCGTTAACAAGCCTTCAAATTGCATATTGATGGTGCGCAAATGAGCAGCCGCGATACGCTCGCCATGCAGGCTAGACAGCGAGCCCATCCATTCACTGCGCAAATACCAAAGCGCCTCGATGTCTACTGCAAACATCAGTCGGCGGCGCAGGCCAGGGAATGTATCTGCACCATTTTCACCAAGGATGCTTAACATCGATAGGCGAATCTCCTCTGTGCGATCTTCCATCACAGATTCAGACGGCACGGGAGTCATTCCTACGGCCCCTAAGAAAGAGGCGGATGCAGTTTTTATCCAACTCATCAACGATCACCTTTTTTTGAACATTTTGCCCTGAATGCTACCTTTGTCAATTCAGGTACTTTACGTTAATGCGGGTGCTAAAAATTGGCAAGGAAATCTTGATTAAATTAGTAACATTTGTTTTATTACAACAATCTAATCAATGACTTAGCGCCTTTTTCTGATTTTTTGCATGAGAAGTGCCGTCTAAATTGGATAGGTAATCGATTGGAGATCGTGTACATTTTTTTCTTATCGGATGGATGTAGGTTCAATTTTGAGTGTGTACCTGTTTTCAATGGCGAAGGCGGCAGCAGAATTGACATCATTCGACCGAACGGCGTGAAAGAGTAGAAATGAATTTGATCAAAAAAGCTCTTGTTGGCACATTAATTTTGCTAGGCCTACTGGTTTTGATGGCAGTGTTCTACATCTGGCGCAGCTTGCCTCAAACGGGTGGCAGTTTGCAAGCGGCAGGCTTGCAGCAGCCGGTGCAGATTAAGCGAGATGCCTCAGACGTAACGCATATCTTTGCGCAAACCGATACCGATGCCGCCTTTGCCCTGGGCTACACGCATGCGCAAGAGCGCAGTTGGCAGCTGGAGACAAATCGGCGCGTGATGCACGGGCATTTAAGCGAAATCTTTGGCGCGGCTACGCTGGAGACCGATCAGCTTATGCGCTCTTTGGGCATCATCCGCGCGGCGCAAAAGCAATTCGACGCGCTGCCTGCCGATGCCAAAGCCATTTTGAAAGCCTATACAGACGGCATCAGCAATTTTCATCAAACGTCAAGCCAAGCTCTGCCGCCAGAATTTCATGTCCTCGGCGTGAAGCCCGCGCTTTGGCAGCCCGTAGACAGCATGGGCTGGAGCTTGATGATGGCGCTGGATTTGGGTGGCAATTGGGGTGTGGAATTTGCTCGGCTAACAGCTGCGCAAAAGGTACCCACCGCGCAGCTCTGGCAGCTTTTCCCCGCGTATCCGGGCGAGCAGCCGGCATCGAAAGTAGATTTTTCAGCGCTGTACCGTGAACTGGGTATCTATCAGAATACTACTAAAACCATAGCGCTCCGCGCAGGTTCTATGCCGGCTAATGCCCTATTTGATCTTAAAAATACTTTAAAAAATCCGTTTTTAACCGCTCCAGCAGACTTAGCAGCGCTCTCCCGCGATATGGGCAACATCGAAGGCAAAGGCAGCAACAACTGGGTCGTTTCAGGCAGCAACAGCACGAGCGGCAAGCCGCTCTTGGCCAACGATCCACATCTTGGCTTGGGTGCACCCGCCATTTGGTATTTCACCCGGCTGCAGTCCAAAGCCTCGGGCATGGATGTGATCGGCGCGAGCTTGCCCGGTTTGCCTTTCATCGTGCTCGGGCGTACACGCCAAGTGGCTTGGGGTTTCACGAATACCGGGCCCGATGTGCAAGATCTCTACATCGAGCGCATCAACCCGGCCAATCCTGCGCAATACCAAACCCCTGAAGGTTGGAAAGATTTCGAGACGCGCACCGAGAGCATTCCCGTGAAAGGCTCGCCAACCGTGAGCTACACCTACCGCGCTACTCGCCACGGCCCCGTGGTGAGCGATGCGCAATCTCAATACGCAGAAGTGCTCGATCAGAAGAAATACGCCATTGCCCTGCGCTGGAGCGCTTTGGATGCAGACAACCGCACCACGATTGCCGGCTGGAGCGCGCAAAAAGCCAAAAGCGTGGCCGAGCTGCTGAAAGCATACGAAGACTACCACTCCCCCATGCAAAACGTCGTGGCCGCTGATTCCTCAGGCGCAATTGCCTTCAAAGCGATCGGCAAATTCCCCATCCGCAAACCACACAACGACATCAAAGGTATAGCCCCCGCGCCCGGCTGGGAAGCCAAATACGATTGGGCGGGCTACGTACCGTATGCGCAAACGCCCTCTGACGACGGCAAAAAGGGCTGGATATCAACAGCCAATCAGCGCATTCACGCGCCTGACTTCCCGCATTTCATGGGGCAGGATTGGGCGACTCCTGAGCGTTTCGAGCGGATTGAGGCGCTGTTGTCTGCGACGCCGAAGCACGATATGGGCAGTATGCAGCGCATTCATGCCGATACCGTCTCCTCGCCGGCGCAACGCTTGACGCCAGTGCTATTAAAAACGAAGTCCAGCCATCCGCTTGCAACTGCTGCTTTCGATCAGCTCAAAGGCTTTGATGGCGATATGAAAGCCGTCAGTGCTGCTCCACTTATCTTCGCCGCTTGGGCAGACGAGCTTGCGCGCGGCATCGTCACGCCAAAAATAGGCGAAGAAAAATTCAAGCGTCTCTACGGCAAACGCCATTTCAGAGGCGTGGTGGAGCAGGTCATGCTCGGCAGCGATCCCGCAGCCAGTGCCTATTGGTGTGCCCCGCAAAGTTGCGATGAAGTGTCTTCAGCAGCCTTGACCCGTGCTTTAGACAAAATTCAAGCAAGCCAGGGCGCAGACGTCAAATCATGGAGTTGGGGCGCTGCCCACGTCGCCCGTTCCATCCATCGCCCATTTGGCAACGTTGCCCCGCTCGCCAAATATTTTGACGTTACCGTGCCTACTGGTGGAGATCCGTGGACTGTCAACGTCGGTCAATACTGGCTCAACGAGAAAAGCCCCTATCAAAACCGGCACGCTGCTAGCCTGCGCCATGTCTTCGATTTAAGCGATTTAGAAAAAAGCGGCTTCATGTATCAAACCGGCCAAAGCGGTTTGGTCTTCAGCTCTCGCTATCGAGATATGAGCGAAAGCTGGGCAGCAGTGCAATATCGGCCTTTGCAAATGTCACCTTCATCCTTTGCTTCTGAGTTGGTTTTGAATCCAAAATAGCCAATACAAACATCCAACATCCAACAGCCGGACGCAGAAGACGCAAAGGTTACGCAGAAGAAATGCAAAAAAGAAAGAAGAAAGAAGAAAGAAGACAAATTCAATTTGAGTTTTAGAAAAGTACGTTCGGGCATGTCCAGTAATTTGGGTGGCTAAAAACCACCTTTGTAGTCCTTGAATTGGTATTTTTTGCGTCTTCTGCGTAACCTTCGCGTCTTCTGCGTCCGGTTTTCAGTCTTAAAAGACTCCAGCATGAAGTATTGCAAAGTCAATCGCCCCAAATCCCTCAAAGCGCTACACTGAGCCCAATGAACACCCTTGCCGCCCTGCGCTCAGCCCTGCGTGCCTTAGCTTCCAACAAACTCAGAAGCATGCTCACCATGCTAGGCATCATCATTGGTGTGGGCGCGGTGATCACAATGATCGCTGTAGGGCAGGGTGCAACCAATCGGGTGCAGGAGCAGCTCAAAGGCCTGGGATCCAATGTGATGCTGGTGATCCCCGGCGGGCTCACGGCAGGTGGTGTGCGCTTGGGCGCGCAGACGGGCCAAGCGCTCAGTGAAGAAGACGCGCTAGCCATTGCAAAAGAAGTGCCTGAAGTGCAAGTGGCCGCGCCCAGCATGCGTACAGGAGCACAATTGGTGTTTGGCAACACCAACTGGAGCAGCTCCATTTTTGGCACGACCAACGACTACATGGAAGCGCGAGATTGGGGTTTGCAATCGGGGCGATTGTTTGAAGCAGCGGAGATGCAGGGCTCGGCGAAAGTAGCCATCATCGGCCAAACGGTGGCGATGCAATTGTTCGGCGATGCCGATCCGGTCGATCAAATCATCCGCGTCAAAAAAGTGCCTGTCACCATCATCGGCGTATTGACCACCAAAGGGCAAAATTCGCTGGGGCAAGATCAAGATGATGTGGTGATCGTGCCGATTTCAACCTATCGCAATCGCATCCAAGGCGGCAGCCCAGGAAAGATCAAGCGCATTGGTTCGATCAGCGTGAAGGTCAAAGAAGGCCAAAGCATGAAAGTGGCGGAAGACAACATTAAAGAGCTGCTGCGCCAGCGCTTCAAGGTGCAGCCGGGCGCAGATGATCCATTCAGCGTGCGCAACCTCACCGAAATGCTGCAAGCGCAAGAAGCGAGTAGCCGAATCATGACGCTGCTCTTGGCTGCTGTCGCTGGCATCAGCCTGATCATCGGCGGCATTGGCATCATGAACATCATGCTGGTCAGCGTGACCGAGCGCACCCGCGAGATCGGCTTGCGAATGGCCGTGGGCGCGCGGGGCAAAGATATCCTCGCCCAATTCCTGATCGAAGCTGTCACGCTCTCCATCATCGGTGGTGCGATCGGCGTGGCTATAGGCGCAATAGCCACTTGGGCCGTCGGCCATTTCGCCGGCTGGCAAGTCAGCATGACTGCTGCCAGCATTTTCCTAGCAGTGGGCTTCTCAGCCTTCGTTGGCATCTTCTTCGGCTTTTATCCCGCCCGCCGCGCCTCCAAGCTGCTGCCAATTCAAGCTCTGCGATACGAGTAACCAAGCTGTTGGAGCTGACGCGCCTCATCAGTTGTGATGAGATCTGAGGCACTTTGTATCAATACAGCAACGGTGAACCGTGCGTTTGAAGATAGCGCTGGTGCAAGCCGAAAAATTTGGTTACAAAGCCAGCTTGCACTGGGTAGAAAACCGTGAAAAAGATATTGATTATTGGTGGGGGGTGTGCGGCTATGGCGGCGGCCTTTGCGCTATCTGATTCGCCAGAGTTACGCAAGCAATACAAGATACGCGTCTTACAGCCAGGTTGGCGACTGGGAGGCAAGGGCGCTAGTGGCCGCAATATCGAAGCTGGAATGCGAATAGAGGAGCACGGCCTGCATGTTTGGAGTGGCTTTTATGAAAACGCATTTTGGATGATGCGTCGCTGCTATACCGAGCTTGGGCGTGATGCGTCGATGCCACTTGCGACTGCATTTGATGCTTTCGTAGAGCACCATCAGGCAGGTATGGGTTTTTCGCAGCCCAATGGTTGGGGCATTTGGCATGGCTCCGTGCCGCACGAGCAAGGGCAGCCTGGCGATGCCATCTCGTCGCATGAATACAAAATATTGGAGTCAGCACCAAACCCGTGGGCTCTTATGCAGTCTCTGATGCTTTGGGCTTTCCGATATGTGCAGAGCAATCAAAGCGTGAAGGCCAATCAACACACGAATGGACAACGCTCAGGCGGATGGCTTCTCCAAATTCTCTACAGTCTGTCGAGTTTCCCGTCAACTGGATGGTTCGCCAAAATTAAGCATGTTCTGAAAATCATCATTTTTTCTTGGCATGCATGGCGAGCTTGGATCGCAATGAATCGGTTAAATAGAAGCATCAGTCGCGACAAGACGATGCGCGACGATTCACGCATCAAAAAACATTGCGATCAGTTGGCTGATCGCTTGATACCACTTCAAGCTGATGCGATCACTATCGCTTTGAAATCATCTGAAGATCAGGATCTGCATCGCGTTGCACGCCTTGCCGAACTTTTCAGTGCCATGATGATTGGCCTGCTGCGAGGCTATGCGCCTTTAAATGGTTTTGATGCATTTGATAAATTTGATTTAAAAGAATGGCTGCATATGCATGGTGCAAGCCAGCAATCCATGGATGAGCCAACGATTGAAGCTTTGTATTGCTACGTGTTTGCTTATGAAAATGGAGACGTTAGTCAACCCAAGTTTGCGGCTGGAGTTGCCGTACGAATGGCTTTTAAGCTGTTGCTGTGCTGCAAAGGTGCGCTATTTTGGAGAATGAAAGCAGGCATGGGAGATACGGTCTTCGCTCCTTTGTATCTTGTACTCAAAAACAGAGGCGTGGAGTTTGATTTCTTTACCAGCGTGACAGACATCAGATCTCTAGACGGTCGTGTGACTGAAATAGATCTGAAAATCAGCGCGACGACGATTGACAATCTAGCCTACGACCCGCTCATTTTTGTTAAAGATTTGCCCGCATGGCCAGATCGCCCTAAGTACGAGTTGCTAAATCAGGGGGCACAACTCAAAGCATTTTTTCAAGGAAGAAAGTGCGATCTCGATACAGACTTGTCTCACTGGTCAGACATTGGCTCCTCTACGCTGCTTTGCGGCGACGATTTCGATGAGGTAGTTTGCGCTGCGAGTATCGCAGCGATAGCCAAGTTGGCGCCATCCCTCGTCAAGCAACACCCGCATTTAGCTGCTGCACTCAGCGCCCAAGCAACGGTGCGAACCCAAAGCAGCCAAATTTGGCTAAACGAGCGCAGCGAACAACTCGGTTGGATTCACCCGCCCACGATTGTCACTGGCTTGCCCAAGCCGATGGATACATGGGCCGACTTAAGCATGACTTTAAATATGGAATTACCTCAACTGAGCACACAGGGACCTAGATCTGTCCACTATTTTTGTGCAGTCATGCCCGACGATACAGGCGATGCAACGCTGACGACTCAGCAGCAAGCTGATGAAATGGTTCTTTGTAATACCCTTCGCTGGATTCAGAAGCATTCCCATTGGGTGCTGCCAAACTTAAATCTGCAAGATGAAAATTCCGCTGTCCTTCATGATTTCGGAGTGAAGCGCTCGACACTTTTTGAGCAACAATGGTTCAGTGGAAACATTGATTTGACATCGCGTTATGTGCTTTCTCTGCCTCAAAGTATTGATAAAAGAATAGAGTCACGCATGCAAGGGGTCGCCAACCTTTGCTTTGCTGGCGATTGGGTGCAGACAGGCTTGAATTATGGGTGCGTCGAATCAGCAGTCATAGGCGGCCTGAAAGCTGCTCGCGAGATTTCTGGTTACCCCAAAGTAATATATGGTGAAAATGATTTTGGAGCCGCGGTATGAGTAGAAACATTGGAAGTCGTATGCGTGCCGAGCCAGGGCCATGGCGTACCACTTCGTGTGAAGCCTATTACTTTCTACTCGATGCTTCAAACGTTGCTTTGCAGAAGCTAGTGGATAACGGCCTCAACCGCGCAGCAGGCTTCGGCCGATTTAAAGTCACTGTCGATGCGGTAGCCATGACGTTCCAAACGTTTAGAAATATGCACATCGTTGGCGCTGATGCTTCATCTCCCATTTTGAATTATTTAGAAACCGCCTTTTTTGTGATGGTGTCAGATACGCAGCAAGGCGGACGTGTGTTCATTTGGGCGCCTTACATGTATTGCAACGATTCGATGGCCACCATCTCTGGCAGAGAAGTGTATGGATTCCCCAAAGAATTCAGCACGATAGCAATGGATGGCAAGGTATTCAACACACGTGCTTGGGGGCTGGCAAATACGCCTGCGCTGCAGCGTGAACCCGTCATTCTGCCAATCACCCAAGGCGGCGTCATCCATCCTCACATTGAATATGCGCCGCACCAGTTGACCAAGCCTATTGATCTCGCGCAGATCAGACAAGATCGTTTGCTAGAGAGTTTCACGGGATTTTGGGGCGTTTTGGGTGGTTTGGACTCGGCTCTTGGCCAATGGGTCGGGCTGATGATCGATCCTGCGATCCCTTTTGTTTTTAACCGAAGCCAGTTCCGCGCGGCTACTGGGGCTTGGTCATCGGAATTACTTTATGCACGAAGCCCAGTGAATCAATTTGCGTTCGATCAATTCGTGATCCCACTTGCATTCACTATCGCCAATACGCCTAGCCATCCGGTGATGTCTGAGTTGGGACTGGTACCTTTAAGTGTTGGCGCAGAAGACGTACAGCCCTTGTTCGGTTGCAAAATGACGCTAGATTTTTCGCTCGTTCCGCCACAACCGCTGTAGCACCGATGACGGACGATCTGACTGCAACGCTAGATTATCGAAGCGACACCGACGCGAAAATTCATGTTCTTTGGGCTGATATTGTGGGCTTCAGTGCAATCAGTGTCGCCCTGTCGCAAGAGACGGATGGAAGAGAGCTGGTGACGCGTGCCATCGCTGATCTGATCTCATATTGCTTAGAAGTTTCACTGGCGCAGGGCGCGGAATTGATCAACCTCGGTGGTGATTCTTGGGTCGTTGCTTGGTCATCTAGCAACTCTGAGGCTGCAACAAGGGCAACAACGACTGCGGCGCTTTCTCACCAGTCTTGCCATCATTTCTCAAACAAATACGGCATACAGCTCAAGCTAAGGATCGCGTGCGCAGACGGAGAAGTCTTCAGATCGTTGATCGATTTGGGCGGAGGGCGGAAAAATATCGTTTTACATGGCGCAGTTATACGAAGTGCGAGTCGCTTGCTTGAACGCTGCGAGCCGGGGGGAACACTCGTTGCCTTTCAAAATTTTGCAGTCGCCGTTGCAGACCAGACAAATAAAAACAATGCGAACCCTAACTACGAGATGGTCAAAACATCGATGCACCACGCGCAACGCGGCGTTTGCACCGCTGTTTTTGCCACCATGCGGCTTGATGCATTGAGCGATGAAACTGTTGGGGTAGTGATCAAAGAGTTTGCTCAACAATCTAGGGCTTTGTGTCAACAATTCAATGCTGTTTTGGCTCGAATTCGAGTGGATGAAAAGGGTTGTACAGCATTGATATTGGTTGGTTTTGGAAGCCACGCCCCCATCGATGGCGCGAGACAGGCATTGGCGATCGCGCGTTTGCTGTCGCTGCAAATGCGTAGCCACCAGCAAGATGTCAGCATTGCTTTATGCAGCGGGCCAGTATTTGCTTGTGAGATGGGTCATACACAATTGGCTGAATTTACAGCGATGGGGGAGTGCGTCAATTTGGCAGCTCAGATTGCGTCAAGCCATTCAAAAGGCATTCGGCTGGATGCAATAACTGCTGAATCCTCTGAAAGCGCATTGCATATTGCCGCATGGGAAACGCTTGTTCCTAAAGGCACGCAGTCTGCGCGTCTTATTGCTAGATTGCTTACTGAAGGTGCTCAAAATCACATCCCATTTTTCGTAACAGCTGACACTCAGCCTATGACACAGGCGCAACGCCCAGAGATCCAACGCCTGGAAGTCGCGCATATTGCTCAGCTATTGCATAGCAAGCCTTCTTGGGTGTGTTTGATCGGTGAAGCGGGCATGGGTAAATCAGTAGCGCTCGGTCAAATCACGCGAGTGTTGCGCGAAACTGCCGGCATGTCTGTCATTTCAGGACGCTGCTTGCCAGAGCATGCTTTGAGCTACGCAGGATGCGTATCGCAGCTCGTGATGGATTGGCTGCATCAGCGCGCGCCAAATGATGTTGATAAGACGCGGCTGGTTCATGAAGTTCTGAGTGCGTGCCCGTATGATCTGCGCGGTGCTTTTATGCAGTTAGCCCGGCTTAATGCGTTGGCTTGGCAGCCCAATAGTTCTACAAGGAATCATCCCGTATCGCAGCAGCAATCTGCATCGTTTTTTCAATGGTGGGCTATTCAATTTTTATCAGAAAACGACCTGATATTTATTGAGGATTTGCATTGGATTGATGCTGTTTCAGCATCTTGCTTGGCGAGCATGCACCAATCGAACAAGCTATTGCGCTGCATCGGTTCAAGTCGAACGCATTTGGCTGAGAACAGCCTGCTTTCCCAATTCGAAGAGCACGATTTAAATTGCCTGAGCGATTTAGAGATGAGTCAGATGGCTTGCCTCTTGCTCAATGTTCAAGCAATCGATGCCGACGTCATACAACATGCCATGTCGCTGACGAACGGCAACTGCATGTTTGCCGTCAAATGGCTGCCCGAGGCTATCAGGCGTGGATGGTACAAAAAGACCGCGGGTGGCTTAGTGCTTTCACTGTCTGCGATACCCAGCCAGCAGCAAAATCACGAGCCACCTATCGCTCTACACCTCTTGCTGCAAGCGCAAATTGAGCGATTAAGCGTCACCTCACGCTGCTTGGTCAGCTACCTCAGTGTTTACGGCAAGAGCATTCTTGAGGGCTATCTTCATCACTTTCTTGGCGAACACGAGGATGTGCAGGCGTCTCTTACCGAATGCGCGCAAAGCGGCGTCTTAACAATTCAACCAAGCCATCAAGCGGGCTTACTTGTGGCGTTTGAACATGACTTACTGAGAGAGGTCACTTATGCTCGGCTTGATGCCCATTCTCGATCCCTGCATCATCAAAAAATCGCTTTGCTGCTAGATTCGCCAATCGGCATTAGCAGCAGTCCCATGGAACGGGCTTGGCATTGGATGAAATCGACTCAAGACACGCCCCAAGGCTTGTCGAAAATATTGGAAGGTGCAATTTGGGCGCGCCAAGCCAACGCAGTTGACATTGCTTTATTGCTGCTTGAATATCTTGTCGCTGCTTACCGTGGCCATGGTGTGCGATCTGCAAAGTTGTACAAGAACGCTTTTTTGTGGCTTGTCATCACACGATGCCAGACAGGAAAAACAGAGATAGCTACTGCTTACTTGAAGGAAGCGGCAGCATTACAGTATCCGCAGTCTGCCCGATTACTTCGGACTTGTCTTTACGTTGTGCGACACGCAGTCCAGTTCACGCTGCATCACTTTAAAAACAATCGCTGGTCAGCATCCGATGCTTGTTTAACGGTACACGAAGATCCCGGTTCACTCAGTCTTTTGTTGCTATCCGAAGCGGATTATTTCAAAGGAGACTATGGTGCCAGCAAATGGCATGCGATTTGTGCTGTTGATGCAGCAGAGCGCACGCAGTCAACACGGGATTTGGTTTCTGCTTACGCAGGTATGGCGGTGCAGTCAGCAATTTTTCATTTGTACTCGCTGTCAGCCATTTATGCTCAAGCAGCCATTCGTCTAAGCAGGAAGTCAAAAGATCCGGTGTATGTGGTGGAGGCGTTATTTTTTCTTGCATTAAGGGATGTGGGATGTGCGCATTGGCATCGCTCGGCGCGCCACATTGCTCTTGCAAATCAACGCAACGCGAAGTTGGGTAACACTCGTCGTGGTGATGAGCTATTGGTCATTCAGGGCTATATGTTGGAGGGGCAGGGCAAATTTGAGGCTGCTGAGGCTGCGTATTCAAGCCTTTGGAAAAACGGCGTCAAGCGTGAAGATCGACAGACTCTTGCTTGGGGCTACTTAGGATGCGCAAGAATCGCCCACGCACAAAATCAATGGGCCAGAATGGATGATTTTCTTTGCCGCTTGGCTGTGAAAGATCTGCCCGATGTTTTATCGCAACTGGATTTTGCTGCGTTACGTGCTCTGCAAGCAATGCGAAACAACGACATGAGCGCTTGCTCGCAGTTATTACTGCAATGGCCGGACGCTCGTATCAGGGAAATTGCAAAAACGACATTCTCAGCAGGATTTGCAATCTCCGCGTTATACGTCGTTGTCGTGCAGCTTCACTTAAATCACCCAACTGCAAAATCAAACTCTCGCTCATCAACGCAATCGCTTCTGCAATCGTTGAAAATACACGCTAGGATGCATCCATACAGTGCAAGCAGATACTTGATATGTCGCTTTATTGATCTGCATTTGCGTGGTCGTGGCGCATCAGCTATTCAATCGCTTCGTATTGCTCAAGATCATGCGCAAAAATTTGAGCAGCCGCAGGCGATTCAATGCGTTCGAAATCTCGAAAAATATGCTTTTCAGCCGGCTCGTCACTGCCAAGAGCTATTACTTTCTGCTCTGTTTTAGGCGCTACGATCCCTGCCAAAGTATCTGACGCAGTTTGTTCTACCACCTTGGCGGTAAAGGCGTGAGAAGCAGCATGCTCCTACCAGTCACATCAATATGACGGCCCTTATCGAGATCGCGCAGTATCTTGCTGACCATCTCTCGGCTGGTGCCGATTTGTAGGGCGAGGGAGGCATGCGTGGTGCCCGATTTGATTTTTCTGTGCCCGAAGTCGTCTGGCTCGCTAGCCAATTGCTCTAAAACCTCTCGTAAGCGACCATAGGCATCTTTGAGGGCCATGCTGCGCACTGTGTCTGTGGCGGCTCTGGCGCGGGCGGTGATTTTGGTGATGAGCTCGAAGGCGAGTTCGGAGCTGGTAGCGAGTTCAGTGCGCACGCGCTCACGGGTGATGACAGCGCATTTGCATGCGGTGGTGGCTTCTATGCTGGCGGAGCGGGGGCCGCCGTCTAGGCTCATTTCGCCGAAATAGCTGGGTGCATCAATGTGGCCATAGGTGACTTCGCGGCCATTGGTGTCTTGGCCATACACGCGTACGCTGCCTTCAAGGAGCACGAAAAGCGTGTCGCCGCTGTCGCCTTCGCTCACGATGATCGTTTTCTTTTTGTAACTGCGCAACACGCCGGCTTGGCTCAAGCGGGCGATGCTGGGGGGGAGGCTTGCTATTGTGGCGTCTGGCATGCCAGCATTATGGCGGGCTGCAAAGGGCTGGAAATTTTCTATACGCTTAAGGCCAACAGTACTTGCGGCTTGATGCGTTATGCAAACGCCGCAGGCATCACGGCGGCCATGAGTGGGGGCAGGAGGGCTAGGCGCTTGACGACTTCGCGGATGCCGTGGCTGTGCGTCTTTTGGCAGATACTGCGGATGTGCGTGCGCACCGTGGCCTCGGCAACATTTAATTGTTTGGCCATCTCAGGCGCGGTGTGACCTACGCAGATCAGGCTGAGGATTTGCTCCTCGGAGCGAGTGAGCTTGTATGCGCGGGCGAAGAAGCTCATCATGAGCGACTCACACATGCCACTTCGCGAAAATATCATAGCGATTCGGCATGATGTGCTCTGGTTTGATTCGCTGGTAGGCTGAGTGTGACGATCTAGCGGCACGACGGCCACAGTGCTTTGAGAATTTTCACCCAGATTGATCATGCAGCGCTTGCCTTGCTTGGCTTTGCTGAGAGCATCCAAGAACCGAAGCTGATCTTTGGCTGTGAGCGTCAGAAGCCGCGAAGCTTCTTGCTTGACCAGATGCGCTCGCTGCAAAATGACTTTACCAGCCGTGTTGCAATGCTGAATTTGGCCCAGCTCGTCCACAATAATCACGCCACAAGCGATTTCATCCAATGCATGAGCAAGGAGTTGCTCGGACTCGTGGGCGTCACACCGTGAGGGCTGTGAACCGATATAGCCTTGCTGGTGTCTGAGGCTTAGGTATGAGGCGTTGTTTGGTGTATTCACGGCGTATCCACAAAAGTGATGAGATGCTGTGAGTGTGAGTTTGTGTACCCACTTAAGCGAGTGCTTAATTGCCTTGGATTTGTGAAATAGTTGCCAAGTTCTTCTGTGCGCTGAGCCTGAGACTACAATTTTGACGCAAAGAAAAAAGCCCCAACGCTTGAGGCGTCAGGGCTTGATTTCATTAGAGCTTTTGGCTCCTCGACCTGGGCTCGAACCAGGGACCTACGGATTAACAGTGCATTTTTGGCGAAATAGATGCTGTTCATTTGAGGTCAATAAAGATAAATAGTTGTTTAAAATCATAGGCTTGCGTGAATTTCGCAAACTGGTTAAGATCACTGAAAACACATCTCCGTTGCTACCCGTGGTAGCAATGCGGTAGCAACGGAACCGCTATCAAAATTGCAGCAAATCACAGTAACAAACGCAATTGAGTAGCAATCAAAATTCAGGTCTTTAGTCATGCCAGCCGAAAAATCACAGCCAGAAACTCGAAAAATTCACTTCACCAAAACCAACATTGTGGCACTGCCAGTGCCCGATTCTGGCTACAAATATTATTACGACGAAGATCGCCCCGGTCTAGCTGTGGGCGTTGGGTCAAGCGGGCGCAAAACTTTCATCTTTTATCGGAAAGTAAACCGGAAGCCAGAACGCAAGTCTCTGGGGGTCTTTCCAGAAATGACGGTTGACCAAGCTCGCCGCAAGATGGATGAAATCATTGGACAAGTCGCAACGGGTGAGAGTCCGTTTGACAAGATGCGCACTTACCGTGAGAGCGCAACGTTGCAGCAAGCGTTTACCGCCTATTACGACAGTCATAGCAAACTGCGCAATCGGAGTCACCTCGAAGACCTCTCCAAGTTTGAGCGATTCTGCGCAAGTGACGAG
>JAYWHR010000024.1:0-145176 GCA_043777675.1 Comamonadaceae bacterium | reverse complement strand
CGTGAGTGACTGGGTAGGTCTTTTGGGCAATCATGACATTACCTCCTGAACCACCCAATTTGCCGCTCTCACGCAGTTCGTACTTGAACTCACCAATTTATAGTGAATGATAGGGTTTAGCCCACACCGCGTTCCCGCAAGAAGCTGGCGAAGCGCGGTTTGCCGCTGGGCGTTTTATCACGGTAGGTGTAGGTGATGGTACTGCCAATCGCCGGAGGATTTTTGCGCTGCTCGTCGGAGAAACCTGTGCCGATTTTCACACTTTGGCCATCTTCTGTTTTGATTTGCAATGCCCCGAGCATGCCTACATATTTACCTTTGCCGGGAATATGTGCTGTCACGATCCCCTCTGCATCGGATACTGGTTTGAGTTTGAGCAACACCGCGCTGCGGCCTTGGGTGATTGGCGCTGAAGCCAAATGCAGCATCAAGCCTTCGCCGCCTTGGGCTGTGATTTGTTTGAGTTTGGCTTGCAAAGCTTTCTCATCCGCAATTTTGAATTGCTCAATCCATTGCAATTGTGGCCAATTGGTTTGCTTGACCAGCGCTTGCAGATTTGGGCTGCGCTGAGCAAAGCTGCCATCGCCCGCTGGCAACTCAAACACCATGTATTGCACCCGCTGCCATTCAGTATCCACCGCTTGCAGCTTGCGAACAATGCCCGAGAGCTCATCAAACTTGCCTCTGGCAAGCCACAGCTCACCATCGAGCGGCGTGGTGGGTAGCTTGGCGATGAACCACGCGGGGGCTGCGATGCTTTGGCCGCTGCGAAAGCGCAAGGCCTTGCCATCCCACAAGGCGCGCACGCCATCAAGCTTTTCACTCACCAAATAAAGGCTCGGGTCAATGCCGGGTTTGTAATCTTGCGCGAGGAGGGCGTCGGTCTTTTTGGCTAGGCTCGGTAGTGGGGCGAGTAGGCTCAGGAGGAGGATGTTTCGGCGAGATATTTGCATGGTGGGATTTTTTGGATTTTTTATGAGGACATCCGGACGCAGAAGACGCAAAGGTTACGCAGAAGACGCAAAAAATTCTAAATACAAGAAATACAAAAAATGGATTTAAAAACTCAAACTACGGAGTTCTCTGGAATTTTCTGAAACTTCATTTTGAATTTTCTTTTGCATTTCTCCTTTTTGCGTCTTCTGCGTAACCTTTGCGTCTTCTGCGTCCGGTATTGGTATTTGTATTTGAATCGGTTCTAAATCAACGAGACTTGATATAAGGCGAGCCCAAAGCACGCGGCGCAACGGCTTTGCCAATAAAGCCAGCGAGCAAAATCACCGTCATCAAATAAGGCAACGCTTGGATAAATTGCACCGGAATCTCGCCGATGCCAGGCAGCTTGGTGCCTTGCAAGCGAATGGCCAAGGCATCTAAGAAGCCAAACAGCAAGCAAGCCCAGAGCGCACCGATAGGATGCCATTTCCCGAAGATCATGGCAGCCAGCGCCATGAAGCCGCGCCCGGCTGTCATGTGTGGGGCAAAGGCTGCGTTTTGAGCGAGCACGAGATAGCAGCCAGCGAGGCCACACAGTGCGCCATTACCCATGAGCGCCAGATAGCGCGTGCCTACGACGGACACGCCAGCAGCGTCCACCATTGCAGGATTCTCGCCCACAGCGCGCAGGCGCAGGCCGAAGCGGGTGCGAAACAAAACCCACCACACGACGAACACCAAAACTAGTGCCATATACACCAACGCGTTTTGCCCAAGCAGCGGAATATTAAACATTTCTTTGAAGCGCACAGGATCTGGCACTTGCGGTGTTTGTCCGCCTTGCTTAAACCATGCGATGCCCAGCACCACCGTCAGACCCGCGGCTATGATGTTGATCGCCAAGCCGGAGATCACTTGGTTGCCCTGATACGTGACGCAAGCAAAGCCATGAAGCGCTGAAAGCATGCAGGCCACAGCAATCGCAGCAATCATGGCCAGTGGCCAAGATTTCGTCGTTACGCCCACTGCCGCTGCTGCAAAGGCAGCAAATAGCATCTTGCCTTCCAGGCCAATATCAATCACGCCCGCTCTCTCAGAAAGAACGCCCGCAAGAGCACAAAAAATGAGCGGCGTTGCCAAGCGAAGGCTGGAGGCGAGCAGATCGATGATAAAGAGGAAATCCATCACGCAGCATCCTTCTTCGTCAAAGAAAAATACACACGACCAATGAGCGGCGCAAACACGTAGGCCAGTGCGCCGGAGAACAGGACAATCAGGCCTTGCATCATCACGATCATGTCTTTGGTGAAGCCCTGCACTTCAAAGGCCACCTCTGCACCACCTTGAGAAATCATGCCAAAGAGCAGAGCGGAGAGCACGATACCGAAAGGATGATTGCGCCCCATCAGCGCAACGGCAATGCCCGTGAAGCCTGCGCCGGCCACGAAATCTGTGAGCAGCTTGTGATGCACGCCAGCCACTTCGTTGATGGCAATCATGCCTGCCAAAGCGCCAGAAATACCCATCGCCACCATGACCTGCTTTTTCGGGGAAATGCCCGCATACTCCGCTGCGCCGGGGCTAGAGCCGCTGGCGCGGATTTGGTAGCCGATGCGTGTTTTCCAGAGCAGCAGATAGACGAAGATGCAAGCCAGCACAGCCAGCACGATACTCATGTTGAGGGGCGAAGAAGGCCAATCTAAACCAATGTTTTTCAAGACTTCATGAACGCGAGGCATCTTGGCTGAAGCTGCAAACTCAGCGCTCTCAGGCGCCATCTCGCCTGCGGGCTTGAGCACATTGACGAGCAAATACACCATCACTGAGCTGGCAAGGAAGTTAAACATGATGGTGGTGATCACCACATGGCTGCCGCGATAGGCCTGCAGATAGCCGGGAATCACGCCCCAGATGCCTGCAAACAGCGCGGCGAACGCGATCATGAGTGGCAGCATGAGCCAAGCGGGAAGCGATGCGCCAAGCCACAGAGCCACAAGCCCAGCGCCTAAACCGCCAATCATCGCCTGGCCTTCGCCGCCAATATTGAACAAGCCCGCATGAAAAGCCACAGCAACGGCGAGCCCGGCAAACACAAACGTGGTGGCGTAATACAGTGTGTAGCTCAGGCCGCGCTGATTGCCCAAAGCACCTTTGATCAGCGCAGTCATCACCTGCGATGGGCTTTGCCCAACTAGCGCGACCACAAGGCCAGCTACGAGCAATGCTATTGTCAAATTGATCAGCGGAATCACTCCGATATCAAGCCAGCGAGGCAAATCTTTTTGTGCGGCGCTCATGCAGCATTGCCCGTGAGGGATTCGTTTGTGGAAACCATCAGCAGCCCCAGATTCTTTTCATCACACTCGCCCACGGGCAGTTCGCCCGTGATATGGCCTTGATTCATCACGATCACACGGTCTGAGAGCGACAAAATCTCTTCCAATTCCGTAGACACCAACAAAATCGCGCAGCCCGCATTGCGCATTGCACGCAGTTGCTCGTGGATGAATTCAATCGCTCCAATGTCCACGCCGCGTGTCGGCTGGCCAACAAGCAAGACTTTAGGCGCTTGGTTAAACTCCCTTGCCAAGATCAGCTTTTGCTGATTGCCACCAGAAAATTTAGAAGAGCGCAGATTGGGATTCGGTGGGCGCACATCAAAGCGCTGCATCAAATCCTTCGTATCTTTGCGCATCGCGCTTGAGCGCAGAAAAAATCCCTTGCAATACGCAGCTAAGCGTTCATAGCCGAGCACGGCAGATTCCCAAGCGCCGAATTGCAGCACCATGCCGCGCTCATGGCGGTCCTCGGGAACATGTGCGATCCCCATGTCTCGCGCGGTGATCGGGTCCAGCCATTTTGCAGCGTTGTAAGTCGCGCCTAATACGATCATGCTACCCGCAGCAGGGTACTTCATACCAGAGAGAATTTCTAGCAATTCCGTCTGCCCATTCCCAGCCACACCGGCTACGCCCACGATTTCGCCCGAGCGCAGCGCAAAATCAATCCCTTGTAGACGCTGTACACCATGCAGATCGCGATAGGCCAAATTTTTTACCAGCAAGCGAATCGGTGCACCGGCATCATGCCCAGCGCGGGCTGGCGGGGCTTTGAGCTTGCGGCCTACCATCGCCTCAGCCAATTGCGTGACGGTGGCATCTTGAGTAGCGCATTCATGCACCACACGGCCAGCGCGCATCACGGTAACTTGATCGCACAGTACGAGCACTTCTTTGAGTTTGTGTGTGATGATAAGAATAGTTTTACCACTCTCCCGCAACCGACGCAACACGATGAATAGTTGCTCGGTTTCTTGAGCAGTAAGCACTGCAGTGGGCTCATCCAAAATCAAAATGCGCGCGCCACGATGCAGGGCTTTGAGGATTTCTAAGCGCTGGCGGTCTCCCACAGACAGGTCTTCGACCAGCGTATCTAGATTGACGGTGAGGCCGGTGTCGTGCATCAGCGCTTGCAACTTGGTGCGCGCGTCTTGCTGGGCTATTTGCAGAAGAAGCGAAGTCTCCACGCCAAGCACAATGTTGTCGAGTGCGCTTAGGTTATCCACCAGCATGAAATGCTGATGCACCATGCCAATGCCCAGAGCAATTGCTTCATGCGAATTTCTGATTTTGATGGGCTTGTCTTCAACTTCGATTTCGCCAGAATCCGCAGTGTAGAAGCCATACAGAATCGACATCAGCGTGGATTTGCCGGCGCCGTTTTCACCCACGATTCCGTGAATGGTGCCGCTCACCACACGCAAATCTACATCCGCATTGGCTACCACTGTGCCGAAGCGTTTGCAAATGCGAGAAAGCCGCACGGCTGTGCGGCTTTCGGTGGTGGAGTATGAGTCGCTCACACTGAAGTTCTACCTGATATCGTACGGCTTATTCGCACTTGCTGGCAGTCATGAAATCAACGACCTTGATCTTGCCAGAAATGATGTCAGCCTTAGCAGCATCTACCTTTTTACGCATGTCAGCAGAGACGAGCTTGTCGTTGTTGGCATCCATCGCGTAGTCCACGCCGCCTTCTTTCAAGCCAAGAGCGCTGATGCCTGGGGTGTGCTTTTTCATAACGTTGTATACAGCAGTGTCCACGCGCTTGACCATGGAGGTAAGCATGGTGCCGGGCTGAATGTGGTTTTGGTTGCTGTCTACGCCGATGGCCAGCTTGCCGCTGTCTTTAGCCGCTTGATACACACCCATGCCAGTACCGCCAGCCGCTGCAAAGATCACGTCTGCGCCTTTGGCCATTTGGGCTTTAGCCAATTCACCGCCGCGCGCTGGATCGTTCCAGGCTGCACCGGTGGTGCCGGTCATGTTGGCGAAGGTCTCAACCTTGCCATTGGCAAACTTAGCGCCTTGCTCGTAGCCACACTGAAATTTACGGATCAGGGGAATGTCCATACCACCGACGAAGCCAACTTTGCCAGTCTTCGATGCACTGGCTGCCACCATGCCCACCAAGAAGCTGCCTTCATGTTCGTTGAACACAACCGACTGCACATTGGGTTCTTTCACAACGAAATCGATAATGGCGAAATTGAGCTTAGGGAATTCTTTGGCGATTTTTTCAATCGCACCACCTTGGGAGAAGCCAATGCCAATGATCGGATTCGCGCCGCGCTCAGCCATACGGCGGATGGCCTGCTCCCGCTGCGTCGGGTTGGTCACTTCAAACTCTAGGTATTGCGTGCCAGTTTCTTTCTTGAAGCGCTCAGCTCCGTTGTAGGCAGCTTCGTTGAATGATTTGTCAAACTTGCCGCCCATGTCAAAAATAACAGCGGGCTGGGCAAAAGCTGCTGTGCAAGCTAGAGCCGCGGCAGTAAAAAGGGCAGAACGCAGCGAGAATTTCATGGGAAGAGTTCCTAGAAGTGAAGAATGAGTTGATCGGAAATCGTGCTACTACAGCACGTATAAGCAATGATAATGCCTGAAAATGAGTTTGGTTGACAAACGGGTAAATCTCTATTTTCATTAAACATTCCCTCACTAGCACGGCAACTGATTGACTCCGAATCCCCAAAGTGGTGCTCTACAAGCACCCAGATGGCAACTTGTGCCCGCAAACTCTATTGGCACATTTGTAATGTATGCAGCACATCTTTGCCATCAGCTAAAGCTGAGGAGTCACGTGCAAGCAGATTCTGGAGTCCGTTGTCAGCAACTGCATCAACCAAGCAGATTGTTTGCTCACAACCGGACAACTCATTGACTGCTGACACACGACGATGGTTCGCCTTGTTAGTAATGGCTAACCATGCTATAATGGAAAGCTCTTCGGAATTCGCCGGAGTCACTTGAGTTCTTTGGTGCAAGCTGAAGATCCAACTCACACAATGAGGTCTCTTATGTACGCGGTCGTAAAAACCGGTGGCAAACAATACAAAGTTGCTGCTGGCGAAAAATTGAAAATAGAACAGATTGCTGCGGACGTGGGACAGGAAATTGTGCTTGATGAAGTGTTGGCTGTCGGAAACGGCGATCAACTCAAAATCGGCACGCCTGTCGTCGCGGGTGCATCAGTCAAAGCCACGGTCGTGGCGCAAGGTAGGCACGATAAAGTGCGCATCTTCAAGATGCGTCGTCGTAAGCACTATCAAAAGCGTCAAGGTCATCGTCAAAACTACACCGAAATCGAGATCAGCTCGATTATTGGTGCTTGATATAGGGGCATACTGAAATGGCACAGAAAAAAGGCGGCGGCTCGACGCGAAATGGGCGTGATTCACAGCCCAAAATGCTTGGCGTAAAAGCTTTCGGTGGTGAGCTCATCACCGCCGGCGCGATCATCGTTCGTCAACGTGGCACCAAGTTCCATCCTGGTGTGAACGTGGGCATCGGTAAAGATCACACCCTGTTTGCCTTGGCAGCAGGCCACGTGAGCTTTACCCATAAAGGCGCTTTGAACAAGCACACCGTGAACATCACGGCAGCTGCCTAAATTCACTGCATTGATCAAAAGCCCCGCTTGCCGGGGCTTTTTTAATACCAAGACAATAAATACCGGACGCAGAAGACGCAAAGGTTACGCAAAAGACGCAAAAGACGCAAAAAAAGAAAAAATTCAGAGAACATGCCATCTGTATTTCATTCAACCTGTTTTGATTTTTGTTTCTGGTATTTTTTTTGCGTCTTTTGCGTAACCTTTGTGTCTTCTGCGTCCGGTATTGAATTCTGCTTTCAGTATTGAATTTTCTTTAAACTCCAATAAATCATGAAATTCGTTGACGAAGCCTTTATTGACATTGCCGCTGGCGATGGTGGCAACGGCTGCGTGTCGTTTCGTCACGAAAAATACAAAGAATTCGGCGGCCCAAATGGCGGAGATGGTGGGCGAGGTGGCAATGTGTATGCCGTGGCCGATGACAATCTGAATACGCTGGTGGACTACCGCTTCTCGCGCCGCTACGACGCCAAGCGCGGCGAAAATGGCATGGGCTCTGATATGTTCGGTGCAGCTGGTGGTGATATCGTTTTGAAAATGCCGGTAGGTACGATCATCTCCGATGCTGAATCGGGGGATGTGATCATGGAGCTGCTGGAAATAGGCGAGCAACGCATGCTCGCCAAAGGCGGCGATGGTGGCTATGGCAACATGCGCTTCAAAAGCTCAATTAATCGCGCTCCGCGCCAAAAAACGCCGGGCGGCGAAGGTGAGCGCAAAGAGCTCAAGCTTGAGTTGAAGGTCTTGGCCGATGTGGGCTTGCTAGGCATGCCTAATGCCGGCAAATCCACCTTGATTGCCTCTATTTCGAATGCGCGCCCGAAAATTGCGGATTATCCATTTACCACGCTGCATCCCAATTTGGGTGTGGTTCGCGTCGGCCCTGAGCAAAGCTTTGTTGTGGCAGATCTTCCAGGCTTGATTGAGGGTGCAAGCGAAGGCGCGGGTTTAGGCCATCAATTCCTGCGGCATCTGCAGCGCACGCGCCTTTTGCTTCATGTGATTGATATGGCGCCGTTCGATGATGCGGTTGATCCAGTAGCGCAGGCCAAAGCGATTGTGAGCGAGTTGAAAAAATACGATGACGAGCTTTATACCAAGCCGCGTTGGTTGGTTTTGAACAAGTTAGATATGGTGCCGAGCGAAGAGCGAGAAGCTTGCGTGAAAGATTTTGTGAAGCGCTATCGCACTGCTTTGAAAATTAAGGCTAAAGACGCGCTGCCAGTTTATGAAATCTCTGCATTGGCGCGCCAAGGATTAGATGTGCTTTGCAAAGATATTTACTCGCATGTGCGCAAAGTGCACGATGCGAGCAAGGCGCCGGTAGATATTGATCCGCGCTTTGATCCACGTTTATCGGACGGCGAGTTGCCAGCTTGAACACATCAAGAAAGCTATTAATTTAATAGCACTCTGCGCATATTCTATGCCGGCTACATGTCCAAAAACCCTTAAAAATGCTCGAAAAAACCACTGCCACTGATGCTCAACACACGCTCCGCAAAGCCAAGCGCATCGTGGTGAAAGTGGGTTCAAGTTTGGTGACGAATGAAGGCCGTGGTCTGCACGAAGAAGCGATTGCGCAATGGTGCGAGCAACTCGCGGCTTTGGTCAAAGATGGACGCGAAGTTGTGATGGTGTCTAGCGGTGCGATTGCGGAAGGCATGAAGCGGCTGGGCTGGACGACCCGGCCTAAAGATGTGTCGCAACTCCAAGCGGCGGCGGCGGTCGGCCAGATGGGATTGGTGCAAATGTATGAAACCAAGCTACGCCAGCAGGGGCTCACCAGCGCTCAAGTGCTGCTGACACATGAGGATTTGGCGCACCGCGAGCGTTATTTGAATGCTCGCACCACGCTTTTGACTTTGCTCTCGCACAAAGTAATTCCCGTGATCAATGAAAACGACACGGTGGTCAACGAAGAGATTAAGTTTGGCGATAACGACACACTCGGTGCGCTGGTCGCGAATTTGATTGACGCTGATCTTTATGTGATTCTCACCGATCAAAAAGGCTTATACACTGCCGATCCGCGTAAAGATCCGTCAGCTCAGTTTGTACACACCGCACAAGCTGGTGATTTAAGCCTTGAAAAGATGGCCGGTGGTGCCGGAAGCAGCATTGGCAAAGGCGGAATGATCACCAAAATTCTGGCTGCTAAGCGCGCGGCCGGCTCGGGCGCGAGCACGGTGATTGCTTGGGGGCGTGAGCCGAATGCCTTGCTTCGCTTGATTCAAGGCGAGGCGATTGGCACACTGCTCGTGGCTCAAACAGCCAAGCAACAAGCCCGCAAGCAATGGATGGCTGATCATTTGCAGCTGGCGGGAAGCGTGACTGTCGATGAGGGCGCAGCCAAACGATTACAAGGCGGAAAAGTCAGCTTGCTGCCGGTCGGTATGACGGCAGTTCAGGGCGATTTTTCACGTGGTGATGTGATAGCGATTGTGGATACTAGTGGTGCAGAGATTGCCCGTGGCTTGGCAAACTACGCTGCTGCTGAGGCGCGCTTAATTTGCCGCAAATCCTCAAGCGATTTTGAAGGGCTGCTGGGCTATACGGCCGAAGCCGAGATGGTGCATAAAGATAATCTAGTACTCAAGAGCATTTAGCTCTCAAGGACGAGCAGTTACGCCAGCATTTAAGCGCCGTATGGCCTCGGCAGCTGTTGAGGGCGGTGCTGCTCCATCGCACATGCCGCCTCTGGCCAAGGTCTCAGGATGGCGTGATGCGCCTGTATTACGCAACGGTGTCCAATCTGAATCTGCAGATTTCACCCAGCCACTTCCGGGCTGATGTCTTGCATAGCGGCGAAACTCGGCTTTATTACAGCGAATGCCTTCATACATTGCATTGACCACGCCACTGCTGGATTGCGCCACCACCACGTAGCGCACGATGCCATCGTTCGTGATGCTCACCGTCTGTGGATCCACACCCCATTTGAGCTGTGATTGCACCGACATTTCTACGGGTACAAGGCGTTTGAGCTCAAATGCTGGTGCCGGCGGAACTTCAGTTTCTTTCCAATCAGGATCGTCGGCAACGAACTGCGCAATCGATAAACCAGAAGCAAAACAAGAAAGAGCCAACGCTAAAAATCGCTTATTCATAGTGATGCTTGCCTAAATCATCAGGATGATCTTGTATCTCGTCATGTGGATGATGAGCCATAAACGCCTGTGCTGGGTCTTGCTCATATTTCTCTGCCGGATGCGGATCGAAGCTCGCTCCTGGAGGCAGCTCCATATCGGCTGTGCGGTGGCTACGCTGAAGCCCTGCAATCATGCCGCTGCTGTGTAAGCCGAAATTTCCAAACGGCCGACGGCGCTGCCCAGGATGCTCAAAAATCAGATCGGCTGGCTGGCTGTTACGCACCTCCCGATCTGCATCTCGAGAGAAATCCCGCTGCCAGCGATGGTCACCCACAGGCAAATAACGAGACAGCTCATTCAAAGCCATTTTGTAAACGCCGCGCTTGAACTCGACCACCAAATCTAGCGGCACCCAATAATCATTCCACCGCCATGCATCAAACTCAGGGTGATCTGTGGCGCGCAGATTCAGATCCCAATCGTGGCCGACCAGTTGCAGCAAATACCAAATTTGCTTTTGGCCACGGTAATGGCCACGCGCTTCCCGTTTGATAAAGCGGTCAGGCACCTCATAGCGCAACCAGTCTCGCGTCCGCGCGACAATCTGCACGTGGTCTGGCTTCAAGCCTACCTCTTCGTGCAACTCGCGAAACATCGCTTGCTCCGGGTTTTCACCCCGGTCGATGCCGCCTTGCGGAAACTGCCAGGAATGGGTACGAATTCTTTTCCCCCAAAACACCTGGTTTTTCTGGTTGAGCAAGATGATGCCGACATTGGGGCGAAAGCCGTCCCGGTCAAGCATAATCAACTCCAATTTTTAAACTGAAACCATTATGCACGGCTCGCCTTGATTTGCAAGACTCTCTTGCACTTGTTTCAATTTCACTTTATTTTTTTAGTTAGTTGTATAGCCCATGAAAGCCAGTCAGTTCCTCATCTCCACCCTCAAGGAAGCCCCTGCAGACGCCGAGATCGCCAGCCACCGACTCATGACCCGTGCTGGCATGATCAAAAAGCTTGGCGCTGGTATCTACACATATATGCCCATGGGCTTGCGCGTGATCCGCAAAGTTGAGGCCATTGTGCGCGAGGAGATGAATCGCGCTGGCGCGGTGGAATGCAGCATGCCCGTGATTCAGCCCGCAGAGCTATGGAATGAATCAGGCCGCTTTGAAAAAATGGGGCCCGAGTTGTTGCGCTTGAAAGATCGTCACGACCGCGATTTCATCGTGCAACCCACCAGCGAAGAGGTGATCACAGACATTGCGCGGCAAGATTTGCGTAGCTACAAACAACTGCCAAAAAACCTCTACCAAATCCAAACTAAATTCCGCGACGAGCGCCGCCCGCGCTTTGGTTTGATGCGTGGGCGCGAGTTCACGATGAAAGACGCATATTCATTTGACCGCGATGAAGCCAGCGCCAAAGCCAGTTATCAAATCATGGCGAATGCCTACCGCAAGATTTTTGATCGCTTTGGTTTGCGCTATCGTGCAGTGGCGGCAGATAGCGGTGCGATTGGTGGCGATTTGAGCGAAGAATTCCAAGTGATTGCCGCCACTGGGGAGGACGCGATTATTTATTGCCCTCATTCCGACTACGCAGCGAATATTGAAAAAGCCGAAAGCTTGGCTCCCGGCTTGCGCCCTACGGCTTCCAAGTTGATGACCAAAACGCCCACACCGGCTTCAAGTACCTGTCAAGCCGTGGCAGATTTACTCAGCGTGCCGTTGAGTACAACCGTCAAATCTCTCGTGCTTGCCACCGAAGAGCTCAATGAAAAAGGTGAAGTCGTCAAGGTGCAAGTCTGGCTGTTGCTCGTGCGCGGCGATCATTCTTTAAATGAGACCAAGGCCAACAAAGTGACTGGTTTAAGCGCCTTCCGCTTCGCTACAGAAGCCGAGATCGTCGAACATTTCGGCTGCAAACCCGGCTACCTCGGGCCTTTAAATCTGAAAAAACCCGTGAAGATCGTTGCAGACCGTGAAGTGGCCGCGATGGCTGATTGGATTTGCGGGGCGAACGAAGTTGACTTCCATATCACCGGCGTGAACTGGGCAAGAGATTTGCCCGAGCCAGATCAAGTGGCGGACATCCGCAACGTGCTCGAAGGCGATCCATCGCCCGACGGTCAAGGCGCGCTTGCCATCGAGCGCGGCATCGAAATCGGCCACGTCTTCTACCTTGGAACGAAATACAGCCAGGCCATGAAGGCCACATTTCTGGACATTGATGGCAAACCCAAGCCCTTTGAGATGGGCTGCTATGGCATCGGTATCACGCGCCTGCCGGCCGCTGCCATCGAGCAAAATCATGACGACAAAGGCATCATCTGGCCCGACGCGCTCGCCCCCTTCACCGTGGTGATTTGCCCCGTGGGTGCAGACCGCTTTCCGAACGTCAAAGAAGCATCAGACGCGATCTACGCCGAGCTTCTAGCCAAAGGCGTTGACGTGATCTTGGATGACCGAGGCGAGCGCCCCGGCGCCATGTTCGCCGACTGGGAACTCATCGGCGTGCCGCATCGCATCACGGTGGGCGACAAGAGCCTGAAAGACGGCCAGATCGAATACCAACACCGCCGCGATGAAGCCGCTAGCCGAGTTGCCGTTGCAGATGCAGTGAGCCACGTCATGTCGAAGTTGAGCGTTTGAGCGCCAACAGCGGAAAAGTGAAAGCGAAAATGGGGTCAGATCAAAATTCAGGACGGCAGCCATCCCGGAGCGTGACAGAGCACAGCCGAAATTTTGCTCTGAACCCATTTTCGTGTCTCTCCGAGGCGCAAGGCTCTGGCCCGACTTTCTCCCTTCCCGAAGCGAAAAATCTTCAAGATTTCAAGCCAAATCGCCGCTTAGCCGGCATATCTATTGCGCGAGGCGCTACTCTTTTAATAGCGTCTAGCTTCCTGCCTCAAGCAGCCCAAGCCGGCCGCCAACTCGAAGAGCCTCTCGCCGACTCCGTGCGCGGAGCCCTCAGCGCCGCCGTATCGAGCTCTGCCCCGCCCATCCCAGAATTCAACAACACAGAAACCCGCTTGCAATACCTGCGCTGGCTCGGCGAGATGAGCACGCGCCTGCGCAAGAAAAAAACTGATTTCGAAACCCGCAAAGAATTTTTGCAGACCGTCTGGTACGAATCCAAAAGAGCAGGGCTCGATATCTCATTAGTGATGGGCCTGATCCAAGTGGAAAGCAATTTCCGCAAACACGCCATCAGCGTGGTTGGCGCGCGCGGCTACATGCAAATCATGCCCTTCTGGGCGCGCGTGATCGGCGATGGCGATGCCGGCAAGCTATTCCACATGCAAACCAACATCCGCTTCGGCTGCGTCATCCTGCGCCATTACTTGGAGCGCGAGCGAGGCGACACCTTTATGGCGCTGGGCCGCTACAACGGGTCAAGAGGCAAGCCGCCTTATCCGAATGCGGTGTATGCGGCACAGAAGAATTGGGAATGGAAAGGCCAAATCATGGCTGCTGCTCCGACTTAAAAACACTATTGCTGTCCTCATTGTTCGATTCAATTGACCAGTAAATATGTCCCAGATGCTCGAATTGCCATCAAATTTTCAGTCGCCAATGCGTACCTACAGAGAATCCAGAGTTTCTGGTTGATCGGTTTGCAAGCGGTACTTCTAATATGGTATTTCGCTGCTTTTTGGTCTGGAAGAAAGTAGTTTGTGCATTTGCCACTTTATTTTCCGTGAGCCCTGAAAGGCGATACAGCCAGTTCGTCGATGAGTTCTCAGGACGATTCCTGCAAGTATCGGAGGAATGTGATTTAATATATATTGTGTATTGAATACAAGGAGCGGCAACATGGCACTCGCACTCACCCAAGTTTATCTAGAGCCGGAGCAGAAAAAATCTCTGGCAGCCCGCGCCAAGGAGATTGGGCGCAAGCCATCAGAGGCTATTCGCGACGCGATTGATGCTTATGTGGCGGGCGTGACGATTGATGATCTGAAGCTGCTGGATGTGGCGACCAAGAAGGCTGAGAAAGATCTCAAGGAAATGGTCAAGCTGCTGGATGCGGGGCAAAAGCGCGCCAATATTTTTTTTGCGGAAATAGAAAAAATTAAGGTCGCGAGCGCCAGGGAGCTAGCATGAGCCTGGTGACCGATGTATTGGATCGTTTGACTGGCATCAACAGCGTTAAAGAGCGTTTGATCTCGCAAGACAAGGTGATCGATCAGATGCAAAAAATCATGCTCGATCAACAGCGCGATTTAGCCGAAGTCAAGGGCATGCTCAAAGCATTGGTATCTATGCAGTCTGGAAAAGCGCTACCTTTTGAGAGAAAGCGCTGACAAGCAAAAAACCTGTAATTGGAAGATAACTTCTTCAAATTACAGGTTTGTTAATGATTTGCGAACTGAGCTATTTAGCCGTTGATCACCTGCTGCAATTCCCCGTTTTCATACATTTCCATCATGATGTCGGAGCCGCCGACGAATTCGCCTTTGACGTAGAGCTGGGGGATGGTTGGCCAGTTACTGTAGTCCTTGATACCGGCGCGGATTTCAGCATCGTCGAGCACATTGACTGTGGTGATGCCTTTGGTGTCAACACCCACGGCTTTTAAGATTTGGATGGCGCGGCCGGAGAAGCCGCACATGGGGAAGCTCGCGCTGCCCTTCATGAAAAGCACAATGTCGTTGCCTTTGACGAGGCCGTCAATTCGGGTTTGGGTGTCGCTCATGAGGATTCTTTCTAACTACGAAAACAATTGTTGTGAACTCATTATCCCAAAATAGCAGGCGTGGCTGCGCAGCGGGGATAATTAGCTGCTATCGCATTCCTTAATCATCGCATCATGAAAATCGAAAAAAACACCGCCGTGACCATTCGCTATAGCGTTTCTGAGCCCTCAGGCCGCTTGCTTGAGCAGAGCAAAGCGCCTACCGCCTATCTGCATGGCGGCTATGGCAACACTTTTGAAGCCATCGAAGCCGCCTTGGAAGGCCAAGAGGCGGGCTACAAAACCAGCCTCACGCTCACACCGGGGGAAGCCTTCGGTGAGCTGGATCCAGAACTCATCAAAGAAATTCCGAAAAGCGAATTCCCGCCGGGCGTAAAAGTAGGTGGACAACTGCAAGGCCGTACGGCCGATGGCCGCGAGGCGGTGTTCAGCGTGATGAAGATCAAAGGCCCGGTGGTGATGCTCGATGGCAACCATCCGCATGCTGGCAAAACGCTGCGCTTCGATATCTCCGTGGTGAGCGTAAAGGCAGCCAGCGAGGAAGAAATCGCCCATGGCCATGTGCACGGGGAGCATGGGCATCATCATTGATGCAGTTTTGACGCTTTTTGGGCATGCTGCCGGCGTATTTATTGCGCTGTGTGCTATTGATTTTGTAGCGCTTTAAAGTCGGCGGGCACAGCTCACGAGCGCACCAATGAACTGAGCGCAGAATCAGCCCAGAAAGCGAGCTCCTGTGCAACGGTCTACACCACCTAAATCTGGGCGTGTCATAGCTTCGTTAAAGCTTTGCAAAGCAAACAAATGGCGAACGCGCTCCGCCTGATCGTGGCCATGCTCAAGCAGCAGATGGCCTCCGGGGCGCAGATGTTCAGATGCATTTGCGATGATGCTGCGGATCGCGTCTAAGCCATCTTTGCCGCTTGTCAACGCCATCGCTGGCTCATGCGCCAACGCTGCTAAATGCGAATCACCCTCTGCGATGTAAGGCGGGTTGGAGACGATGAGGTCAAATGCCTCGTTTGACAAACTAGAAAACCAATTTGTATCTCGCGCATCGGCTTGCACGAGGCGAATGCCGCATTGATGCGCGGCTGCGTTGCTGTGAGCCACCGCTAATGCCCCATCAGATGCGTCCGTTGCGGTGATCTGCACCAGAGGCCGATGAGAGGCGATCGCCAAGGCAACTGCGCCGCTGCCGGTGCCTAGGTCGAGCACTTTGAAGGCCTGATCAAGCGGGATCAAGTCGAGCGCCCAATCTACCAGCGTCTCGGTATCGTCTCGCGGGTCAAGCACGGCGGGGTTGACCGCCAGTTTCAGGCCATAGAACGCTTTGTAACCCAAGATGTAGGCCGCAGGCTCGCCTGCAAACCGGCGCATCACGGCGCTTTGCCACATCGCGAGTTCGCTTTCATGGATGCCGAGATCATCATGCGCGATAAGCCAAGCTCTGTCGTGAGCCTCTCGCCCGCAAGCATACAGCATGAGCATTTGCGCATCGATGCGGGGTAAGCCTTGCAGGGTTGCAGCTTGGAGCAGGGCGGCTATTTTCTTCATCGTATGATTTTAATCGGGCGCATCGAATGGACAACGCACAACGCACAACGATCCACCCGGTAACTCATCCGGTAACCCGCCCGACGAGCGGAACCCGCAGCATGTGTTGCACCGAGGATATAACTTGAAAAAATTACTAACCAGTATTAAAAAATACGTTTTATGCGATTTATAGGCCTGTTTAGATTTTTATTGACTTATTTGTTCAAATATATGGATTTCGGTCTCAAACCGATGTAAGATCAAACTTGAGCGAATTAGTAGGGATTAGGCTATACTTGAGTTAATCACTCAGGAATAGCATTCAAACTTGCGTATCGCTATCTTTCACTAGCTCTGAGGGCTGGGGAAGGTAATTAGGTAAAAGCTTTGAACTATTGTGTTTGAGGCTAACGAACGTGTAAGCTACCAAAGGAGCAAAACATGCGTCTTACTACAAAAGGCCGCTTTGCGGTCACTGCAATGATTGATCTGGCTTTGCGTCAAAACGCTGGCCCTGTAACGTTGGCAGCTATTAGCCAGCGTCAGCAAATCTCGCTTTCTTATTTGGAGCAGCTTTTCGGCAAGCTGCGGCGTAATGGCTTAGTGGAATCGACCCGAGGGCCAGGCGGTGGTTACACGCTTGGCAAAGATGCCAAAGGCATTTGCATTGCTGAAATCATCACTTCAGTCGATGAAGGGATGGATGCGACTAGCTGCGGCGGCAAAGAAAATTGCTCCGGCGGCGACGCAGGCCGCTGCATGACGCACGATCTGTGGAGTAAGCTGAACACCCGAATGAGCGAGTTCTTGGGCTCCGTGAGTTTGCAAGATATGGTGGATGAGCAAATGGCCAAAGGCGTCTACATCGAAGCCAAGCCTATGCTCAAAAAAGCCATTGCACCCATGCAAGTTGTCAAGCCGATCCGCATCAATGCGCCTAATTCTGTGTTCGCGCTCGGCGGCGCGGCCTTCGCCAAATAAACCAAGCAGATTTCCATGGACACCACGCCTCATTTCCCCATTTATTTGGATTACTCCGCCACCAATCCGTGTGACCCACGGGTGGTGGATGCGATCATCCCTTGGTTGCGTGAGCATTTCGGCAACCCAGCTTCCCGCAGCCACGCTTGGGGCTGGGAGGCGGAGGCTGCTGTCGAGAAAGCGCGCGAGCACATTGCAGCTTTGATAGGCGCAGACCCGCGCGAGATCGTCTGGACTTCTGGCGCAACGGAGTCGAACAACCTTGCCATCAAAGGCGCAGCGGCCTTCTACAAGACCAAAGGCAAGCACTTGATCACCGTAAAGACCGAGCACAAAGCTGTACTCGACACCATGCGTGAGCTAGAGCGCCAAGGTTTTGAGGTTACCTATATGGACGTGCAATCCGATGGTTTGCTCGATCTCGAAGCGTTCAAAGCCGCGATTCGGCCCGATACGATTTTGGCAAGCGTCATGTTTGTCAACAATGAGATTGGCGTGATTCAAGACATCGCTGCGATTGGCAAAATCTGCCGTGAGAAAGGCGTCATCTTCCATGTGGACGCGGCGCAAGCCACTGGCCGCGTAGATGTAGATTTGGCTACGCTGCCGGTCGATTTGATGAGCCTCACATCGCACAAAACCTATGGCCCCAAAGGCATTGGCGCTTTGTATGTGCGCCGCAAGCCGCGCATCCGGATTGAGGCGCAAATGCACGGCGGAGGCCATGAGCGGGGTATGCGCTCTGGCACCTTGCCTACGCACCAATGCGTTGGCATGGGCGAGGCTTACCGTATCGCCAAAGAAGAGATGCATGAAGAAAACAAGCGCATCACGACGTTGCAGCAGCGTCTGATGAATGGATTGAAGGGGATTGAGCAAGTTTTCATCAACGGCCATGAGACGCAGCGTGTGCCGCACAACATCAACATGAGTTTCAACTACGTCGAAGGCGAGAGCCTGATCATGGGCATCAAAGGCTTGGCTGTGTCTTCTGGCTCGGCTTGCACATCTGCTTCCCTTGAGCCGAGCTATGTGCTGCGCGCCCTTGGCCGCAGCGACGAACTCGCCCACAGCAGCCTGCGCATGACGATTGGCCGCTGGACAACCGAAGAAGAAATTGACTATGCTATAGACACCATCAAGCACAACGTCGCTAAACTTCGCGACTTGAGCCCGCTGTGGGATATGTACAAAGAAGGGATCGACATCAGCACGATCCAATGGACAGCACACTGAAAGATTGAGGTATTTACCATGGCTTATTCAGACAAAGTAGTTGACCACTACGAAAACCCCCGCAACGTCGGCACTTTCGACAAGGGCGATGATTCGATCGGCACAGGCATGGTCGGCGCGCCGGCATGCGGCGATGTGATGAAGCTGCAGATCAAGGTCAATCCTGAGACGGGCATCATTGAAGATGCACGCTTCAAAACCTACGGCTGCGGCTCAGCGATTGCATCGAGCTCCCTCGTCACCGAGTGGGTCAAAGGCAAAACGCTCGATGAAGCTGGCGCACTGAAGAACAGCATCATCGCAGAAGAGTTAGAGTTGCCTCCTGTAAAGATTCACTGCTCTATCCTTGCAGAAGACGCAATCAAAGCCGCGATTTCGGATTACAAGCTAAAGCACGCTGCTGCTGCGGTTGCTGCTTAAACCAGCGCCCGCCCTCTCATTGCACCGAGCCAGTAGAAGTGTTCCGCATCTCCAAGTAGCTAATATGTCTGTCAACCTCACTCCCGCCGCTGCAAAGCACGTCACAAAATACCTCGCCAAACGAGGCAAAGGCGTGGGCGTGCGCCTAGGCGTGAAGACCACCGGCTGCTCAGGCCTGGCCTACAAGCTCGAATACGTCGATGAAGTCGCTTCCGAAGACGCACTTTTTGTGACTGAAGGCATCAAGCTCATGGTCGATCCGAAAAGCTTGGCTTACCTCGACGGCACCACGCTCGATTTCGTGCGCGAAGGCCTGAACGAAGGCTTCCGGTTCAACAATCCAAACGAGCGCGACAAGTGCGGCTGCGGAGAAAGCTTCCGCGTTTAAGTGATCAGAGCGCCGCACGTCGAAAATTGGGGTCAGATCACAATTCAACACGACAGTCTATCCGGTGTGAATTCAAGCCTAGACGAAATTGTGCTCTGACCTCAATTTTTGACGTTCTATGCTAACGAGCTAATCATAAAAATCAAACAAGCTCGCAATGAACCTGCAATCCACAGATTTCGAACTGTTCGGCGTTCCCCAGCAGTTCGCCCAAGACCGAGTCGCGCTAGATACGCAATGGAAAGCGCTACAGGCCCAGGCGCATCCCGATAAATTCGCTGCCCAGGGCGCAACTGCTCAGCGGATTGCGATGCAATGGAGCGTGCGGATTAACGAGGCGTATCAAAGGCTGAAAGAGCCTATTCAGCGTGCAGCGTATCTTTGCGAATTGAACGGCGCGCCGATCAATGCTGAAAACAATACCGCCATGCCAGCAGAATTCCTAATGCAGCAAATGGAACTGCGCGAGGCGCTCGATGATGCTTCTTCTGAAGGAAATTTAGACGAAATAAGTCAACAGGCGGCGCGGATATTGAGCGAGCAGCTATTAAAAGCAGAGCGGTTGATTGATCAATCCAAAGACTATCCCGCCGCTGCGCAAGCCGTTCGCGCCCTGATGTTCATCGAAAAATTTCAGCGCGATATCGAGCGGCGATACGACACCATTCAAAACTAAACCATGGCTCTCCTGCAAATCTCCGAACCCGGCACTAGCCCCGATCCGCACACGCGTCGCATTGCGATTGGCATTGACTTGGGCACCACGCATTCTCTGGTGGCTGCCGTGCGTAATGGCGTGGCAGAGTGTTTGCCAGACGCTGAGGGTAGGGTTATTTTGCCGAGCGTGGTGCGCTATTTGCCTGAAAACAAGCGGCAAATAGGGTACCTAGCCGGCGAGAATACTGCGCAGAATGCTACTAATACCATAGCATCTGTCAAGCGCCTCATGGGGCGAGGCTTGAACGATATCGTCGACCACGAAAAGTTGCCCTACAAACTGATCGCTGAGCCCGGCATGGTAAAGATTGAGACGCTGCATGGCCCAAAATCGCCGGTCGAGGTGAGTGCAGAGATTCTCGCCACGCTGCGTTTCCTCGCCGAAGACACGTTTGATGAAGAGATTTATGGGGCGGTGATTACCGTGCCAGCCTACTTTGATGATGCGCAGCGCCAAGCGACCAAAGATGCAGCTGAGCTAGCTGGCCTGAATGTGCTGCGTTTGATCAATGAGCCTACCGCTGCCGCTCTGGCTTATGGTCTCGAGACTGGCGCTGAGGGCTTGTATGCCGTGTACGACCTTGGGGGCGGCACGTTTGATATTTCGATTCTTCGCCTCAGTCAAGGTGTGTTTGAAGTGCTCTCCACGGGCGGCGACTCCGCGCTCGGTGGCGATGATTACGATGCGGCCTTGGCTGAATTCATTCTTGCGCATCTTGGCAAAACGGCAGATACACCGGCGGAAAAAACGCAGATCAGGCACCATGCGCGTCAAGTCAAAGAGCAGCTGTCTGCTACTGATTCAGTAGCGTTCGGCGCATATAGTACGCCGGATAGTGAGCTAAAAGAGTCAAAATTTGACATAAGAAAAACAGATTTCGAGCAAGTTACAGCGCACCTAACAGCTAAGACGATGCAAGCCGTACGCAAAGCGCTCCGCGATGCCAAGCTTGCAAAAGAAGACATACAAGGCGTGGTGATGGTGGGCGGCTCCACTCGCATGCCGCAGGTGCAACGCGCCGTCGAAGAGTTCTTTGGTAAGCCGCCGCTCAATAATCTAAACCCCGATGAAGTCGTCGCGCTCGGTGCGGCGATCTCGGCCAATCAACTTGCTGGCAACAACCCACTCGGTGATTTGCTGTTGCTTGATGTGATTCCTCTGTCACTTGGCATCGAGACGATGGGAGGCCTGTCAGAGCGTATTATCCCGCGCAACACGACGATCCCCACTGCAATGGCGCAAGATTTCACCACCTACCAAGACGGCCAAACTGCGCTGAGCCTGCATGTGATCCAAGGCGAGCGTGATTTGGTGAAAGATTGCCGGAGTCTGGCTCGCTTCACGCTGCGCGGCATCCCGCCCATGGTGGCGGGTGCGGCGCGCATTCGCGTGACCTTCACCGTGGATGCAGATGGCTTGCTCAAAGTCGATGCCAAAGAGCAAATCAGCGGGGTGGAGACCAGCATTGACGTCAAACCCAGCTATGGCCTAAGTGACGACGACATCGCTCGCATGCTGCAAGACAGCTTTGGCACTGCCCAAGAAGATATGGCTGCACGCGCCTTGGCGGAAGCGAGGCTAGAAGCAGACCGCATGGTTCTTGCTACGCGCTCGGCGCTGGCAAGCGATGGCAATTTACTCTCAAGTGATGAGCGTTCAAAAATTAGCGTATTGATTGAAGCCGTAGTAGCCGGCAAATCTTTTGAAGACGCAGCAAAGGTAGAAGCGGCAACCAAAGCCCTCGCTGACGGGACAGAAGCCTTTGCCGCCGAGCGCATGAATGCGGGCATCCAGCGCGCGCTCACAGGCAAAACCGTGGACACCCTTTAAATGGTACAGAGAACATCATGCCCATCATCAAAATCCTCCCCCATGTTGAAATCTGCCCGCAAGGCGCGGAAATCAAGGCCAATGTGGGCGACAGCATTTGCGAAGCCTTGCTAGAGCACGGCATCAACATCGAACACGCCTGCGACATGAGTTGCGCCTGCACCACTTGCCACATCATCGTGCGCGAAGGCTTCAACACGCTCAATGAGCTCGATGAAAACGAAGAAGATCTGCTAGACCGCGCATGGGGGCTTCAGCCGAATTCGCGTTTGAGTTGCCAAGCGTTTGTTGCGCAGAAGGATTTGGTCGTTGAGATTCCGCGCTACACGATCAACCACGCTAAAGAGAATCACTGATTTCGGTTTGGGTAGGTTGAATACCGGAAGCCCAATACCAAATACCGGACGCAGAAGACGCAAAGGTTACGCAAAAGACGCAAAAAAGAAAAAGAGAGAAATCAAATGCCAAGGCGGTATTTAGTGCACAGTATTTTTTTGAACTTTTGAACTCTCTTCCTAGTATTTCTTCTGCGTCCTCTGCGTAACCTTTGCGTCTTCTGCGTCCGGTATTTGAATTTGTATTCGCCTTCAGCATTGAATTTTTGAAGCTAACATACCACCCATGCGCCAAATATTTCTAGACACCGAAACCACCGGCCTCTCCCCCGCGATGGGCGATCGCATTCTCAATCTGGCTTGCGTCGAAATGATCAGCCGCAAGCTCACTGCCAACGATTTTCATTGCTACATCAACCCTGAGCGCGACAGCCATGATGATGCGCTACGTGTGCACGGCCTGACCACCGAATTCCTCGCCGACAAACCAAAGTTTGAAAAAATCGCGCAAGAATTCTTGAGGTTTGTGCAAGGCGCAGAAATCATCATCCATAACGCACCGTTTGACGTAGGCTTTCTTGATGCCGAGTTGCAGCGCGTTGGCTTGCCCAAATTCAGCACACATGTGAGCAAAATCACCGATTCGCTGGCTATGGCCAAAGAGCTGTATCCCGGCAAACGCAATGGCCTAGATGCTCTGTGTGAGCGCATGGGCGTGGACAATTCCAACCGCACCTTGCACGGCGCGTTGCTTGACGCGCAGCTGCTCTCCGAGGTGTACATCAACCTCACGCGCGGCCAAGACGCGTTGCTGATTGACTCGCACAGCGCAAGCGGGAACAGCGGCGCAGGCGCAGTCAAAGTCGATTTCTCCAAACTAGAACTCATTATCCTGCAACCTAGCGAGGCCGAGCTCGCTGCGCATGAAGGTGTGCTTAAGCAGATTGACAAGAGTAGCGGCGGCAAAACGGTATGGCGCGCACCTGTGGCGGCCTGATTCAATCCTTGCTAAAATCTCATTTCCTTACTTTGAAGTAAGGCGTATTGCAAGGAGAGATTCATGACCGCAGCGACTGTGACCAGCAAAGGCCAAATTACGATTCCATCGAGCGTACGTGCCGCCATGCATCTTGGTGCGGGTGATCGCGTAGATTTTGTACAAATTGCACCTGATGAGTTCAAAATCAAAGCGGCAAAAGTGAATTTGATGGATTTGAAGGGCTGTTTGTCGCGTTTTGCACTCAATCGCCCCGTGACGATTGAAGAGATGAATGAAGCCGTGGGCATGCAAGTGGCGTTTGACATGGCGCGCATCAATACACAAGGAAAAACACCCCGGCGTGGCGTGGCGAAATGATTGGGTTGGATACGAACCTGTTGGTTCGGTTTTTCATGCAAGACGATGCTGTTCAAACGGCGGCGGTTTCACGCTTGTTTTCAACGCTTCATGCCAAAAATCCTGGCTTTGTCTCTTTGATCGTCTTGGTTGAGTTGCAATGGGTGCTGGAGCGCTTTTACAAGGTTGATCGCGAATCAAGGCTGGTCATCACTGACTCGCTACTGAGCGCAGATCAATTGAAAATCGAAGCAGCCCATGTGGTTCGACAAGCCCTTGCCCTGTCAAAGACAACGAAGGCAGATTTTTCAGACTGCTTAATTGCGAAGCTGCTTGAATCAGCTGGTTGTCAGACCGTTTATACCTTTGACAAGGCTGCCGCCAAGCATGCTGGCATGACCTTGCTGACTTGAGGATGTCCTATGCAATCTCTGATCGGTAAACACATCGTCTTAGGCCTATCTGGCGGCATTGCTTGCTACAAAGCAGCGGAGCTTTGCCGGGCGCTGATCAAAGAAGGGGCGACGGTGCAAGTCGTCATGACTGAAGGGGCTGAGCAGTTCATCACGCCGGTGACGATGCAGGCGCTCTCGACGCGCACGGTGTACACGAGCCAATGGGATGTGCGGGAAGAAAATAATATGCCGCACATTAATTTGTCGCGCGAGGCGGATTGCATTTTGATTGCGCCTGCGAGCGCAGATTTTATGGCCAAGCTCTTGCATGGGAGAGCGGATGATTTGCTTTCTCTTATGTGCCTCGCAAGGCCACGCGAGGATTCAGTGCAAGGTGGCGCAAAACCTGTGCCGCTTTTGATCGCCCCCGCGATGAACCGCGAAATGTGGAGCCATCCGGCCACGCAGCGTAATTTGCAGCAGCTTAGCTCTGACGGCGCACATCTGCTCGGCGTAGGCTCGGGCTTTCAGGCCTGTGGTGAGACAGGTGATGGGCGGATGCTGGAAGCGGCGCAATTGCTGGAAGAAGTGATTGCGTTTTTTCAACCGAAATTACTGGCGGGCAAGCATGTGGTGGTGACGGCGGGGCCGACTTACGAGGCGATTGATCCAGTGCGTGGGATCACGAATTTATCAAGCGGGAAGATGGGCTTTGCGATTGCGCGAGCGGCGCGTGAAGCAGGGGCACAAGTCACGCTCATTTCGGGGCCGGTGCATGTGCCTACACCGCGCGCAGTGACGCGTATCGATGTGAAATCTGCACAAAATATGCTGATAGCCGGCGAGAATGCTGCGCAGACTGCTCATATTTTTATAGCGTGCGCGGCTGTAGCCGATTGGCGGCCTGCGAGTGCGGCGGATCAAAAAATCAAGAAAGACGGCTCGGGCAACACACCGCAATTACAGTTTGTGGAGAACCCGGATATCTTGGCAACTGTTGCAAAATCAGAGCGTGCGAAAAAAGGTGAGCTGTATTGCGTGGGCTTCGCGGCGGAGAGCGAAGATCTAGAAGCCAATGCCCGCGCCAAGCGCATCCGCAAAGGCGTGCCGCTGCTGGTGGGCAATATCGGGCCGAGCACCTTTGGGCAAGACGACAATGCTTTGCTCTTGGTGGATGCTGATGGTGTGCAAGCGATTGAGCGTGCGCCTAAGCTGCAATTGGCTCGGATGTTGGTGGCTGAAATTGCTGCTCGGTTAAAGTGAAAGACCAATACCAAATACCGGACGCAGAAGACGCAAAGGTTACGCAGAAGACGCAAAAAAAGACAGAAGAAAAAAGACAGAAGAAAAAAGACAAAATATGGATGAGAGAAGGGATTAAAACTGGTGTGAAACACCAAGAAAACTCTCCTTTGTATTCCTTTGCATTCGTATTTTTTGCGTAACCTTTGCGTCTTCTGCGTCCGGTATTTCTGTATTAAGTATTTAGAACTTTAAAGATCCCCATGAAAGTCGATATCAAAATCCTAGACGATCGTCTAAAAAATAATCTCCCCGCCTACGCCACCCCCGGCAGCGCTGGCTTGGATCTCAGAGCTTGTTTGCAAGAGCCTTTAACGCTACAGCCCAATGCTTGGCAGCTCATTCCCATAGGAATTGCCATGTGGCTGAAAGACCCGAATTACGCGGCTTTGATCTTGCCGCGCTCGGGGATGGGGCATAAGCATGGGATCGTGCTGGGCAATTTGGTGGGCTTGATCGATAGCGATTACCAAGGGCAGCTTATGGTTAGCTGCTGGAATCGCTCGCCTAATGCGTTCACGATTGAGCCGCTGGAGCGGATTGCGCAGCTCGTGATCGTGCCGGTGGCGCAGGCGCAGTTCAATGTGGTGGATGAGTTTCCGCCCACGGAGCGGGGCGAGGGCGGGTATGGCTCTACGGGAAAGAAATGACCTTTTTATGCGTTGGAAGAAATGAGTTTTGTATGTTTGGGAAGAAATAATGGCACGCGGTAAGAACAAAAAAGAAAAAGTAAAAGGCCCACAGCCTGATCCAAAAACGTATGTGATCGACTCGCTCGATATTGAAGCGCAGGGCGTAGCGCGCAGCGATGAAGGCAAGGTGGTGTTTATTGATGGCGCTTTGCCGGGCGAGCGCGTGAGCGCGATTACAAAGCGCAGCAAGGGGAGTTGGGAAGGCGCGGATCTCGTTGCTATTCACAAAACAAGCAGCCTGCGCGTCAAGCCCGCTTGCCCGCATTTCGGCCTGCATGTGGGCGCATGTGGCGGCTGCAAGATGCAGCATTTGGAGCCGAGTGCGCAGGTGGCGATCAAGCAGCGCGCTTTGGAAGATCAGCTCTGGCATTTGGGTAAAGTCAAGCCCGAGCTCGTGCTGCGCCCGATTCAAGGGCCTGATTGGGGCTATCGCTATCGGGCGCGGCTCTCGGTGCGATTTGTGCAGAAAAAAGATGAAGTGCTGATCGGCTTTCATGAGCGGGCGAGCCGCTATTTAGCGGATATGAAAACCTGCATCGTGTTGCCTGCGCATGTGAGCAATATGCTGCTGCCGCTGCGCGCGCTCATCAAAGGCATGGATGCACGCGAAACGCTGCCGCAGATTGAGCTGGCGTGTGGCGACAGCGTGACGGCGATGGTGCTGCGGCATCTAGAGCCGCTATCCAGTGAGGATATTGCGAAGCTGCGCGAATTTGCAGTTTCGCATGGCGTGCAATGGTGGCTGCAATCCAAAGGGCCGGATACGGTGAAGTTGCTGGACGAGGGCGGGCCACTTCTGGCTTACGGCCTGCCCGAATTCGGCATCACCATGCCGTTTAAGCCCACAGATTTCACGCAAGTCAATCCGCATATCAATCGCGTGCTCGTGGCTCGCGCATTACGTTTGCTAGACGTGCAAAAAACAGATCGCGTGATCGATTGGTTTTGCGGTTTGGGCAATTTCACACTGCCGCTGGCAACGCTCGCTCGCGAGGTGTTGGGCATTGAAGGCAGTGACACGCTGGTAGCGCGCGCGAAGGCCAATGCAGAGCAAAATTTTAAGCAAAAACGGCTTCTAGCCGGCAAGGATAATGCGCAAGCTGCTACGGATTTCGTAGCGCGTAACCTATTTGAAATGACAGGCCAAATGCTCGTAGACGACGGCTACGCCAACCGCTGGCTGATCGATCCCCCACGCGAAGGCGCGTTCGCATTGGTCAAAGCCTTGGCGCAAATTCATCAGCAGCGCTTGGGGAATATGCCGGAAGTGGTGGAAGGCGAAGCGCCGCAAGTAGCAGTCAACATCGGAGATTGGCAGCCACCGCAGCGCATCGTCTATGTCAGCTGCAATCCTTCAACTCTTGCGCGAGACGCCGGGCTCTTGGTGCATCAAGCCGGCTACCGATGCACATCAGCAGGCGTTGTCAACATGTTCCCACACACCGCGCATGTGGAGAGCATGGCGGTGTTTGAGCTGGTGGTTTAAAGCTCTGGCCGAATACCTGAGCGAGCTACTCTCTCGCGCAACATGGCCAGTCGCTCCCTCGCTTTCGCCTCAATCTCGGGCGAGGTGAGTGGATTGTTTGGAAACTTTTCTCTGCCGCTAACGCTCAGCCACATCGCACCCCGCAGTTGATCGGAGCCTGCTGCCAATCCACGCGGCCGAACCGAGAAAGCTTTTTCTCCAAAAGCTGTGCGTTCGCTGGGTGTAAGGCAGTGCGTAAGTGCTACTGTGTACCAAAAATCCGCATCCTCACCTTTGGACGCGAGCTCGAATGTCTGGCCCATGGCCACCTGTAGGCTGGCGGGATTGTTCTGTTGTGAAACGAGCACGCATGACTTTTTCCCCAGGTTTTCTACAGCAGCCCACTCAGCATCGCAGAGCGGCGCAAACTGTGGGCCATCCGTTTCTTTCATTCCCAAATTGCGCGCTCTGGTGCGGCAGTCTTGATGGGCTTCAAGCAGATACGTACGCAAAGCTGGCAAATCACCTTGAGATGCTGCTTTTTGGTAGTAACTCAGACCCAGCGCTCGATCAGAGCGCTGATGGTGTTCATAGATGTGAAAAAAGCCTATTTCAATCTGCGCCTTGACATCACCACGATCAGCGCGTTGTTTCACGCTCTCTATTTGTGCAAACCGCTTTTCAGCAGCTGTGCTTCGCTCAGCCGTCATTTGCCTATCACAGCTTGGGCTGCCACCGAAGCGGTTCATGTCCATGAAACCACACGCGCACCCTGTCAGGGTCAAAACACTCAATAGTGCACACAACATCAAGGTGATGGAAGAAAGTATTTTTTGCAACTTGCATATCTCCAATGATTGAAACCAACGCAAACGAACAAATCACTCAACAAGCCAAACACTTTCTTTGCCCGTTGAAGGGCCGCAAATTTTGAAAGAGAAATCTTGCATCTGAATGAAAGAAGGCTTCCCAAGAGACTCTTTGCCAATGAAGTGTCCGAAGTGCGAAAAGGTTAAATCTGCGGGCCCAGCCGGAAGGTGCGGCTTGCCCGGAAATAGCGGCGTGGTGTTGTGTGGCTTTGTACCAAAATGCAGCGTAATTGAGCCTCGGTCATTTTCGGAGATCTGTTTGTAACTACGTGAACCATCGAATGGCAAGCTGCCTTGGATAGTCCATGCGTGATTCGCATCGATTAGCAAGTCTGCAGCCTTGCCATGCTGATCGAGCCCCCAGATTTGGCCGGTGATGCGGTCTATCCTGCTTATCGCATCGAGGCTTAAATCCAAATGAGCCATTTTGGATGGCGCATATCTACCCGCTGCGCGCATTTCTTTGGTGTAGGGCGTATAAGTCGCTAGCAAACATGCCGTTTGGCCTACTGGCACGCTGCGACTCGGCGATTTTGGATTGGGATAGCGCGGTGCCGCGTCTTGCAAAGGCTGGCAAATTCTTTCCCAACTCGCGTATCCGATTTGTCTCACTCGCTCGCTTGCTTTGTCTAAAACGTTGCGCGGTGGATTGCTCAAAAAATCAGTATTCGCCTTGCGCCCTGCAGCTGAATTGCCAAAGCGAATCTTGGTGGCTTCGTCATCAGTAGGTCGGATGTATAAAGCCTGCCCTGGGAAAATGGCTTGACAGCGCGCATGTAAAACGGATGCAAACAAGATGCGCTCCTCTGCATTTGAACGCAATGCTGCCGCCTCTTTTTCGCCAGGTGTCGCAATTTTGATGTTTGCACAAGCTTCTTTAGACACAAACATGAATGAGTCACGCCCGGTTGCGCCCTTTCTTGCCGCAGAAACGGCGTCGTCAATCAGTCTTTTCCGCGCTGGTGCATCGAGAAATATTTGTCCAGCTTGTGTACCTAACGCGTTGAACACTTCGTCCGAGCGTTTTTTCAGCATTGCATCCTGAGTATCTGGATGACTCATCAAGCAATAAGCGGCTTGAATCAAAAACACATCTAAAGATTCCTCCAAAGCTTGTGCCGTGATCGAATCCGGCGCAGCGAGTGTCTGGGAAAGCACGGCACTTTGCGTTCCAGCAAGGAGCAGCGCGATCACGCCGAGGGATTGAATCGGTCGATGTTTCATGGGGATAGTTTGACGGCGGGTTGTGCTTGGCGATTCTTTTCATCAGTCTTACTGCGCTCCTGCTCCCATTGCTTGGCGCACTTCGGGCTAACCGTCCAAGCATCCTGACTAAAGACGCTGCAAGCACAGCCACTCAGGGCTGATGCGCTTAGCAAAACACAGATGATCGCTGCTGTTGAAGAAGTCATATTCATGATTTGAGTCAATGGATTAGCAATCGTCATCATCTTGCGCTTTTGGCTTTGGCGCAGGCTTGGTGCGAGGTTTGGGTGCTGGCTTGGGCGCTGCTGGTTTTGCGTCGGCCTCAACGGCTGGCTTTGGCGCAGGATTTGCCGCCACTGGTTTTGGTTTGGGCTTGGGTGGCGAAGGCTTTTTAACTTCTTCGGTTTCTTTGGGCTTGCGCACACAAGACACTTTGGGTTCTTTGTATTCCTCGGCAACGGATTGCTGCGGTTTGTCCGTGTTGCAGTTACCCGTTAAGCAAACTGGATCACGAGGTGGCGGTGGGCGAACCGTGCAACCGGGTGTGCCGGGGATGCAGCCGCCACCAGAGATGATGATTGGGCAGCCTGGTGTGCCAGCGATGCAGCCGGGGCCGCCTGAGCATGGAGGTTGGCCCACGCCGCCGCAGCTTGTGCATGGTGGTTGACCAGCGCCGCCGCATGTGCCGCAGGGTGGCTGACCGGGCTGGCCGCAGGGTGGGCAAACGGGTTGGCCGGGCTGGCCGCAGGTAGGGCAAGAAGGTGTGTTGACCGTACCGCAAGAGATACATGGGCAATCTTGCGGCTTGGTTACCGTGGCGCTAGCGCTGATGATGGAATTGAGGTTCATCGGGTCTTGCGTCTCGACCTTGTTGGTGATGTTGCCTTGCGCGCAGGTGTGCGTGCTTGTGAAGCAAAACTCTAATGCCGGTGCGTCGTAGCGCACTTCCACAAATGGCTTGTCATTCGTACCCGCTTTTGGCGTGTATTCCAACTCAATTTTGAGTGGCTTGCTCTCGGTTTGCGCATTCACCGAAGTGATCGGCGTGGAAAGCGCACCGCCTGCTCTCAAATCTTTTGTGTACAACACGGCATTCGTCGTGGCATCGAGCACCTTGACGATCAGCTTGTCCATGTTAGCAAGCGTTGTGCCTTTGACTTCCACTGCAGTCCATTTGAAAGGCTTGAGGCCGGAGCAATATTGGAGCGGTTGGAAGGTGAGCTGCGCTTTGCCTGGATCACCACTGCAAGGGTTGGCGCGTCCCGTTTTTGCATCCAAGTTACTCGGGTCATAGCCCCACAGTTTGGTGTAGTGTCCGTACACCCAAACACATCCTCGGTCGTCTATCGCGTTGCCGTATTCACTGCCGGTGCCTACTGCATTGGTAAACGGCCCGCTAACACCTTGGCAATAATTTGCGGTAGCCCAATCCCAGCACCAGCCTTGGCCAGAATTGGGTCCAACGCCGTTGAAGTAAGTGCGCGGCCATTGATGTACGGCAGCCGTTGTGCGTTCGATATGGTTTGGGAAAATTGCAGGTAACACGATAGCCAGTCCAGTATTGACATCTGCGCAAACTTGCCCAGCTACGGCTGCAATCTTTGTGCAATTCGCAAGCGCGACGCCGCTGGTGTTGTAGTAGACGAAATTACTATAGTTGTAGGCATAGGGGTCGGCAACAGTTGCGCCCGAGCCGCGCGTGGGCGCGGTGGTGTTCCAACAAGCTCTCTTTGTGACCGAATCAATACAGTTGTGCGTCTTAACGTCGGAGCCGGTGTTTCGCGCGTACCAATTGGTGCGAGAGGTGAAATACAACTTTGTGCCAACAACTTTGCCTACGATTTGGCCGTTCGCCCAAGCAAGTGCATTGCTGTTTTTCACTGGCACATTGATTTTGATATCAGTCAGCGGAATTTTGTATCCGCTGCTCAGGCAGGCAGGCAGGCCAGCTGCGAGCTTGGCGCAATAGACTAGACCGTCATAGTCTGCCAAATATAGTTCGGATCCAACTCGCCAAGGGCCTTGCAGCATGGTTTGAGTCGCAGATGAACTTGATGCGCCCAGCTGCGTGAAGCCGCATTCAGTATCTGTATCTAAGTTGTAGCAGCCTATGCCCCATTTCGCGAAATTCTGTGCAGGGTAGTAAACTTTTCCAGAATCAATAACGTATTCAGCGTTATTGCTGGTCGTGCCTGAAGAGCCCGATCCATCGCCCATCGGTAGGAGGCGTGGCCACGTACCCGCACAGCTTCCACCCGTCACCATGTCGACGCAGTTAAATAACTTAGAACTAGGCGCTTCGTGATGGTTCATCATATAAGTGCGCCGTCCTGATGAGTGCACGTACGGAATAGGCCCAAACCCATCGCCACTGCCGCTTACATTGATCTGAGATGGCCCCGGTGGTTGAAGCGTCTGAGTCATCACACCATGCGGTAGTACGATGGCGCCGTTCCATTGCGCGAAGAGATCTGCAGGCGTGTTGCCAGTTGCCGCGTTGGTGGCGCCAGTCCAGCCTGCGGGTTGTTGCAAGCTGCCTGGAATGATTGTGGTCATAGGGCCATCAACCACCAAGACATTGGTGAGCGCTTGGTTACTGGTGTTGGCATAGCTCACGACCCAGTTGATGGTGTAGTTGCCATTGACGCTGTTACCCACTGCAACTGCTTTTTTCTCAAGCGCCGGTGGTTTGGTAGATCCACGGCTTGCCGCATTGCGTAGGCTACCCAGCAGATTGCCTAAGCGGTTGGTCATGCCCGTGTTGGCTCGGGGTGTGTTGCCGCCTGCGCCTGTCGGGTTAGCAGGCGTGCAAATCTCTTGGCAAAGGGGCTGGCCTGGCTGGCCGCATTGCGGGCAAGGCACTTGGCCTTCTTGGCCGCAGGTGGGGCAGGGTGGTTGGCCGGGTAGGCCGCATGTGCCGCCGCCACCGTTGGGCGGACAAGTGCTGAGGTAATCGTTGTTGCGATCCGGTTTGACGCCATTAGGGCCAGCGCCGAGGAGTTTAGAAGGGAGCGTGAAGCTGCCTATTTTCAAATCAGCCTTGGCGCTGTAATCAAACCCCTTGGTTTTGTCTAGTCCGGGGATGATATTTGGATCAATCGGGAAGCACACTTTCCCATCGGCGTTGATGGCGGGTTGGTTTAGCGTGGTGAGCTTGATGCCGTTTTGCCAAATATCGAGTGAGACGGTGGCTTGGCCTGTTTGCGCACCGGTTTTGGGCACCGTCACATCAACACATATCTTGCCTAGGCCGCATTCGTCAGAGGCTGCCGCTTGAATTGAACCTTCGGGGCTGGGGCCGCATGTGGCGCAAAAGTCGTCAATGTAGGCGTAGGCCCAATGGCCGCCTTGGCCGCAATCAATCGTGATGAATTCAATGGTCACATCTTGACCAATCAGATCGGAAAGGTTGATTTCAGAGCACGCCCAATCTTTGTAAACGACAACCTCACCACCGCCGCCTATCGGGCCGCCTCCGCCGCTGCCAAAGGTTTTGAAAAATGGGTTGGCAGCGTCTGCCACTAAAACGTTTGGCGTGCTGCTAGGAGAGAGCTTGACTCGGCCTCCGGCAATGTTGTTTGTGATGTCGACACCATTTGAATCTAGCACGCGCACAGCAAAAGAAGGCTGGTCAGCGGGCGAATGGCCTGCAGGATTTTGCATCACCACGGCATATGAAAAGCCAACAATCGCATTCGCAGCGGACACCTTGAACGATTTTGCGAGTGATTCGCCGCCAAACAGCACAGATTTGTTGCCAAGCCTGGCGGCAGAATTGCCCCCGTTGCCGGGATTTTGCTGCAGCAGCGCGGCCAAAGTTGGGTCGTTGCCGGGCGCAACAATAGTTTGATGTGTTGTGTCTAGGCCGATAGCACCTTGATTGATGCCTGAATTGGTAATGCTGAAGCGCGAAGAGGCGTTTCTAGGGCCAGCAGGCCCGTTATCTGCACCTGACCATTGTGTGAAGTTACCCAACTCAAAATTGCCATTGATAGCGCACGATTCAGTCTGCGGAGCGAGCCTCTTACCCCCACGCTCAGATGCCCCTGTGCGTAGGGATTGCCGAGTCACTTTTCTTGCGTAATCAGCTTTAAGACGTTGCGATAACTGTTCTAGCGTGATTGATGGCTGCACCGAAGGCAGTTGCTGCTTGGCGGAGCGATCTATCTCATCCTCAGGCTCTCTGTTTTGGTTTTGTCTGTTGCGAACGGCATTGATCACACTACCAATATCAATTGAAATACCAAAGCCTGCACCTCCGCCACCTTGCCGAGGCGTTTGCACGGGTGAGTCTGGGTTTTGCGCCCATGTCTGACCGAATAATTGCAGCGCAGCGAAGCAAGTTAAGAGAAATAGGCGGCCTGAATTTTTGGGGGAAATGCTCACAAGATAAGCCTCGTTTTATGTGTAGTAATTTCTGAGTCGTAGCCGGCAGCTACATTCTTCAATTGATTTTGATTTTTCTGTAGAGAAAATCAGGACTCAACTTTTATCCGCAGCTCTTTAATGCCGCTTGCGCCCGAGTCGTCGCTCACGCGTAGCACCAAGCGGTGTTCACCTACAGGGATTTCAACGTTATCGATGGAAAAGCCGGTGGTGGTGATCTTGGCTGTTTTAAGAAGGCGCTCGGTGACATCGAGTTTGAAAGCGCCGTAGTAGAGCTTGAAGCTTTTGGGATCAATCTTTTTACCTTGTGCGGGCTTGAAGCGCACTTCGATGGCCATGGGGCTGCCGACCTTGCCGCCTAGCACGGCGGGCTTAACGATTTCAATCGTGGGTTCATCACCAGACAGCGGGATCACGATGCTTTCACTAAGATTGTCTTTGGCTTGCTCGATCTCGGTTTTAGAGATCAGCATCACTGCAATGTGCAGCTGTGAAGGTTTTGTGTTTTCGCAAGCCGATAAGCTGAGCAAGCTTGCTCCAAAGCCAGTTGCGATTAGCGCTTGGATGAGGAGTCTGCGCTGGACGGGGTTGGTTGTAGTACAGATTGCATGTTTCATGAGTTGGGATCTTGGATGGGGATAAAAGAGTCTTGAGCTGTTTTTTTCCTTGGCCATTGATTGATAAATGGCAGGTAGCCCGCTTATTTATTGCGTTAGGTGCTATTGATACTGTAGCAATCCACAGCCTATCTCTTGACTTGCTGCATTGAGATTGACAGCTTTAGCGCATAGGTTTATCAATACGGGCGTTCCTGCAGGCTGTGTAGCGATACTGCGCGCGACCGCACCAGCTACAAAGGGCGCGGCGAATGATGTGCCGCTCATATATTTGCCTTTACCTGCTTCTGCGCTCACGGGCACCCACACATCCACGCCGGGCGCGGCGATGGCGATGTAGTTACCGCGATTGGCTCTTGTGTAGAGGCTGCGTTTGGCATCAAGTGCTGTCACGCCGATCACTCCCGGATAAGCCGCTGGAAAACTGGGTGCCGCCTGCGGGCCACCATTCCCGGCTGCAGCCACTATGGTGGCACCTGCGGCTAAGCCGCGCTTGATCACTGCAGCAAGCACTTGATCATCGGCTGCGCCTAAGCTCATGTTGATCACTTGCACTTTCTCGGCGAGCATCCAATCAAGCGCTTGCGCAACGAGCAAGGTGTTCGTTGCATTGATGCCGGGCGCGATTTCTTTCATCACGCCCGCTGAGCGAAGCACAGCGCCTTGTGCAAGCCCTTCAAAGCCTAGGCCAGAGCCTGCAATGATGGCGGCTACCGCACTGCCATGATCGTTGCTGGAGGCTTTCTCGTTATCCGCTATAAAACGCTTAGCTTTGAAATTGGCACTGGCTAAGGCGGCTTGGTTGTTGATCTCCGTATCAATGATGCCCACGCTGATACCGCTTTGCAGGCGCTGCGGATTGGGTGGCGCTTTGATCATCTCGTGAGCGAACTGGCGAGCGTTGCTGGGTGCTGCGCTGTTTTGCATCGGGTAGGCGAGTGCATGCCGGCTACTGATGATGGCCTGATTCCTTTGCAAGCTAGCTAGTAAAGCATCTGCTTGCGGCTGGCTAGCAAACTCCAGCACAGCAATGTTTAGGCCTATATTGGGAAGATTGCTGAGCGCTAGCGTGTTGCCTCCCGAGGCTTGAATGGCTGCACTAGCTAGCGCTTCATTGGCAGGCTCCCAAGCCACGATCACTTGGCGCGGCTCGTATTGCGGCTGATTGCTGATGTCGGGTGATTCGTATTTAGGAATTTCAACACCACTGACGGCTCTCACCAAGGAGCCCAGATCAATAGAGATGCCAAAGCCATCACCCCGCCTAGGTTGCTGAAGGGGCGGTTGGGTGCCTGGCGGAATAGTAGCTTGCGCGAACACTTCTGCGCTTGTGCTGAGCACGCAAGTTATCATCAGGAGAACAGGCAGATATTTTTTCATGGCAAACTGATGGATTCAACGTGTTTAGATGTGCTGATCTGATCGATGGTGGCGGTTTGTTTTAGCTTTTCGATTTGCACTTCCCATACGCCAATCGCGCTTGGGCCACCTACGATTTGCGCGCCACTGGTTTCAAGCAGCTTGCGGATATCGGCGACGCTGGTTTGGTCTTTAAAGACCACTTGAATCATGACGACTTGATCTGAAGCCGCACTTTTGCTGCCAGAGGCGGGGATGGCCATGCCAGTTGTTTCTGTGGTGTACATCTTCTTAACCACGGCCGCAAGTAGCCCCATTTGGCTAACGATCATGGCCGAGCCGAGCACAACGACGGCTGGCTTACGCCATAAATCAAGCAGGCCATTCATAAGCTTCCGGATCCGTTCAGAAGCCCACCGAACTGCTTTGCCCATGATGCTTAACGGATCGACTTCTGCTAAAGGTGCCGCGGGCGCTTCTGGCGAGGCTTTATCCGTCAACTGACCGGAAAGCTGCTCCCAGCCAGCGTTGATATCCATATGAGGTAGCGCTTGACTCATTTGCTTTTGCGTTTTCTCTACCCACTGCATTTCCTGCGCAAAAGCGGCTGCTTTTGCAGGATCAGAGTTTTGCAATTGGCCGAGAAATCCTTTCATCCAAGCTGAGTCGTCAGCAGTTAGAGAATTCTTCAAATAAGCTGGAATTTGGCTCACTGCTTTTTCGTAATCAGTATGAAATGTGGGGTTTGTCATAGCACTTGCCCTTTCCCAAAAGCGCATTCCATGCATTCACGAAGCTTGCGGCGGGCGTGATGCACGCGCGTAGCGGCTGTGTTGGCTGGAATATTTAACACCTGCGCAATCTCAGCCAGTGTCAGCCCTTCAACGAAGTGCAGATGCACGCAGGCTGTTTGTGCGGATGAAAGTTGATCCATACAGGCTTGGAGATGTTGGCCTTGCTGCCTAGCCAACAATAAGGCATAACCACTGGCTTCTTGAGAGGGGGTATGTTGCTCTTCCTCCTCGGTCAATTCTTGCTCTCGAGACCAAACTTTGCCACGGGCGCGCAGGATATCTAGCATTTTGTGTTTGGCAATACCCAGCAGCCAAGTTTTGACGGTGGACTGGCCTGCAAAACTTGCTTTACCCTGCCAAAGTTGAAGAAAAGTGTCGTTTACAGTTTCATGCGCAATCGCGGCATCAGAGCTGCGGCGATAGGCGAAAGCGTAAATAGTTTGTGCGTATCGGCGATACAGTTGCTCTAAGCTTTCGCTTTTTTGCAGAATGATCTCCTCCAGCAAATCCGTATCTTTGGCTGTGCTCATTCGTGACATTATTGACATTACTTATAACTTTTTGATTCTTTTGATACATTTTATGCACAATATCCGCCGTTGTGTAGCAATTTTGTATGCATCAGATATCGCCTCCATCAGTTCTTGCGCTAACAGCAGCTGGATTCATCTCGTAGCTTGGATCAAAGCGTGATTGTGGATAACAAGCCAAGCGCCGCCGGGATTGTGGCGGGGGATTTGGTATCTAAGGCAGAAGCCGATGGGCATACGCTTTTGCTCATGAGTAATGGCACTGCGGTGAGCATGGGGCTATTTAAAAGTTTGCCATTTGATGCGCAAAAAGACTATGCACCTATTTCAACATTGGCCACATTTGATGTTGCAGTGGTGGCTGCTGCAGACGGCAAATACAAGACGATGCAGCAGCTGATTACCTTGGCTCGGGCGAATCCGGGCCAGCTCAATGTGGAGACGGTCAATATTGGATCGACGCAGAATCTGGCAGCACGCTTGATCGAATCTGCAGGCCATTTGAATTGGACTGTGGTGCCGTTTCACGGTACGCCTGATGTGATTACTGCGCTGCGTGGCGGCACAGTGGATGCTGCAGTAGAAATTTTAGGGCCAGTGATGGCGCAGATTGATGCGAAGGCTTTGCGGGCACTGGCTGTCATGGGCGACAAAAGGGCCGTCAGATTACCAGATGTACCTACGCTGGCTTAGGCCGGAATCAGTGGTGCAACGGCTTCGAGTTGAAATGCTTTGGCTGCGCCAGCTAAAACGCCACGCGATGTGATCACGAAGCTGAACAAAGCAGCAGCCGACGCACTAGCCGCGCCTGATCTCAAAGCTATGTTGGCGGAATTAAATGCTGATGCGCAGGCCAGCTCTCCAGAAGCTTTGGGTAGTCTCCTCGCAAATGAAACTAAGCGCTGGAGCGATGTGATCGTCAAAGCAAAAATCGAGAGGCAGTGAGATGGAGGCAATGCATGCCAGCATGGATCTAAGCACCTTGGCCTTAGCGTAAGAGGCAGTGAAAAATAGCCACGACAGCACAGTATTCGTTGATTTCAATTCCGCATGACCGAGCACTAAGCAAGAATGTGCCGCGTAGCATGTGCTATCAAGATATGCCGAAAGAAGCGCTGAGAGATGGAAATTGGCAGGCGCTTGCGGATGCTTTGCTTCAAGTCAACCAGCAAGCTTAATCCGCGGTGCGGTCAAGCGGGCACAGTAAGCCTGCAAAGAAACGGCGGCCTTTGTCGTCTAAAGCAGATTCGCCACTAGCATGGAAATAGCGGTATACCTCATCAAAGCAGCGTAAGCGATAAACTTGATCAAAGGGCGCATTCGTTTTCAAACTTAGTTTCCCAGCAGCAATGACAACTTGTGAATCGCCTGGATGAATACGCGACAAAAAATCAAAGTCTTGCTTGAAATTCGCACCCTCGTAGCGAAGCAACGACTTGTACTGCGCTGAGTAGGTCACGACGTCGTTTTCTAAATCCCAAATCCAGCTCCCAAACCCAGATGTATCGAGTGCCATCTTGAGTTGAGTGGTCATATGGCGCAATGCGGTGGTCTCCCGCTCTGCCGCGGTGATGTCATGCAAGATCGAAATGACGCCTCTCACATTTTTTGCGGCGCCTGAATCCATCGCCGAACTGACTGGCGCGACGCGAATATTGGAAATGCGCTGGCCCTTCCCATAGATCGGAGGCAAGACCACGCGTCGCACCACAGTTTTATCGCTCAATGAGCACGCTGCGTCTAACTCCAGAATTTCACGCGCGACCTCTTGCGGAAACAGCTCAAACGGCGTTTTTCCCAGCACATGGATGGCTTTGATGCCATGGTAGGCCTCGGCGGCTTTATTCCACATGATGTATTTGCCCTTCACATCACGTACTGCAGAAGGGTCGGGAATCGCATCAATCACATCTAGCAGGCGCTGTCGTACACGATCTTCGCGGCGCATCCAGCGATGGCGCATGATGCCTGCGGCAATCGCCAGCGTAGTACATATGCCTGAATAGACGAGGAGCCAAGAAAATTCTGGTTTTTCTAATAAATGCTTCTTATCTGCGGTAACGTAGTAAAAACCGCCAATCAACAGAGCTTGCAGAGCCATCACTGCACCTATTAGCATCATGGGCGAGAGCAGAAATGAATCTGGCCGCATTGATTTACGAAGCTGGCTCATGTCAATATTATTCTTGGTAGCATTTGTTACGTGTAGTTTCCTATATTTTTGTTCAGTTGCCAAGCCGTCTATTTCATTAATTTTTTTCAATATGCTTCAAGCTATCAACTTGGTCTGCACCCGAAGTACTGATCGCGAGCCGGCTTTACTTGAGCGCTGGTACAACGATCATGCACAGCTACTGATGGCTTCGCCCGAGCTACAAAGCGCTGAGTTATTCCGTTTTAACAGCACCACTGAAGGCATGGATTATTTTTGCCTCTATCACTTTTCTGCGTTGGAGCGCTTTGCAGGATTTGATTCCGGCGAGGTGATGACGAAGGTTCGAGAGTTAAGCAATACTGCACCGGGCCGCAGCAGCATTGAGATTGTGAGGCGTACGCAGTACGAGCGTGTGTTGCATCGGCAGTGGCTGGCAGGGCAAGGCGGCGCTACTCAGGCCAGTTTGTTCACGCTGGAAAGTTATTCATTGAGCCAAGCCACGCGTTGGCTCAATGACGTGCTGTACGCGCTGCATTTGCAGCATCCACTGCGATCTGCGCAGGTGTATGCCACGACAACAAATAAGCCCGAGCTTTTTGTGCTCCTGCAAGCTGTTGGCTCAGAAGCTTTTCCGGTTGACTGGCACACTTGGGAAAGCCCATACGCCTCACGACCCAACATGCGGCCAATTTGGCAGTCGAAGGCTGAGCGCATAACGCAGTGGCTGCGTTAATCACGACCGTCATCAAGCTAATTTCTGACGAATGTTGTTGCTACTGATGTACAAAAGCTGACCGCAGGCACAATGCCCAAATTCCCTCTTCCTCAAATCGTTATGCCTATCGACCCACTATCCCAACCGCGTGAATTCCTGCTTCATCTCTATCAAGCCGCCGTGAGCCGCGCTTTGCCGCTGCACAATACGGCAGCCTATTTACCCGCTCCTCCGAAGGGGCGCACCTTGGTTTTAGGAGCAGGCAAGGCGGGTGGCGCGATGGCGCAGGCTGTGGAGGCGCTTTGGCCTGAAGATGCACCTCTATCGGGCTTGGTTGTCACGCGCTATGGCCATACGCCGCCTCGCCCAGCCGCTTTGGCGAGCCGTATTGAGGTTGTAGAGGCCTCGCATCCTGTGCCCGATGAGGCTGGCTTACTAGCAGCCAAACGCATCTTGGCGCTCACACAAGGTCTCACAAAAGATGATCTCGTGCTCTGCCTTATCTCCGGTGGCGGTTCGGCCTTGCTCACACTGCCAGTTGATGGCCTTGCGTTCGCGGAGAAGCAGCGCATCAACCAAGAACTCCTCAACAGCGGCGCAAACATTATTGAAATGAACTGTGTCCGCAAGCACCTTTCGCAAATCAAAGGTGGCCAACTTGCCGCCGCCTGCGCACCAGCAAGAGTCGTCACGCTCACGATCAGCGATGTGCCCGGCGACGATGTAAGCGTGATCGCCAGCGGCCCGACTGTGCCCGATGCCACCACCTGCGCAGATGCGCTAGCCATCCTTCAGCGCTATCGTATTGAAGTGCCCGCAGCAATTGAGGCGCAATTAAAAGGCGACGCATTAGAAACCCCAAAACCCGGTGATGCTCGCTTTGCAGGCCATGAGGTTCATCTCATCGCCACACCGCAGCAGTCCCTAGATGCCGCCGCCGCCGCAGCTCGCGCAGCCGGCATAGCGGCTTATATATTGAGCGATGAAATGGAAGGTGAATCCCGCGAAGTGGGTAAAGTGCATGCGGCTTTGGCAAGAGGCGCGGCGCGCGGCCTAGGCGCTTTCAAAAATCCTTGCGTGATTCTCTCTGGCGGCGAGACAACTGTGACAGTGCGCAAGCAAGCTGCGGGCTCGCCAAAAGACAGAAGTGGCCGTGGAGGCCGTGCAGGTGAGTTTTGTATGGGTTTGGCGCAAGGTTTGCAAGGCATCGCTGGCGTTTATGGCCTCGCAGCAGACACGGATGGTATTGATGGTATTGAAGCCAATGCTGGCGCATTTGTATCGCCTGATACGCTGGCTCGTGCTGCCGCGCAGGAGATGAAACTCGATCAATACTTGGATCGCAACGATGCCGTGGGTTTCTTCGAGCCGTTAGGTGATTTGGTGATCACCGGCCCCACACATACCAATGTGAATGATTTTCGCGCGTTGCTGATTTTGTAGAGCGAGTTGTCGAACGTTCAGCGCGCAGGTTCGGTGATGAAGCCAATTTTTCTCACACCTGCAAGTTGTGCTGCTGCCATCGCTTGCGCTACTCGCTCGTACCGAACAGCTTTGTCACCACGGATGTGCAGCTCAGGCTGTGGATTCTGCGCTGCTGCAGCTTTGAGCTGCAATTGCATCGCGTCATCCGAGACTGGCGTTTCGTTCCAAAAATACTGCCCTTGTTCATCCACGCTCAGGCGGATGGTTTGCGGCTTGGCATCTAGGGGTTGGTTGGTGGCGCGCGGCAGATCTATGTTGATGGCGTGCTTCATTACGGGGATGGTGATCATGAAAATAATGAGAAGCACGAGCATCACATCGACCAGCGGGGTCATGTTGATCTCGTTCATCACTTCATCAGTGTCGTCTTGGGTTCCAAAAGCCATGATCTATGCCTTTTTCAGTGGGGTGAGACTTGCCGTGGTGCCCGTGCCCACTCGCGCCCCTGTCACGTAATACGCATGCAGATCATGCGCGAAGCGGTTGAGCTTTTGCGTCACGCCTTTGTTGCCGCGCACTAAGGCGTTGTACCCCAGCACGGCAGGGATGGCGACTGCGAGGCCGAGCGCCGTCATGATCAGCGCCTCGCCAATCGGGCCGGCGACCTTGTCAATGCTGGCTTGGCCTGCCATGCCAATCGCTAGCAGGGCGTGGTAAATGCCCCAGACCGTGCCAAACAGCCCGACGAAGGGTGCAGTGGAGCCTACCGAGGCGAGGATAGCAAGGCCGGCTTGCAGCTTAGCCTTGGAGTCATCAATGCTGTTGCGCAGGCAACGGGTGATCCAATCGGAGATGTCCATCGTGTCATGAAGCTGTGCCCCAACTTTTGCATGATTGCCGCTCGTTTGCTGGCGATGATGCGCTGCGGAATCGCGGCCTTCAATAGCGAGTTGGCGGAAGGGGTTGTCTGCCTCGCTGCCGAGTTTGCTGAGGCCATCGGCCAAATCTGAGCCGTGCCAAAAGGATTCGACTTGGCGTGCCTGCGCTGCTGCGCGCGAAATAGCAAGAGCTTTGGTGATGATGACCATCCACGAAGCCAGCGACATCACGAGCAAGAGCAGCGCCACGAAGCGCGTGACCCAATCGCCTTGCGACCAGAGTTGAGAGAGACCGAATGCTGGGTTCATGAGATATCCAAAAAAATTAATTGTCTAAATTGAAATCGATCGGCACGTTGACCCACATCGCCTCAGGCGCGCCGCCGCGCATGCCGGGGCGAAAGCGCCAGCGCATCACGGTGGCCACTGCAGTGGCATCCAGCCGATCAAACCCGCTGCTGGTGCGCAGCTCAGATTTTTGCGGTAGGCCATCTTCGCCCACATACACGCGCACCATTACGCGGCCTTGCTCGCCCATGCGCTTGCTGACTGGCGGGTAGGGCGGGCGAGGGTTGTTGAGGTAATCGGCATCTGCGCGGGACAACTCTACTTTGGGCGCAGGCGGCGCGGGTGTTGCAGCTGCTACAGGTGCAGGCGTAGGAGCGGCGGCTAGTGGCGCTGTGATCGGCGGCAAAGGTGCTGGTGCAGCTGGTGCAGCTTGCGTGGCGACCGGGGCATTTGGGGCGGGTGTCTGATCAGCGATTGCTACGGGCTGGGGCGCAGGCGGCAGGACGACGGCCTTGTTGGCCTTTGCAGGTTCGGGAGGCTTCGGCGCAGGAGCAGGCGGTGGTGGCGCTTCAGTTTGAACCGGCTTGGGCGGCTCGATGATTTGGCTGATCATTTCGACCGGCACGACCAGTTCATACGCGCGCACCAACAGCCCGCTTTGCAAAGCCATCAAACCGCCCAAATGCAGCGATAAGACTGCTACTGCAATCACAACGGGGCGTTGGGCAAATAAAAAGTGGCGTTGCGTATCCATGATTCATCATTATCGAACACCAACATGTTGATTGAGCAAGTCGCCTTTGAAAACCAAAGGCCAAAACACGTCAAATCGTCATCGTTGCTTGTTGCGACTCAAACGATGTTTTCTGGCTGCAAAACGCTACAGCACCTCTGCTCTGACATTGCGCATGCAACTCGCGGGCGCAGCCTTCGCAAGCTCGGCATTGCGTTGCCACACCGAGCTCGAGCTGAAGATCGTCAAACGATGCGCCAGCGCGCGACATATGGGTAATGTCACGGTCTGAAACTCTTTGGCAGATGCAAATGATCATGAACGGATTGTAACGTAAATGAGAGTGATTCGTATTAACTAATGCAATAATTTTTTTAGTTTTTTTCTATTGCACAGTATTTGTCGCAGCATGCAAATAGGGTGCTTGACTAGCCGCCGAGTGCGCGCTCAGTGCGGCGTTGGGCTGGGTAAGTAAGCTGTGTTGACGCCAAGATTCGCACACCTTGCTGAGGACTCTGCGAAACTCAGGACTCAAGTTGTTTTGGTGCTGAAGGCAAGTCAAATTCGAGACGATTTTCAGACCAAGCAAACCTTGCTGATTTCCTTGGTTTTCAGCGTTTGCACATGCGCAGTGAGAATACGCGCTCATCAAGCAGAGCGTGCCGGCGAGCATGGCCTCCAGGCCGCTGATATCGAATTCGGCCACGGGATCGGTGTTTTGGTTTGGGGACATGTTGATAGCAATTTCCGCATCAGCTTTTACTTGGTCAAGATGAGTTTTCCTAGATTCGTCGCTCGGAGCTTGTACAAGTTACCGTTGTGCGAAATGCCGACGATTTTTTGGCCACGCAACAGTTGGTCGCTAGGTAAAGCGCGCAATGCTTGGGGGAGAGCAGGCTGTTGGCTGCCGCATTGGGCCTGCGCTGTGCCGCTTGCGTAGGGTGTCGATTGGGAATTGGTGTGTAGCATGCCTTAAATGATAATCATTCTCATTTAAAAAATCAAGTGAGATATGAAAAAAATTGCAAAAATTTCTTTTTGCACCTATGTACGCCGCGAATCCAGATACTGATCAACCGGCATTTGCTACTAATTTAATAGCATTTAGCGCTGCTGTATTGCCGGCTAGTGGCCTAAACAGCAATATTTCAAGTTCTCTGCTACGCATTTGTGGGTTGCGCACCAGCTTTATCGCTCGCTCCGGGCAGGCCGCCACACACAGGCCGCAGCCTCGGCAGGCATCACCATCGCTCACAAAAGCCTGTTTGCCGCCATGCACCCACATCTTGATGCGCGCCTTCCAGCCCAACGCCGCGTTCTCCGCCGCATCGGGCGGGCGCAAAACAAAAACATTCACAGGGCAGACCACGACGCAAGGGCCCGCGCCCTCGCAGCGCTGCGCATCCACCACGGGCATCAATTTCCCAGCTAGATGCTTGAAATCTAAATCGCTGCCTTGGCTCAACCTCATTTTTGTTTTGCTCATAGTGAAGCCCGTTTACTTTGCGCCAACTTTTGCTTGGGCGTAGTGATCGGCGTAGCCATCTTCCAAAGCCGGGATGATCTGTAAAACTTGAAAATAATGATCCCAAAAAAGGGTTTCGCGAAGCTTTTCGACCATCGCGCCGTATTGCCCCGCGTCTTTCACCGTCCACATCATCACATCGCTGCATACAGCGGTGTGCGCTTCGGCATCGAAGAAGCGCAAATCGATTTGGCGAAACTGCCCCATGATGGGCTTGAGCACTTTTTCTACAAAGTCAAACCGCCCGCCTTCGCCCAAGGGAGGCAAAGCCAGCCAAGCGGGCGTGGTTTTGACGAGCCAGAAGAAAAAGATCGGTTTGGCATCTGTTTTAGATATTGTGGTGGCTGCTGCATTCATGGGAAGCTCCTGAAAGAGAATGTGGTCTCGTTGGCAATACGCCTCGGATATGCTTATGATGCGAGTAATTGCTCGTTTTTAAAACTCGCATTTATTGATCAACTCCGAATCTATGCCTCGCCCCTCAAAATCCAAGCTTCTCCCTCGTAAAGCACCGATGCAAACGCGCTCAACTGCCACCGTGCAGGTGATTTTGCAAGCTGCTGCTCGCGTTTTATCGAAAGAATCCTTGGCGGGATTCAACACAAATCGCATTGCCGAGGTGGCTGGCGTGAGCGTGGGATCGCTCTACCAATACTTTCCAAACAAAGAGGCTCTGGTGATCGCGCTGATCGAGGATGCGCAAAGCGCGCTTGCCCAGCAGGTGCAGGCGATGGTGAGCGCTACCGCAGGGCAAGAGTTGGATGAAAAGCTCTCGGCTTTGGCTGATTTAGCAGTGAGCCAGCAGTTTGCCAACCCCGTGCTTGCTGCTGCGCTAGACCACGAAGAAAAGCGCCTGCCGCTTCAAAAGCGCTTGCAACAAACCGAGACAGCTTTGGTGCAATCCGTGCTCAAGATGCTGCGGCCAAATCTGCCGAGCATCACGATCCATGAAGTGCGTGATACGTTTGTCATCACCAAAGCTTTGGTGGAATCAGAGGCCGATGGCCGCGCGCCGCCCGCTGATTTGCAGCAACGTTTGATTCGCGCAGCGAGGGGTTATTTGCTACACGCTCAATAGATCAACGCGATTGAATTTTGCTATAAAAAGAGTAGCGCTTAGCGCATAGTTTATGCCGGCTACCAGCCAAAAAGGCTTATAAATACTTAAGAAGCAGGGCTCATTTGGCTCTGCAAGTAGTTTTGCAGACCGACAGTTTCGATCAGATCGATTTGCGTTTCTAAAAAGTCGATGTGCTCTTCGGTGTCTTCCAAAATGCCTTGCAGCAAATCGCGCGAGACGTAATCGCGGGCGGCTTCTGAGGCAGAGATACCGTCTTTGATGGTGGCTTGCGCAGCCGTCTCGCTGGCGAGATCGCATTTCAGGATTTCAGGCGTGTTCTCACCGACGCGCAATTTGCCCAAATCTTGCAAATTTGGCAGACCATCTAGCGTGAAAATACGATCCATCAGTTGATCGGCATGCTTCATCTCGCCAATCGATTCTTCGTATTCTTTTTTGGCTAGCTTGTCCAAACCCCAGTGTTTGAGCATGCGGTAGTGGAGAAAATATTGGTTGATCGCGGTGAGCTCGTTTTTGAGCTGCGCTTGGAGCGCGAAGATGACTTGGGGGTCGCCTTGCATAAAAATTCCTTCAACGTTTTTGTGAGTTTATCGGGCGTTGTGTTTGTTGCGATTCATCTGCCAAGATGCCCACACAAATCGAGTTTAAGTGTAAGTCATATTAGTAATAAGAATCGTTCTCATTTGAGTTAAACTCTCATTTTTAGCCAGCCTTATTGTATCTATCGCAGCGGGCAAGCCAGCAGATCATTTTTTTGTCTTTTGGAGCTGGCTATGAAAATCAACAGACGTTTTGCATTGACCGGTACGGCGGCAACGCTTGCAGGCACGGGTGCGGTGACCGCAGCAGGCTTGGGCGCATTGTTTGCCACGGGCTGTGGCGGTGGCTCAGATTCGGTAGCGCCGGCTGTAGCGCTAGCACCGGCCAACAAATACGCGCAAACCAATTTGGTGGCCAACAAGAGTAGCTACAACGCGCAATTTTTAGAGCCAAATTTCATTGATGCTTGGGGCATTGCCACGCGGCCTGCGGGCGCGGGCGGGCATTTTTGGGTGGGCGGGGGCGGCACGAGTTGGCAGTATATGGGCGATGTGAAACGCTCATCCACGGCAACGCTCAGGCCGCTATTTCAAGACGGGCTCAAAGAAGTGACAGTACCCGGCGCGGATTCATTGACTACCGAGGACAGTGTCGGCAAGATTACGGGGGTGGTGTTTAACGGCGCTGGCTTGACGGAGAACAAATTCAAAGTCACTACGCAAACCGCTGTGCAACCCGGTACGGGTGCCACGGTGACTTTTGATGGCTCGGCGCGCTTCGTCTTCGTCACAGATTCCGGTATTGTGAGTGGCTGGACGGATCGCGCAACCGATGGCAGTACAGTGCGCGTGGATGGCGCAGCGGCGCAAACCTTTGATGGCACGGCGGATGGCTCGGCATTCTTTGGCGTGGCGATCAAACCTGGTACGTGGGATGCGATGTGGCTTGCAGATTTTGGCAGCGCACCAAAAATCGTGACACTCAATGCGGCTTGGGCCAAGGTGGCCACCGTAGGCTTTGCCAACCCGTTTGGCACAGGTGCAGGCGGCGCAGTGCAGCCGGGTGATCCTGTGCCATTTAACATTCAAGTGGTCAACGATGGCACAAAGGATCGTGTGTTTGTGGCTTACGCCTTGAGCCAAGAAGATCCAGCAACGCCGGGCAACTTTTACGCCGCCGAAGAAGATGCACTCGATGCAGCGGCAGAGCTTGCCAGCGGCAACAAACCCAACAAAGGCAAGCTGGTCGAATTTGACACCGCTGGTACGCAAGTGCGCATTTACGCGGATGCGATGCGACTGAACGCTCCTTGGGGCATCGCGATTGCACCCGCAGATTTCGGGTTACTGAGCGGCAAATTGCTGGTCGGCAACTTCGGCGGAGCAGGGCGGATTTGCGCGTTTGACTTGGCCAACGGTGCTTATATCGACGATTTAAAGGATTCGGCAGGCAAACCTGTTGCGATTGCGGGGTTGTGGGCCTTGCAATTCGGCAATGGCGTGTCGCTGGGCGATAGCAATGCGTTGTACTTTGCCGCTGGGTCTGATGATGAGAAAGACGGGCTGTTTGGCTCGCTGCGCGTGGCTTAAACGTAAGCAAATAAGCGCTAGAAACCGGCCTTACAGATTAGGGCAGACACCCATCTTCCCTTTTCTGCAAACCGCCTTAAAATATAGGCTTCTGTTTAAAACGCGGAAACACCCCCGAGGCCGAACCCAACAGGAGCGCGATAGGTTGAACATTCTGCAAAGAAACTGCCCAGCCATCGTTAGTTCAGAAGAGCTAGGCTACGGAACAGACTCACTTTTATAGGAATTTCACCATCGCTACCGCACCGTACCGGCCGCCCATTATTCGGCCACCGCGCCCGCCGCGCCCCTCGCGCTACTCTCGTGAAGAGCGCAAACACCGTCTTAACCGCGAGATCATGGCACCTGAAGTGCGCGTGATTGGCCCTGAGGGCGAGCAAATGGGCGTGATGAGCATGCAAGAAGCCATGCGCGCCGCCGCTGATTTTGATGTGGATGTGGTGGAGACCGTGGCCACGGCGCACCCTCCTGTCGTGCGCCTCATTGATTATGGCAAATTCAAATACCAAGAGCAAAAGCGCGAGGCGGAAGCCAAGTCTAAGCAAACGGTGATTGAGGTTAAAGAAATCAAGTTGCGCCCTGGCACGGATGAAGGCGATTATCAAGTCAAGATGCGAAATATCAAGCGTTTCTTGGAAGAAGGCGACAAAGTCAAAGTCACGCTGCGCTTTCGTGGCCGCGAGATCACACACCAAGAAATTGGCATGGCTCAGCTTGAGCGTATCAAGTCTGATCTGGGTGAGTTGATCACGGTAGAAAGCATGCCCAAGTTAGAAGGCAAGCAGATGATCATGATGATTGCGCCGAATCGCAAGAAGGCCTCAAGCAAACCTTCTGGAGTGCCTGCTGATGCAGCTCAAACAGCATCTGCGCCGCCAGCTGCTGCCTGATCATTCGTTGATTCAACCGGAAAGGCCTAGAAGCATTGCTTCTAGGCCTTTTTTGTTGCTCTATAGCTTACAGAACTCAACGCATCTGAGACGTCGCCCCGGCTACGTACCAAAAAGCCATAAAAAAAGCCCGGCGAACCGGGCTTCTTAGAGTGCTATGCAATATTAATTAGCTGAAACACCCAAAGATTTGACGGTTTCCAGATTCAAGAATCCATCAACGGGCAGACCTTTAGCCTGCTGGTATCCATTCACGGCACGCATGGTGGATTCACGCAAGACGCCGTTGATCGGGCCAGGGTTGTAGCCGGCTGTTGACAACGCACGCTGGATCTCCATGATCTTGGCTGGCGTCGCATTGGTTTCGCACAAGATGGCGCGATTTTCAATGCGTGCGTCAGCCGTTTTCACTTGGTAGCTGATGCTGCTGTACTGAGCAGGCACATCCACTTCGCGGAAGCTGGCAGCTGTATCCACCACTTGGCGAGTCATCGTGCGGAACTGAGCAGGGATGACCTCTTCACGCGTGCTCGCTGGTGTATCAATGACGCGGCGCTGCAAGGTCTGCGATACCGCTGCTACAGGAATCTTACGAACGCTGGCCTGAGTATCGACCACGCGGCGCTCAACCGTACGGAATTCCGCAGGAATCGCGATCTCGCGCTGAGTTGCCGCTTGGTCCACCACTTGACGCGTCACGGTGCGGAACACAGCAGGAATCACAGTCTCTTCGGTGCGCGCTGGCGCAGCTTCGATACGTGTTTTCACGACTTTATTCGTGCCGGGCACAGTGATAGTGCGCACGGTCGCCGGCTGATCAATCACTTGACGGCTGACGGTTTGGAACTGCGCTGGGATCTTGATCTCACGCACGTAGCCCTCTTCGCCAGAATCAGCACCTTTGCCCACCGAGTTAGCGGCAGTCACGCCGGCTGCACCTGTACGCAAGCTAGCTGCGCGCAATACGCGATCGCCATTGGGGGCGGTGATGATGTTGCCTTTGTCGTCAAATTTGTAGCCGGCCGTTTTGAGTTTTTCGACATCAATTTCCATGCGGGTGACCGTCTGGAAAGTTGCTGGAATGGCCACCTGTGTGGTGCTGGCAGCTTTGTCGAGCACTTGGCGCGAGACTGTGCCGTATTCCGCTGGAATAATCTCTTCGCGCACAGAAGCTGGCGTTCTGACGATCTGGCGTGTGATGGTTTGGAATTGCTCAGGAATAGCAACCAAGCACATCACATCATCGTCAAGGCTGGCGTTGTTGCCGGTAACGAGGGAGGCAGCTGCACCGCTTTCAACGCGTGCGCCTGCTACGCGGCCATCGTTACCCATGCTGAAGCCACGCAATGGGCGCACTTCAACGGCTTGGCCGATATACGCACGGCCACGTTTCCACTCTTTGGTCGCGTCGGCAATCTTGATGCGCTCGGTGACAGTTTCAAATGTGGCAGGTACTTCAACCAAGCGTTTGCTTGCTTCACGTACAACAACGCGCTCAGTTTCTGTGCGGTAGGTCGGTGCAATAGCCTGTAGGCGTGCGCTGGCTGCAGTACGCTCAACCTGCTCAGTCACTGTACGCATAGGAATGGCAATCGGCTCGTAGCTCACGCTCTCAGGGCGAGACATGACTTGTTCCGACACGGTCTTGAATGTTGCCGGTACAGTTTCAACGCGGGTGGACTGTGGGCGATCAGCTACAGTTTCGTCACGCTCAGTGTAGACCGCTGGAATGACTTTGAGCTCTTTACGCTCTGGCGTGACCAAAACTTGCTCCGAAACGGTCTTAAAGCTTGGAGGTGTGACTTCAATACGCTTGCTTTCAGCACGAACGAGCACATTCTCAGAAACTGTTTTGTAGGTTGGGGCAATCGGCTCATCACGCGTAGTAGCAGGCTGCACGACTACCTCTTCGCTCACCGTCTTGTAGGTCGCAGGGATCGCGATCTGGCGCTTCATTTCGGGCGAAACCATGACTTGCTCAGTCACGGTTTTAAACGTTGCCGCAACAGGCTCAGCACGCTTGGTGGCTGGCACATTGACGACTTGCTCAGTTTTGGTCTCGAATTTAGCGGGGATTTGCACATTGGCGAAGCACTCGCTGGCAGCTGCGTTGAACACCGCTGCGACTGGACGAGGCATGTTGCCACTGAAATTGTTATCACATTGCTTCATGCTGGCGCGCACGGCTTTGCCAGATGCATCGAAATAAACGTTAACAGCCATTTCTGGGCTGAAAGGGATGTATTTTCCGATCAGGGGAGCTGTGACACCGTCGCGGCCCTGTGAGCGGCCTACGCCGATATCGCATGCACCACGCACATATTGACTGGCTTCATAACCCTGCGATTTTGCTGCGTCTGTGGCGCTTGTTAAGTCAGAGAGCTTTTGCACTTTGACATCTGCTTCGCCAGCGCGCTTGAGTGGCTCGTGGGTGGTATGAGGCTTGTAGAATTTTGCCGTGCCAGAGGAGACTGCAGCATCACATTCAGCGGCCGTGTCGTAGCCTTCGTTACCGTGGCCATCACCATGCTTGGCTGCCAAGGCCGTGCTCATGACAAAAAATGAACTGCCGAGGATTGCGCACAATCCAGCAGCTTTAAAGCGGCGCGTACGAGTGAAAGTGTTCGTTTGCATTATATTTTTCCGAAAGTTAGTTAGTGTTGAATGAGCAATGCACTCAATTCGGGTTGAAGTGTCGCTGATGTCATTCACAGTTCCGCACGCAACTTTACAAATATTCTGTTTGTGTGAATAAATGCCTGCCTTCTCATCTAAAAACTGACACAGACTGCCACATTTTTCACAAAAAAAAGCCCGGTCAAACCGGGCTTTCTGATGGGGAGAAACTAGCTTACTTTTTAGGAGCAGAGGCTGGAGCAGCGGCTGCTGTCGCTTTTGCTTCTTTGGCATCTTTCTTAGGCTCAGCTTTGGCTGTTTTATCGGCTTCAGCTTTTGCTTTGGCATCAGCCTTGGCTTTTTTGTCAGCTTCTGCTTTAGCTTTCTTATCAGCATCAGCCTTCGCCTTAGCTTCTGCCTTAGCTTTTTTGTCGGCTTCAGCTTTTGCTTTGGCTTCAGCCTTTGGATCGGCCTTAGCTTCAGGTTTGGCAGCTGCTGTTGCAGCAGGTGCTGCTGCGGCGGCTGGCTTTGCATCGGCGGCTTTCGCGTCTTTCGCTGGGGCTGCTGCGGCAGCAGCGGCGGGTTTGGCCGCATCTGCCTTCGCTGCTGGCTTGTCGTCTTTCTTCGCGGTCGCTGCGACGCCTTTGAAGCTTGCGCCACCAACGGTCATGCCTTCAGCTGAGAATTTGGCTGCATTGGTCTCGCCCACACCGTTAACGCGGGTGATGAAATCGTTCCAGTCTTTGAAGTTGCCTTTTTTGCGCTCATCCAAAATTTTGGTGGAAATGCCTGGTCCAATGCCTTTAATGCCATCAAGTTCGGCGGCGGTCGCCTTGTTCACATCAACGGCTGCAAAAGACAGCGCTGCGTAAAACAAGGCAAATAATACAAACAGTTTTTTCAACATGGTACAACTCCTCAGTGGATGGATGGATGGTTTTTGAGTTCGGCAAAACCGAGCTACAGCACTATAACGGGGCTAGGGGCAGGGGGTTGACTTAGGGGACGGAGTGGCATCAGGTAAAACCCTGATCTTTAACGATTCAGGACAAAAGTCTGAAGAAATTAGTCGTTCATACGCCAATCAATCACAAGGGGCGACCATATTTTGCCGCTGTCGCGGGGCAGCACCTCGGTTTTCTCAAACGCACGCACTACCGCTTCATCCCATTCCTTATTCCCGCTGCTTTTCAGCACACGCGGGCGGCCAAGCACCGTGCCATCTGGCGCGAGCCGCACCTCTACGCTTACCAAGGGATTACCACTGACATTGCCTGGAAACACGAGATTGGGGCGTACGCGGCCTTTGATCAGGCCAGCATAGCCGCTACTTGGACCACTTGATTGCATGGCGCTGCCTTGAGAGGACGGTGTACCGCTTGCGCCCGCCAAGCCAGCCATGCGTTCGATATTCTTCTGGCGCTCTGCCTCTTTTTGCTCTGCTAGTTTTTTCTCTTCAAGGGCTTTATTGGGCTCGACCTTGGGCTGCGGTTTTACCTCGGGCTTGGCTTCAGGTTTTGGTGTTGGCTTTGCCTCGACCTTCGGTGGCGGCTTAGGTTTTTCTTTTTCTACCGCAATCTCGGGCGCTTTGACGGGAGGCGGCTCGGGTGCAACGACCACTGGCTTGGGCAAGGGCGGGGTTGGAGGCACCTCCACCAACTTTGGCGCGGCCTGCTGCGGCAATGCGCTCCACAGCTCAGCCTCCACCGTGGTCACAGTTGCCTCACGTTTCCAGCTCACGCCCCAAGTCAGCGCACCAAGTAGCAGCAAATGCGCCAGCAGTGCTAGGCTCATCGCCCGCCCAGTGCCATGCGGGCGAGGGGGGTAAAAATCTGACCGATGCGTTGCAGACAGAGCGGGCATTTTTAAGACATTATTTCGCTAATTGCACAGAAAGCCCTACGCGTTCAATGCCAGCGCGTTTGAGCTTGTCCATCACCTGCACCACGGTCTCATATTTCACGCTTTTATCAGCGCTGATGACCACGGCGACATTGGCCTGGCCAGCTTGCAGCTTCTTGACCTGATCTGCTACTGTATTGATAGCAGCTCGCGCAGATTCCTTGCCGGCTGGAAGCTGTTTAAGCTCTAAAGATTCGTCTTTGCCAATGATAATTTGGATCACGCTATCTGGCTGCTTGGCTGCCTTGCCCACGCTGGGCAGATCAATCATGCTGGGCGTGATCAGTGGCGCTGTGACCATGAAGATGATGAGCAGCACGAGCATCACATCAATGAAGGGCACCATGTTGATTTCGCTGATGGTGCGACGACCGCGCCCGCGGGAGATCATTGTTGGCATATCGCGCTCCTTTTAATGGCCGGGAGAGGCGGCGGCGGCATGGCCACCTAAATTTCGCTGCAAGATGTTAGAAAACTCTTCGATAAACGTCTCCAGCCGAATCGCCACTCGATCAATATCTCTGGCAAAGCGGTTATAGGCCACCACAGCAGGGATAGCTGCAAACAGGCCGATGGCCGTGGCCACCAGTGCCTCAGCAATCCCGGGCGCAACTGTAGCCAGCGTCACTTGCTGCAAACTCGCCAGCCCCGTAAACGCATGCATGATGCCCCACACCGTCCCAAACAAGCCGACATAAGGCGAGACCGAACCCACCGAGGCGAGGAAGGAGAGATTGCTTTCCACGGCATCCATCTCGCGCTGGAAGCTCGCTCGCATGGCGCGGCGCGCGCCATCCATCAGCGTGCCAGCATCCGAGATGCGCCGCTCGCGCAGTTTCTGAAATTCACGCATGCCGCTGGCAAATATGCGCTCCATGGGGCCTGAGCGCTTGGCGTTTTGCGCGGCGCTGGCGTACAAGTCGTTCAGCGATGCGCCTGACCAAAATTCTTTCTCAAAATTCTCATTGAGTGCGTTAACCTTCTTCAAGGCAGCAAGCTTGCGAAAAATCGCTGCCCAACTGGATACTGAGACGATCACGAGCAGCAGCATCACCGCTTGCACCACAAAGCTGGCATTTAAGATCAGATGCAGGATCGAGAGATCCGGGTTTGCAGCGTTCAATTCAAAGCCTCCGTTACTGATAATGGAATTCTGCCCGGTTTCAAAGTTCCCGCATTGACCCAAGCGATACAAATTGTGCCTTGGCAAACTAACTCCGCTTGCTCATTTTTTTGTAGCAGACCGCGCATATTATCTGCCGGCAAGAGACGTATTTCTTGCTTTATTTTGATACTCGCGCGCCCCATGTCTGCGATTTGAGCGCTCACGCTGAGCACGTCATCGAGCCGAGCAGGCCGTAGATACTTAAGCTGTGTATCGGTGACTACAAACATGCCACCAGTTTGCTCCTTCAAAGCCTGCTGCGAAATGCCTAAGCTGCGAAGCCATTCGGTGCGGGCGCGCTCCATGAATTTCAAATAGTTCGCATAAAACACGATGCCGCCGGCATCGGTATCTTCCCAATAGACGCGGATGGAAAATTCAAACATCAGGCGAGCGCGACGCGCATTCGAGCGATCGCGGTTTGTAAATCGTGCATCGAACTGGCAGTGGAGAAGCGCACAAAATTTGCGGTGCTGTCGGTGCCAAAGTCACGTCCCGGCGTGATGGCTACATTGGCGCGGCGCATGATTTCGAAGGCGAAATCCCAGCTGCTGCTCACATCAAGTTTTGCAAATAAGGCTGAGGCATCGGCATAAACGTAGAAAGCGCCATCTGGCTCGACGGGGATTTTGAAACCGAGCTCGCGTAGCGCTGGCAGAAAATAATCACGCCGTGCTTTGAACTCAGCCCTGCGCTCTTCGTAAATTGCAAGGCTTTCCGGATCAAAACAGGCCAACGAAGCTTGCTGAGAAATGCTGCTGGCGCAAATGAACAGGTGCTGTGCGAGTTGCTCAATGGGTTTGACCAACGCTTCTGGCACGACCAGCCAGCCCAGCCGCCAGCCGGTCATGCTGAAATACTTGGAGAAGCTATTGATGCTGATGATGTCATCGCCGAGTTCTAGCGCCGATTTGCTATAGGTCTCATCGTGTGACAGGCCGAGGTAAATCTCATCAATCATTGTGATGCCATTTTTAGCCTTCACAAACTCATGAATTTTGCGCAGCTCGTCGGGATGAATGGATGTGCCGGTGGGGTTAGATGGCGAGGCGAGCAACACGCCACGCGTTTTCTCGCTCCAATTCATCTGCACTTTGGCCGCCGAGAGTTGAAAGCGCTCTTGCGGTGTGGTGGCAATCATCTTTGCCACGCCGTCAGCCGCCTGCACAAATTGCTTGTTGCACGGATAGCTCGGATCGGGCATCAAAATTTCATCGCCCGCGTTGATCAACGCCAGGCAGGCCAGATGCAAGGCAGCCGATGCGCCAGCAGTGATGATGATGCGGTTGGGCGGAACATTGACATTGAAACGCTGCAAATACCAAGCGCTGATCTTCTCGCGCAGCGGGGCGATGCCATTAGCATCCGTGTATTGCGTCTTGCCATCAGCGATGGCTCTCACAGCGGCCTCTTTGACCAGCAGCGGTGCAGTGAAATCCGGTTCACCCACGCTCAAAAAAATCATCGGTTTGTCGGTATGCGCGACCTTTTTTGCGAGCTCAGAGGCTTGTTTGAACACTTCCATCACGTAGAAGGGTTCGGCTTTCTGGGCTCTTTTAGAGATTTTCATGACTGTTGCTTTTTTTGGGTATTTCTTTTGCGCAACCTTCGCGTCTTTCGCGCACCGGAAATTTAATCTTTCAAATCCGCTGCTACCTCAAGAGCCCGCAACTTAGGCGCAAGTTTGTTCAAAATACCGTTGATATATTTAAAGCCATCCGTGCCGCCGAAAGATTTGGCCTGCTCGATGTATTCGTTAATGATCACGCGCCACGGCACATCGAGGCAATACTTGAATTCATAGGCACCCATCCACATGATCACATGCTCGATGGGCGAGATTTCTAGCCAAGGGCGATCCAGATGCGGCTCAATCAGTGCGTCAAATTCTCTGGAAGATTCCACACAGCCGCGAAAGAGGGCATCAAAATGCACAGAATCGGCTTTAGAGAAGCCTTGTAGATTGCGCGTGAATTCATCAATCTCATCGGTGGCTTGCTTGCCTACGATGTGCTGATAAAGCGCCTGGACAGCAAACTCACGTGCGCGCGTACGAGCGGCCCGCATAGCAGTCTTGGTGATGAACTCCTGCCGCTTTGCTATTGATTTAATAGCAGCTTGCGCAGATCTAGTGCCGGCTACAGAGTCATTTTGCATATATATTCTTCTTTAAGCTGTTTAAGCCAGTTCATTCAATAAATTCGCCATCTCTACAGCCACGCGAGCGGCGTCCGTGCCTTTATCGGTCTGCCGTGCAATCGCTTGCGCCATGTTTTCTACTGTGAGAATCGCATTCGCAATGGGCAGCTTGTAATCCAAGCCGACCCGAGTGACAGCTGAGCCAGATTCGTTGGCCACGAGCTCAAAGTGATAAGTTTCACCGCGAATAATGCAGCCTAAGGCGATCAAGGCGTCGTATTGATTGCGCTCTGCCAAGGCTTGCAGGGCAACAGGCACTTCCAATGCGCCGGGGACTTTGAAGAGATCAATGTGTTTGGATTGCACACCCAACTTTTCAAGCTCATCTAAACAAGCAGAGGCGAGTGCATTGGTCACGCTCTCATTGAAGCGCGCCTGCACGATACCAATGTAGAGCTTGCGGCCATCCAGCAAGCTATCTTGTGCTTTGCCTTTACCAATTTCTGCGCTGAACATGTTATTTGCTTTCTAAGATTTAAAGAGGTGAATACCGAACGCAGAAGACGCAAAGGTTACGCAAAAGGCGCGAAAGAAGACAAAGGAAAAATATGAAGTTTGATCAAGTTTAAAACGTCTGTGTTCTTTTCTTTTTGGTATTTTTTCTGCGTAACCTTTGCGTCTTCTGCGACCGGCTGTTTGTATTTGGCGTTTATTGATTCGCAATATACCCAGCAATCTCCACACCATAGCCCGCCATGCTTGGCATTCTGCGAGGTTTGCCCATCAGCATCATGCGGCGTACGCCGATGTCGCGCAGGATTTGCACGCCGATGCCATAAGTGCGCAGATCCATGCGGCCGCGTTCGGGCGCTTGCGCAGGGCGAGCTTGGCCTTCGAATTGAGCGAGCAGTTGACCTGCGCTTTCGCCCGCATTGAGCAGCACAGCCACGCCTTTGCCTTGCGCCTGCAAATACTTCAAGCTTTCCTGCAAACTCCAGCTATGAATGTGGCTCTTGGTTTGCAGCGCATCAAGCACAGAAAGCGGCTCATGTACGCGTGCGGGTACCGTATCACCTTCGCCCCATGAGCCTTTCACCAGTGCAAGATGCACGCCTTGGCTAGGTTTGTCTCGGAACGCAATGGCTTTGAATTCACCGAAAGCAGTTTGCATGGTGCGCTCGCCAATGCGCTCAACCAAGCTCTCGGTGCGGCTGCGGTATTCGATCAGATCAGCAATTGTGCCAATCTTCAAGCCATGCTCGGCAGCGAAGGTTTGTAGATCGGGCATGCGTGCCATCGTGCCATCGTCTTTCATGATCTCGCAGATCACAGCGCTGGGCATGCAGCCGGCCAGCGCAGCTAAATCACAGCCGGCTTCGGTGTGACCCGCGCGCATCAGCGAGCCGCCATCTTGCGCCTGCAGTGGGAAGATGTGGCCGGGCTGCACGAGATCGCTGGCTTTTGATGTTTTGCTAACAGCGGCTTGCACCGTGCGGGCGCGATCTGCGGCAGAGATGCCCGTCGTTACGCCTTCCGCGGCTTCAATAGACACGGTAAATGCCGTGCTCATCTTGGTGCCGTTTTTCACGGCCATGGGAGGAAGGCCCAAGAATTCGCAGCGTTCTTTAGTGAGCGTGAGGCAGATCAGGCCCCGGCCATACTTGGCCATGAAATTGATGGCATCGGGCGTGATGTGTTCAGCCGCAATCAACAAATCGCCCTCGTTTTCACGATCTTCATCATCGCTCACGATCACCATGCGGCCTGTGCGAAGCTGAGCGATGATGTCTTCGATCGGCGAGATGCCTACCGGGCTGCTTACGGGATTGGAGTATGAGGCGAGGGCAGTAGTCATGATGTTCTATTAACTATTAAATTGATAGCAATGTGCGTATATTCTATGCCGGCTGCATGCCATTTTTGCCTAAATTTTCTAAGCTAAGCATGCGTTCAACGTATCTGGCCACTGTGTCAATTTCAAGGTTCACAGGCGAGCCATTTTGCAGACTGCCGAGTGCGGTATTTTGTACGGTGTGGGGAATCAGATTGATGCTGATCTCGCAGCCCTCAAGCAGATCTTTCACTGAATTAACGGTCAGGCTCACGCCATTCACGGTGATTGAGCCTTTGTAAGCGAGATATTTGGCTAGCTGCTTCGGCGCAGTCACGCGCAGCTCCCAGCTTTCGCCGATTTGTGCGAAGAAGCTCACCTTACCCACGCCATCGACATGGCCGCTCACAATATGGCCACCGAGCCTGTCATTGGCTCTGAGCGCTTTTTCAAGATTCACACTGCCTTGAGTATCCAATCCAGCGGTTTTGGAAAGCGACTCTTGTGAAATATCAATCGTGAAGTGGTTTGCGGCAGTATCCAGCGTCGTCACAGTCATGCATGCACCATTGAGCGCAATGCTGTCTCCTAAGCCCACGTCTCGCAAATAGTCCTGCGGCGGCGCGATAGTGAGTCGCTTGCCGTGTTGCAAAGAGCTGCCGAGGCTGTGGATAGCGACGATGCGCCCCACGCCGGTGATGATTCCGGTAAACATAACTGTATTTTCGCAGGGTTTGCCCCAGTTTTCTGCATCTTCGCAGGGGCAGAGAGCTCTAAAGTTTCGAAAACGACACTTTTAGCCTAGAACTTGTCACGTCCGCGAACGCGAGCGACGATGCGCAGGTCTTTCAGGCCTTCAACGCCCACCAGTTCCACAGATTGATAAACCAAATCCTGCGCAGCGGGCAGGGCGCTTAATTCTTGCAGCGCAGGCAAATGAGCCAACCCCATGCCTGAGCCCAACAGCTTCGGCGCGAGATAAACGATCATCTCATCCACCAAGCCCGCCTTGAGTAGCGAACCATTGAGCTTAAACCCAGCCTCCACATGCAGCTCATTGATCTCCTGATTCACCGCTAAATCACTCATCATCGCTTTCAGATCTACTTTGCCTGAACTGGCTTCCGGCATGTAAATCAGCTTTGCCCCGCGTGCTTCTAAAGCCTTAATTTTTAGGTCATTTTGGCTTGCGTGATAGATGAATCCTGCGCGAGGCGATATTAAATCGATAGTATCTTGAGCGTAAGCCACACTGGCTTGCCCGCGCTGCCCAATCGTTGTGAGCAGTTTTGCGTTCAATGGAATATCCAAATGGCTATCCACCAACACAAAATGCGGCTGCCGAGGCGCAGGAATTTTTCCTTGCGGCGAATCCAGCAGCGCGCGCACATTAAGCTGCGGATCATCAGCCAACACGGTGCCAATTCCCGTGAGCACCGCGCATGAGCGCGCTCGCCAAGCCTGCCCATTGTTGCGTGCGGCCGCTCCGGTGATCCATTGACTTTGCCCATTGGCTAGCGCAGTAGCGCCATCGAGTGATGCCGCCACCTTCATCCGTACCCAAGGCACGCGCCGAATCATCCGGCTGAAAAATCCAATGTTGAGCTCGCGCGAAGCAATCGCATCTGGGTGATCCACAGGCAACACCTCAACCTCAATCCCCGCATCGCGCAACTGCTGTACGCCTTTGCCGGCCACTAGAGGATTAGGATCGAGAATCGCCACCACCACCTTGCCCACACCCGCAGCAATTAAAGCCGAAGTGCAAGGCGGCGTGCGCCCATGGTGCGCGCAAGGCTCGAGGCTGACATGAACTGTCGCCCCTCTAACATCAATGCCACGTGCTGCCGCATCACGTAAAGCCATGATTTCAGCGTGGGCTCCGCCACGGGGTTGGGTGCGGCCTTGAATGGACTCAACGACTTCAGAAGTAACGATGCTGCATACGACACTCGGATTAGGCGTTGCAACAATCAAGTTCACTTCCAGCATCTTTTGATCAATGCTGCATCGGTAGTATCGTTACTAGCACCTTTGACAGTTCTTTGATCAAGCAGCAATATGCCACAAGCATCATTTTGCGCACCAATCGGATCGGCGCGGATGATGTAAGTGCTGGTCGTGGGCTCAGAGCCAGTGAATTGAAAAGTGTAGTACGTGTTGATGGCCGTTGTGCATGCAACCACAGGTAAAGTGGTGGTCGCACTGTATGTCAGGCTGGTCGTGAATCTGCGTTCCATTTGTTGCGCCATTTCCAGCATACAACTTGTGGCTGCTCCGCGTCGCGTGGTACGAATCGACTCCTGGTAGTTGGGTAGGGCGATTGCTGCAATGATGGCGATGATACCAACGACAATCATAATTTCAATCAACGTAAAACCGCTCGAAATTTTCTTACTCATTTTTTAGTCTTTCAAAATTTCGCGCCAAGATATACGCCCGCGTAGCCTTGCATCACTACAGCCAGCTAAGCCTTGGCCAGTTATGCCTCCGCTACCGCTGCTTATGGTAATCAGATTTCCACCACAATCTTTTTCTTTATTACCTCTCACCGCCACTGCACGTTGGTAGCGTCTGAAATCGCTGTTAGCAGTACTATTGCTAGGGGATCCATAGGTAATGCCTAATGGCAGCCAGTAGTTACTAGACTGAGCACTGCCCGAAGAAGTCAAGTTGATTGGCTCAGTGCCAATGCCAATATTGAGCTTACGAGAGCTAGGCCAAAGCTTAGCGTTGTGAAGACCTGCACCTAATGGATTAGGATTACTCACTTCAGGGCCGATCTTTTCTGTAGGCTGGGGATCTGTTCGGAGCAAGATTGCTTCTTTCATGTTAGCGCCTGTAAACGGATCAACCACATTTTCAAAAGTCTCACCGCCAGGTTCGCATTGACCACCGGTAGGATAATAGCTCAGAGCTTGCAATACAGGTTTACTTGTATTTCTCAAAAATTGGCTGGCCTCTGTGACTCGCTCGCCATTTTTTGGATTATCAAAATCGTAAAACCATCCGCGCTTATTTTTCATATCGTCCTTTACCTCACCAGAACCATATCGAACGATATAAGGAGCGGGCGGAGTTGCCGTGAGATCGGTGATGGATCCAGTCATTAAGTCTGACATCATGCGTTTTGTTAAAGCTCCGCGACTGGTAGTAACTGTGCCTACCGTCACGCTTGGAATTGCTGTGCCGTTATTGATACCAGTGTCATCGTCGATGATGCCGTACCAAGATTGAACACTCATATCGGTAGTGTCGCCAGACTTAAAGTAGGAGCCTGTGCCGAAAAATAGGAATAATTTCTCTGCTGGTGACTCGTCATACACCGGCGTGATTGGAGCTGTGATAGGTTGTGGGTTGCCTTGGCTGTCAGTTGCTTTAAACATTGGCACACCACCGGGAATTGCCAATCCCCATTTGGTTGGATCGGGGTCGCTGACATTGAATTTCCAAAGATTGCCTTTGAGGTCTCCTGCGTAAATAAACTCTGCCACGCCATCGTTGTTGTAATCCGATGCTGCGGGGCCAGCCATGCCGTTATCTCCAGCGACTCCACTATCCAGCTTCTTGATGCCAAACAGAGAGCCATCTTGATTCATCATGAAAATATAAACTACCGCTTTGCCACTGGTGCTGTTGTACCCGTTGCCCACCATGAGCCCAAGCTTGCCATTTTTAAGCAACACAGGAGCCGGGCGACTGAGCATAAAACCCAAATCCTGGTCGGTTGCAGCTGCGGCCAAAATTGCAGTAGCAGATGTTTGAGGTGAAGTGGCAGCCGCTATCGCACCTGCTCTCGGCGTGTATTCCCAAAGTAAAGCAGGGTTATCGCCGTTCGGACCAGGATTAATGGAAAATAAACCTTTACCGCCACGGCCAAGCAGAGTGTATAGATAATAATTGTTACTTGACTGTAGAACTTTTAGGCCGATGGTTGAAGCGCCATCTACAAAATATTCATGCGATGTAGGGTAAGCGAGAGAAGCGATATTTCTTACGCGCGGCACCACCTCTTGCGGCATGACAGCAAATTTTTCCACACCGGTATCGCCATTGAAAGCATGTAAAAAACCACCATTTCCGCCAAAATAAAGAGTTTTTGAATCTAAATCAAAAGCCGGAGACGAATGGATGATATCTCCCAAAGCTGACTTTCGGTTGCGCAAGGTTCCCCCTGAAGCAACCTCTTTGCTCCTATCACCCTTGATAAAGCTGTAGATGCTCTCTGAGGTCAAGCTAGCAGTGTCTGTTACGTTTAACGAACTGAATGGCGTTGAGGTGATGTTAATCATCACATTTTTTGCATCGTTCATAAATAACTTTCGTGCCGTCCAAGCGGGGAGCTGTTCAGAAGCTTTCCATGCAGGCACTTTACCTACACCAGCGATTCCTGCGGAAAACGCTTCCACCTCGCCCGACCAACTACCTGCCTCATAACTGGCGCGATAAATCAATGTGTTCGTATCGATCCTTCCCGTAGCGTTGGACTGCAAATTACTAGCGCTGCTTTTTTCTTCGATGATTTTTTCAATCGCGCGTTTGAGAGACGATCGCAAGCTTGTGGGGTTTTGCACTAATAAATAGTTGTCGGGCTGGCCATCGCTGAAGCCGTTCGCTCCAGTCTTGTTGTCTACGGAATCCCATTTACTCACGTTGTCCGGTATGCCAGTAGCGGATGATTTGCTTTCTACAAAACCGCCCCATTTTGCTGCATACCAGAGCGGATCGTTGAGGTATGTAGCTTGAACCGCGCCAGCAGCGCTTGCGCGGAAGTTGAAGATGCTGGTGGTGAGCGTTGATTGCAACAAAGAGGCCGACGTGGCTGTGCCAGCTGTTCCGTATGTGAACGGCAATCTATTGCAGTCTGCCTGGGGTGTTCCAACAACGTCACAATAACCAGGGGTTCTGCCTGGCGGAACATTCAAAAAGTAAGGAGTAGTGTCTCCGGCGTCTTGCACTGTAAGATACATGCCGTCACGCGTCGTGCCAGAAATAATGTAGCCCATTCGGTGGTTTACACCACCAGCTTCATAGAGAGGCTGGGTGATCACATCCAGAGAATACCCGGTGACAGAATTACCCTTAACTCGCACTGTGTACAAAACGATTGCATCCATGTCATGGTCGTTACCTTGCTCTACATCTTCGAAGTTGATGCGGAATTTAGCTTCATAAAGGCCTCCATTGATTGCCGGATCATAGTCAGAAGGATTTGAGTTCGCGACACTTTCAACATAAAAATCTACAATTTGATTTGTAGGCTGGAACGCCGTTTTTCCGGGCGTGATGCCGAACGCACCGCTTATCGATTTTCCTATTGGCAGAATAGAAATTACCCGACCATTTGGTAGCGGAGCTTGGATGCGAAGCAGGGGAGAAGCCAAAGCAATCACAAAGTTATCAACGGTTTGATCATCGGGTAAACCAGCATTGAGATCGTTGACTCGGGCAAAGTGGGCTACGGCCGCTGAGTAATAACTACCTTGCTTGGTAGGTTCTTCCGGTGCGATGCCTCGGATCGTGGCCAAAGAATTAATGGCTTTTGCCGTAGGAGCAGAATCTGTGCTTGCTCCAGATTGTCCAATAAATCGATTACTGTTGTCGACGCCGGGCTCATTAGCCGAAATAAATTTCGTAACTAACGACACATTAAGTGCTGAAACGGTTTTATTGACAATATGCGTGCCAGTGAGATCTGTGGCAAACGTGCTCGCGTTGAAGTTGCGATCAACACCAGGAAGTTGATCTGAATCAAACGAAATGTTGGTATCTGATATGGTCAATAAACTAGCTTTTGCACAGTACGGCGCATTAGCCGTGCTTGTGCCTTGCCCAGCGTAAGGACGATCCCAAGCTGGGCGGCTCAAACCTAGCAGATCATCCACTGTGTTGATAGCATTGTTGCTAGCATCATTGATGTAAGCCGGTGTTGGAGTTCCTTTGTTTGCAAGGTACCGAGTGGCTTCATACATCAATTCTCCAATTGGATTGCCCCAATCAGGAAACTCGCCTTGACGCATGGCACGATCACCGATCACACTTCCATTGTAGATTTGGTCGGTTCTTCCTCGATTGAATGCATATAGGCGAAATTGATTGAAATTATGGACGATGCCTCTCATCGAGGGGACGAACGTACCATCCGCAGAATTTATTTCGTTACGGAACGTACTCATCACTTTTCGCAGGCGACCGCCAGACATGTTGCTATCGTAGCTTCCAGTAAACAGACCAAAGAGGGCTTTGTCTGTGTCGCCATATTTGTGGAGTACGCCTACAGGCTTGTAACTACCGTTGGGATATAGCTGACACGTTTCGCTAGAAGTAATGAAACCTGTAACGCAGGACTTGACTCGCACAGTGCGATTTGTGCGAGTACCACCGTGCGTATTGTCCGCTAGTACAGGTCTCTCAGTTGACGCCCATTCCCAAACTCGCTTGTTTGAGTTAGTAACTACAGATAACCAAGGTGCTAATCCGCTGCAATTAGCGATCGGGTCGCAGTTTGTGGTCGCATTTGGGGTTAGGTTACCGAAAAAATGCCTGTTGCCAGTCGTTGGCGCATTCAGAGGGGTGTAATCACCTATCTTGTATCCATCAACTGATGCACTCGTGTATTCCTTAGCCCAAGAGTGCGCATCTTGCGGTATGTAGGCTCGCTGAATTACCGTTTCGGTAGATGAATCTACATTGCGCATTCCGCCGTACAACACTACACGCAATGCATCGATTCGACTGGTCGTTATGTAATTCAGCCAATTGCCAGACCATCCGCCAGAGCATTTGGTAATGGCAACTACGCGTGTGTTTGCTGGATTCGGAATTGTCGGCGCTGGTATTGAAATTGTGGCTGTCGTCGCTAACGCAGTGGGGGTGAAGACGCCAGCCATCGTTGAGCTATTGTTGTGCGAATAACATAGCGCGGAATCAAATAGCCCTAAGTATTCAATAAATGGTTTGAATCGCAGATCAATCGTGCCATCGCCATCGATATCGCTGGCGTCGTTGTACGCTTCATAGTAAAGCCGATGATCCCGGCCAAAGCCTAGCATGATCATAGGAGTTGCCGCCTGCTGAATACTAAGTGGCTGATTTGGTATGGTTACTGCGCTGGATACAGCAGCAAAAAATACCGCGGCTAATGCAACTACTGGCTGTAATAGACGTACAAGTTTGAACTTAAAAATTTTCATGTTATTCACTCTTTTAAGGCTCGTATGTGGCGTAAATAGTTTGCAAAACGACTGATGCTCGCTCTTGGTCTGGGTTTGAGCGCGCTGAAACTCTATATCGTTTGCAACCCGTATCAGTTGGGTCATTAAGTTGGCATGGGAAACCGCTCCCCAAATATTCAACAAAATAAGATGGTGTTATCTTAAAAGTACCTGAGCCAACAGGCGTTGCTGATGTCCATTTATCGAAAGAGCTATCAAGCCATCGCGGAACAGTAGGAGTAGCCAACGAACCACAAATCATGACTTGCGGACTAGAGCCGTGCAGCGTGCAAGCTGAGTTGGGTGCAGGCGCGGGACGGCCGGCAGACTCAATCCATTGCTCTGCTTCGCGCAAGGCAGATTCGGCAGCTTGAAACGATAGGCTGCGATCTAATGTTTGCGACACCATACGTTCCTCTTTACTGATCGCGCGGACTGCCGACACACCCACTAGGGACATAACTGTCAGTAGGATAAGGCTAATAATTAGCGCAACTCCGCGTTCTGTGCGTTGGTGGCCGTACAAACAGGCATGGTTCATCGCTTTAGCTCCCTATTTCTAAGGCTGATCACTGAGACAGTCTTTCGTTCAAGAACTTTACTGGTTTGACCTTCGATGCCTACTTTGTCTTTTCCTTTGAAGGTCAACTCTATACGGACAGCCACAGCTTCTTTCAAGTTTGCAGAGCTCCATTTCCCAGATTGACCATCAATGGTGGATGCGCTTACCCAAGCCGTATCCAAAACGCCTATACCTAAAGTATCCGTTGCAAGCGGATTTGTGCGCATCAAATAGGTGATTTGCATATCGTGTACATCAGGAACATACTCTCTACGCTCAGTGGTAATCGTGTTAGCTGAACCATCTTTATGCATGGTTTCGCGGAATAAGGCTCTACTGCCATCATTTGCAATGCCTACGTACCATACAGATGGATCAAACTTCGTGACGATGCTGCCAGTGGTGAAAGATTTCGATATAGAGTTTGCGGCGCAATTAACACCGGATTTCCAACCCAAATTATTAGAGCAATTAGCACTAGGTGCGCTTGCGTCATAGCTCAGCACTGGCGGCGTGGCTGTCGTTGCGCCAGTAATCTCAAAGATAGTGCCACTGACGTTGTCACACATAAACATCAAATCTTGCTTTTTAAAGTTTGCGCTAGCATTAAGCGTGATTTGACTGGTTGCAGTGCTGTGCAAAGACACACTGCGTAGCAGACTGTCTTCGTTCACAGTGCGCATCACCACGATAGCATCTGTGCCGGTTATGCGGTTGTCAACTGAGCTTCCAAACGTGATCGTTGTACCCGTGATCGTTTGATTGCCATCGTAGCCCCTCAGGGTACCTGCATCCCAGTCACCCCACCAAGGAATGGAAGAATCACTACGGCGAACCACCGTATTGACTGCGCGCACTCCGCAAGGGTTTGTTCCAGCATCGCGGATCTCACGATTCATCTGTTCGTAAGCAAAGCGAGCACTTTCTTGCAGCTTAGCAAGACTGTCGTTTACGGCAAAATTTTGTTGATTCGACGTGAATAAGCTGATCACACCACCTACCAAAAATATACCCAGTGCAACACCAATCATTAACTCGATCAAGCTGAAGCCGCGCAACTTGGAAATGCGCGTCCTTGAAATAAATGAAGGTATAGATTTTTTCATAAAGGATTTAAAGTTCGCACTTCATAGCTTAGTAGTGATTGTCACTTTTTGACCAGCCAAACCACCAGCTTTGCTATCGTCCCATTCAAGTGTGACGCTACATACGAAAGTGCCTGCGTCGCACTTGACCGTGCCGCATGAAGTTGGCCCAACCGATTGTGTGGCTGTGCTAAGCCAATCACGCAAGTTGGCTCCTGCCAAACCGGGATCGGACACCCCTGAGGCGCCGCAGACAGATGCGATTTCGTACTTGCTGCTGGTCACGTTGGCGCGATCAATACGCATGGCATCCAATAGCGAGTTGTTAACGATGATCGCTTGTGATCTTTGAAGACTACTTTGATTGCCTTGCAGGGCACGCGTTTGCATTGCTGCAATGCCCAACAAACCAAAACTCAAAATAACGACCGCCACTAAAATTTCTACTAGCGTTGCGCCATGCTGATTATCTCTGTGCGTGCCGCGAACAAGCGGTAGCATGGGGCGAGGGATACAACGATTAGTAAATTGAGGATGAGCCATGATTAACATTAGATACGCGGTGGATGAGCCACTATGGTGCTGGACACGTCATGTCGATACCCGGCGGTTTAGTAATCGTTACACGCCCAGTTCGAAGTATTGAAATGTCGCGCGCACGTGCATCGTTTGATAGAGCTTTAGATGGGTTGCACAATCGTATCGTAGAGTTTAAAAAACCACCGTCAATCTGTCTGGAAGACCCATCTGAGGAAAAAGATGCGTAATCGGTAGCAGTTTTGAAGACCACACTTGGACTTGTGTACTGTGTGACTTGCAATACTGTTTCGCCCGCATCTACAGTGGGGGCGGTTGTCCGAGTGCCGTCAACGAAAGTGATCCATCCAACTGTCCAAGTGGGTGTCGTTGTCTGACAAGAACTACCGTCCGTGCTGGGACAGAGCGTTACCCGTGTACCTCGGCGGATCGCTTCTGATTTGGCTTGCACAAGACTGCCATAAAGATCGTTGGTGGCGGTAGTCAAACGAGTGGATGCAATGATCTGGTTAAAACTAGGTATTGCAAGCATGGCTAACGTCGCAAAAATGGCAATCGTAACCATCAACTCCACTAAAGTGAAGCCGGAGTTATTCGTTGCTAATTGATATTTAGAGCTTGTATTCATGCTTGACCTCCATTCTGAATTTAATTATTGAATACATCCAAGCGCTGCGATAAATGGAACAAGCCCACCGACAACTGGTACAAGTTGTCGTGACTTATTTCCGAACCTCATCCACCAGCGCCCGAAAATCATCGATATCTTCGAAGCTGCGGTAGACGCTGGCGAAGCGGATGTAGGCTACTTTGTCTAGGCGTTTGAGTTCGCGCATGACGAGTTCGCCGATTCGGCTGCTTTGGACTTCTCGGGTGGGTGCGGCCAAGAGCTTTTCTTCGATGCGCTCGATGGCACTATCTATTTGCTCGGTGCTGACGGGGCGTTTGCGCAGGGCGAGGTTAAAACTGGCGCGGAGTTTAGTGGCTTCGTAGTCGATGCGGCGGCCGTCTTTCTTAACGATCGCCGGGAAGCTCACTTCGGGGCGCTCATACGTGGTGAAACGCTTTTCGCAGCTAGCGCATTGGCGACGGCGGCGAATGGAATCGGCATCTTCGGAGATGCGGGTTTCGACGACTTGGGTGTCGGTGTGGGAGCAAAAGGGGCAGCGCATGCTCTATTTTAGAGCAATTTATACGGCTTTTATGCTTCTAGCCGGCATGGAATATGCGCAGAGTGCTACTATATTTATAGTGTTGATGCACTCGGCGCAGTGCCTAGAAGATCAGCCGTAAACTGGAAAGCGGCTGGTCAGTGCCACGACTTTCGCGCGCACGGCTTCGATGTTGGCCGGATCGCGCGGGTTGTCGAGCACATCGGCGATCAGATGGGCTGTGGCGCGGGCTTCTTCGTCTTTGAAGCCGCGTGTCGTCATCGCTGGTGTGCCAACGCGCACGCCGCTGGTCACCATCGGCTTTTCGGGATCGTTGGGGATACCGTTTTTGTTGATGGTCATGTAAGCGTCGCCAAGAATAGCCTCGGCTTCTTTGCCAGTGATGTTTTTATTGCGCAGATCGACCAGCATGACGTGGCTTTCTGTGCGGCCGCTGACGATCCGCAAGCCGCGCTGCACCAAGGTTTCAGCCACGATTTGGGCATTTTTCACCACCTGAGCTTGATAAACCTTGAAGCTCGGCTCCAGCGCTTCTTTGAATGCAATCGCTTTGGCCGCGATCACGTGCATCAGCGGGCCGCCTTGCAAACCGGGGAAGACGGCGCTGTTGATCGCCTTTTCGTGCTCAGCCTTCATCAAAATAATGCCGCCGCGCGGGCCGCGCAGGCTCTTGTGGGTGGTCGACGTCACGACATCAGCATGCGGGATCGGGCTGGGATACACGCCGCCTGCAATTAAACCGGCGTAATGCGCCATATCAACCATGAAAATTGCGCCGATGGCCTTGGCCACTTTCGCAAAGCGCTCAAAATCAATAGCAAGAGAATAAGCACTGGCGCCGGCTATGATGAGTTTTGGCTTCTTTTCATGTGCCAAGCGCTCCATCGCGTCGTAATCGATTTCCTCTTTGGCATTCAAGCCGTAAGAGACGACGTTGAACCATTTGCCGCTCATGTTCAGTGGCATGCCGTGCGTTAAATGCCCGCCTTCTGCCAAGCTCATGCCCATGATGGTATCGCCGGGTTTTAAAAAAGCGAGGAAGACGGCTTGGTTGGCCGATGCGCCGCAATGCGGCTGCACATTCGCGCAGTCTGCTCCGAAGAGTTGCTTGACGCGGTTGATCGCCAGTGTTTCAGCCACATCAACATTGACACAGCCACCGTAGTAGCGTTTGCCGGGATAGCCTTCGGCGTATTTATTGGTGAACTGCGTGCCTTGCGCTGCCATGACGGCAGGCGATGCATAGTTTTCGCTGGCGATCAACTCAATGTGATGCTCTTGGCGGATGTTTTCAGCTTGGATCGCAGCAAAGAGTTCGGGGTCGGTTTGTTCGATGAGAATGTTGCGGTGGTACATGAATGGCAGTCCCGAAGGGAAAAGTTGCCTGATCAAAATGGATCAGGGCTGCCCAGGCGAACGGCTGAACGCACGCCGAGTGGCTTGCGGTGCGCTCCCCAGTGGTATCCCACGTCAGTCTCAATTGACCTATCGCCAGTTGCGCACGGAGCCGAGTTTATCACCCGTGCATGAAAAAGCCGCTCATGAGAGCGGCATTTTTCGCAGAAGCGCATGGCCGAACTTACAGCACAGCTACTTTCTCAGCATTAGGCTCAGCCTCAGTCGCGGGAGTCAGCCGCGGCAGGGCTGGAGCTAAGGCTGGAATCTGCACGGGAGCGTTAGCTGTGATCAAAGGCACATTGCCGCCCAGCGCCACTTGTCGCAAACGCGCCTGCTCGGCCAGCACTTTGGCCGTGTAGCCGCCCTCGGTTGCATCGCTCGTGGCGCCCACATACTGGCGCAACCCGCCTTCCACCGAGCCTGCGCGTTTGATGCATTCTTGCAGCACCTTCACGCCTACTCGCAAGTTGGTTACAGGATCAAAAGCAGCCAAATTGCCGCCAAAACCCTCGTATTTGTCTGTATGGATCTTCGTCATGACCTGCATCAAGCCCTGCGCACCGACCGGGCTTTGGGCAAAGGGGTTGAAGCTCGACTCCACCGCCATGATGGCAAGAATTAGGGTGGGATCAAGTTTGGTCTTGTCACCGATGTCATAAGCTTCAGCCACGAGGGCACCGAGCGGCTCAGGAGCTACGCGGTATTTTTTTGCTAGCCAGAAAGCTACCGCGGCTTGCTGCTTAGGCAAATCTTTCAGATGCGTGGCCGTAGCACGGTCAACCGCATCAGGCTCTACCGGCACTTCAGATACGGCGTCAACGGGTTGACGCGCCTGCAGCCAGCCGAGCAGGGCGGTTTCACCCTCGTTGCGCAACTCTGGTTTGAAAATAAAAGCTGAGATAGCCAAAGCGGCTACCAAGCCCACCATGGCCAAGCCATTGTGGGCAATTTCGAAGCAGCCGTGAGCCACGTCTTTTAAAAAGACGCGAACGCCGTTGCTAAAGTTGTTGATCGCTGTCATCAGCAATGCCTTTCCGTACGCGAGCCTAAACCATGTGTGTGCAGGCAATTCCCGTGAACTGCCTGAAAACGCTGGTCTCATCTCGTTTTGATTGGACCTGTGTTGTTGGGTTGTGAAAAGCCGCCGTGTGATTTCAATGCAATCTCAGGCTTGTATGCTGTTTCGACGTTTTCCCAACAACGCCTTGCTACCGGGCCGCTCTGACAACCTTGTGATGTGTGAGGTTAGAGCTTCAACCTGGCATCCCACCTTTAAAAAAGAGGGAGAGGTGAACCTGCCCGAATGATTCTCCTAGGGCGCGGCGTGTCGCTGTGACCAGTTCATTATAAATCTGCTACATATTCAGTCAATTATGAAAAATGGGTTTCTTATTCTAATTTCGTGATTTTTGGCATAAATCCAGCAAATAAACTGTCTTTTTGGCCAGATTAGCGCCCGAATTGATGAGAAACCATCTGTGTGCAACGACAATCTTGGGTGAGTTAGACGCATCTCGCGTTAGCAGTGTTTGAGTTTTTTGAAGCGTCGATATATGGCAAAGAAAAAGCGTGTAAATTCCCCAAAATCGCCTGCTGAGCTCTACGCCCAGCAAGCTCATCCTTCTCTGGATATCAAAGAGCAGGTAGAAGCAGGGCAAGTCAAAGCGAGGCCGCTTTTGGCGTTGCCACTCGAGATCGGGCGGGGCGATTGGACAGCCATCATCTTGGCTTTGATGCTTTTTTTCACGCCAGCACTAGGTGTGCCCAATGAGTTGATGCTGCAAGACACTTTGAAATCGATCATTGTGGCATTCATGAGTTTGGGCGCAGCTTTGATCCTTTTTTGGCGGCAGAGAAATAGGCGAGACGCCATGCGCTGGCATTTTGTGATGTGGCTGCCGCTCTTACTTTGCGCTTATGCGCTGGGAAGCATGGCCTGGGCGCACACTTATTTAGCCGGTGTTGAGGCGATTCGTTGGTTTGTGTTTGCATTGATCGTGTGGTTGGTGCTCAATAGCTTTTCTCGTGAGCGCCTGCCGATGCTTGCCTGGGGCATTCATTTGGGCGCGCTCGCAGTCTGTTTGCTTGGCGCAGCACAGTTTTGGTTTGACGTGAAATTCATACCCCAGGGGCCTAATCCAGCGGCCACTTTCGTCAACCGCAACTTTGCGGCTGAATTTATTTGCACCACCTTGGCATTTTCTGCATGGTTGATTCTTCGCGAGCGGCGCATGTCTGTGTTGGTATTTTTGGCAGCGACCACGAGTTTTCACTTTGTGTATTTGATGATGTGCGGCACACGTTCCGCTCTAATAGCAAGCTATATCAGCATCGCTTTTATCGCGATCTTTGCTTGGAAATTTCGCTCTTTGCTGGCATTCAAGGCATGGGATAGCAGCCAACGCATCGTCGTGCCAGCGGTGATGCTCGCTGTCTTGCTTGGGTTGGGATTCATTCCTTCGGGTAATTCGTCCCCAGAATTCAAAGGGCAAACGCCCTTTGAGCGCGTGATCAAGAGAACCGCTGCGATACAGGCTGGTGATGGCACCTTGGGCGTGCGCTTGGTGATGTGGAAAGCCAGCTGGACGATGATTCAAGCGCGCCCCTTCTCCGGCGTGGGGGCGGGCACTTGGGAGGCTGATATTCCGCTCTATCAAGCGGAAGGCTCTCAGCTTGAGACAGACTACTATGTGCACAACGAGATCATCCAAGTCGTCGCCGAATATGGTGTGGCAGGTTGGCTGTTTCTGTTGGGCTTGATCGTCTACTGCCTCAGAAGCGCGTGGCTAGCATTGAGAGCGAGAACTGATCCCGAACTCCAAGAAGGTTTGGTGCGTGCCATGGCGTTAACCAGTTTATTGGCGCTGATGGTCGTCTCGAACATTGGATTTCCTTGGCGATTGGCCACCACAGGTGTGATGTTTGCTGTTTGCTTAGGTGTGTTGGCTGCATGCGATGCGCGCCAGGGCATGCGCCAATGGCTAGGAGCCAAGCGCCTAGCTTGGTCGCCCGGCGCCTCTCAAACTGCGGTTATCGCCACCATGGTCTGCTTAGGCCTTGCCGGCTACATTTCTTATAAAGCAGCAGAGTGTGAGCAAAAGATCGTACAAGCCGTCAAGATGGCCTTGTCGATCTCGGCATCCGGAGAGCCCAACAGTCCTCGCTTTGATAAAACCAAGCGCGAGATGCTCAAGCTCGCAAGAGAGGGCATTGAGATCAATCCTCATTACCGAAAGATCACGCCAATGTTGGGCGACGAGCTGGCTAAGTGGGGCGATTGGAAAAATGCGGTTTGGGTTTGGGAGAGCGTGCTCGGTTCGAGGCCTTATGTGGCCGCAATCGCTAGCAATATCGCACGCGGGCATTTGGCATTGGGTCAGATGGATAAATCATTTGAGTTTTTACAAAAAGCCAAACGTGTTCAGCCCAAGGCCGTGAGTGTGCGATCTCTGGAGGTCATCCTGCTATCGCGTACAGGTAAAGAAGCTCAAGCTTTAGATCTCACGCGTCAGGCCTATGCAGAAAAATCAATGGATGTGGACTTGATGAATTCGGCCTACATTCTTGCTGTAAGAGCAAGCGACTTCAAATTTGCTATCGAAGCACTGACTTACCGAAATCAAGCCGTGCCGACGCAAGCTGTGGACGGGTGGATAAAAATTGCAGGTGTTTACGAGCGCTACCTCGCTGATGAAGCTAATGCTGTTTCTGCCTACCGCAAAGCGTATGAAGCCGGTGGGAAAAATGCGAGTGTGTTAGCACAAATACCTGCTGCCTATCACGGCCGAATCGCGCTGCCTTGAGGCAGTCAGCGCCAATCAAGTCGTTGATGGAGACGCAGCGGGTGGCTGCCCTGATGAGAATGCGTGACTTCTGTGACGCTTAAGCCCATCCCAGCTTGGAAGACAGCAACCAAACTGGTGCGTGTACCGTAGTTTGGCTGCGCCTGCGGGTGGCTTACAAAAGGGCTTGATAAAGCGCGCTCTAACTCAAGAAGCACGCCTGTGCTTGGCAACTCTGAATCTTCTGGCTTGATGCTTTGGCTGAGCGCTTGTAGATTACGCCGCGTTAATTGCTCGGCATTTTCACAGGTGAGGCTTTCCGATAAGGCGGTTTTCACGAATTGCGTTTTCGGCCAAGGCGTATTTAGGGCGGCATTTGACAAGCCGTAGCATTCGCCCCAGGGCACCTCATTAGCTACTAATTTGATAGCAAAAGCTTCATATTTGATGCCGGCTATGTGCTCAAATGCCTTTGAAATGTATTGGTTTGAGAGGTAATGACATTGCTTGCTCGTCCAATCGCCCACCAACAGGTTGAAGCCAGCGTAACGGTGCGGTTCAATGCTTTGGCTCCATGCATGCACCTGCAATTGACTCTCTAACCAAGCCAACGGCAAGCTGCCTCGGCTGATCGCGTGTTCAGGTGGTGTGGCCTTTGGGTCGCGCACGTTGGTGAGCATGGCAAAGCGGCCATTTGGGGAAAAACCCATCCAAGTGCCGCCGTCACGCAAATCACGCCCGGCCAGCACGCAGGCGCCACCGGGAGATATCCACTGCGACAATGGCACCGTAGGCCGGGTTAAAAATTCATCTCGATTGGCTGCAACCACAAATGGGAAGCGCTCATCTGCGCCCCAAGCAAAAGCAATCAGGCACATGGGCAAACTCTTGGGCTAAGGGGCATTGCTCGCCTCATACATCTGCTAACAGCGCGTAGGGCAGAGTCTGCAATTGCAATAGCGCTCCCATGGGCGAGCCCGCATGAAGAGCAGGGCTCGTCTGCGCTGCAACCTGCATCGACACGACGGCTATGTAGCCGCCCGCAGGGTCAGACGCTGCTTGTGCGATCTGGCCACAGGGCTGGTCTGGCTCGCGGCTGTCAAACACTTCTTGCCCAGCGTACAAAGGCGCGTCGCTGCTGACAATGTAGCCGCGTCGCTTTAATGTGCCGCGAAATTGGCTGCGCGCCACCACTTCTTGGCCAGGATAGCAGCCCTTCTTGAAATTTACGCCGCCGACTGACTCGTAGTTAAGCATTTGCGGCACAAAAGCTTCGCTGACCGTTGCGCTGAGCCGCGCAATGCCGCTTGAGATTTCCACGGCGTTCCAAGCTGCCAAGAGCGCAGCATCAGCTGGCGCTGGCGGCGTATCGATGTGGAGCATCAAGGCGCGCGCCACCGGCACGCCAGCGATGTGCCCAGGCGGTAGATAAGCAAGAATTTTCGAGTCTTTTAGCGCGGTAGCCGGCATGAAATCTGCGTGAGACGCTATTAATTTCATAGCATTTGCAGTGTCCACCGCAACCGAGCCAACCAAGCCTTGCAAGCTCATCTGCTCGCTCGCATCCGTCAACTCACACTGAGCGCGCATCACAAACATCTTTAGGCGCTTGAGCGTAGGCGCCAAAAGATCACGGCTCAGAATCAGCAGAAATTCATCTGCGCTTGGTTTGATCACGATGAAAGATGCCAACATCCGCCCCTTGGCCGAGCACCAAGCGGCCAGCCGCGCCTCGGTAGGCTTCATGAGCAACACGTCTTGCGTGAGCTGGCCCTGCAAGAAGCTGCCTGCATCAGCTCCTCGAGCGCGAATCACAGCCAAGTCGCCATCAGGCGCATTCAAAGTCACAGAAAAATTCAATTTATTCATGCCGCCATTATCTCGCCCCGCTATCATTCCTGCTTCATGCAACAATTTTCTCTACGTTACCACTCTGGCGGCATGCTCACCCGCTTGCTTTTCATCGTCGTGCTGGTAGCAGCTTTAGCAGCGGGTGGTCTGTGGTGGTGGTCAAGCCTGCCCTTGACGTTGCCGCCCCTAGCAGCCCAAGAGGATTCGGTCGATTTGCAGATCGCAACCGGCAGCTCAGCAGGCGGCATTTCTAGGCTGATCGCAAAAGCCACTGGCGGCGGTGCAGGGCAAGAGATTTTGATGAATCTTTGGCTGCGCGCCACTGGCAAAGCGGGCGAACTCAAAGCGGGCAGCTACGAAATCACCTATGGTGATTCGCCTCGCAGCTTGATCGAGAAAATCGCCTCTGGCAAGCAAAGCCTGCGCGCTGTGACGTTCATTGAAGGCTGGAATTGGCGGCAAGTGCGCGCTGCACTCGCGAAAGCCAAGCACTTGAAAAATGACAGCGCTTCGCTTTCAGATGCGCAGCTGATGGCGCGCCTAGGCCGAGCCGACCAGCATCCGGAAGGCCGTTTTTTCCCAGACACCTATCGCTATGCCAAAGGCTCAAGCGATATCACTGTGCTGCGCGCTGCCATGCAAACGTTGGATAAGCAGCTCGCTGCGGCGTGGGAGGCGCGCCGCGCTGATTTACCCCTAAAAAGTGCAGACGATTTACTCATCATGGCCAGCATTGTGGAGAAAGAAACGGGCACGGCGAAAGATCGCGCTACGATCAGCGGCGTGTTTACCAATCGCTTAAAAATCAATATGCGCCTGCAAACCGATCCCACTGTCATTTACGGCTTAGGCGAGAGCTTCGATGGCAACATCCGCAAACGCGATCTGCAAACGGATACGCCCTACAACACCTACACTCGCGCCGGCTTGCCCCCCACGCCAATCGCTATGATGGGCGCCGCCGCCCTGCAAGCTGCCGCCCAGCCGGCAGACACCAGAGCTTTGTATTTCGTGGCGCGAGGAGACGGAAGCAGCGAATTTTCCGAGACGCTGGATGCACACAACCGAGCGGTGGATAAGTACATTCGGGGGCGGTAGCCTGCCGCGTGAAGCGGAGATATTGGTACGCAACGCGGTATATTTGGACGCATGTATCTTCCTCCTCAATTCAACAAAAGCCAAGATCGCCAACTCGCCGCTCGCATCGTTCGAGAATACGCGTTTGCATCGCTGATTTCTAGCGATGATTCAGGCTTTCCCTACGTCACGCATTTGCCCATCCATCTGGTCGAAGAGGGCGAACATTGGAAGCTGCTCGGCCACGTCGCTAAGCCTAATCAGCATTGGAAATATCTGGCCACGCGTCCTGAAGCACTGGTGACGTTTATGGGGCCACAGGCTTATATGTCGCCCAAGGTGTATCCCGATTTAGCGCGTGTGCCTACTTGGAATTACTTGGCTGTCCATTGCAAAGTGAAAGCGAGTCTGATTGAAGAACCAGAGGCCAAAGATCGCTTGCTTAAAAAACTCATTGGCGATCATGAGCCGACGTATAAGCAGCAGTGGATTGATCTAGGCCAAGAGTATCAACAAAAAATGCTCATGGGCATCGTGGCTTTTGAGTTGAATGTAGTCGCCGTGGAATGCAAAATCAAAGTTAATCAACATCGCCCCGAGGCGCAGGCCAAGATGCTGGAGATGTATGAACACGGCAATCCGCAAGAGCAGGCACTGGCGCGATGGATTCGGCAGATGAATGCACCGATTTAGAGGTTAAATCGGAGTATAGCCGTCGTAGATACTGCGCAAGGCGCTATGATTTTTATAGTTAGCAGGACGCACGCCCGCATAGAGGAAGCATGATGCGAGCTGTCTTTGGAATTATTTCTTTGCTGCTGGTGCTGCTGATTGTGGGCAGTTTGGTGAAAAAGCAAATAGCTGTCCAAACTGCACCTATCCCTGCGCTGCAAATGGCCGGTAGCGCCTCGTCGGCCAGCGCTCCAGCCACGCAGCGCGAGCAGGTGCAGCAGATTCAGCAGCAAGTCAAGCAGGCCATCGATGCGCAGATGCAAGCACCGCGAGACATGCCTGCTGACGCAAAATAGGCCTAACCAGCCAAACCCACATAGTTCTCCGCCAGCGTGGTTTGCGCGGCTACTGAACTCATCAAATAATCCAGCTCCGCCTCTTGCACGCGCTGACCAAAGCCCTCTGTATCTGGGAAGCGATGCATCAAGCTGGTGAGCCACCAGCTAAAGCGCTCCACGCGCCAGATTTTGCGCAGGGCTCTGGTGGAGTAGCCATTAAGCCCCTCTTTGCCCCCATCGCTTTTATCAAAGTAATGCTGTTGAAAAGCCTGAGCAAGCATATCCACATCGCTCGCCGCGAGATTCAAACCTTTGGCTCCAGTGGGAGGCACGATATGCGCTGCATCGCCTGCCAAAAAGAGTTGCCCCCAGCGCATCGGCTCGCTAACGTAGCTGCGCAGCGGCGCGATACTTTTCTCAATCGATGCGCCGGCGATGATTCGGTTGGCAATGCTGCTTGGTAAGCGGCTGCGCAATACATCCCAAAAGCGCGCATCGCTCCATTCCTCCACCTTGTCAGAGATCGGGCATTGCACGTAATAGCGGCTGCGCGTCAAGCTGCGCATGGAGCAGAGAGAAAAGCCATCCGGGCTGTTGCCATAGATCACGGCATGCGGCGACACAGGCGGCACATCGGCCAACACCCCCACCCAGCCAAATGGATAGTCGCGTGAGAATTCTTGCAGCTTGTCTTTCGGAATGCTCTGCCGGCTCACGCCATGAAAGCCATCGCAGCCCGCGATAAAGTCGCATTCGATCTCGTTCGCTGCACCGTCTTTGGTGAAAAAGATGCGCGGTTTGGCAGAAGTTAAATCATGCAAGCTCACGTCTTTGGCTTCATAAATGGTTTGGCGGCCGGCAGCGGCGCGGTGATCCATCAAGTCTTTCGTCACCTCGGTTTGCCCATAAGCCGTCACTGTCTTGCCGCCCGTGAGCTTTGGCAAATCAATCGTGTGCAGCTGCCCCGCGAAAGACAGGCTCAGGTGCTCATGCGCGATGCCTTCTTTGAGTAGCCGCTCGCCCACGCCCGCCGAGATCAGCGCGTCTACGGTCGTCTGCTCCAAAATCCCCGCGCGAATGCGCGAAAGCACATACTCGCCGCTTTGCCGCTCAATAACGATGTTGTCAATACCCGCTTTGGATAGCATTGCCCCGAGCAGCAAACCCGCCGGGCCTGCACCGATGATGCCGACTTGAGTGCGCATGTATGTCTCCTGATTTTTCGTGATGCACGAGCTTAAAGGTGGCTCAATGTACGGTAGCTCAGTGAAGGAGATTATTGCGCGGTGATCAATCAGTATGCGCGATAATCGCGCAATGGTTACATCATCCTCATCACACGAAACCGTCAACCCTGCCGATTGGATCGAAGGCGCAGCCAAAGCCTTCGCCGTGTTGGAGAGCTTCTCCGCCGAGCGCCAGCGCCTCTCCGTCACACAAATTGCCGAGCGCGCCGGCCTCACACGCGCAGCCGCACGCCGCCATGTACTTACGCTTGAAGCCTTGGGTTATTTGGAAGCAGAGCAGGGCACGCGCAGTCCGAACTACTGGCTCACTCACCGCGTGCTTCGCCTCGCCGGAAACTATCTCGCCTCCGCCAGACTGCCCAGAGTCGTCCAGCCCACGCTCAGCCGCCTCGCTGCGCTTACCGGGCAAGCCTTCTCCGTGGCCGTGTTAGACGGCGAGCATGCCGTCATCGTCGCTAGATCCGGCGAGCACCGCATGGAAAGCCTCGCGCTGCCCTATGGTGTCAACCTCGGCGCGCGTCTAGCCGCCTTCGCCACCAGCACAGGTCGCATCCTCCTCGCCCAGCTCCCGCCTGCCCAGCTCAAAGCCTATTTACAAACCCACGAACGCGCCAAATTCACAGCCCACACCGTCACCCAAGCCGCGCAGTTGCGCAAGCTCATCCAAGCCGCTGGCCAACAAGGCTACAGCGAAGTCCACCAAGAACACGAACTCGGCGTCTACGCCCTAGCCTTGCCCCTGCGAGATTCCCAAAACCGCGTCGTCGCCGCCATGAATCTCGTACTCGCCAACCCCAAACAGCAGCCTCCAAGATCAAGCGATGCGCTGAAAAAAGCGTATCTCGCGCAAATGCAGGCTGCGGCGGGGGAGTTGCGGTTGTTGCTTTGATTGGCCGTAATTGGATATTTACGGATATTTATGGATATCTGCTGCCTTTTTAGGCAGTACATGTAGCGGCAAGTCGTATTTTTCAGCAGCCACTTCAAGCTCCTTGCAGGTGCGCTGCTTAATGAACGAAAGTGTTTTCTTTTTCAACGAGCTTTCCAATACATCTTCGGATTGTGAGAGCGAGCATCCGACAAGTTGAGCCAATCGAATCGCGAAATGCGGCTCTAGAGCCGCAATCGACACCCTTCCGTCTTTGCAAGGCATCACTTGGTAGAAAGCATGTGCACCGCCGATGAGTCCATCGGGAGTGGTTAGACCCCACTGTCTTGGCAAAGCGAGGTATTGCGCAGCTTGGCTCAAGCCGACGGTTTGTTGGCTGCTGCGGCCTGTGCTTTTTTGTTGGAGCACGGCGGCAAGTACGGCTTCGACGGCGAGCAGGCTGCCGCCCATGTCAGCAAACAGGGTGGGCGGGAGCTCTAGGCCGGTGATGAGGCCGTGTTCGGCCGTGTAGGTGAGGTCATGGCCGGGCACTTCGGGGGCGGCGGTGTCGCCGACGATGCTGACCACGTTGAGATGCGGATGGGCAATGCGTAGCTGCTTCCAAGAAAGCCCTAAGCGGGCGAGGGCGCTTGGGCGGAAGGATGTGAGGAGCACGTCCGTTTTGGCCAAGAGCTTATGCAGCTTTGCCAGCCCGCGCTCGGTTTTGAGATCGGCGGTGATGATCTTCACGCCTTCGTGCATTTGCGCGTAGGCCGATTTGGCATAGGCCAGCATCGGATCGCCAGCGGGGGATTCGAGCTTTGTGCAGCTTGCGCCAAGCGCTTTGAGGCGCATAAGCGCAGCGGGGCCGGGGAGATTAAGGGCGAGGCTGACAATGCGGATGCCACGTAAAGTGGAGCTGCGCGTGCCGCTCGGGGGTTTGATTGATGCCATGCGCAATGATAGCGATGATGCAGCAGTCAAAAAGGTTTCGACAAGCTCAGCCCGAACTGAGGGAGGGAGGAGCGTACGGTTTTCTTTAAAGTGCGCCAACACGTCCCTCTCGCGCCAGAGCATGCCGCGTGTCCGTGCGCCCGATTAGGACTGCGGGCTCGAAGCGCACAGCTTGCAAAGGTAAGGCGTACTCGCCTTAGTAAAAACGTGTCTGAGCGAAGCGAGTTGTTTTTGCGGCCTTTGAAAGCGAGCACTGCAGATGCTCACCCGAAGGGGCCGCAGTTCGGGGCGCACGGATACGCAGCGTGCTCTGGCGCAGGTAAGCATGCTTGAGCGAAAAGTCTCAACGCTCCCAGATACATAAAGCAAAAAAAATTAAATTGGCTTGATTACCGAATTAGGCAATAAATCATTGTCATAAACAGCAGTCCGTGCCTTGAACTTCAAAGCGTCACCGTCACGAACGATGACATCAATATATCGCCCCGTACTGATGATCTGCGGCATGCCGTCGCGCTGCGTGCGGGTGACGATGTAGCTGCTTTCGCAATGGATTTCTGATTCAGTAAAGGTGGAGATGAGAGGCGCGCTGCACACGTGGCGCTGCGAATAGGGGTCGTGATAAATCGTGTTCTGCACCCCATAGATGCGATCGTGCAGCATGCCTTGGCTTTCGTAATCCATGATGCACAGCGGCAGGCCGGCGTCAAAATTCTCGCGCGATTGGAGTTTGTAGCGGCCATCTGCGAGAAACAAATCTGGCCACGTGGAGAGATCGTTGCTGTCGAGCAAATGAGCGCTTTGCTGGAGCAGGGCGCTTAACTGAAGGTAGTCGTTAAAATTCATGATGCTATAGAAATAATAGCACTCTGCGCAGTATATATGCCGGCTAAGTGCTTAAAAGGCTTATAAAACTACTGGAAAACTCAGATATCTAGCGTTTTTCGCCAGTATTCATACATACCGCGAATCAGCGTCTCGGTCACGTTGTGATCCGTGTTTTTCACGGCCGTGCCATCCATCTCGCTCACCGTGCGAGCTTGGCCGTTGGCGTGATAGGCCTGCTGCACAAACTCGATCACCTCACCATCATCCGCACTCACAAAGCCCGCTGGGCCAAAGAGATTCGATTGACGCAGGCGGCGGCGCGTCATCTCTGGCGTGTCATCCTCAAAGCCAAAATGCGTCCACACAAAATCAAACACGCCAACGCTCACGGGCTGAATATGCCGCGTTGATAAGCTGTTGACCTGCTGCTGAATGATCAGCGAGGGAAAGAGCGTCATCATCGTCACGGTAGGTGTGATCTTAGCTTTTTGCACGGGGCAATGTACTTTCCACCAAGCTTCAGGAACGACATCAAGCACACGATCATCATGCAGCTTCATGTTCTCCCGAAAGCTCGTCACGTTCGCTGCGATATTGCTCGTGACCGCATCATTTCTGCGGCTCACCATCACCGCATGCCGATGATGCGCATCCATGATCATTTGGCTCTTCTGATCTGCGCGCCACAGGCCAAAAGTGACAAACCACGTGTGCAGCAGGCCGGGATGATACGGATCTTTGATGTTTTCTTGCATCAGTTTCCAGTTGGCCGGAATGCGCTGGCGGTTGATGCCCAAAAGCTTCAAAGGCTTGTGAAAAATCCGGTCGAAATAGGCGAGCACATCTGGGCCCAGATACTCTTCAAACGGCTCGACATCTTGATCAAACGAAGCGAACACCACACCGCCGCGCCGCGCCACTTTGAGCTTGGTTAAACCATGATCGCAGAGCTGAAAATCTTCAGCCATTCCGCCTTGTTTGATTTTCTCGCCGCACTCATCCACTGCATCCACCCCTTGGCGAAACGTGAGGCCGACCAAATCGCCATTGAGCTTATAAGTCCACTGGTGATAAGGGCACACAAAGCTTCGCGCATTGCCCGAGCGTTCGCGCACGAACTGCACGCCACGATGCGCGCAGCGATTTTCTAAAACGTGAATGGTATCGGGCTGTCCCGGCCTGCCGCGCTCACGCACCATCACTACGCTCCTCTCTCCAATCTTCGTGCGCTTGAAATCGCCGGGCTTTGAGATTTCGCATTCGAGGCCAACGTAGCACCAATGCTTTTTATAAAACAGCGCTTCGAGCTCTTTTTTGTAGAGCTCTTGATCGGTGTAGATGCGCCCGGGCGCGCGGCTGGTGGGCGAATCTCCCCAGAACATCGGTTGGGCCGTGGCAGGAGAGAGCTTGTCGGTAGCAATTGGGGCGTTCATACACCGAGTGTGCCGCAAATCGTGAGCCGTCCTGACTTGATTGCCACTGTGCCTGAGAAATCGCCGCCGGGGGACACGGAGCAAAACGCACGGGTAGCGCGATCCCCCCAACGACAAAAACCTAAGCAGGCGACAAAGCCAAGCTAAGCCACTCCCGCGCCCAAGCCGATCCATCGGTCTCTGGCATGGTGCCGCCCGAGGCATCATGCGTAAAAATCTCGCCGATGCGCTTTGCGCCCAAGCTTTCTAAGCGTTCATCAAAACGCTTGCCACCGCCGGCAAAGGTGTTGGGATAACTGCCCAAATCACCCAAAGCAATCACGCCGTATTTCACATGCGAGAGATCGCGTGGCTCATCATCAAGCGATGCGTAGAGTTGCTGTCCGTTGTCTGGCACATCGCCTGCGCCATAGGTGCTCGAGCAAATCAAATAGAGGCAATCACGCTCTTCAAATGCATCACTCTTCAAGCCATCCATCATCGTGATTTCAATGTTGCTCATCAAATCAGCGCAATCCATCTGGATGGCTTGCGCCACATATTCGGCAGTGCCAGTCATGGTGGCAACGAAGATTTTGAGTGTATTCATGCAGACAGATTTTCTAACACTTTACGGTAGATATTCTTCAGTGGCTCGATATCTGCCACCGCAACATGCTCATTGATTTTATGAATGGTGGCGTTTGGGGGGCCCAGCTCAATGACTTGTTTGCAGACTTGCGCGATGAAGCGGCCATCGCTGGTGCCACCGGTGGTGGAAAGCTCGGTGGTGATGCCGGTCTCCGCAAGAATAGCTTCGCGTACAGCGGCGATCAAGCTACCTTGGCCTTCAAGCACGGGGGTGAGGAAAGGCAGGCCGCCAATCGTCCAAGCGAGGTCGTAGTCTTTTGCCTCTAAGCCATTGGCATGCAATACATCAACCAAGCGCTTTTGCAAACCTTCTGGCGTGGATTCTGTGCAGAAGCGAAAATTGAAATCGATGATGACGTTGCCGGGAATCACATTGCTGGCTCCCGTGCCGCCGTGGATATTGCTGATTTGCCAAGTGGTCGGTGGGAAGTAGGCATTGCCCTTGTCCCATTCAATATTCGTTAAGGAAGCAAGCGCGGGCGCGGCCATGTGGATGGGGTTGCGGGCGAGGTGCGGATACGCGATATGGCCTTGGATGCCTTTGACGGTGAGCTTGCCGCTCATCGTGCCGCGCCGGCCATTCTTGATCATGTCGCCGGTGCGCTCTACGCTGGTGGGCTCGCCAACGATGCACATATCGATTTTTTCGCCTCGAGCGGTGAGCCATTCGCAAACTTTCACAGTGCCGTCCAGCGCGGGGCCTTCTTCGTCGCTAGTGAGCAGGAAAGCGATGTTGAGCGGCGCATTGGGCTGCGCCGCTACAAATTCTTCGCAGGCCACGACCATCGCTGCAAGCGATGTTTTCATGTCGCTCGCGCCACGGCCAAAAAGCTTGCCATCACGGTGCGTGGGTACGAAGGGTGGGGAAGACCACTGATCATGCGGGCCAGTGGGCACCACGTCGGTGTGGCCAGCAAAAACCAAGGTTTTAATTGCTATTGATTCAGTAGCATCATGCGCATATTTTATGCCGGCTACAGATGTTTTTTGCTGTAAAAAAGCGCTTCTTTTTGCCCACAGATTACGCACGCGAAAAGTCTCTGGCCCACTGTCGAGGAAAGTACATTCGAAGCCCAAGGGCTTTAGGCGAGCGGAGATGATATCCATGCAGCCGGCATCATGCGGCGTGGTGCTATTGAAGGAAATGAGTTGCTCGGCAAGGCGCAATGTGGCAAGAGTGTCTGTCATCATCCAAGTCTAACGCTTTGAAAGCATCGCAGCTTAGGCTGTACTTTTCACATCCAGCGTGATTTCCGTGAATGATGGGCCCTGATCTTCGTCTTCGTCTGGCTCTTCAGCTGCTTTCTTCGCATTGGCAAAATCATTGGCCAAGCGCCACATCAGGTTGGTCGGACTGTCGGAATGGTTAATGCCTTCCTTGCGTTCTACTGTGCCTTCCACGATCAGGCGGGCAATATCTTGCTCAAAAGTTTGCGAGCCATCGGTCATGGATTTTTCCATGGCTTCTTTCACGCCAGAAAAATCACCTTTTTCAATCAAATCTTGCACCAGCTTCGTGTTGTACATAATCTCCACCGCTGGGGTGCGCGTGCCCTGCACAGTGCGAAGCAGCCGCTGCGAGACGACGGCCTTCAAAGCCGAGGCCAAATCGCCCAGCATGGTGGGGCGCACTTCCACAGGGTAAAAACTCAAAATACGGTTGAGCGCTTGATAGCTATTATTCGCGTGCATCGTGGCCAAACAAAGGTGCCCCGATTGTGCGTAGGCAATGGCCGCGCTCATGGTTTCGCGGTCGCGAATCTCACCAATCAAAATCACGTCGGGTGCTTGGCGAAGCGCATTTTTCAGAGCCGTTTGCATTGCAAACGTATCGGAGCCGACTTCCCGCTGATTGACGATAGATTTTTTATTGGAAAAGATGAACTCGACGGGATCTTCCACAGTGAGAATATGGCCGCTGGCACGCTGATTGCGGTAATCCAGCATGGCAGCCAGCGTGGTGGATTTGCCAGCGCCTGTAGCGCCCACCATCAAAATTAGGCCGCGCTTTTCCATGATCATATCTGCCAGACCTTCTGGCACATTGAGCGATTCAAGCGCAGGAATATCCGTGGCGATGTAGCGGATGACACAGGCATACGTACCGCGTTGCTTCATCGCCGAAATACGGAAATTACCCACGCCATCGATCGCATGCGCCATATTGAGTTCGTTGGTTTCTTCCAACTCTTCAATACGTGCGGGCGGAAGCACTTCAGCCAACAGACCCTTGACAGCATCTGCGGGCAAGGGCTGATTGTTAATCGGCACCGATTGGCCGTTGATCTTGATGGTAGCTGGCGCAAAGGCAGACAGGTAAATATCAGATGCCTTTTTCTCAGCCATCAGCTTCAAAATCCGTTCCATCATGCCCATGCTGTGTTCCTCAAATTTGTAGGTGGCATGCATCGGTCACTATATTATTCATAGCAACAAACGCATCATCCATGCCGGCTACATGCCAAAAACGTCTCAGAATGAAACGTCAATGGCATTCTGCCTGCAAATCAATCACGCAGCAAGTCGTTCAGCGAAGTCTTGGCGCGGGTTTGCGCATCCACTTTCTTCACGATCACTGCGCAATACAGTGAATATTTGCCATCGGCTGAGGGCAGATTGCCCGCCACCACCACCGAACCCGCGGGTACGCGGCCATAGTGCACTTCGCCTGTGGCGCGGTCGTAGATTTTGGTACTTTGGCCGATATACACGCCCATGGAGATCACGGAGTTTTCTTCCACAACCACGCCTTCGACCACTTCAGAGCGCGCGCCGATAAAGCAGTTGTCTTCAATGATCGTGGGGCCCGCTTGCAGTGGCTCTAACACGCCGCCAATGCCCACGCCGCCTGAGAGGTGGACGTTTTTGCCAATCTGGGCGCACGAGCCTACAGTGGCCCAAGTATCGACCATGGTGTTCTCGTCCACATAGGCACCGATATTCACATAAGAGGGCATCAAAATCGCGCCCTTGGCGATATAGCTGCCTCGGCGAGCCACTGCTGGCGGCACCACGCGCACACCCGTGGCCTTCATTTCTTCAGGCGTGAGGTGGGCGAATTTTGTTTTTACTTTGTCGTAGAAACCGAGATCACCCGCTTTGACGATCTCGTTGTCGTTCAGGCGAAAAGAGAGCAGCACGGCTTTCTTGACCCACTGATGCACCGTCCATTGACCCACGGATTCGCGCGTCGCCACGCGTAATTGCCCTTTGTTCATCTGGCTGATGACATGCTCTACAGCTTCTTTGATCTCTGCTGGAGCCGATGTTGGGGAGAGATTAGCGCGATTGTCCCAGGCGGTGTCGATGATGGATTGGAGTTGTTGGGTCATGATTTGAGTGGGTTAGTTTAGAAAGAATAAATACCGGACGCAGAAGACGCTGAGGTTACGCAGAAGACGCAAAAAAAAGAAATTCAGAAAGAAGTCAAAAGAGATTTTTTCAAACCCGAAATGGTATTCGGTATTTTCTGCGACTTCTGCGTAACTTTTGCGTCTTCTGCGTCCGGTTTTTTGTATTTTTGACAGTGAGCACGCTAGAGGGTGTTTTTTCCCACAAATTCCACTATCCGCTGCGCCGCTTCTAAGCATTCTGCCGTCTCGGCCACAAGAGCCATGCGGATATAGCCTGTGCCGGGGTTGTGGCCTGCAAATTCACGTGCGAGATAGCTGCCGGGGAGCACGGTCACGTTGTACTGTGCCAGCAGCTCAGCGGCGAAGCGGGTGTCTGAGCCGCCGCACACGTTCGCTGGCACTTTCGCCCAGAGGTAGAAAGCGGCATCGGGCAGTTTTACGTCGAGCACCTCGGCCAACACCGGTGTGACTTGTGCAAACTTTATGCGGTATTGCTCGCGGTTGGCAATCACATGCGCCTCATCACTCCAAGCCGCGGCGCTGGCCGCTTGAATCGTGTGGCTCATCGCGCTGCCGTGGTAAGTGCGGTAGAGGAGAAACTGCTTCATGAGGGCCGCATCACCCGCCACAAAACCGCTGCGCATACCGGGCGCGTTGCTGCGCTTGGAGAGCGAAGTCATCATCACAAGGTTTTTGAAATCTCTGCCTAGCTTGGTCGCAGCTTCCAGCCCACCCAGCGGCGGCTCATCGCGGAAATAAATCTCGCTGTAGCACTCATCCGATGCAATCACAAAGCCAAAGCGATCTTGCAAATCAAATATAAGCTTCCATTCGGCGAGCGTCATCACAGCGCCCGTCGGATTGCCCGGCGAGCAGACGAAAACAAGCTGCGTTTTCGCCCACACTTGTAGCGGCACGCTCGCCCAATCCACCGCGAAATTTCGCGTCGGATCGCTCGGAGCGTAATGAAGCTGCGCACCGGCGAGCAATGCCGAGCCTTCGTAGATTTGATAAAACGGATTTGGGCTGACGACAACTGCATCATCTGTCGGGTCAATCACTGTCTGCGTGAGTGAGAAAAGCGCCTCGCGTGAGCCGTTGACGGGGAGAATTTGCGTTTTTGGATCAACTTCTAAGCCATAACGGCGCTTGAGCCAACCCGCGCAAGCTTCCTTCAAGGCCGGCTCGCCACCGGTAGCCGGATAAGCCGCCAGGCCTTTGAAATTCGCATCTATGGTCTCTTTGATGAAAAGCGGCGTGGCATGCTTGGGCTCACCAATGCCCAAACTGATCGCGCGATGCGCAGGCGAGGGCGTCACATGGGTAAACAACTGACGCAGCCGCTCAAAAGGGTAGGGCTGGAGTTTCTGGAGCAAAGGATTCATCGTGTGGATTATCAGGGCAACTACTCTAACCATCGCCTCGATCGCGTGGCATATTCTGAAGTTATGCGATTTTCTGATTTACGCTTCCTCCTCGCGCTTATCTTGCCGCTGCTCAGCGCTATAGGCTTGATATTTGCGCCGCAAAATGCCTTTGTCTCAACCGTCGTTGTCTGGTTCAGTTTTGCATTGCTTGAAACTGTGCTGCCAAAAAATTCGCCTGCGCCAGTGGCTGAGGAAGATTCAAGAGGCTATTTTCAATGGGTTTTGCGGCTCTATGTGGCGCTGCAGATCAGTCTGATTGTGCTGGGCGCATACGCTGCGGCTCAATCTGAATGGCTGATCGTTTTGGGCATTGCATTTGCTGTGGGCTATGTCACAGGAGCGCAAGGCATCACATTCGCGCACGAGCTGGGTCACAGCAAGTCCAAAATAGATCGCTTGGGCGGCTGGCTTCTCATGACGAGCGTCTGCTATGGCCACTTCATGGTCGAGCACTATCGTGGCCACCATCCCCGCGCCGCCACGTTTGACGATCCGGCCTCCGCCCGCTATGGCGAAAGCCTCTATACCTTCTTGCCTCGCACGCTCTGGGGCAGCTTAGCCAGCGGCTGGCGCTTGGAAGGGCTTCGTTTGCAGCAAATGAAAAGCTCGTGGCGCAAAAGTCCGTTGGTATGGAGCGCAGCGGCATCGTTAGCTTTAGTTCTACTGCCATTTTTAATGCTTTTTTGGCAGGTAGCCGGCGTAGAATATGCGCAGACTGCTATGAAAATCGTAGTTTTCTTCCTTGCGCAATCTCTGATCGCTGTACTGCTTTTGGAGATGGTCAACTACATTGAGCACTATGGCCTGCAGCGCAATACAGATGGCAGTAAGCGCGGAGCATTTGGCAAAATGCACGCATGGAATGCCGATCACATCGTCACCAACAGCTTGCTCGCCAATCTCCAGCGCCATTCCGATCATCACATGCATGCTTGGAAGCCCTACGCTACTCTGGAAGATACCCCCGAAGGCCCGCGCCTGCCCACCGGCTATGCGGGCAGCATCATCTTGGCTGCGATTCCGCCTCTGTGGTTTGCGCTAATGCATCCGAAGTTGAAGGCGCTTCAAGCGTCCGCTGCTCGCTAAGCGCTCGGCGAGCCCAATGTGGCCACTGGGCCCGACTGCTAGCCAGCATTGGCCAAGAGCTTACTTGGAGTACTGCACCAAAATCTCATTAGGCTTGATCATGCCAAGCTCGCTGCGCGCTTTGTCTTCGATCATCTCTAGGCCTTCTTTGAGATCGCGTACTTCTGAGGCGAGTTGATCGTTGGTTTGCTGGGCTGATTTGTTTTTGGTGCTCAGATCTTGCAGCTTCGTCTGCAAACTATTGACGTGCGAGATGCTGCCGCGCCCAAGCCAGAGCTGCGCGTGCAGAGCCACAAGGAGGGCGATCAGCAGGAGGGGGACGACTCGTTGAGACACCATGGGTGCGTATTGTGCCCGTTTTCTTGGCGTTTTTAAAGCCTTTTTAGGCCTCTAGCCGGCATAGATGCTGCGCGGGGTGCTACTGGAATGGTAGCGCCCCGCCATTGGGATCACCGCAGGTTATAAAACGCTGCGCGGCCAGGATACTGCGCCACGTCGCCCAAATCTTCTTCGATGCGCAAAAGTTGGTTGTATTTGGCGATGCGGTCGGAGCGGGAGAGGCTGCCGGTTTTGATTTGGCCAGCGTTGGTGGCCACGGCAATATCGGCAATTGTGGTGTCTTCCGTCTCGCCGGAGCGATGCGAGATCACGGCGGTGTAGCCGGCGCGCTTAGCCATCTCAATCGCGGCGAAGGTCTCAGTCAAGGTGCCGATTTGGTTGATCTTGATGAGGATCGAGTTGGCGATGCCTTTGTCGATGCCTTCTTTCAAAATCCTGGTGTTGGTCACGAATAAATCGTCGCCCACGATTTGCACTTTTTTGCCTAAGCGGTCGGTCAGCAGCTTCCAGCCATCCCAATCGCCTTCAGCCATGCCGTCTTCAATCGAGATGATGGGGTATTTGTCGGCCCAAGTGGCCATCATGTCTACCCATTCTTGACTGCTGAGCACCAAGCCTTCGCCTTCTAGATGGTATTTACCGTCTTTGTAAAACTCAGAAGCTGCGCAATCGAGTGCGAGCACGATGTCTTCGCCGGCCTTGTAACCTGCAGCTTCAATCGCTTGCAAGATGAGATCGATCGCCGCTTCGTGGACTCCTTTGCCGTCTTTGGCTTCGGTGCTGGGAGCAAAGCCGCCTTCATCGCCCACCGCCGTGCTCATGCCCTTGTCATGCAAGATTTTCTTGAGCGCGTGGAACACTTCCGCACCGTGGCGCAGCGCTTCGCGGAAGCTTTTAGCGGCAATTGGGATGATCATGAATTCTTGCAAATCGAGATTGTTATTCGCATGCTCGCCACCGTTGATGACGTTCATCATTGGCACCGGCAATTGCACAGCATGCATGCCACCAAAGTAGCGATACAGCGGCAAGCCGGCCTCTTCAGCCGCAGCGCGCGCCACAGCCATGCTGACTGCCAACATCGCATTCGCGCCGAGCTTAGATTTGTTGTCTGTGCCGTCCAGTTCGATCAAAGTTTTGTCAAGGAAGGCTTGCTCGGAAGCATCCAAGCCGAGCACAGCATTAGAGATTTCTACATTGATGTGTCCCACCGCTTTGAGTACGCCTTTGCCAAGGTAGCGGCTCTTATCGCCATCACGCAGCTCAATCGCTTCGCGCGAGCCAGTCGATGCGCCCGAGGGCACAGCAGCGCGGCCCATCACGCCGCTTTCCAGCAACACATCACATTCCACGGTGGGGTTGCCACGGCTGTCAAGCACTTCACGGCCGACTATATCAACGATTGCACTCATTTAGGTTTCCTCAAAGTAATCAATAAATTCAAATCAAATTCAAACAGCCGGACGCAGAAGACGCAAAGGTTACGCAGAAGACGCAAAAAATACCAATGAAAAGAATTCATGAAAAAGAGTCTTACTTGAAGCATTTTTTCTTCACGTTTCTCTTTTTGCATTTATTTTCTTCTTTCTTTTTTGCGTCTTTTGCGTAACCTTTGCGTCTTCTGCGTCCGGTATTGGTATTGGCATTTAAAGTCTCAAAAATTAAACACCCTCAACCATCACCATCCGCATCACACCCGCATTTTTGCGTAGCGTAATCGCATGCTGATAAGTCTCGCCCGCATACCATTTCTTTGCAACATCGCTGGTAGGAAACTGCAAAATCACCACCCGCGATGGCTGCCAATCGCCTTCAAAAACGGAGATCGCGCCGCCGCGCACGATAAAGCTCGCGCCGAATTCAGCAGCGGCTTTGGTGCTCCATTCGCGGTATTTGGCCATTTGATCGGCATCTGTGACAGTAATGTCTGCAATAACGTAAGCGCTCATGAGGGTAGTGTCCTTCGGATTAATTGAAATCTTGCTCGAGAAAAGGGTTCTTTTTGGTAACGTCATCCAGCTCCACCAGCGTTTGGAGCAAAGCTTTCATGTGATGCAGCGGCACAGCATTAGGCCCGTCAGACCAAGCCTCTGCGGGCTTGGGATGCGTTTCCATAAACAAACCAGCCACGCCCGCCGCCACGCCAGCGCGAGCGAGCACAGGCACCATCTCGCGCGCCCCGCCGGAGCTGGCACCCAAGCCGCCGGGCTTTTGTACGGAATGCGTCACGTCAAACACCACGGGCGCGCCGGTTTTGCGCATCTCGGCTAGGCTGGTCATGTCGGCCACAAGGTTGTTATACCCAAAGCTCACGCCCCGCTCACAAGCGAGAAAACTATCTGGATCTAAGCCTTTTTCGATAGCTGCAGCACGCGCTTTGTCGATCACATTTTTCATATCCCAAGGCGCAAGAAACTGGCCTTTTTTGATGTTCACTGGCTTGCCTGACTGAGCGACAGCGCGGATGAAATCCGTCTGGCGGCAAAGGAAGGCAGGCGTTTGCAGCACGTCCACCACACTCGCCACTTCGTTGATCTGCTCCACCTCATGCACATCGGTCAGGATCGGCACATTCAATTGCCTGCGCACTTCATCCAAGATCTTCAAGCCAGCATCGATGCCCAAACCGCGCTTCGTGTTACCCGATGAACGATTGGCTTTGTCAAACGAGCCTTTGTAGATCAGAGGAATGCCCAGAGCAGAAGTGATTTCCTTCAAGCGCCCCGCAACTTCCAAAGACATTTCCAAACCTTCAATCGAGCACGTACCCGCGATGAGGAAAAAGCGTTTGTCGAGGCCGATATCGAAATTGCAGAGTTTCACTGATCAATCTTCCGTGAATTTAAAGTATGCACAAATGATGCGCTTGTGCGTTCTTGACAGAACTCAGCGCAATTTTTTGGTCAAAAGAAGCAAAGCAGCCACCGTGTTTGACAGCCAAGGCTAGCAAATAGGCATCGGTGATTTGATTGTGCCCCGTGACGCGTGACCAATCGAGCACATCATCGGCTCGCAGTGACACATCGTCTGGCCAAAATTGATGATCGACTTGAGCGCAAACTTTCTGCATCGTCTCGCGAATTTGAGGGTACGTCAGACGACCTAAAAAGTAGCTTGGCATGCTCAAAATCCGAAAGACGCCATTTTCAATCAGTGGGCAACTTGCGATTTTTAGTTCAGTGCGAGTCATCAGATCGTTGGCAATGTGGTGATGCGCATGGCGTTCATCAAACAATGCAAGCCACACATTGACATCAAGCAGCAAGCGCGGCTGAAGCATCAAATGCCTTCTTGTTCCATGAGTCGATAGACATCTTGGCTGGTAATCACGGTATGGCCATCTGCTGGAATCAGTGCATAACGACTGCGGGTCGCGTTAAGTGCTTGGCTTGGGATCGTCTGCATAGACTGCCTGATGAGCATCGAAACTGCCTTGCCCATAGACATTTTGGCTCGCAGAGCAGTTTGCTGCGCGATGATGAAAGCATCTTCGTCGAGGGCTAAAGTAGTTCTCATAGCACTAATATTAACATAAAAACATCAAAACATCAAATTGATGTTTTGATGTTATTTATTCAGATTGCGATCACATGCCTTGCGGCATTTGATCAAACCCCCTGCTTCAAACTAGCCTCAATGAATTCATCCAAATCGCCATCCAGCACCTTCTGCGTGGCGGAGATCTCGACGCCGGTGCGCAGATCTTTGATGCGGCTGTTATCCAGTACGTAACTGCGGATTTGATGCCCCCAGCCCACATCGGTTTTCGTGTCTTCAAGCTTTTGTTGCTCTTCTTGGCGCTTGCGCATTTCAAAGTCATACAGCCTTGAGCGCAGGCGCTTCCACGCGACGTCTTTGTTGCTGTGTTGGCTACGGCCATCTTGGCAAGTGACGACGATGTTGGTGGGGATGTGCGTGAGGCGCACAGCAGAATCCGTTTTGTTGATGTGCTGGCCGCCTGCGCCGCTGGCGCGATACGTGTCGGTGCGCACGTCGGCGGGGTTGATGTCGATCACGATGGTGTCGTCCACCTCGGGGTAGACGAAGACGCTGGCAAAGCTGGTATGCCTGCCGCCTGACGAGTCGAAAGGCGACTTACGCACCAGGCGGTGAACGCCAGTCTCGGTGCGCAGCAGGCCAAAAGCGTAATCGCCTTCGATCTTGATACTGGCTGAGCGAATGCCCGCCACATCGCCCGGCGTTTCTTCGTCAATCGTGGTTTTGAAGCCTTTGCGCTCGGCGTAGCGCAGGTATTGGCGCAGCAGCATGCTGGCCCAATCGCAAGCTTCTGTGCCGCCAGCGCCAGCTTGAATGTCGAGGAAGGCGTGGCTCGGATCAGCGGGTTGGTTAAACATGCGCTTGAATTCGAGATCCTTCACGATCGCTTCTAAACGCTCGGCGTCTTCTGCAATGGTCTTGAGGCCATCCAAATCAGCCTCGTCTTTGCTCATCTCGAAAAGCTCAGCGTTGTCCGCTAAATCGCGGTCGAGCGTCGTGACGTTGTTGACGACGTTTTCTAGCTGGCGCTTTTCTTTGCCTAATTCCTGCGCTTTCTTCGGATCATTCCAAACACTGGGGTCTTCTAAAGCGGCGTTGACTTCATCTAAGCGATGGCTTTTGCGCTCGTAGTCAAAGATACCCCCGAAGATCGAGGGTGCGGGCGGCCAGATCGGTGAGTTTGCTGCCGATAGCGTTGATTTGTTCTGCGTCCATGATGTGTGTGCTCTGCTTTAGATGACGGGCTGATACGTGATAACCCGCTATTTTCGCATTGTTCGTTCAGGCGTGACGTTCGATTGCGTTTCAATCCTGCCGTGAGCGTGCTTCGCTCACACACGATCCGCTCGCTTGCCACGCGATGTACCCGAAAAAGCCTTCGTTTTTTTTTCAGACCGATCACGTAGCGGGTGGAGATGGCTGGCTCGTCTTTTTACTCTGATTTCTATAGCACCTTGCACAGATTTTGTGCCGGCTAGAGGTCAATTTGGCTTAGAAGCGAACGTCGGCGATGACCAGCGCACAGCAACTGCTGCGTAGCACCCATTTGCTGCTGGGTGTCTGCGTCGATCAACCTGTTCGACCGCAACTCAGGCAACTTGCGCATGAAACCTAACGCCCAATGCCCTCGCCACTTTTAAAACGGTTGCGAAAGTTGGATTCCCATTTTCACCCAAGGCTTTGTACAAGCTTTCTCGACTAAGACCCGCGTCGCGTGCCACTTGGGTCATTCCCTTGGCACGTGCAATATCGCCCAGTGCGCGTGCAATTCCAGTTGCATCCTCAGGTGCCTCTTCCAGCCATGCGTCCAGATACGCAGCCATTTCTTCTGGCGTTCTAAGTTGTTCAGATACGTCATACGCAATGGTGCTGGTCACTTTTGTCGTTGACGCTATTACTTTAGAAATTGCTTTTGTCATAAAAATGCTCCTAGAGTCCCTTTGCCAACATGATCGCGGTCTTAATGTCTTTCTGCTGCGATGACTTGTCTCCGCCAGCCAGCAGGACAACGACAACGCCAGTTCGCTCCGTGTAATAGACCCGGTACGCTGGCCCAAAATCGTTCTTCAACTCGCAAACACCGTCAGTCAGAGCCCTATGCTGCCCTGGATTCCCGTGAACGAGTCTATCGACGCGAACCTGAACTTGTGCACGACCCACTCGGTCATTCAGTGAATTAATCCAATCGAGATAGACCTTGGTCGTTTGCACACGCATAGCAGGATTGTATCCCATGGGCTACGAATCAACAAACCTCGAACACAATGAAATAGACGTCGAACGTTGGAGGCCAGCGGCAGCCGAAGGCTGTCGCGACTGGGCCGACGGGTTATGCCGCAATTTAGCCACCAACCGGCGAGCAAATTTCAACCAAAGTTCCGTCTGGACATCGGACGTAGGAGACGACTTGCCCCCATGGCTTTGTCTCCGGTCTTTTCAACTCGGCTGCACCAGCTGTCAGAGCTTTAGTGTGCGCCTCGGCAACAGACGGCGTAACTAGCGCTATCTCAATGCCAAGAGGTTTGCTGGATTCACTTGCTGCGACAAAGCCTGAAGGAAAGTTCATATTCCCAAGCTCGTGCGACGCGAAAGCGAGCGTTGTTTCTCCCGTTTCAAGTTCACCGTAGTCGCCAGCCTCATGCAGAAAGCGGCGTGTCAGACCGAATGCTTCTTCAAAGAACGACAACGATGCAGCGACATTTGGAACGTAGATGATTGTGTAGCCGAGTTTCATAAGTCGTCCTTTTTGGATGCGTGTAAAGCAAGCAATAGATATCGAGCCAACTTTTTTTCCTTGATCTGAGCGACAGACATCAACCTGACATGCCGACGCCCCTTTCCCGTCCCTTCGAGAAACCCGAACGTGTCATTATTTTTGACCCGCTCCCGAATTCGACGGTTACATGCGCTTTATAGGAGAAGACCCCACCAAACTGAACGCCCGAAGTAAACAGGATGCCGCCGTACTTGACTTCTTCCGAAGTTGTTTCAAAAGACTTTTTTACCAAGGCTCGAACGGTCTCAACGATCTCATAATTTTGCTCGCTAACAAGCCGGATGTCTTCGAGCAGCGCCTGAACAGATTTCTTTGTCATGTTGCGGATCGTGTTCTCAGTCGGTCGCCTGTTTTGCCACCTAACGTCGAAGCCAAGCGGAGCCAAAGGCGTCCGTCTTGGGCGACCAGTTAAACAGTTTCATAAGCAGTTGCCTGCCGTCGGAAGCTCATGACCTCAGTTAAGAAAAAGGCCCACGGCACGCAGAACATCGCGGGGATCATTAGCAGGCCCGCCGGCACACCAGAACCAGCCTTCAGCGTGATAGTGAGAATCAAGACGAGAACACTAAGCGAGATGGACCAAAACCCGACATAGCCTAGTACCTTTTGAAATCCAACGAAAGAGCTTGGAGTCCTCTCCTTGTTCACAACGAATAGCCATATTCTTCGCAGCACCAGGAGCAGCATTACAAATCCTAGGACCATGCCAATCGCGCGCGGCACGAGTGATGCCAACATTGGCGGGACTAAAGAACCGAATGAGAGAATGATTGAGAAAACGGAGATGTACGGCACTTGGACGCTCACCTGCGACAGCAGGAACACGAAAAGCCATTGAAATGTCGGTAGTGCGACTAGCACAGCGCACGAAAAGTAAGCAACGGCTCTCATCTAGTCCCCCTTGTTTAACGTAATGTCCCCCGCAAAACCTGCGAAATATTCTGGGCGTTGCGGTTTACATCGGTCATGAGTGTGATCATAAACCATTGAATAAAATGGAGAATTTTTATTATACTGTATAAACAATCAGTTATAATTTAAACCATGAAACCCGGCAGGTCAGCAGGCGCCCCAATTCCGCTCAAATCAACCCGTTTGTTGGATCAGGTGCGCGAGCGCATTCGGCACCTCCATGACAGCTTGAGCACCGAAACCACTTACGTGCATTGGGTGAAGTTTTTCGTCCGCTGGCATGGGCGCAATAGTGGCGGCGCGATGCGCCATCCGCGCGACATGGATGCGCGGGAGGTGGAGGCGGTTTTGTCGATGCTTGCCACTGAGCGCAAGGTGTCCGCTTCCACGCACAACTAGGCGCTGAGCGCCATCCTTTTTTTGTACCGCGATGTTCTGGGCATCAAGCTGCCATGGCTGGATGATATTGGCCGCCCGCAACAAAAGAGGCGCATTCCCAGCGTGTTGACCAAGGATGAAATCGCTGGCTTGCTGGCTCAAATGGATGGTATCACCGGCTTGCTTGCCAAGCTTTTGTATGGCACAGGCATGCGCTTGATGGAGCGCATGCGGCTTCGGGTCAAAGATGTGGATTTTGATCGGCAGGTGATCGTTGTGCGCGAAGCCAAGGGCGGGAAAGATCGCGTGGTCATGCTGCCGCGCTCTCTGTTGCCAGCTTTGAGGCGGCAAGTCTCGCTGGCGCGTCAGCAATGGGAGGCTGATCGAGAGGCTGAGCGCGGCGGGGTGGAAACGCCGCATGCTTTGGCAGCTAAATATCCGCAAGTGGGGCACACATGGGGCTGGTTTTGGGTGTTTCCTTCGCCGACTTTGTCTGTGGATCCTCGCTCAGGCGTGCAGCGTCGTCACCACTTGTTTGAAGAGCGTTTGCAACGCGCCATCAAGAAGGCGGTGCCGCTGTCGGGAATTATCAAACCAGTATCTGTGCATACCCTGCGCCACAGCTTTGCCACACATTTGCTGCAAGCGGGCACGGATATTCGCACGGTGCAGGAATTGCTTGGGCATTCGGATGTGTCGACCACGATGATTTACACCCATGTGCTGAAGATGGCTGCGGGTGGGACAGCGAGCCCGTTGGATGCTTTGGCGGCGTTGGCATGAGCGCGCGCCTAGTGACATATTGAAGAGGCATTTTTTGAGCGTTTTAGGCATCTAGCCGGCATAGAATATGCGTTAAATGCTACAGAATTAAGAGCGAAACGACGCGCCAATAAAATCAACCCGCTGCGTGATGGGTCTGAAAAAACGAAGGCTTTCCTAGTCGGGCGCGGCCAGTCAAGTCATGAACGCTACAAGTGATCGCAGCTCGGGGTATCCCGGTATGAGCGCCTTCAGGAAAGCCCTTGGCTTTTTCGGGCACGTCACGTGGCAGGCGAGCGGGCGGCATGGACGCGAAGCCGTCGAGCATGGCTTGGGGTGGCACTGTGCAGAAACAGTCATCAGAATGGCAATTTTCAATAGTTCGCCTAAAATGGCAATATATCGATTTGTAGGAATTCACCTTGAATCTAGCTTCTAACCTATCCAATGGCAGGGTCGTGATACCCGTCTCGCTGCGCACACAGCTGGATCTGCATGACGGCGATCAGCTGATTTGGTCGGTGCGTCATGGTGAATTGGTGGCTACCACGCGGCGCGCTCAGCTTGAAAAAGCGCAGGCGATGTTTCAGAAGTTTGCGCCCCCGAACGCTCCTTCACTGGCCGATGAATTGATTGCAGAGCGGCGCAAAGCTGCTCAATCCGAATGACCGCAGCCATAGTTACTGTGCTGGATGCCTCTGCGATCATTGCTTTTTTGCAAGGCGAGCCGGGCTCTGAAGTCGTAGGGCGGGCGTTGCATTCGCAGCGTTGCGTGGTGAGCGCTGCTAATCAAGCGGAAGTGATTGCCAAATCATTGGATCGTGGCGCTGATCCAGACGCCATAAAAATGATCTTGGCAGAGCTGGCCTATTCTGTAGTGGATATCCCGGTGGGGGATGGCGAGCAAGCCGGCTGGATCCGAGGTCAAACGCCAAGCATTGGCTTGAGTTTGGGGGATCGGTTGTGTCTAGCGCTTGCTCAGCGCCTCAGTGCGCGTGTTTTAACAGCAGATCGCGCGTGGCTGGAGACTAGCCAAACTCTGCGACTCGAGATTCAATGCATCAGACCGCCTGCGCACTGATATCGGCTTTTGCGGGCACATCACGCAGCAGGCGAGCGGGTGGCGTGAAGGCGAAGCGGTTAAATAACATACGGAAAGGCGAGGGCACAGCAATTCCCAAACGTGTATCCTTAGCGAATGAAACAGATTCTTGATGCTTTTTGGCGAGCCGCCGCTTACTGCCTTCATCCTCGGGTGATTGCGCTGTCCTTGGTGCCGTTGCTGTTGATGGTGGCCATCGCAGGTGTGTTTGGGTATTTCTTTTGGGAAAGCACTCTGGCTTACGTGAATGCTTGGCTGCTGGGCAGCGACTGGCTCTCGCGCGGCATCGGCTGGCTGGAAGGCATGGGCGTTGGCTCGCTCAAGGCGGTGATTGCGCCGTTGCTGGTCATTCTTGCCGCCACGCCACTGGTGGTGATTGGTTCACTGATGTTTGTGGCGTTTCTTATGACGCCGGCGATGGTCTCGCTGGTGGCTGAGCGGCGCTTCAGCGCATTGGAGCGTAAAAAGGGCGCGGGCATTTTGGCGAGTGTGATTTGGTCGTTTGGCGCAGTGGTGGTGGCGGTGATTGCGCTGCTGGTGTCGATTCCGCTTTGGATCATTCCACCGCTGATTTTGATCGTGCCACCACTGGTTTGGGGCTGGCTCACCTATCGCGTGATGGCCTTTGACGCTTTGGCTGAGCATGCGAGCAAAGATGAGCGGCGCGAAGTGATGAAGCGCCATCGCATGCAGCTCTTGGGCATGGGCGTAGTGGCGGGCTATTTGGGCGCTGCGCCTACGTTGCTCTGGGCATCAGGTGTGATGTTTGTGGTGCTTGCGCCGATTTTTATAGTGGCGGCGATTTGGATCTACACCTTAGTTTTTGCGTTTTCATCGCTTTGGTTTTCGCATTTTTGTATGGATGCACTCAATCGCCTGCGGGCGGAGAATTTGCTGAACCAAACAGATATTTTTAAACCAAATGACCGACCAGCCGGCGTAAACAATGCGCAAGATGCTCCTGATTTGATAGTAACTAGAGCGCCAGTCGCAGACAACGATATCACCGACGTTTCTCCTAAAAAACTCCCATGACTGTACCTAACCCACGTTTTCATCTCATCATCGTCGGCGACGAAATCCTTTCTGGCAAGCGCCAAGACAAACACCTCTCCAAAGCCATCGAGCTGCTTGCAGCGCGTGGGCTTTCCCTCGAGGGTGCAGAATATGTGGGCGATGATCCCCAGCGGATCACAGCCGTTCTGAAAAGAGCTTTCGAAATATCTAAGGAGCAGGGCGACATTGTGTTTTCCACAGGCGGCATTGGTGCCACGCCGGATGACCAAACACGCCAATGCGCTGCCCGTGCGCTTGGCAGGCAGCTCATGCTGCACCCGCAGGCCGCAGACTTCATCCGCGAGCGCATGCAAGATACGGCGCGGGAGCAAGGCGTGCCTTATGAGCCAGATCGGCCAGACAATGTTCATCGGCTTAATATGGGTGTGTTTCCCGCTGATGCAGAAATCATTCCGAATCCATACAACAAAATCGCCGGCTTTAGCTGCGGCAGCGTGCACTTTTTCCCCGGCTTTCCTGTGATGGCTTGGCCAATGATGGAATGGGTGCTCGATGTGAAATACAAGCATCTGCATCGCGCCATCGCACGCCAAGAAAAATCTGTGATCGTGATGGGTGCGATGGAGGCCACGCTCACACCGCTGATGGAGCAGGTGGAGGCCGATCATCCTGGCATCAAGGTCTTCAGCTTGCCCAGTGTGGATCATCCGCAATACGGAAAGCACATTGAACTCGGCGTGAAAGGGCTCGTATCGCTGGATGGCGCCTACGCGCAGCTCTTAGCTGGCCTCAAGACTTTTGGTGCGCAGCTCGGCCCAGAGCTTGTGCGATAACAACTCAATTGTGTCGCACAGCGTGTTAGCTCAGGATCTGGTGCGGGTTCTGGCTAGCGGTGGATTCTTTGCAAAATAGCGCATCAGGCCGCGCAGGATGCTGTCGGCGAGTTGGTCTTGGTACGTTTCATCGCGCAGCTTTTGCTCCTCCTGCGGATTACTGATGAAGGCGGTTTCAATCAAGACGCTGGGGATATCCGGCGCTTTTAAGACGGCGAAGCCGGCTTGCTCTACCCGCGGTTTGTGAAGCTTGGCGAAACTACCAATCTCGCCGAGCACATGGTTTGCGAGCTTTAAGCTGTCGTTGATTTGCGCTGTGGTGCTCATGTCGAGCAGGGCACGATGCACTTGTGCGTCTTTCGTTTGCACGCTGATGCCGCCGATAGCGTCTGCGCTGTTTTCTTTGTTGGCCATATAGCGAGCTGCTGCACTGGATGCGCCTTTTTCGCTGAGGGCAAACACGCTGGCGCCACGTGCCGTGGGCACGGTGAAGGCATCGGCATGGATGCTGATGAAAAGATCGGCTTGTACGCGCTGGGCTTTCTGCACGCGCACATGCAGGGGCACAAAAAAATCGCCATCTCGGGTGAGAAAGGCGCGCATGGGGCTGCTTCCTCCGCGTGTTTGGAGGCTAGTAGCGTTGATGCGCTCGCGTAACTTGAAGGCTACGCTTAAAGTGATGTCTTTTTCTCGTGTGCCAGCGGGGCCAATGGCCCCTGGGTCTTCACCGCCGTGGCCGGGGTCTAGGGCGATGATGATAAGGCGGTCGGTGACAGTTTTTGTTGGATTTTTTGAGGCAATATCGGAGGTAGCCGGCACCGAATCTGCGCGAGATGCTATTGTTTTTGTAGTGAGCGGTGAACTAGGCGATGAAGTTGGTGTTGTAGGGCGCGTGGATTGCTGGGCAATGAGATCACCGAGGGGATCAGCTTGGCGAGGCGCTGCAGGTGGAGCGGCTTTGAGCTGATCTTTGCCTTTCTCCGCAATCAGCGCAAGCAGTGGATCAATCGCCTCGGTGGGGTACAAATCAAACACCAGGCGATGCTGGTAAGCCGCAATCGGTGGCAAATTGAACACTTGGGGCAGGGCGCTTTGCTTCAGATCAATCACGAGGCGCACCACACCGGGCGCGTTTTGACCAATGCGGATGCCGCCGATAAAGGGATCATCGCTTTTCACGCGGCCTACCAGCTCTTTGAGCTCAGGCGAGAGCTCTATGCCTTCGATGTCAATAGCCAAGCGCGGTGGGCTGGTGATGAAGGTTTGCTTGGCTTTGAGCAGGCCATCGCTTTCAATCGTCACGCGCGTGTAATCCGGCGCAGGCCAAACGCGAACTCCTAAAATCGTAGCGCCCCACGCAATATCTGCGCCGGCTAGGAGCAATATGAGGCTTCCGAATTGCAATGCATCTCGGCGTGAGACAAGATCACCGGCGCTCATGCGAGCAGCTCCTGCCCGCGCGGCGTGTGCGCAATGGCTTTGACTCTGCGCGAATCATCGCCATTTGCAACGATGTGCAAAGCCACATCAGGTGCAGGCAGCGCGCCTTGCGCTTTTTCAGGCCATTCGACCAGCTTCAAGCCGGGGCTGGCGAGCAGATCGCGAAAACCAGCTTCTTCAAATTCTCTGGGATTGGCAAAGCGATAAAGATCGAAATGCCAGATGCTGAGATCGCTTGCATCTGACAACACCACCGAGTAAGGCTCGACTACAGCATAGCTGGGGCTTTTGATTCGGCCCTCCACACCAAGGGCGCGCAAAAGATGGCGCACGAAAGTAGTCTTGCCCGCGCCCAGATCGCCATGCAGCTCAATCAATGCATTGCGCAGCGCATTCGAGCCAGTCAAGCGCTCTGCAAACGCTTTGCATTCGGCTTCATTTGACCAATTGAAGACACGGGGCTGGGAGCTTTCTACAATCAAGGTGTGCCATCCAATCCAATACAAATCAATCCAGGAGAGTTCATGCCCAAACTGCGCGTTTGGGCATCTGAGCTTGGATTGTCTCAAATTGGCGTGTCTGGTGTTGATTTGAGGGATGCAGAGCCGGGCTTGCAGGCTTGGCTGGATGCCGGCTTTCACGGCAGTATGCACTATATGGCTTCGCACGGACTCAAGCGCGCACGGCCCTCTGAGCTTGTGCCTGGCACCATGAGTGTGATCACGGCGCGGCTGAATTATTTGCCAGCTGTACATGACGAAGGCTGGCAAGGCATCGAGTTTTCTCGGCTACAGCGGCCAGAAGAGGGCATTGTTTCCATCTACGCCAGAGGGCGCGATTATCATAAAGTTCTGCGGGCGCGGCTGCAAAAGCTGTGCGACAGGATTGCGCAAGAGGTGGGTGAGTTTGGGTATCGCGTATTTACAGATTCTGCGCCTGTGCTCGAAGCTGAACTGGCTGCGAGGAGCGGCATAGGTTGGCGGGGCAAGCATACGCTGATCCTCTCGCGCGAGGCGGGAAGCATGTTTTTTTTGGGCGAGATTTATGTGGATTTTGCGTTGCCCGCGACTGAGCCGGTAGCCGCACATTGCGGGAGCTGCACGAGCTGCATCGACATATGCCCAACGAAAGCCATCATCGCGCCTTATAAGCTGGATGCGAGGCGTTGCATCTCTTACCTCACCATCGAGCACAGCGGTGTGATACCTGTCGAGTTAAGACACCTCATTGGTAACCGCATCTACGGCTGCGACGATTGCCAACTCGTCTGCCCGTGGAACAAATTCGCCGAGCGCAGCGCTTTGCCAGATTTTGACGAACGCAAAGGCCTATCAGGCCAGCAATTGGTGACGCTTTTTTCTTGGAGCGAGGCGCAATTTTTAAGCTACACCGAGGGCAGCGCTATCCGCCGCATCGGCCATGAACGCTGGCAGCGCAATATCGCGGTGGCGATGGGCAATGCTTTACGCAGTCCTGTGCTGGCAGAGGCAGATGCGCTAGCAATCCGGCAAATTTTGGGCGATAAAAAGCCCGGTGTCAGCGCTCTTGTGATGGAGCACATCGACTGGGCTTTAAGTCTCGGTTAAGTCTGAAGACAAAGTTTCCGGGCGCGAAAGTTACGCGAAAGACGCGAAAGAAAACCGAAAAAGAGAGGAGTTTTTTTGGCATCCTCAAAGCAAAATGGCCATCCAAAGACAGTCATTTTTTTTCCAAACTTTTGCATTTCTTTTTCGCGTTTTTCGCGTAACTTTCGCGACCGGAAATTCGGAAGTTCGGAAATTCGAAAGTGAGGGGTTTTTATTCCACCTTCGCCTTATCCCGCAAACCCTTTTGATAAGCCTGCATCTTTTGCTGCTGCAATTGTTGAGCGATTTGCGGTTTGACTTGCTGCATAGGAGGCAATTGTGTCTCGCGCACATCGTCAACGCGGATGATGTGGAAACCGAACTGGCTCTTCACTGCGGTTTCCGTGAATTTGCCTTTAGGCAATTTCACCATCGCATCAGAAAACTCTTTCACATAGCTGCCTGGAGCGGCCCAATCCAGATCGCCGCCATTAGCGCCTGAGCCCGGATCTTTGGAGTTTTTCTTGGCGAGATCTTCAAACTTTGCGCCTTTCTTCAAGTCAGCAATCAGCTTGACGGCATCAGCTTCTTTTTCCACCAAGATGTGACGAGCACGGTATTCCTTGCCGCCATTGGTTGCTGCGAATTTGTCATATTCAGCTTTGATTTCAGCATCCGTCACAGGATTTTTCTTCTCGTAATCAGCGAATAAAGCGCGGATCAACACAACTTGGCGCGCCTGCTCCATTTGATTTTTGTAAGCATCACTTCCGTCTAACCCCATTTTTTGTGCTTCTTGCATAAAGACTTCGCGATTGATCACTTCTTCTTTAATCTGCACTTGAATATCTGGCGTTACAGGGCGACCAGGCTGCTGAGAACTGACTTGCTCAACGAGCGCCTCTACGCGGCTGCTAGGAACGGGTTTGCCATTGACGATAGCAACGTTTTGCGCAAAGGCTGCGCCTGTGGCCAAAAGGCTTAGTGCGATGACGGTTGACTTCAACTTCATAGTTTTTTCCTGAAAAAATTTACTTCACAACTTCTATCGCCAAGGCATGTAAGCCTCGATCAATAAAACCTTGGCACACATCATACACAAGCCGATGCGCCGCTATTCGTGATTTATCCACGAAAAGCTGAGATGCGATTCGAACACGTAAATGTGTTCCAAAGGCCGCCCCATCCGGATTGCCCGCATGCCCAGCATGCGCCGCAGACTCATCCAACACTTCGAGCAGCGTTGGCTGCAAATGTTCCTGAAGATGGCGCTGTACTTCGTCTGCGTGGGCAATCATTGCTCTTCTTCTTTCGGCAAATGTTTGGCGATGTAAAAACCTTGCGCTACTAGAAACAAAATGGGGAAGGCATAACCCCAAAGTTTGAAATTAACCCACTGATCCGTTGTGTAAAAGTAAGCGACGTAAGCATTAAGCACGGCCATAAAGAGGGTGTATGCCACCCAAGCCACAGTGAGATTGCGCCAAACCTGCTCGGGCAGCGATAGCGTATTGCCCAACATCATTCGTAAAAAATTCTTGCGAAAGCCCCATAGGCCAATAGCCAGCGCCAAGCCCATCGCAGTGTACAAAATCGTCGGCTTAATTTTAATAAAGCGCTCGTCGTGCAAGAGCAGCGTGAGGGCCCCAAATCCCAGCACCAAACCGAGCGTAACTTTGTGAATCATCTGCAGCCGGCCGTCGAGCTTGTACAAAATGCTCATTTGAACAATCGTGGCCACCATGATCACGCCAGTGGCCACATAAATATCGTACATCTTGTACGCGCCGAAGAAGAGCAGAATCGGCAGGAAATCGAGAAGTTGCTTCATTTTTAGATCAAAAGTGACGGGTAGCCGGCATAGAACCTGCGTGGCCTGCTATGAATTTTATATCACTCTGGCCTGAAATCGAGCGAGGCTGAATTCATACAGTAGCGCAAGCCTGTGGGTGCCGGGCCGTCTGGGAACACATGGCCCATGTGCGCGCCGCAGTCTGCGCAATGTACTTCGGTGCGCTTCATAAACAAAATCCCATCGACTTTTTCGCCCACGGCATCTGCTGAGAGTGGCTTGTAAAAAGAAGGCCAGCCTGTGCCGCTGTCGTATTTGGTGTCAGAGGCAAAAAGCGGCTTGCCGCAGCAAACGCAGGCATAGGTGCCGGCTTGCTTGTTGTCGGCGTATTTGCCAGTGAAAGCTCTTTCTGTGGATTCATGTCTTGTGACGTCGAAAGCTAAAGGCTCAGCGCCTTTTTCTTTGAGCAAAGTGCGCCATTGGTCGTCGGTTTTGATGATTTTGAAAGTGGTCATGATAATTTAGGTTTGAAGAATTTAATACAGGACGCAGAAGACGCAAAGGTTACGCGGAAGACGCAAAAAAGAAATACAGAAGAAAAGCAAAAAAGTTTAAAGGCAAGGCATTGATAGCAAGAGGTGAAAATCCAATTTTGTATTCCTTTCTTGGTATTTTTTGCGTCTTTTGCGTAACCTTTGCGTCTTCTGCGTCCGGCAGTTGTTTTGAATTTTGCTTTCAAGAAGAACAAGAAATCTCAATCGCACGGGCCCAGTCTGGCGGGAAAGTTGCGTAAGCTTCCATGCCGGCCACTTCAGTAAATGGTGATTCCAGCAGCTTTTGCAAGCGCTCTAGCTCACTGAAATCTTTGGCCTTTGCCGCGCGGATCGCCTGCTCGCCCAGATGGTTGCGCAGCACATACGCAGGATTCGTTTTAAGCATCAAATCGGTATTTAGCCGGCATGAAATATGCGTGGAATGCTCTTTAAATGATAGTAACCAAGCATCAAAGGCTTCCCGGTTAATGAACATATCCCGAGCCGCATCGAACTTGTTTGAAGCAACAGCATGGCTCAATCTTCGCCAGAAAATTGTGTAATCCACCTCATCGGCAGCCAACAGCTTCAGGATGCCTTCAATCACGGCTTTGGAGCCTTCCGTAGCAGGTAAATCTGGCAGGCCCAGCTTGGCGCTCATGCGTGCATGTAGCTCAGCGGGGAAGTGGGTCTTGTAAGGCTCCAGCGCAGCTACGGCCAAATCCGGCTCACCATCCGGCGAGATCAGCGGGAGCAGGGCCTGGCCTAAGCAAAAGAGGTTCCAGTACGCGATATTGGGCTGCTTGTTGTAGGCGTACCGGCCTTGGGTATCGCTGTGGTTGCAGATGTGATTGGGGTCAAACGCGTCGAGGAATTGGAAAGGGCCGTAATCCATCGTGAGGCCAAGGATGCTCATGTTGTCGGTGTTCATCACACCGTGGCAAAAACCGACTGCCTGCCATTGGGCGATCATCTTTGCCGTGCGATTGGCTACAGCTTCCAACAAAGCGGCATACGGGTTCACTGCATCTTTACAGGCAGGATAGAAGCGCTCAATCACGTAGTCCGCAAGTTTTCTCAGCTCAGCCGTCATGCCGTTATACGCAAAATGCTCAAAATGCCCAAAGCGAATGAAGCTGGGTGCCACGCGGGTGACGACTGCCGCTGTCTCCATCTCCTCGCGCCGAATCGGCGCGTCTGAGCCCGTGACGCACAGCGCTCGCGTGGTGAGAATGCCTAGGCCATGCATCGCCTCCGAGCAAAGAAACTCTCGAATCGAGCTGCGCAACACCGCCCGACCATCGCCCCCGCGCGAGTAAGGCGTGCGCCCCGCGCCCTTGAGCTGAATCTCATGCGGCTGGCCTTGCGTATTTTTGGTTTCGCCAAGCAACAAAGCCCGCCCATCGCCCAGCTGCCCCGCCCATTGGCCAAACTGATGGCCGCTGTAAACCGATGCCAGCGGTTGGCTACCGGGGAGCAGGGCATTGCCCGTCAAAGCCTGCAAAGCCTCATCGCTCTCCAACCAGTGATCCTCCAAACCTAAGGCAATAGCGACCGCTCGACTACGCCCGACCCAATACGGCGAAGGCAGGCTTTGAGCATGGAGATGGGTAGAAAAGCTTGCGCCAAGATCGGCAAAGCTTTGGGGATGGGATGAAAACTGCATAAGCCTTGCATTTTCCCAGAACGCCTGCGCCAAGCGAAGAACGAGGCTTTTTCTGACACGTTAGACGCAACTTGCCATGCCAAAATGACGAATGACAGACATTCAGCAATTACTCAGGCAACTCAATCCACAAGCCAGCTTGGTAGAGCGGCACGTCTGGCTGATTAGCCTGACCGACTGGATCCGAGGCGATGCAATCTCGGCCCAAGATGCCGTATCTCGCATTGAAACGCTTTTGGACTTGCTGCAAGCTGATCCAGAGCTAACATTTCGTTTTAGGCAATGGTGGTTGTGCCTAGACCAAGACATTGATGCTTCTACGCTGCTGGCTGATTTTGGTTTTGCAACGCGCAGCGCCTTCTTTGGCGAATTGGTGGATCGGCTGCGCCTACGCTTGCTTCCGATGACCCCTGAGACCACGGATTCTGCTGAATTGTTCAGCTTGGTAATGCACCACAAGCGCGATACGCAATGGCTCGGCTTGCTGGAACCGCATGCTATTGAGCGGCTGGCAAGCCTGCTTAGTTTGTCAGCCAACCAAAGCCCAATGACGAGGTGGCAACAGGAGCTGCTCCAAGCGCTTCAATATTGCGGCAGCCAAATCAGGGCGGCTGGCCTGAGCGCCGAGCTTCGCCGCAGAATGGACGCGCAAGCCCGGCATCAAGAGCCTTTTCAAGGTTTGGCAGCTGAGGTGGAGAGTTTTTGCTTGGTGTACGCCAGATCTGAACCCAATGATGCGGCGATGCAAGAGGCCGTGCTCGCTTTGAAAACGCGCCTAGATGCTTGCCGAAGTGCAGCGCAAACGGTTTATTCGCATCTTGAAGATCATGGGGTGTCGGTTGATTTGGTTTTCATCTTGCGGCAAACGCGGCTGCGCTTGCTTCGCATGCGCGAATTGATGGATTGTTTGGTCTCAGCGACTCCTCATGCAGCGAGCGTTTATTTGATGATGCAACTGGTGGATCGCGGCCAAGAGCGGCGCAGCATTTCTGCACTGATCTCGTCGAGCACGTCTTTACTGGCCGCGAAGGTGGCAGAGCGCCAAGCCGAAACAGGCGAGCATTACATCACCCGCGATGCGCATGAATACCGCACCATGCTGCGCCAAGCCGCAGGCGGCGGCGCGGCTACCGCACTGACCACTTGGGCGAAATTTGCACTCGCTAGCTTAGGATTCGTGACGTTTTGGGGCGGCGTGGCGACAGGGCTGATGTATGCAGCAAGCTTCGTGCTGATTCAGCTGCTGCACTGGACACTGGCCACCAAACAACCCGCATCCACAGCGCCCGCCATCGCCGCCAAGCTCAAAGACATCAAAAGCGACGAGGCACTTGAATCGTTCACCGACGAAATCAGCCATCTCGTGCGCTCTCAGGTGGCCGCGGTGCTGGGCAATGTGGGCTTGGTCATGCCTTGTGTCTTGCTAATCAGCGTTGTTCTCTACGCCGCTGGAGGCCAGCCGATGATCAATGTGCAAGAGGCTCGCGAGGTGTTGGGCAAATTGAATCTGCTCAACCCTAGCACGCTCTTGTTTGCTGCATTCACGGGTGTTTTGTTATTCATCAGCAGCTTAATTGCGGGTTGGGCGGAAAATTGGTTTGTGCTCTACCGGCTTCATTCGGCCATTCGCTACAACCCGCGCATCTCCAACTCTGTAGGCGCGCCACGAGCAGCGCGATGGGCCAGCTTTTTGCGCCGCAATATTTCTGGATTCGCAGGCAACATATCTCTTGGGCTGATGCTAGGCGTCGTCCCTGTACTTATGGGCTTTTTAGGCTTAGGTTTAGACGTGCGACATGTCACCTTGTCGATGGGGCAACTGTCAGCCGCCTTTGGCACCTTAATTCTCGTCGAAGGCAATGGCATTTTGCGCGAGCCCGATTTATGGTGGTGCCTGCTAGCAATTCCTCTGATTGCAGTAGCTAACCTATCTGTGAGTTTTTTCCTCGCGTTTCAACTGGCTTCACGCGCAAACGTGGTCACAGCGCAGGATCAGCAGCGCATCCGTCAATCGCTCGGGCGGCGCCTTCGCAAGCGATTGGGTAGTTTTTTCTTGCCAGTTGCTTAGCTTGAGCGAAAAGCGCGCAGGGCAGTCAAAGGCCGAATTTCAATGCTTTTTATGCCATTCGCCGGCATAGAATCTACGCAGCTTGCTATGCAATTGATAGTCAATTGGATGATCAGCTTCTTATTGCTGCACACCGCGCAAATACCACGCCCTGATCTGCCGAGTTGAGGGCGGCGACTGTTGCGAGGTCTGCTGTCGATGCTATGTTGCGGCCTTGCGTTGGAGCTTTGTTGCTCAGATATCTGGGCTTGACACGTACGCTGCAACGAGAGAAAATCTTCTGCACATAAACATCTATCCGCTTATGCTCTCAACTGAAACGTCTTCCCTAAACGCCATCCCCGCTCGCTGGAGCCTATCTGTCAGCGCTGAGACTGACTCGCATTTGCGCGAGTATCTGGGTGCGCAAGGCATGAAAAAGGGCGATCTTTCGCGCTTTGTGGAAGAAGCTGTGCGTTGGCGCATGCTGGATAACACGACAGAGCAGCTGCGTTTGCGCAATGCAGATCGAAGCGATGCGCAGATGCAAGCTTTGATTGACCAAGCGTTGGATGCTGTGCGCTCGCGTTGATTGCCAAAGGCATGCGCGTCGTCCTCGACACCAACATTTTGGTGTCAGCCCTCATCAGCAAATCTGCTGCGCCATTTGCGATTTATCAAGCTTGGCGAGACAAAAAGTTGGAGTTGCTCACTTGCGACGCGCAACTCCATGAAGTGCGCGAAGTCACCCGCCGCATCGCGATTGCAACTCGCATCAAGCCTTCAGAAGCCGGCTTGCTCATGAACAGCTTGCGCCATCTAGCGAATGTGCAAACTGATCTCCCAGAGGTGAAGCGCTCGAGCGATCCGAAGGATGATTTTCTACTCGCCCTAGCGCAGGCGGGGCAAGTGCAGTATTTGGTCACGGGCGATAAAAGTGGCTTGCTAGCGTTGCGCGAGCATGTGGGCACGAAGATAGTGAAGGCGAGTTGGTTTGTTGGGCGGATTTTGAAGTGAAAATGGTCTATAGCCGGCATAGAATCTGCGTAGAATGCTATTGAATTAATAGTATCAGTATTCAAAATACTCCGTATCAGTCGAGCCTTAGAGTTCGGAAAGTAGCGTTTCGGAAAGACCGGCTACGTGTTTGAGGCATTCCGCCCGCCTTCATGGTCGAGTACGACAAATCAGTCGGGCGAAATGCCTCAAACTCGCGGCCTATTGGCTCATCCAATGCGCATTTACTGCAACACGCCATTCGAATACTTAACAGCAATCGTCTCATCCGCTGGGTAATTCTCTGGCTGCACCGGTGTGAGCTGCGCCAAGATGCACAGCCATTTCTCGCCGACGCGCACGTAGGTGTCGGTGTAGCAGCTCATGCCCACGGTTTCTTTGCCATTGACCAAGCGAATCCAGCGGTTCGTTGCGCCGACCAATGCTGTGTCGCCCACGATATTGATGCGTTGATCGCGCATGTCCCAGTATGTGATGACCTTTGGATCAAAGCCGGTAGCCCAATACAACAGGTATGACACGCGATCAATATGATTGCCAGCGCTGTAAATTGCCCGAAAATCCGCATGAAGAATCGCATCATGCGAAGGCACGTCGTTGGTGACGAAGTTGTGGATGAAGCGCTTGTTGAGGGCAGCTAGCGTTTGGAGGTCGGTAAAGGAAGTCATGGCGCAGGCTTTGTGGGTTTGAATCCATTCTCACTCTTCTTGGTCAAGGCGATGTATCACCAAGGCGACCAGCATCAACGCTATTGCGCGGCAATCACGCTTGCGCACTGAATTTAGATCGTCGCTCGCCCACCTTGGCATGTGATCGGCGCAGTTGGCGTGGCCGATTCTGGCAGCGCAGCGCACGTCATTGAAGCGGCAGGTGCCGCGTAACTCGCGAGCTGACTCATGAGGCCAGGGCGACTGCGCCGATCACATGCCATGGAGCGCCAATCAAGAAACCCAAAAAAACTAGGGCAATTGCGCATCGTGAGGGCAGTAGTTTTGCCCGATACTCAAGTTCATATTTCAGGAGACATTCATGCTAGGTTTGATGCAGTCGCAGCCCTTGTTGATTTCGAGTTTGATTGAATTCGCGGATCGCCATCATGGTGATGGTGAGATCGTTTCGCGCCGCGTGGAAGGCGATATTCACCGTTACACATGGAGCGATGTGGCGCGGCGCTCGCGGCAAGTGGCAGGAGCTTTGGATGGCATGAATTTGGCATTTTCAGACCGCGTGGCCACGCTGGCTTGGAATGGCTACCGGCATTTGGAGCTGTATTTCGGTGTGAGTGGCTCGGGGCGGGTGCTGCACACGATCAATCCGCGTTTGCATCCTGATCAGGTGGTGTGGATTGCCAATCATGCCGAGGATCAGGTACTCTGCTTTGACATGAGCTTTTTGCCGATTGTGCAAGCGGTGCATGCGCGTTGCACGACGATCAAGGCTTATGTGGCGATGTGTGATGCAGACAAGTTGCCTGCGGATTCAGGTATTCCGAATTTGCTGAGCTACGAGGCTTGGATCGGCTCGCAGCCTAAAAAGTACAACTGGCCTCAGTTTGACGAGAACAGCGCTTCGAGCATGTGCTACACCAGCGGCACCACAGGCAACCCAAAGGCCGCGCTGTATTCGCATCGCTCCACCACGCTGCATGCTTATGCGGCGGCGCTGCCGGATGTGATGGGCCTTTCCGCGCGAGATTCCGTGCTCCCTGTCGTGCCGATGTTTCACGTTAACGCTTGGGGCATTCCGTATAGCGCGGCGCTCACGGGCTGCAAGCTGGTATTCCCCGGCCCAGCGATGGATGGCAAATCGATTTATGAGCTGATCGAGGCGGAGAAGGTGAGCTATGCGGCGGGCGTGCCGACCGTATGGCAAATGATGCTGGGGCATATGAAGCCTGCTGGATTGAAATTCTCCACGCTCAAGCGCACCGTGATCGGCGGCAGCGCCTGCCCGCCGGCGATGATCCATGCTTTCCAGGAAGACTATGGCGTGGAAGTGCTTCATGCTTGGGGCATGACAGAGATGTCGCCACTGGGGACGCTCAACACGCTGAAAAACAAGCAGCTCAGCCTGCCAGCGGATGAGCAAATGAAGATTCGTCTGAAGCAAGGCCGTGCGATTTATGGGGTGGACATGAAGATCGTGGATGCCGATGGAAAAGAGCTGCCTTGGGATGGCAAGACGTATGGCGATCTGCTCGTTAAAGGCCCGTGGATCGTTAAAGAGTATTTTAAAGGCGAGGGCGGTGATCCACTGCAAGACGGCTGGTTTCCCACCGGCGATGTGGCTACGATTGATCCAGACGGCTTCATGCAAATCACAGATCGCAGCAAAGATGTGATCAAGAGTGGCGGCGAATGGATCAGTTCGATTGATGTGGAAAATATTGCGATGGCGCATCCCGCGATTGCCATGGCCGCCTGCGTCGGCATGGCACATCCGAAATGGGATGAGCGGCCAATTATTGCCGTGGTGAAAAAGCCGGGCGCCGAAGTGACTGTGGTTGAGCTGCTTAAATTCTACGAAGGCAAGACTGCTAAATGGCAAATCCCCGATGACGTGGTCTTCGTCGATGCGATTCCGTTGGGTGCCACCGGCAAGATGCAAAAGATGAAATTGCGCGAGCAGCTTAAGGATTACAAGTTGCCTTCTGCATGAATCTCGGCTCAACCGATGCCCGCGCCTTGCTTTGAACCCACAGTCACACAGGTGATAGCCGCATTCAATCTGTGCTCATGCATGCGGGCAATCCCCTAGCGCAGCGTCGAGGCTCGTCCGTTAACCTCTTACCATCGTTTTACTTGGAGACTGTCTTATGAATATGATTTTGAAAACCCTCTCGCTCAGCATTGCGCTCGCATGCGCTGGCGTTGCTGTTGCGCAAGCGCCTGCCAAGCCTGCCGCTAAAGCCGCGCCTGCTAAGGCTGCTGCTGGCCCATTGGCTGGCCAAACCGTGAAGATCGCTCTGATCGATCCGCAAAGTGGCCTGATGGGCCCCGTGGGCCTGAATCAACTTAAATCTTTCCAATATTTTGCAGAGAAATTCAGTGCTAATAATCCTGCAGGCGTGAAATTCGAGCTCGTGGGCTTTGATAACAAGCTCAGCCCTGTGGAAAGCTTGAACGCACTCAAAGCCGCCACCGACCAAGGCATTCGTTACATCACACAAGGTAACGGCTCTGGCGTAGCAGGCGCTTTGGTCGATGCAGTGAATAAGCACAACGAGCGCAACCCTGGTAAGGAGATCCTTTTCCTCAACTACGCTGCTGTTGACCCAGATCTCACCAACAGCAAATGCAGCTATTGGCATTTCCGCTTCGATGCAGATTCTTCGATGAAAATGGAAGCGCTGATCGAAAACATGAAGGCAGACACAAGCGTCAAGAACGTGTATTTGCTCAATCAAAATTATTCGCATGGCCAACAAGTGGCCAAATATGCCAAAGAAATTGCGGCTCGCAAGCGCCCTGATATCAAATTCGTAGGCGAAGAGTTGCATCCTCTTGCTCAGGTGCGCGATTTCGCACCCTACATCGCCAAGATCAAAGCCTCTGGCGCAGATACCGTGATCACCGGCAATTGGGGCTCCGATTTGGCCTTGCTCGTCAAAGCAGCCAATGAAGGCGGCTACACAGGCAAGTTCTACACCTATTACACCGGTGTGACCGGCACACCCACAGCGCTTGGCAGCACAATGGAAGGCAAAGTCAAGCAGATCGCCATCCTGCACTACAACATGCCTGGCGACATGGGCAAATGGCAAAACGAATTCAAAGCGAAGTTTGGCGACGATATGTACACCGGGCAGATCGCTACCGTCTACAACGCTTTAGCAACAGCCATGGCACAAGCCAAATCTACTGAGCCAATCAAGGTGGCTGCTGCGCTGTCCGGTTTGAAGTTTAAAAACTGGAATGGCGACGTCGAAATGCGCAAGACCGATCACCAGCTTCAGCAGCCATTGTCCATGACAGTGTGGCAAAAAGCGGGCGGTAAATTTCCCAACACTGCCGAGAAAACTGACATGACTTTGGCACCGATTCAGGATTTTCCAGCCTATATCGCTAGCACGCCAACAAGCTGTGTGATGAAGCGTCCTTCCTAAGCATTGTTTAACAATGGTTGACTCAATGACTTCGCAGCGTTGCGCTGCGAAGTCATTTTTATTTTCAGTTTAGATTTGTGCTTGCCTTGTCAAAACACGGACTGCCATGGAATTTTTTATCATCTCGATGCTGAATGGCCTGAGCTACGGGCTCTTGCTGTTTCTGCTCAGCTCTGGCCTTACGCTGATTTTCAGCATGATGGGTGTGCTTAATTTCGCGCATGCCTCGTTTTACATGCTGGGTGCTTATGTAGGATACACCGTCACTGGCATCGTGGGCTTCTGGCCAGCTTTGATTATTGCGCCCTTAGTCGTGGGTGGCATGGGTGCGATGTTTGAGAAGTATGCGCTGCGCCGCGTGCATCAATTCGGCCATGTGCCGGAGCTCCTCATCACGTTTGGCTTGTCTTACGTTATTTTGGAGCTGGTGCAACTTGTGTGGGGGCGCTCGGCGGTCGATTTCAAGCCACCGGAGATTCTCTCGGGCCCTATATTTTCGCTGATCAATCACGCTCAGAATGGCTTGAGTTTTGTGTGGGGGCGCGCCACGCCAGAGATGTGCAGCGCAGCAGATGCCAGTATTCGCGTGGTCTGCTCGCTGTTTCCTGCCACACGGGGCTTTATGATGATTGTGGCGCTGGTGATGTTGGTGGCTGTGTGGCTGCTGCTCACGCGTACGCGGATTGGCCTAGTCATTCAAGCTTCTCTCACACATGCGGATACGGTGGAAGCCTTAGGGCATAACGTGCCTCGTGTATTGATGATGGTGTTTGGCGCAGGCGCTGCGCTGGCTGGCTTGGCCGGTGTCATTGGCGGCAGCACGTTTGTGACAGAGCCGAATATGGCGGCGGCTGTAGGTTCGGTGATTTTCGTCGTCGTCGTTGTTGGCGGCATGGGCTCGCTTTCAGGGGCGTTTCTTGCATCTATTCTGATTGGTGTGATTCAGACTTTTGCCGTGGCGTTTGATACGTCTATCGTTTCTGTGGCAGGGCAGTTGGGTGTGCAACTCTCAGACTCTGCAAAGAATAATTCGGTCATGAAGCTGTCGATTTCCCAAGTCGCGCCAATTCTGCCGTACCTCTTCTTGGTGCTGATCCTCATCTTCCGGCCTAAGGGGTTGCTTGGCACGAGGGAGGGCTGATCATGTCTAAATCACATTACGAATTCAAGCCTTTTAACGTGGGCAGGGTGATCGTCTGGGGACTCTTTGCATTTGTGCTGCTTGTTGCACCGCTGGTTTTTAACAGCGGCCTCTCCACGATGATGCTTGCACAGATGGGCATAGCCATCATTGCTTGCCTCTCCTATAACTTGTTGCTCGGTCAAGGTGGCATGCTGAGTTTCGGCCATGCGGTCTATACCGGCTTAGGCTCTTATCTTGCGATTCATGCACTCAATATTGCGTCTAAGGGCACACTGGCGATCCCAGTTAGCCTCGTGCCATTGATTGGTGGCATCGCAGGCTTAGGATTCGCCGTCTTATTTGGTTATGTCACAACCAAGAAAGCTGGCACGCCTTTCGCCATGATCACGCTGGGCATGGCCGAGCTGGTGTTTGCCATGTCGCTGATGTTTTCTGAATTCTTCGGCGGCGAAGCGGGTATATCGAGCAATCGCGTGATGGGTCAGCCTTTCTTGGGCATCACCTTTGGCCCGGCGATTCAGGTCTACTACTTGATCGCGGCCTATACTTTTGTGAGCGTGGTGCTGATGTTTGCCTTCACGCGCACGCCGCTGGGGCGCATGCTCAACGCAGTGCGAGACAATCCTGAGCGCGTAGAGTTTGTGGGCTACAACACGCAGCGCGTGCGCTACATGGCCTTCATCATCTCCGGCTTCTTCGCCGGCATTGCGGGCGGGCTGGGCGCAATTTTGTTTGAGATCGTCACAGCAGAAGTTGTACATGGGGCGCGCTCTGGCGCTTACCTACTGTTTACTTTTTTAGGCGGTGCGACGTTTTTCTTTGGCCCCATCATCGGCGCAGTACTGATGGTGCTGGCCTTTGTATTGTTGTCGGAATTTACCAAAGCTTGGCTGCTGTATCTCGGCCTCATCTTTCTATTTATGGTGATGTATGCGCCGGGCGGCATCGCATCGCTGATCATGATGAATCTACGCGTGGCGGCATACGGTTTCTTGCGAAAGCTTTGGGTGAGTTATTTAGGCTTGGCGATTTGCGGCCTGATTATCTTGCTGGGCGCCGGCGCGATGATTGAGATGCTCTATCACTTGCAGCTCAATGTGGCGCTTGGCAGCCAAATGAAATTTGTGGGCATTCCGTTGGATGCTAAGGGGCTCAATAGTTGGTTTGGCGCGGGCTTTGTGTTGCTAACTGGCCTCGGACTTTTTGAAATCGCTCGCAGGCAATTCTCCAAAGAATGGAGCCAGATCCAAGAGGATATCGAGAAAGAGATCAAGCGAAGGGAGGCTGCGTTATGAGCCAACCTATTCTTGAACTCAAAGACCTGCGCAAAAGCTTCGGTAAAACAGAAATCATTCGCGGCGTGAATCTCGCAGTGAATGCGGGCGAGCGCATCGCCGTGATTGGGCCCAACGGCGCAGGAAAATCCACGCTCTTTAACTTGATCTCAGGCCGCTTTGAGCCCACCAACGGAGACATATTACTCAAAGGTCAACGCATCAATGGCAAAAAGCCGTTCGAGATCAACCGCATGGGGCTATCGCGCAGCTTCCAGATCACGAATATTTTCCCTAAGCTGAGCGTGTTTGAGAATTTGCGCTGCGGCGTGCTCTGGAGCTTGGGCTACAAATATTCTTTCTGGAAATTCCTTGCTGATTTGGATGACGCAAACGAACGCGCTGATCAGCTCATGGAGATGATCAAGCTGGATAAAAAGCGCGATGTATTGGCGATGAACCTCACTTACGCTGAGCAGCGTGCGCTAGAAATAGGAATTACGATTGCTGGCGGCGCAGAAGTGATCTTGCTCGATGAGCCCACCGCAGGCATGAGCAAGACGGAGACCACACGCTTCATTAAATTGATCCGTGAAGTGACCGAGGGCAAGACCCTGCTCACGGTGGAGCACGATATGGGCGTGGTGTTTGGCTTGGCCGACAAAATTGCTGTGGTGGTGTATGGCGAAGTACTTGCTTTTGACACGCCAGATGCTGTGCGCGCGAACGCGAAGGTGCAAGAGGCGTATTTAGGTTCGCCAGTGGCGGATGGCCAGGCAGGAGGACACTAATATGAGCAACAACCTCTTAACCGTTGACAACTTGCACGGCTACTACGGCAAAAGCCATGTGCTTCATGGCGTGAGTTTTAGCGTTGGGCAAGGCGAGATTGTGGCTCTGCTTGGCCGCAACGGCTCAGGCCGCAGCACCACCGCAAAAGCCATTATGGGCTTGGTCGATTGCACTGGCTCCATGAAGTGGCGCGATCAAGAAATTTTAGGCAAAAAAGCCTTTGAAGTAGCGCATTTAGGGCTTGGCTACGTGCCCGAAAATCGTGATATTTTCCCTACACTCACCGTGCACCAAAACCTCATGCTCGGTCAAAAGCGAGGCGCAAAAAATCCGCGCTGGGGCTTTGATGACATGTACACCATGTTCCCCCGCCTCAAAGAGCGCCAGCATACCGAAGCTGGCGTGATGAGCGGCGGCGAGCAGCAAATGCTCACGCTGTGCCGCACCCTCATGGGCGATCCTGATCTCATCATCATCGACGAGCCCACAGAAGGCCTTGCTCCGAAGATTGTCGAGCTGGTTGGGCAATACCTCAAAGAACTCAAAAAACGCGGCGTCTCTGTGCTCCTCATCGAGCAAAAACTCACCATTGCCATGGCCATTTCAGACCGCGCCTTGGTGATGGGGCATGGCAGTATCGTCTTTACTGGCACACCCGAAACACTGCGTGCAGATCCTTACATACGCAAAGAGTGGCTAGAAGTCTGAAGACAAGAATTTATTTCTTGGCAGCAGCAACGGCCGCTGCAATCTGATCGCCTGATTTGTAATGCGGAACTCGTAGGACAAGGCGTTTGCTGCGCTGCCAAAAACTGTTGTTTCCTGCGACTTCTTCCTTCCAGTATTTATCAGCTAACTTGGTGTTGCCGGGCACATCCAGCAAGAAGCCATCGCGCGACCCTGCCCCGCCGAAGATATACAGCTTGCCATCAATCATGCGCCATGAGTCTGCATCGCCGCCCCAAGGGATTCCGTAGACAATGCCATTGGCGCAGTAGCCGCCGTATTGAGGTTGGTACTTTGTAGGCTCTTTGTCGAACAGGGCTTTGTGTTCGGCGCTCGCAAATTGGAAGGTGATTCCTTCGTAATCGCTGCTGAACTGGGGAGATCCCATCGCATGCTTGTTTTGCGTGAAATAGGACACGACATCATGACCATTGAGCATGACGCGACTATTGCCTTCGATGGCATGCGCGTTGACTGGCGTGAGCTTACCGCTAGGATTTTGAGCGGTGATCGCAGCGCAACCGCCTAAGGTGAGTGCAGCGGCTAGGGCTGCAGCGATGAGAAGGCTGCGTGAAGAGGTGTTCATGATGATGAATGCTTGAAAAAAATATTAAATGCGGATACTGTCTGGGAATGCGTTGGAAGACGTAAGTTCCTCATTCAGGCCATCGGCATACGGAATCGGCCAATGCAGGATACCACTTGCTCTCTGGCACCGCTTTTGCAGATCATGCGCGTCGCTGCCGCTTAAATGCAAGATGCCATAGCGGTAGCTGCCCAGCCATTTGAAATCTCGCGCGAGCGAATGGCCGGCTTTGGGAAATTGCAAAAACAGGTGGTCGGGCAATTGCGTTTGCAGTTGCTCGCGCTGCACGGCGCTGGGCATCCCAGGAATGCGCTGGGGCAGATGATTGGCGCGCTCATCAAACACGCGGTAAACGAAGCTGGATGCTGCACCGACCAATGCGTCACTTTTGCTGGCAGCGCGAGGCAGCGCCCATGGATCGCGGCCATAGGCCATTTCGAGCGCCATGGCGTGCAGGTTAATCCCATCGACCCTTCGGTACAGATCAGAAAATTGCGAGGCCATGCGTGGGTTGAATTCAATCACTTTGAGTGTTTGAGTCGAGGCATCGTAGAAGAATTCCATATTGAACATGCCATGTGCGAAGCCTACAGCGTTCAGAAATTTTTTCGCCACAGCAAGCGCCTGATCCTGCGCGGCTTGGGGTAAGCGTGATGGATAGTCAAAGCGCATGAAGGCCTGCGTGCCGGGATACATGATGCTATCAACCACACCCAGTGGCTTGATCTCCCCTTGAAAAGCAACGCCATCTAAGCTGTATTGCAGCCCACGGACGGGCTCTTCCAAGAGCATGCTGTGTGCCGTGCCTGCGTCGGGCAAGAGCGAATAGCAAACCTCTTCAAAAGGGCGCACCAAATGTTTGATTACCCAGAGCTCATACGCGCCAAAACGCGTGAAATTTTGCAGCTCTTGGCGAGAACGTACAACCTGCGCGAGCACGGAGAATGCTGCTTTGACGGGTTTGACAAATACGGGATATTGCAAACCATCGGGCAAATCTTGTGGCACATCCTCGCCATAAGCGCAGGGCAGGCGAGTAAATTTCACGTTTGCCTGTGGGGCAACTTGCTCTAGGATTTTCCGGGCGTAGAGCTTGTGTTGACAAGCGGCGACGGCTGTAGGGCTCGTGCCCGGCCAACCCATTTTCTCGGCGAGCAAAGCAGCCGCAAGCGCGCCAAACTGCTCATGCTGAGAGCTCACGGCCTGCCAGCCTTCGCGCTTGGCCTGTATGGCCAGCTTGTTCACAAAGCGATTCATGCTGAAGAAGGGCAGATTCGCATTGCTAGGAAAGCTGAATAGGTCAAACCCGCGCTCGTCAAAAGCATGGCCTTGCGATTGCAGGGTTTGGGTGGCGGTGGCATCCCAGTCGTAATTGAACAGCAGCAGGGTCTTGGGCATCTTGGGCTTTGTGGGAAATCTCACTCGTAGAGCATACGTCGCTTACAGTGAATGATTCTTACAATGAAATCGATACAACAAATACGCAAGCCAGAGGCATTTGGATGCTTGATTTGTCGTTTTCAGGGCGGGCTACTGAGCAACACATCGCCCACATAGCCGTAACTGCTGCCCTGGGTGTTATCCGCGTCTGCTCCTATAATGATAGCGCTCAGCGCAGGAACTGTGCCGGCTTCCTGCCCAAAAGCCTTCATAAAATCGGCATAAACATTGCGCTCTTTGCTCTGCCATGTTTTGAGTGGCGCACCCTCATTGGCCAAGACGATGAAGCGCACGCGGGCAGTGAACAAGCTGGCCTGCTCATAGCCAATCGCCTCCCTGCCGCCCCAGATGTAGCACAGCGTAGCCGTGGGGATTTTTTCTTTGGTAAAGGCTTGAGCGAGCTTGAAAAGCACACGCTCGCCATTCGGGATGCTGTCTGCTGGCATATCAAAGCTCAGGCAAACTTTCAAAGCGCTGTCTTCGGTAGCTTTGGCGTGAATATCGCTTTTGGCGAGTGGCTGCTCCAGCCGCCAGCGCCAGCGTAGCATGGTGCTGGGCTTCACAATCTCGGTGATCGGATGCGATAGCGAGCCCCAAGATTTATCGGCCTTCACGCGCAGCGCCCGCGAGCCGTCTACATCTGTTAAATCAAACTGTGTAATAGGCTTGGCGAAGCGCTCTGGCAAGCCGATCACCTGCCAAGGCTTGGGCGGCTGGCTACCCGATTCGCTGGAAAACGCGGCCACGCTGGCGGCTTGCGCACTCCATCCGGCGAGTGCAAGGAAGAGCGAAAGAGCGAGGAAGCGCATGTTTATTTGCCGGTATCGTTCAAGCTCCAATCGTAATCGAGATGGCTGATAGAAACTGCTTTGGCCTTGATCTGGTTACGCGCTGTTTCATCAGGTGTTAGGAGATCTGCATACTTGGCAAACACATCTTCAAGCTTCGTAAAACCTTTGTTGCCTTTTTCAAAATCTTCTTTGAACCATTTGAAGATGTTGGAGACTTGCAGCTTGCCGTTGTCATAACGATTGCGCGTGCGGTCGCCCATGAATCGGCGCATGCCGTCTTCTAGCATGGCATCTAATTTAGGAGCAGTGAATGCATCTGGGAAGAGTGCAGGGCAGCCAATGCTGGCACAGTTGACAGCTACATGTACACGCGGCTCAGCGTATTTGGGGCGCAATTGCTCATGCTCAATCCAATCGAGATGATGCTTTTCACCCAGCAAGGTAAAAAACTCATTTTTCCACGGGCCGCGATTGAACGAGCCCAGCTCTTTGATCGATTTGATATCGGGGTATTTCGTGAGGATCACTTCGACAGTGAACGCGTTGTAGGCATTGATCAAGAATGCTTGCTGCTGGTCTTTAGAAAATGCAGTGAATTGCGCCATGCTGACGGCTGACAAACTCTCCAACACTTTTTTGAGTTCGGCGCGATCTGCAGCAAAGCTACGATAGTTGGTGCGGCTTTGCTTGTTATCGGTCAGCCATTTCACATGCTTCTTCAGGAGCGCATCCCAAGTGGCATAAGAATGATCAAATGTTTGGGCAAAAGCAGGGATGGCCGGCAAGAATGCTGCGCCAAGCGCTATTGAAATGATAGCTCTGCGTTGTAATTTTGAGGTGATCATGATCTTCTCCAATCGTGGTATTTTTTAAGCCAAGCGAGCACTTTGTGGGGCTGATGCGCCCGCTTCCATTCGCCCGCGACGTATTTGTTGGCTTCCGCTAGAGTGGGGTAGATGTGAATCGTTCCCAAAATTTTGTTGAGCCCCAAGCCATGCTTCATAGCCAACACGTATTCGGCCAGCAAATCGCCTGCATGCACGCCCACAATCGTCACGCCAAGAATCTTGTCTTTGCCCGGCACGGTGAGCACTTTCACGAAGCCATGTGCTTCGCTGTCGGCAATGGCGCGGTCGAGATCGTCAATGCCGTATTTGGTGACTTCGTAGGCGATGCCCGCAGCTTTGGCTTCCGTCTCATTCAAGCCCACGCGAGCGACTTCGGGATCAATGAACGTAGCGGCTGGCACGATGCGGTAATCGACTTTGAATTTCTTAAACGCACCAAACAGTGCGTTCACAGCGGCATACCAAGCTTGGTGCGCCGCCATATGCGTGAACTGGTAAGGCCCGGCTACATCGCCGGCGGCATAGATGTTGGGATAAATCGTCTCGAGATACTCGTTGGTGTCCACGGTGCGCTGTGTTGGGATGCCAAGGTCTTCCAAGCCGTAGCCCGTTAAACGCGCGATGCGGCCTACTGCGCAAATGATTTGGTCGTATTCAATGCGTTTTTCAACCCTTTTGTCGGACTCGCCATGCTCCACGATCAGCGCTTTGCTCGCCCCCGTCACTTCAAAGCGCAACGCTTTGTGGCTGCACAAAATATCCACGCCATCGCTACGCATGGAATCCATGGCGTGCTTGGAAACTTCCTCGTCTTCACGGATCAAAATACGCGGCGCCATCTCAATTTGCGAAACCTTGCTGCCAAGCCTAGCAAACGCTTGCGCCAGTTCTGAGCCAATAGGCCCACCGCCGAGCACAATCAGGCGCGGCGGCACAGCATCAAGGGCAGCGAACGCATCCCAAAGCGTGTCGCTCGTCACGTAGCCTGAGCCTTCAATGCCCGGCAAGGGCGGCACCACAGGGCGCGCGCCAGCGGCGATCACGATACTACGGGTCGTAAGCGTCTGTTTGCTGCCATCGTTCATGGCGATCTCTACCGTCCATGGATTGATGATTTTTGCGTAACCCTGCAAAACTTCCACGCCTAGCCCGGTATAGCGCTCCACCGAATCATGCGGCTCAATCGCAGCAATAACGGCATGCACGCGCTGCATCACGGCTTTGAAGCTGAAACTGGGCTGCGCATCCGACAAACCATAGTTGCTGGCATGGCGCATTTGATGCGCGAGCTTCGCGGATTTGATGATCGCCTTGCTCGGGACGCAGCCAAAATTCAAGCAATCACCGCCCATTTTGTGCGCTTCAATCAGCGTGACTTTGGCTTTCACAGCCGCCGCAATATAAGCAGACACCAAGCCACCCGCGCCCGCGCCAATCACTACTAAATTGCGGTCGAAAGATTTTGGTTTGACATGATTCCATTGGGCATACACCTTGCGCTTTTTAATGGTTTCAATGATCTTTTTCGCAACGATGGGAAAGATGCCAAGCAATACGAAAGAACCGATCAAGCCGGGCGAGAGGATGCCTTTGAGCGAATCAATCTTCGCCAGCTGCGTACCCGCATTCACGAAGACCGCCGTGCCAAGCAACATGCCCAGCTGGCTCACCCAGAAAAAAGTCAAGGTTTTCATCTTCGTCAAACCCATCAATAGGTTGATCACGAAGAAGGGCACGAGCGGCACGAGGCGCAGGGTAAACAGATAAAACGCGCCTTCTTTTTCCACACCTTTGTTGATCTCAGCCATGCGCGCGCCAAACTTTTTCTGCACCGATTCACCCAAGGCAAAGCGGGCGGCGAGGAAGGCCAGCGTAGCGCCGATAGTGGATGCAAAGGAAACGATGATCAAGCCCGTGGCCAGGCCGAAAATAGCGCCACCAGCCAGCGTCATGATCGTTGCGCCAGGCAAAGAGAGCGCCGTCACAGCCACATAAATCGCAAAGAAACCCCCAATCACCTGCGCGGGCTTTTGCGCATACAGTTCTCCAAACTGCGCTTGGCTTTGCTTGATGAAATCCAACGTGAAAAAGCGCCCTAAATCTAGCGCGAAGAAAGCGATGATGGCTGCGATGAGCGCCAAAATCAGGATGAGTTTGCTCTTATTCATAAATCCTCGTTGTTATGAGTTACGCATGAACGCGCAACCGATATGCACTGATGAGTCTGCGTTAACGCGCAGATTCTTACTGCAAACCAGTCTAGCAGTGTGAAGTATTCACGCAAGTATTCATTTGCGCATGGCGGATGCACTATTTCAGCGTGTTGTAGCCGCCAACAATACGCGTGAATGTTGTGATTGCGCACAGCGCTGCAAATCCGTACGCGAGTTGCGCAAACCATTTCGGCCAAATGCACATGGCCATGAAAATGATCAAAGTCTCGGTGGCTTCGGCCAAGCCGCCCAAGAAATAGAACGATTTATCAGGGTATTCCATACTGGTGATGCCGCGCTTGGCCGCCAGCACGCCAAAAGCGAGAAAGCTTGATGTGGTGCCCACAAAGCTCATGAGCAACACGGCCGCAGGCAAGGCATTCGATTTCGGTACGGCTAAGGCAAACGCAAGCACGACACCCGCATAAAACAAGAAATCCAATACGATGTCGAGAAATCCGCCTGCATCTGTAGCCTCCGTTTGCCTAGCGACAGCGCCGTCGAGTGCATCGCACAATCTGGACAGAAGAATGAGGATTGCCGCCACAAAATAAGCGCGGAATGCTATACAAATCATAGCGACGATGCCGATGCCGAAGGCTGCAAAGGTCACATGATCAGCGCGCAAACCGAGCTTGACTAAGCTGCGAGCAATCGCCTCTACTGCCGGGCGGATCAATGGGGTGATGTGGCGATCAAGCATGTACTATGCTTTCAAAATCGATTACTTTTGAAGCATCTGCAATATCTGCCGCATCGTGCGTCACGAGCAGCGTGGGCAATTGCAGGCGGTGCACATGCGCGAAGACGAATTGGCGAAATTGCTCGCGTAGCGTGACGTCCAGTTTGGAGAAGGGTTCATCAAGCAGAAGGGCTTGCGGCTTGGCGAGCAGGGTGCGCATGAGCGAGACGCGGGCGCGCTGGCCGCCGGAGAGCGTGAGGGGGTTGCGATCGGCCATGGCTTGGAAGCCGAGTTCATCCAGAGCTGCGTTAGCTTGCGCTATACGCTCGGCCTTTGCACCGGGCGGCACGGCAAAGAGCAAATTTTCGCGCACGCTCATGTGCGCGAAAAGCAGATCGTCTTGAAACAACAGGCCGATGTGGCGCAGGCTGGTGGGCAAGTGATCGACTCTTTTGCCAGCGAGCTCCACGCTGACTTCTGCTTGCAAACCTGATAGGGGTAGGCCAGCAATAGCGGCCAAAAGACTGGATTTACCACAGCCGCTTGGCCCCATCAGCGTAGTCACGCTGCCAGGCGCGCAAGTGAGCTTAAAGCCTTGCATCAACATGCGCTGCTCGCTGCCTGTGCCTACGCGGAGTTGCTTGACTTGAATCTTCATGGCGATGAGTTTAGTGGGGATGACGCTTTTGCAGTCCAGCGCCTGGGCTTGCCCCGCCAAGCAGCGAACGCAAAAGCCATTGCTGGCAGCAGCCATTGCAGCCAAGCGAAAGCAGCGACAAGCGAGCGCTGGCCGCCAGATGAGAGCGTGACTGCCTCGGTGGTCACCGTCACGATACGACCTTCGCCAATGTAGAGCGTCGGTAAAAACTGCGCCACGCTCACTGCAAAGCCCACGGCTGCCGTACTCCATAAACTGGTGCGCAGCAGTGGCCATTTCACTCGGGTGAGATACGTCCAGCGGCTCTTGCCTAAAGCCGCGCTGATGTGGGCATAGCGTGCATCAAAGCCTTGGTAGGCAGGCGAGAGCGCAATCAGCGTGTAGGGCAACACCGCCAGCAGATGCACGAGCAACACACCAACCCACGAGCCCGTGAGCCCACCCGCAAGGGCTAGCCGATGAGTTCCTACCACCCAAAGCACACCAGGCAAGAGCAAAGGAAGACAGAGCAACTTGCGCAGCGCTGCATCCCAGTTTGGCGGGCTGAGCTCGAGCCACGCGAGAGACCAGATGAGCGCAACGCAAGAGCTAGAGGCAGCCAATGTGAGCGTCATCCACACACTGCTGCTGCTTTTGAAAACCGATTGCCAAGCCTCCCAGCTCAAGCTTTGCGGCAGCAGCGCGGGGAATGGCCACACGCCGGCGATGCTGCCTACAGCCAAGGCCAAGAGCACGGCGATATAAAGCAGCATCACAGCCGCCCACGCGATGCGGCCCGCTTGCCAAGCGCGCAACGGCTCATCGTTGCCGCGTACGCCGGTCAAAGCATGTGACCACAAAGGCGCTTTTAAATAACACGATTTTTTCTGCTCGCTCTGAGTTTGGCCTTTCCGGAGCTTATCGCGTAGCCAGATCAGCGCAGCAGACGCAGCCACCAAGCCAGTGAGCAGCCAGCCCGCCACTGCGCCAATTGCATTCGTCGCTTCGTCACTGTCTTGCAGCCAAGCCCAAGCACGCACGGCAAGCGTAGTTGGGCTGCCGGGCCCAGCAATCAATGCCGCATCGACCACCGTGAGCCCATAAGCCAACACCGCCAGCAGTGGCCAGAGCAGGCGCTGCGAGAGTTGTGGCCAGAGCACTTGCCAGAAGGCTTTAGCGCGGCTGTAGCCCAATGTTTGCGCCGCCCAAGCTTCGCGCTGCCAGCGCGCGCCGGTATCGTCTCGCTGCAATTGCGTGGCGGCTGCCCACAGCAAAAAAGGAACTTCTTTGAAGATCAGCATGGCAATCAAGCCGAGGCCACAGGCATCTTGCGAGGTGGCAATCTGCGGCGGCGCAAAATAGCCGGTGAGCCATGGCGAGAAGGCTCGCAGCAGCCAGCCGCTGGGTGCGATCAAAAACACCAGCCCCACCGCGAAAGCCGCATGCGGTGTAGCCAACAGCGCAGGCAGGCTGCGTACAAGACGATGCCACCACGGGCTGCCAAAAGCTTGAGAAAGCAGCCAAGCTGCGAGCCACCAAGCGAGCAATGTAGAGGCCAATCCTGTCCACAGCGTCATGCCTATGGCGCGCAGCAACCCAGGCGCCTCCCAAAGCCCATTCCATGCATCAAAATCGCCGATAGCCGGCGTTATATATGCGCAGGCTGCTATTAAAAGAAGAGCAATGGGCGCGGCAAGCACGACGCTGAAGAAGCGCTGTTTGCGGTGCGTTTTGCGTAGTAGCGCTTTGCTCATTAAGCCAGTTTAAGCGCCATAGCGCTTGAGCCAATCTTTCTCAATCGGATCGACCCAACTGCCATGCGGCTCGGGGATCACGGGTGCAAATTTTTCGACTTGCCCGGGTGCGCGGCCTGCATTGAAAAGCGCTGCATCTTGCGCGCTCATCTTGGCGGGCGAGAGCACGGTCGGATCGCCCCACACTTTGATATCGCCTTTGCGCGCTTGCGCGGAAGGCGAGAGCAAAAAGTTGGCCACCACCTGCGCGCCTTCTTTTGCTTTGCTGTTGTAGGGAATGGCCAAGAAATGCGTGTTACCAATCGTGCCGGTATCAAATTGATAGCTGACCACGCTGTTGGCTAGCCGACCAGCGGCGATTTCATTGGCTGCTTCATTGGGATTAAACGTGAACGCCAGAACCAGCTCACCATCAGCCATCATCTGGCGCACAGCAGCTGAGTTGGCCGGAAACTGCTTGCCATTGCGCCACAAATGTGGATGCAGCGCATCCAGATGTTTCCACAGCGGCTCGGTCACTTTAGCGAAGGCAGCGGTATCAAAAGGCCTGTAGAGCGCAGCGCGATCTGCACTTAAATCCATCAAAGCTTGCTTGAGGAAAGTTGTCCCATGAAAATTGGGAGGCTTGGGGTAAGTCACTCGGCCTGAGTTGGCTTTGGCGAATTCGAGCAAAGCAGCGGTGGAGCGCGGCGGATTCAGCGTTTTGGCACGGTCTGCAAAAAACGTGAGCTGAGCCATGCCCCAAGGCGCTTCCAAGCCTTGCACGGGCTCGGCAAAATCAATCCGTGTCGTGGGCTTGCCTTCTACATCGACAAATTTGAAACTGGGCAAGCTCTCCGCCCATGGACCAAAGAGCATCGCTTCGCGCTTCATCGCCAAGAAATTTTCGCCGTTGATCCAGACCAGATCAATCGAGCCATCGGCATTGCGCCCAGCGGCCTTTTCTGTGCGCACGCGCTTCACAGCTTCTACCGTATCCGTGAGCTTGACGTGTTCGAGCCTGACGCCGAAATCACGCAGTACTTGCTCGCCTGCCCATGCAAGATAAGCATTGATGCGCTCGCTGCCGCCCCAAGCGTTGAAGACGACCGTTTGGCCGCGGGCTCTTTTCTCAATATCCCCCCAACCCGACTGCGCGAAGCCAAATTGAGAAAGGGGGAGCGCGGTTGCGCTGAGGATCGTATTACGAGCGAAATGGCGGCGATTTAAAGTCATGGCGTGTAGCAAGGTGGCGAAAAAGAATTAGTCGTATTGAGCGAGTGAATCTTACGCTGGTCCCGTCGTCAGGCCAGCGAAAAGATCGTTAAATATCGCATCACGTTGCACGGCATAAGCTTCGCGCATCGGATGAGAACGTGGGCGCAGCTTCCAGCGCAGATCATCGCCCAAAATCGGTGTAGCGACGATCTCACTGGGCACCCACGCTGGATTCAGCAGCCAAGCAATATTGATCAGATCCCAAATCACCCAGCTGTGCGCCTCAGCGCTTGGCCTACCAGTGATCGCCCACAGCGGATTGTCTGCAAACAGCGCATGCAAATAGCGGCCTATCGCACCATGCGGCATCACGTATTGCTCTACTTCAGCCAGCGAGAGCCGCAACTGCGCCCCCACGTGATAGCCAGGCAGATACACCAAGGGCACGCCGCTGTCGTAGAGCCATTGACTGGCGAATACGTCTTGCTCAAGATTGAAAGATGCGTTCACATGCGGCGCATGCGAGGGAAAGCCGCTCGTCCACACCACCACGATTTTTTGCATGATCTCCGGCGCGAGTAGCATGGCGCTGGCTACATTGGTGGCGCAGCCCAGCACTACGATATACAAGGGCTCTTCGGTGCGCATAGCCAGCGCTGTGGCAATCAAATGCTCGGTGGCTTCGCTGCGGATGGGCTGCGTTAAGGATGGCAAATAGCCCGGGCTACCCCGAAAAACGGGCACACGTTTGTCCATGCCCATCAGTTCTTGCACATGCAAGATTTCATGAAAACTGCGCTCCATACCGATGTCGGGTGGGTTAAACGGCGCAGCATCAGACACCGCAGTGGGATACAAAGCTCTGCGGTGCTGAAAAGAAAAAGGCGTGGCATAAATGCCGCGAATATCCAGTTGATCTTGCCTGCTCAGCGCCCAAGCAAGAGCGAATTGGTCGTCAATCTCGTTGGCAGCATCGGTGTCGATCACCACCGAAACCTTGCCTGCGGGTAGCTTCAATCGCTGTTCGTACCAGCTTGCATTCATGGCGGGATGGATTGTGCTGGGGGCGTTCATGGGTTGCCTTTCATGTTTTGCCAGCGCTGCCAGTCAGCGGGCTCATCCACATCCCATAGCGTGGGCAGGATGGCAACGCTTGCGCCGCTTTGGCTTAAGCGTTCTGTTGTTTGAAGCAGTACGCGAGGTGTGCTCCAGTCGATGTTTTCAAAAACTTCTCCGATCATTTTGCGCAAACCCAGCAGCACATAGCCACCATCCTCAGCGGGAATCAAGCAGGCATCGCGCTGCATCAAGCTGCGAGCGGCTTCTTGCAAACGCCCGGGCGACAGGATCGGGCAATCTGTGCCGATGATTAGCAGCCGTCCGGCGTTAGGCTGCGCAAAGTGATGCTCGGCGCAGCGCCGCATGCGTTCGCCTAAATCGCCAGTGGATTGCTCGAGACAGGAGATGCTGAAATACTTTTGCAAAGCGCGAAAGCGGCGGTGCTGCGCGTCCGGCGCACACCACAGCGTGATAGCGCCGAGATGGGCTTGCTGCGCCGTATGCAGCGTTTGCCCGATGAATTGCCTTTGAGCCCGCGCTGCGCCTGCTGCACCGAGCGCGGGGATGAGCCTCGTTTTGGCCGCACCGGGCACGGGCGCTTTGGCCAAAATAGCAATCGCGGCATGTGCAGTTGGCAGGCTGGCGGAGTAGCCATATTTCAAAGCTAGTTGCTCAGGCGATGCGCCGAAGAAATACGCCCAGCGCAAGCGCCACATGAGCCACACGGTGCGCCACACGCCGCAGCGCTCCCACTTGCGTGCAGAGGTGATCACGCGCTCGCTCAAGATAGCCGGGCGAGATGATTTCAGCAACCGCGTGGACAGCTCAATGTCTTCCATCAGTGGCTGCGCAGGGAAGCCGCCCGCCGCGCGAAATGCGTCTGCACGGATGAATATCGCTTGATCTCCCGTGGCAATACCGGTGAGGCGCGAGCGCGCATTCATCATCGCCCCCACCAAACGCAAACGGGCAACTGGCGAATCTAGTTGCACATCAAATCGTCCCCAAGTCCGTCTGCTCAGTGCTTGCAAAATCAGGCGCAAAGCATTGCTCGGAAGCCGGGTGTCTGCATGCAAAAAGAGCAACGCATCGGCTTGGCTATCTGCCGTATCAGCCGCGCCAATATTCATCTGCAAAGCCCTGCCGGCGCAGCTGCACAGCAAGCGATCTACCCAAGGCACTGCAAGCGCCCAACTGTCATCCCGGCTGCCGCCATCCACTACAACCAGCTCAGCGCCATCTGCGCGAAGGCTCTGCAAAGCCCTTAAACGCTCACCCAAAGCGGTGCCCTCATTGAGCACGGGTATCACGATGCGCAGTTTGAATTGTCGCAATGTCATTGGCGCACACTCATGCGCTCATCTGCTCAGCAAGCATGAGCTTGGCCAACTGTTCAAACTCTGAGCGCACACAAGCCACACCTTCGGCACTCAAATAATGATCCACCCGCTCCCTCACATGGCGAGCCAATGACGGGTCTAGATTTTCGTCAGACCAGTCTTCGCCATCCATTTGCTCTACCGCCGCCGCGCGGGATGCGACACGCCATTTAGTGCACCAAGTGACCGACCAAAGCCACATCGCGCGGCGCAGCGGGAGATGCCAACGGGCAGCGTCAGCGGCAATTTCAGATCCCACGCCTTGTTCCCAAGCGCGGTAAGTTGCCATCACCTCGTGCGGGCTTAAAACCGTGTGTGAATCCACGTCCCATGTGGTAGAGGTGTAGAGCGTGGCATGCGCCAAATCTAAGCTGGGGTAGCTGTAGCGACATTTTTCTAAATCAACCAGATAAGCCTTTTCTGAGCCATCATCAGATTGCGCAATGACAAAATTTCCCGGATGACCATCAAACGCGATCAAGCGCCGCTGTGGGCGAATCGTGGCTTGGCATAGCGCTTGAAACTGCGTGAGCTCGCTGTGGATGTGACCGAGCACATTGGCGGGTAGGCCAGCTTTTGGCAAATAGCTAGCCTGCGCCTGCACCTCTTCCCAGAGCGAAAGTAATGGGTCTGCGGCGTGAATCAGCGGGGCAAAAGCATTATTCTGCGGCAAGGCAATGATATGCAACGCCGCCATGGCCTTCGCCATGAGCGGTAAATCTTGAGGCAATTGAGCTGACCTGCCCACAATTTCTTCCACGATCAACGCGCCACGCGGCAGATACTCGCAAGGCTGGAGCACTTCGATGCAGCCAGGCATATGGCCCGCCGGGCTGGCGCGCTCGAAGCAGGCTTGTTGATACACCAAATTGTCGCGAGCATTCAGGCGCATCTGGCTTTGCTTGGGGATTCGAGCCAAATAGCCCGTGCCACACAAGCGCACATGATCATGCGCTAAGCCTTTAGATTGAAGGGGAGCTAGCGCACAGTGTGCATAAATCGGCCATTGCTGTTGCAAAGCTCGCTTGAGATTTCCCATCAACTTATGGTCTTGTAAATCACTCATGAGTTTGTCAAATGATGGCTGGCACAGTGCAGCATGCGTGCGATGGTTTGCATCCGAAGCGGTCGATGGAGTAGGCTATGCAGAGGTCGATGAAGATGGCGTGTTTTGTAAAGCATCAAAGCCCGCATTTTATGTCGCGTGACATGCTCTGATCTGACGAATGATCTGCCCCAGAGGATCTCTAAAATGCACACATGGTACAAAAAAACAGTCTGAGTGCACCTCGATTAAAAAGCATCGTTGATGAGATTGCAGCGCGAGCCGTGGGTTTGTATGGGCAAGGCAAGGTGGCCACCTACATTCCAGCGCTGGCGCGTGTGTTGCCCCGGCAATTCGGTATGGCGATTGCCCTGGTGGATGGCACGGTGGTGCAAGCGGGTGATGCTCAAACGCAGTTCTCCATTCAAAGCATTTCTAAATTGTTCACCTTCGTGCTGGCTTTGAAAATGGTGGGCGACGAGGTGTGGCAGCGGGTGGGGCGCGAGCCCTCGGGGGCGGCGTTTAATTCCATGGTGCAGCTAGAAACTGAAAAGGGTATTCCGCGTAATCCGTTTATCAATGCGGGCGCTTTGGTGATCACCGATATGCTGACCACGCGCTTTGCGCATTTGGACATTGCGCTGCTTGGTGCGTTGCGCCGCCTGAGCGATAGCCCCGAGTTGAACTGGGATATGCAGACAGCGAAATCTGAGCGAGAGACGGCGCACCGCAACATGGCGCTGGCGTATTTCATGAAGAGCTACAGCAATTTTGTCAACGAACCCGAGCTGGTATTGGACAACTACTGCCGGCAATGCGCTATTGAGATGAGTTGCGCTCAGTTGGCGCAAGCCACCATATTTTTGGCCAACGGCGGCGTGGATATTGGCACGCAAGGCGCCGTTGGCGAGCAGTTTTTAAGTGCCGATGCAGCGCGGCGCGTGAATGCGCTGCTGCTAACTTGCGGCGCATATGACGCAGCAGGAGATTTTGCATACCGCATTGGCCTGCCGGTAAAAACCGGCGTGGGCGGAGGTATCGTCGCGATTGTGCCTGGCGTGGGCACGGTGGCGGTGTGGGGGCCTGAGCTGGATGCCAAAGGCAATTCGGTGTTGGGCGCGTTTGCGTTGGAGCAATTGGTGCAGCGCACGGGCTGGAGCCACGATTAACTTATTGAATCAAGGCCTGTGCGAATTCCTTGGCATCAAAAGTCTCTAAATCTTCCAGCTTCTCGCCCACACCAACGAAATACACGACAACGGGCTTGGCATCGGGCATCTTAGCTGCGCGCTCCCGCGCCCAAAGCGCAATTGCTGCGAGCACGCCGCCTTTGGCTGTGCCGTCGAGCTTGGTGATGATGAGGCCAGTGAGTTGCAAGGAGGCATCGAAGGCTTTGACCTGGGCGAGGGCGTTTTGGCCAGTGTTGCCGTCGATCACGAGCAGCGTCTCGTGAGGCGCTGTGCTATCGGCCTTGGTGATCACGCGTTTGATCTTGGCGATTTCTTCCATCAAATGAAGCTGCGTGGGCAAGCGGCCAGCGGTATCCACCATCACCACATCGCTCTTGCGCGCTTTACCCGCAGTGACGGCATCAAAGGCCACAGCGGCGGGGTCGGCGTTGTCTTGACTGATGATTTCTACATTGTTCCGAGTGGCCCACACAGCTAGCTGCTCTTTTGCGGCGGCGCGAAATGTGTCTGCCGCAGCCAGCAACACGCTTGCGCCTTGGCCGCTCAGGTGCCAAGTGAGCTTGCCGATGGAAGTGGTCTTGCCTGCGCCGTTCACGCCGGTCATCATCATGACGGTCGGCTTGTGTTCGCCGATGTTCAAAGGCATTTGTAAGGGGCGCAGCAAGTCTGCCAGCGCCTCAGCAAGCAAGGCTTTTACTGCGCTGGGCTCGGTGGCCTTGGCTTCTTTCACTCGGCGCTTCAGATCAGCCAGCAGATGCGCAGTGGCCGCCACGCCCGCATCGCTCATCAGCAGCGCGGCTTCTAGTTCTTCGTAAAGCGCATCATCGATCTGCGTGCCGGTGAACACAGTGGCAATCGAGCTGCCGGTTTTGCGCAGGCCATTTCTGAGCTTATCCATCCACGATTTGCGCTCTACGGCTGGCGGGGTGGGTTCTGCGACTGTATCTAGGGCATTTTCAGATGCTTTTAGGGCAGTAGCCGGCATAGAATCTGCGCGAGGTGCTATTGATTCTATAGCGACAGGGGCAGCTACTTCTGACGCTGCTTGCGGGGCAGGTACGGTGGGCGCTTCAACGGGTTTCTTCTTGAAAAACGAGAACATGGAGACTTTCTACAATTGCTTGATTCTATGAAACCTAAAACACCTGCTTCTAAGTCAGCACAAGCCGCCCCGGGTCTTCCCAAAAACGCTCCCGGCGAAGTCCGCATCATCGGCGGCCAGTGGAAGCGCAGCAAACTCAGCGTCTTGAGCCGCCCCGGCCTGCGGCCCACGCCCGATCGCGTGCGCGAAACGCTATTCAACTGGCTTGGCCAAGATCTCGCTGGCCTCAAATGCGTCGATGCCTTCGCCGGCTCAGGCGCGCTAGCCTTCGAGGCCGCTTCACGCGGCGCGCAAGACGTACTTATCATCGAGCAAGACCAGCAGCTCATCGCAGCCCTGCAAGCCAACAAGACCCGACTCAAAGCCGACACCCTTCGCATCCAGCGCGGCGACGGCATCACTATCTTGCGCAGCCTGCCAAAAGCCAGCGTGGATGTGATCTTCCTTGATCCACCGTTCGATTCAAGCCTGTTTTTAGAAGCAATTGAGGCTGCAGCCGGCGTATTATCTGCGCAAGGCGCTATCTATTTGGAAGCACCTGACGGTTGGGATGACGAGAAACTCGCGCCTCTTGGGTTGCATGTGATCAAGCAAGGCAAGGCTGGGGCGGTGCATTTTCATTTGCTGCGTTTGTTAGCACCTCAATAAACGAAAGGTGGCCATCATGCCAAGTCATTTGGCTCAAATAGAGCTTTCAGAGGAACTGCTTCGGCAAGCCATGCTCACCTCGGATGTCGAATCACTGAACGCGCTGATCTCACCGAATCTTGTCTTCACTACTCATTCTGGTTTGGTGATTTCCAAGCAGGATGATTTAGAAGTTCATCGAAGCGGGGCGTTGAAATTCCATGCGATTGAATTGTCTGAGCAGCAAACTTCCGAGCAGCGCTGGCAAGTCGTCTTCGGCCAAGCTACAGCTGTACAAAAGAGGTTGTGATGACAGGCTTAATCAGACCTTTTCAGCAATGCGAATGCGATGAACGCAAGAAACAGCGTACATCCAGCAACCACCGCAAAAGCTGTTGAATAAGCCTGCTGGTCATTTTGCTGAAGCAAAGCGCCGATCAGAGCAATACCGACAGCGAAGCCGATTTGTCGCATGGTGACGCAAATCGCGGTTGCTGTGGCCGCGCGTTCAGGCGGAACGGCGGAGACGGCTGCTGATGTGATCTGTGCGTTGATCAGCGCGCAGCCTGCGCCGCTGATCAGGAGTGCGCCTACAACAGCCCACTTTGCGATTGTTGCGCTGAGGTCAAACGCAGCCAGTGCAAGTAACAGATCAGCGCCGCCAATGACGGCCAGGCCGCCAGCGAAGAACCAGCGCGCGGGTAGTTTTGCTGCTAGTTTCGCGCCAATCGGAGGCAACACGAACATGGGAATGGTCAGCGCAGTGAGCAGCAGGCCGGTAGCGGCGGGCGTGAGCGCCATAGGGCCTCTGGCCATTTGTGGCAAGTGGACGAGCAGAGCCCAGTAGCCGATGGAGCCCGCGATGGGTACGAGGCACATCGCCATAAAACGCGGCCAGCAGCAAGAGCGCAGCGCAAATGGGTAAATTGATCCAAAAAACTCACTGCCATCCCCATGTTGCAGCAATCAGCGCCCCCAGTGGCGGCCCAACCACCATAGATGCGCCGACCACTGTGCCAAGAATGCCGAATGCCCAAGCGCGGCGAGGGCCTAGATAGGCGGCTGCGACAAGCGCGGCTGTAGAAACTGTGAGCGCAGCGCCGGCAATGCCCTGAAAAACGCGCCAAGCCAACAGGCTGGCGAGCGACGTGGCCAACGCGCACATAAGCGACGCTAAGGCGAAAAGCACCGTGCCAGTGATGAAAAGCTCACGCCTCCCGTAGCGATCAGCCATTGGCCCTGCTAGCGGGAGCGCGAAAATCAAGGCGAGGCTGTAAACGTTGATGATCCAAGCTTGATCCGCCACTTGCGCGGAAAGGCTGACCGCCATATCAGGCAGCGCTGCGGACAAAGCTGTGAGATCGAATTGAAATAAGAAGCTACTGACGCAGGCGGCAATCAGGGTGGGCAGGGTACTGGGCATGCGGCGAGGGTACAACATGCTTTCAAGCAGTAGCAAATGATCGTTTTTCAAAAAGGGATGAATCCATCTCATGGGGTGGAGCGCCTTTCAGACACAATCCCTCTATGACTTTTGCCGCAGAATGAGTATCTCGATGATCCGACGCTTACCGCCGTTTGCGCCTTTGACAGCATTCGATGCGGTTGCGCGCCATGGCTCGTTCACGCGCGCAGCAGACGAACTGGGTGTGACGCAGAGCGCCATCAGCCATCAAATTCGCCGCTTGGAAGAGTTTTTCGGCGTGCAGCTTTTGAAGCGTTTGAATCCCGGCGTGGCGCTGATTGATGAGGGTGCGAAACTCCATGCTGAGCTCACACCGCTTCTTGACGGGCTGTCGGCTCTTGCGCCTAGTTTGAGGCAGCAATCCAACCAAAAAGTGCTGCGCTTGGGTGCAGGATCATCTTTGGCGGCATGGTGGCTGGTGCGCCGCTTGAGGGTTTTTCGCGAATTGCATCCGGAAATTGAGATTGATTTCGTGCCCGTCGAATCCGAAGCTGCGGGTGCGCCGCCGCTGGATGTGCGGATTCTGTGGGTCACGCATACTGAATCTCGCGCCACAGCTTTACAAGCGCCGCTCTTTCGCGAGAATGTTTTTACTGTTTGTGCGCCATCGCTTCTTCCAGGCGGAAAGCCTTTGAGCCATCCTGCCGCGTTGCTTGATCTTCCATTGATTCAAAAAGGGCAAAGCCCGGTGGGGGAATGGAACTGGGCTTTTTGGTTTGCTCAGCTAGGGCTTAAGCAAGCTCTTCCTCGCGGGCTGGTGTTGGGCGACATGGGGCTTTGTTTGACGGCTGCTGTCGAGGGCGCAGGTATTGCGATTACTCGCTCACTTTTGGTAGCCGATGCAATCGACGATGGGCGTTTGACACGTGCTCTTGCGGTCACCCCGACTGTGCTTTCGACGAAGGTACATGTTGCGCGCTGGAGCGAGGATCGCGCGGGTGATCGTGCTGTGCAGGTTCTTGTGAGTTGGTTAACGCAAGCTGCACGAGAGACAAATCTAGAGAAACGGAACATCTTATGAAATTCAAAATGGCTCCCAATTCGTTGTTTGCGATTCTGCTGCGTAACCCGTGGTGGATCAGTTTTTTGCTGGCTGCGGTGATCAGTGTGATCTGCGCGGCGCTGTTGCCTAAGGAGTTGGTGGTGTTTGGGGTGTTGGGGACATTGCCGTTTTTGGTGACCGGCTGCGTGGCTTTGAGCCGGCAGTGGAATGCGCCAACGCCTGCTGCTTTGGAAGCGGAGATCGCGCGGTTGGCTGGCCTGCCTTGGCGGGATTTCTCTGCTGAGCTGGAGGCGAAGTTTGCCCGTCAGGGTTTTGCGGTGGAGCGTTTAAATAAGGGCGATGGGGTGGCGGATTTTAGGCTAACCAAAGCAGGGCAAATCACCTTGGTCGCAGCCAAGCGCTATAAGGCAGCTACGCATGGCGTGGAGGCGCTGCAGGCGTTGGTAGCCTTGACCAAGGCGCAGGACGCAGACAAGGCGATGTATGTCTGCCTAGGATCTTTAAGCGAGCAGGCTGAGAAATTTGCGCGAGACAACGCGGTCGTTGTGGGGCCAGTAGCTTAAGGGCTTGCATGGATAAATATTCTAGGTAGTAATAAGCGTATTACCTAAGTTTAAGTCCACATCATGACTACCACCGTCAAACTTCCCAGCACCCTAGAGGACAGCTTGCGTGAGCGCTGCGCCCTTGAGGCGCGCAGCATCAGCGAGGTGATGCGCGATGCGCTGATGATGTATTTGGCAACTGCGCCGAAGGGCGTGGCTAGCGCCTATGAATTGGGGCAGGATTTGTTTGGCCGCAAATACGCGGGTGGCTTGGGTCGGCAGGATTTGGCGACAAATCGCAAAGCCTATGCGGCGGGTGTGTGGGAAGAGATCGCTGCCCAAAAGATACGTCCTAGTTCGCTTGGTGCGAATCCAAGGCCGCCTGCGGCAGCGCTATGAGCTTGCGCCTCGGTGCTGATCCGAAAAACAGCGTTTCGGAGCCCTCCAACTTTTTGCGCAGACCCGATTTACGCATCGCGCTGGTCGATAGCGGGCCTTTGCTGGCTTTGTTTAATCGCGCTGACCATTGGCATGATCGCGTGGCAATTTGGATGCAAATGAACCCGCAAGCCAAGCTGATCACCACTTGGCCTGTGATGACGGAAGTGTGTGCGTTGCTCGCGCGGCGCATTCATAACGAAGCGGCTTCGGATTTTTTGCGCTGGGCGCAGCGCGGCGCGATCTCCTGCGATGCGCCGGTGCAGGCTTCCTTTGCCACCGTGCTGCAAATCAGCGTGCGGTTTGCATCGCTGCCTTTTGATTTGGCAGATGCTTCCATTGCGGAAGCCGCCAGTCGCCTGAAAATTCGGCATATTCTCTCCGTAGACATCGATTTTGATGTGTACCGCGATCCAGCTGGAGAAGCCCTGCACAATGTGCTGCGCTCTTAGTTCAAGTATCTGCAAGTAGCTCAAGGCGCGTATCATTCACACCATGGCAAAAATAGCAGTCTATTGCGGCACATTTGACCCGATCACTTTGGGGCACGAGGATGTGATTGGCCGCGCGGCGAAGATGTTTGATAGGCTGATCGTGGCTGTGTCGGTGGCGCACAGTAAAACGACGCTGTTTGAGCTGAACGCCCGCATAGAGCTTGCGCAGAATGCTCTAAAAAATATAGCAAACGTACAAGTCATGCCGTTCGATGGCTTGATCGTAGATTTTTGCTCTGCGCAGGGCGCGCAGACTATCGTGCGCGGCGTGCGCAACGCGACTGATTTGGATTACGAAGCCCAAATGGCCGCGATGAACCGCAAGCTGCGCAGCTCGGTGGATACGATGTTTTTGCTGCCCACGCCAGATCTGCAATGCATCAGTTCCACGCTCGTGCGCGAGATTAGCAAGCTGGGCGGCGATGTGAGCAAATTGGTGAGCCCCGCTGTGGCTGCTGCCCTTGAAGCCGCGTATCGCCCGAAGCTTCAGGCTTGAGGCTAAAGGTAGGAGTACGGCGATGGCACTCAGAATCACCGACGAATGCATCAACTGCGATGTGTGTGAGCCCGAATGTCCAAATGAGGCAATTTACATGGGCAAAGAGATTTACGAAATCCATCCGCATAAATGCACAGAGTGCATCGGCCATTTTGATGAGCCGCAGTGTGTACAGGTCTGCCCCGTGGCTTGCATTGATACGCATCCTGAGCACAAAGAAAGCCGGGAAACGCTGTATGAGAAATTTGTGCGCTTACAGACTGAAGATTCAACTAAAGCATAGCTGCTCCTGAATTAGGAGCGCTCCGCGCAATGTATGCAACGGCTAATTGCCAGAATCGGCTTTAATTCATCAGCGACGGCAGCCACAAGCTGATCTGCGGGAATGCCACCAGCAAAATCAACACAAAAATCATCGTGAGCACAAAGGGCCAGCAGCCTCGGAAGATATTTGCGAGGCCTACCTTGGGCAGTAGCGCATTGAGCACAAAGAGATTCATGCCCACCGGCGGCGAGATCAGGCCGATTTGTACGATCATCACGATCAACACGCCAAACCATACTGGATCGAAGCCAAGCGCTGTAACGATGGGGAAGAAGAGGGGGATGGTCAGCAACACCATCGTCAGCTCTTCCATCACAGTGCCAAGAATCACATAGATGAGCATCATGGCTGCAATAATCATCACTGGGGAGAGGCCTTGGCCAGTGATCCATGTTTTAAGGTCGCTCGGAAGCGATGTGAAATTCACGAAATTCGCAAAGATCGTGGCTGCGATTAGCAATGTAAACAGCATGGCCGTGGTGCGTGCGGATTCCACCAATACGTCAAACGTGATGCGCCAAGTTAGGCGTTTGCGAGCCAAAGCAAAGAGAAAAGCGCCTGATGCACCGATGCCAGCGCCCTCAGTGGCCGTAAACACGCCACCATAAATCCCACCGAGCACGATAATCACCAGCACCAACACCCCCCAAATACCGCGCAGCGCTTTCCAGCGATCAGGCCAAGAGGTGCGCTGGCCGGACGGGGCGTGCTCGGGATCCCTTGATGTCATCACCACGATGCAAAGCATGAGGCAGGCCGCGGTGAGCAAGCCGGGAATCACGCCCGCAGCGAAGAGTTTGCCAATATTCGTCTCCGTCACGATGCCGTAAATGACCATGATGGTAGACGGCGGAATCATGATGCCTAACGTGCCGCCAGCGGCCATCACGCCTGTCGACAGGGAATCAGAATACCCTAGCTTTTTCATGCTCGGGTAGGCCACCTTGCTCATGGTGGCCGCTGTGGCAATAGAAGAGCCGCAAATAGCGCCAAAGCCGGCGCAAGCGAGCACGGTGGCGTGCGCCAAGCCGCCGCGCAAATGGCCGATGAAGGCATAAGCGGCTGCAAAGAGCTCGTGCGCCAAGCCAGCGCGCGCCACGAAATTGCCCATGAGTATGAAGAGCGGGATTACGGATAGCGTGTAAGCAAAGCCCGTTTCTTGCACGACCTGCGCTGCGCTGGCGAACGCTGCTGGCCAACTGCGCGTGAGACCCATGCCCACGACGCCCACAATTGCCATAGCAAAGGCTAGCGGCATGCGTAGCAGCGCCAAGACGAAGATTGCTGCAAAGCCGAGGAGAGCCTCTGTCATAGCGCTGCACCCTCTCCCTCAGCGGCTTGTCTGCCTGGGAAGAAAGCTAGGGCTAAATGCACCAGCGAAGTGATGCCGCAAAACACAGCCATGCCGTAAATGAAAGGCGCTTTGCTGATCTTGAGCTGCGCCGTCGTCTCGCCATATTCGGCAAATTGAGCACCCGTCTGCCACATCAACACAGCCAATGCCATGATCAGCGCAGCGCAGACGATATGCACGAATGCCTTTTGCGTATTCACGAGCCAAGCTGGCCACACGCTATCAAGACTATCGAAAATCACATGCTCGCCTCGCTCGCTCACCAGCGGTAAACCCGCAAAGATCACGATCACCATCAGCAACTCAGTGAGCTCTAGGGAACCGGGGATCGATTGCGAGAAAAGCTTTCTCCCGCCCACATCAAAAAACGTAAGCAGCATGATGCTAAATAGTGCTGCGGCACACAGCAGGCCGCAGATTTTTTCGAGCAGGGATTGAAGCTGAAAGCGCAAAATTTACTTCTCAGCTTTAGCAATTTCAGTACGGAATTCAGCCAACACGGCCTTGGCATTCTTCAAGCCCTTCGCTTCTGAGTCTGCAATCCATTTCGCTTCCAAGCCAGATGTCTTAGCCTTCACATCGGCTACAAATTTTGCATCCGCTTTCACCACTTGCACATTGTTGGCTTGCATCAAGCCCATGGCGCGGCGATCCACGCGATCCCAACCACGGCCATAAATTCGCGCAGCCACTTCGCCGCTGATCGCGTCCACCGCTTTTTTCTCTTCAGCCGTGAGCTTGTCGTATTTGCCTTGGTTCATCACAAAGGCAAAGCTCGTGTTGTAAAGGCCACCGGGGAAGGTGGTGGCGTGACGAATGATTTTGTCGATGCGGAAGGATTCGGTGGATTCTGCAGGGAAGAGCGTGCCGTCCATCACGCCTCCGTTGAGCAGCTCAAAAGATTCTGGTGCGGGCTTGAGTGTCACATTCATGCCCAAGGTTTTGCTGATTTCATTGACCATACCGCCGCCCACACGGAATTTCAGTCCGCCCAGATCGTCCACTTTGGCAATGGGGCGCTTGGTGTTGAATACCATGCCGGGGCCGTGCGTGAAGAAAGAGATGACTTTCATGCCTTGATGTTCGCCAGCAAACTCAGCATTTTTCATGGCCACTTTGTTATAAGCCACAGAGATCGGCTCCGAAAAATTGCCGAGAAAGGGCAGCTCAGCCATTTGCGTATAAAGGAAACGGCCTGGCGTGTAGCCTTGCACGGAGAAGCTGATATCGGCCAAACCATTTTTCACAGCATCAAACGTGCCGGGTGGCGCTGAAACAGCGCGCGGCAAGATGTTGCATTTCATCTTGCCCGAGGTGTTTTTCTCCAGCAGATCGCACCATTCTTTTTGCGCCATGGAGAGCGTGTGCGTGGGTGGCAACCAGCTTGAGGCGGTGATTACGGTTTGCGCTTGCACGGAAAAGCCAGCGGCGAGGCCACCAGTGAGGGCGAACGTGGCCAGAGAAATAGCTTTAAATTTCATGACAGCTCCTGAATAAAAAGATTGCAAAAAAAGATGCGATGCAGCAATGTAACGGGTGAGGGTGGAGATTGTTGTAATGGCTTTCCCGCGCTGACAGAGCGTTTAGCGTGTACGTCGTTGGGGGACTGCTGCTCAACTGTCTTGCAACTGACAAAATTAGAGCGCTCGCCTTATTCAGGCTCAGCAGGTTGCCTATAATTCATGAAAAAGAACGATCGTTCGTTTTTGTGGTTTTTGTGTAGCAAAGCTAGCGTTTGCTGCACTGCAACCTACAATGGTGCAGTTTACGTAAACGTCAATCTAAATTAACTGGAGCGCAAGCATATGAAGGTATTGGTCGCCGTCAAACGTGTGGTGGATTACAACGTCAAAGTCCGCGTGAAATCGGATGGCACGGGGGTGGATATCGCCAACGTCAAAATGAGCATGAACCCGTTCGATGAAATCGCCGTAGAAGAAGCCACGCGCCTGCGTGAAAAAGGCATGGCCACGGAGGTGATCGCCATTTCTTGCGGCCCCACGCAATGCCAAGAAACCTTGCGCACCGCCATGGCCATTGGCGCTGATCGCGCGATTTTGGTGGAAACCAATGAAGAATTGCAGCCTTTGGCTGTGGCCAAGCTGCTCAAAGCCTTAGTGGACAAAGAGCAACCTGGGCTGATCATCCTAGGCAAGCAAGCGATTGATGATGATTGCAACCAAACTGGACAAATGCTCGCTGCTTTAGCTGATATGCCGCAAGCTACATTTGCGAGCAAAGTAGAAATCGTGGATGGCAAAGCACAAGTCACCCGAGAAGTTGATGGCGGTTTAGAGACGCTTTCTGTCAACCTGCCAGCAGTGGTGACAACCGACCTGCGCCTCAACGAGCCGCGCTACGTGACTCTGCCCAACATCATGAAGGCCAAGAAAAAGCAACTCGATAACTTCAAGCCTGAAGACTTGGGTGTTGACGTCAAGCCGCGCATCAAAACCCTGAGCGTGAACGAGCCGCCCAAGCGCAGCGCCGGCATCAAAGTAGCCGATGTTGCCGCGCTGGTCGACAAGCTTAAAAACGAAGCCAAAGTTATTTAACCGACGCCTTCAACACGCATTAAATTTATCTGAGCGGTCAGGCTATCTTGCCGGGCTGCATTTGAACGGAGCTCCCCATGACTTCTTTAGTAATCGCTGAACACATCAACACAGACATCAAACCCGCCACACTCAACACTGTGACTGCCGCTGCGCTGTGCGGTG
>JAYWHR010000023.1:0-54685 GCA_043777675.1 Comamonadaceae bacterium | reverse complement strand
GCCAAGTTCGCTGCCAACCGCCTGGCTCAGGTGCTGATCGCTCCCATCGTGAGCGAGAAGGCCACGATGACCGCGGAAAAGCACAACCAGATCCTTTTCAAGGTGATGCGCGACGCGACTAAGCCTGAGATCAAAGCCGCTGTTGAACTGCTGTTCAAAGTCGAAGTCGAGTCCGTGCAAACCGTGAAAAGGATCTGGTTGTGCTTTTCCGCGGTCATCGTGGCCTTCTCGCTCACGATGGGGGCGATCAGCACTTGAGCCAAACGGTTGGCAGCGAACTTGGCGGTGTTTCCGTTGGAAATACTCATGACAGCATCTCCTTGATTTGTTCCATGGCCGCTTTGGTCACGAGCACCTTTTTGTAGTGCACCAAAGACAGAGGGTCGGCATAACGAGGCTCAACCACCAAAACGTTCGGCAGATTCCGCGAAGCCAGCAACATGTTGTCATCGACCTGATCAGAAATGACCAACACCGAATCCAAACCCATCGCCTTGAACTTGGCTGCGAGCAGCTTGGTTTTTGGCGAATCGACGGTTAAGTTGTCGACCACCGCCAAACGGCCTTCCCGAGCCAACTGCGAGAAGATCGCAGCCATACCGGCGCGATACATCTTCTTGTTGACTTTGTGGCTGAAGTTTTCGTCAGGGCTGTTCGGGAAAATTCGTCCACCGCCGCGCCACAGTGGCGACGAGGTCATACCGGCGCGTGCGCGACCGGTGCCCTTTTGACGCCAAGGCTTTTTGGTGGAGTGCTTGACCGCTTCGCGGTCTTTCTGAGCACGGGTGCCTTGACGCGCGTTGGCCTGGAAGGCGACGACGATTTGGTGCACCAGCGCTTCGTTGTAGTCACGCGCGAACACGGTGTCGGGTGCGTCAACTTTCGACGTGGCCTGACCTTGTTCGTTGAGGAGCTCGAGCTGCATTACTTGGCTCCTTTCGCAGGCGCTTTTGCGGGCTCAGCGGCTTCGCCAGCGCGCCTGACCTTGACCTTGATCGCATGACTCACGACCACGTGGCCATTCTTCGAGCCCGGCACTGCGCCGCGCACCAGCAAGAGCTGGCGGGCTTCGTCAATGCGAACGATGTCCAGGTTCTGAGTGGTTTTGGTCACGTCGCCGCGCTGGCCTGACATTTTTTTGCCAGGGAACACGCGACCAGGATCCTGCGCCATCGAAATCGAACCGGGCACGTTGTGCGAACGGCTGTTGCCGTGCGATGCGCGCTGTGAGCTCATGTTGTGACGCTTGATCGTGCCGGTGAAGCCTTTACCGATGGAGGTGCCTTGCACGTCCACTTGTTGGCCGGCTGCAAACACAGCCTGGGCAGCGATGACCGAGCCAGCTGCGTGTGCAGCAGCGACATCGGTTGTCACGCGGAATTCTTGGATAATTTCACCGGCTTGCACGCCTGCCTTAGCAAGGTGGCCAGCGATTGGCTTGGTCACGCGCGATGCACGGCGTTGACCGAATGTGACCTGCAAGGCCACATAGCCGTCGTTTTCTTGAGATTTGACTTGGCTCACGCGGTTGTTAGACACATCGACCACAGTGACTGGAACAGAATCCCCATCATCCGTGAATACGCGCATCATGCCGACCTTGCGACCCAGCAAACCCAAACGGTTGCTGCTACTCATTGTTTTCTCCGTAACTTTCACCGCTATCACTACAATTGGCGATAGGCGATTGACGCGGCCGTTAAGGCTTGTCAACAACGTGAAAGACTGTTAAAAATCTCTACGCGGAAATGCGCAGAGCCTTTGATTATAGCCCGGAATTACTGAATCCACAAACGCACCGCATCCCAAGTGCGGCCTAGCCAACCGGCTTGCTCAATAGATTCCAAGGCAAAGAGCGGTTGCTCTGAATACGGCTGATCAGCCAAGCTGATCTTCAAGCTGCCGATTTGCTGGCCTTTAACCAAGGGCGCTAGCAATGGATCGGGGCGCGCCACTTGGCTCTTAATTTTGCTGGCACTGCCGCTAGGTACAGCTACGATGTAAGCAGTCACTGCGTTACCAAGCTTTGCCGTGGCCTCTTTTCCCTTCCAAACTGGGGCATTGATGACCGCTTGATTGGCATCGAACAACTTGACAGCTTCAAAGGCAGTGTAGCCCCAATTGAGCAGTTTTTGGCTCTCATTGGCGCGGGCATTTTCATTCGCCGCGCCGAGTAAGACGGCGAGCAAACGGCGCTGGCCTATGCCTGCAAAGTCGCGTTTGGCGGTAGTAATGAGGCAATAGCCGGCAGCATCGGTGTGGCCAGTTTTAAGGCCATCAACGCTCGGGTCGCGGAAAAGCAACAGGTTGCGGTTGGTGTCATTGGCCGCTGGGCTGCCGTCTAGTCGGTATTTTTTGATGGCGTAAATCGGCGTGTACTCGGGGAATTCGCGCATTAGGCGGGCCGAGAGCAAGGCCAGATCGCGTGCAGTGGTGGTGTGGCCGGGCGCCGTGAGACCTTCCGGATTTTTGTACTGCGTCTTGCTCATGCCCAACGCTTTGGCTTGGTCGTTCATGATCTGCACAAAGCGCTCCACATTGCCCGCCACGCCTTCGGCCAGCGCCACAGTGGCGTCATTACCAGATTGCACGATCATGCCCTTGAGTAAATCATCGACCTTCACTTTCATCTTAGGATCGATGAACATGCGACTGCCAGGCATCTTCCAGGCACGCTCGCTCACTGCAAAGGTTTGATCAAGTGTGATCTTCTTGGCGCGAAGTGCATCGAAGACGATATACGCCGTCATGAGTTTGGTCAAACTCGCAGGTTCAACTGGCATGTCTGCATCTTTTTCAACCAAAATTTGGTTAGCAGTGATGTCCAGAAGTAGATAGGCGCGAGCCGCAACTTCGGGGCTCTGCACCTGCTGCGAATGCACTGCGAATGGCAAAAATAATGCAAAAAATAAGAAAAAATGGGGAATTGCCGGCATAAAACCTGCACGGAGTGCTATCAAATTCATACCAGGATTGTAGTTCAGGAAAGCAAGTGCCGCACCACCAAGCCGCGCAAAAGCGGTAACTGTCCGTGAAAGAAATGCCCGCCGCCGGGCACGACGGTGACGGGAATCACCTGCGGGCGCGCCCAATCCATCACGCTGGCCAACGACACAGTGTCGTCATGCTCACCATGCACCACCAGCAGTTTCTCGTGCAGCTTAACGGGGATGCTAGCCACAGCAAAGCGCGAGGCGGCTGTCCCGACCATCACGATTTTCTGCAGATCGTGGCTTTGCGCGGCTTCACCCAAAACTTGTGAGACCACAAATGAGCCAAAGGAAAAGCCTGCTAAAGCGAGCGCCGATCCTGTGGGCAGCTCTTGGTTGATCAACGCACGTAGATCATCAGCCTCACCACGCCCCTCGTCATACACGCCCATCGACTGCCCAATGCCGCGAAAGTTAAAACGCAGCGCCGTCCAGCCGGTTTGAACGAAGGCGCGAGCCAGTGTTTGCACTACTTTGTTGTCCATCGTGCCGCCAAAGAGTGGATGCGGATGGCAGATGATGGCGATACCTTTGCTACTGCCCTCGGGCAGATCGCGCAGCGCCTCGATCTGCCCGGCAGCACCTTGCAGCATCAAGCGCTCAGTTTGCGAATTCATCTCAGTATGCCAAGCTTATTTACCAACATGCGCAGGCAACACCAAGCGATCCACAATCTTGCCGTTTTTCAAGTGCGAATCAACGATTTCATCAATGTCGTCGTTGTCTACATAGGTGTACCACACCGCGTCAGGGTAGACCACGCACACCGGCCCGCCCGCGCAGCGATCCAAGCAGCCTGCGCCATTAACCCGCACTTTGCCGGGGCCAGACAGGCCAGCCGCTTTTACAGCCTGTTTGCAATGTTTTTGCGCAGCGCCCGCGCGATGCTCGGCGCAACTCGCCTCGCCTTCACCGCGCTGATTCGTGCAAAAAAAGATGTGGCGCTGAAAGTAATGAGCTTGAGACATGCCTAGGATTTTATCGGGACATGCTGGTGTCACGCCGACTCAAGGCCATCAGCGCAGTCAGGAGCGCCGCATACGGCCAAAGCCAGCCTAGCCACTGCGCTAAGCCATGAAAGCGAATAAAGCGCCCTTGCTCCCAGCTTTGCAAGGCCTGCGCGTAGTACGGCGTCTCCGGCGCAGAGTTAATCAGGGTGAGCTGCCACACAAGCGCTACGACAAGCAACCCCAAACACAACTTACGTGGCAGCGCCAAGCAGATCAGCGCTACCGCAGCGCCGAGCAACAACCCTGCGCTTGAAGGTAGGCTCAGCCAGCCCCAAGCGTTTTCTGGGCTGTAGCTTAAAGCGGCAGACAAGCTGCTTGCGGCCAGCGCGACCAGCGCACCACCGAACAGCAAAAGCGCGCGCCGATACCAGCCGAGTGTGACGGCGCAGGCCAATAAACACGGAATTAAAAAACCCAAGGCTACAGCAGTGAGCTCACTCAAATTAGACAGCTGCAACACATAACCCACCGGCTCATCAATCAGCGCCGCTAACGGTGTGCCCTCTGCCAAATCATTGAAAAAATCATGAAGGCGACGGCGCACCTGGCCCAGCGCCAAAGGCACAGCTGGCGGAAACAGCAAAGCCACTGGCCATAGCGCAAGCAGCACCAGTGGCGCGCGCGCATCACGTACAAACCATCGTGCGCGAAAACGGCTCCAGTGATCAATCACGCCAAGCCGCTCCAAAACCACAGCAAGCAGCGCGCCAACCAGCGCACCGCCGGAATTGAGCAGCCAATCGGAGAGTTGTGGCACGCGCAACGGCAAATAGCTTTGCAGCGCTTCGAGCAGCAGCGAAAGCAGGCTGCCAGCCAAGGCAGCCAAGAGTGCTGGATGGGGCAACAAACGCGTACGCAGAATCGCCAGGGTAGCTAAAAAGCCCAGCGGCGCGTAGCCAATAAAATTCGCCACGACATCAAAGCGGCTCCAGTAGCGCGGCCAAGGGGAGCTCAGAAAATAAAACGGGTTGATGCCCTGATTGCGCCAACCGTCAAACGGATACAAGCTGGCATAAATAATCAGCAGCGCAAAAACCAAGGCAAGCAGAGTGGCTGAGCTGCGGTGCGCTTGCATTGGGCTTAGAACGGCTTGACGACGACTAACACCACCGCGACCACCATGATCAATACGCTGGCCTCGTTGAACCAGCGATACCAAATATGGCTGCGCGTATTCGCGCTGCGCTCAAATTTTTTGAGGATGACGCTGCAGCCATGGTGATACCCCATAGCGAGAAGTACGACAAATAATTTAGCATGCATCCAGCCCTGCCCACGCCCGATGCCATACCCCATCCAGAGCCACGCGCCTAACCCAATGGCGGGAATGGCAAGAATCGTCATGAATCTGAGCAGCTTGCGCGCCATGATGAGAAGACGCTGTTTTTCAGCTACTGAGCCGGGCGGTACTTGCGCAAGATTCACAAAGATACGCGGCAAATAAAACAAGCCAGCAAACCAACTGGCCACGAAGACGATATGAAAGGCTTTGACCCAGAGCATGGTTTCAAGTGTAGGTTAAAAAAGCTCGTTTTGTGACAATGGGCTTACTACAGTATTTATAGCAGCTTGCGCAGAATTTAGGCCGGCAAACTGGACAATTTGGCATTGTTTGCGCTCTAAGGCCTACGCTCGCCGCAGTCGCCATGCCCTCATGAGCCCGAGCAGCGAGTTACGCGACACTCGTCGCGAAAGTGTTGTGCGCTGCGCGGCCAAAATCGGTCATGTCGCCTGTGGCGATCACAGGCCATGAGTGGTGAGGAGAGTTCCAATCGCGGCGCGCTGATCGCATCAAAGTTGCGCACGTTTGGCGCGAAAATTCTCACAGCAACTAACAGGCCGCGAGTTTGAGGCACTGCGACCGACTGATGTGGCGTACTCGCGTCTGAAGGCGGGCGCAGTGCCTCAAACTCGCAGCCGCCGCATCCAAAAGCAAATCTTCCAAGCGCCAACAAACAACGTTAAACGAAATCGCAAAAGCAGATCAAGCCGGTACAACACCAGCCTTCTTCACCAACGCACCATACCGCACCAGTTCCTCTTTGAAGTGCTCCAATGCAAATTCTGGCGTAGAAATGTTCACGATATTGCCTTGCTTGGCCATGGCTTCTTTCACCTCATCCGTCGCGAAGGTCGTGCGCAAAGCAGCGTTGACTTTTTGCACAGCGGCGGCGCTCATACCCTTTGGCCCCACGCAGGCGATCCATGCGTCGAGTTGGTATTTGGGCACGCCTGCCTCGGCAGATGTAGGAATCTCAGGGGCGGCGGGGCTGCGCTGCATCATGGGGATGCACAGGGCGCGCACGTTGCCGGCTTTTATTTGACTTAACGCAGCAGGCAGCGCGCTCACGCCCCAATCGACTTGGCCGCTTACGATGTCTTGCAGCATCGGCGCGAAGCCGCGATAGGGGATGTGGGTGGAAAACGTACCCGTCACGTCTTTGAACAGCTCGGGGGCGAGATGCAAAATCGTGCCGTTGCCGCTGGAGGCGTAGTTGTATTTCCCAGGATTTTTTTTCAGCAGCGCCACGAATTCAAGTAAGTTTTGCGCGGGCACTCGTGGGTTGATGATCAGCACCAGCGGCGTGTAGGCGATCACGGCAATCGGCGTGATGTCGGCTATCGCGTCGAAGCTTAAATTTTTGATGACGCTGGGGTAGATCACATGGTTGTTCGAGACCATGGAGAGCGTTTGCCCATCGGGCGCGGCTTTGATGAGAGACTGCGTGCCGACCACACCGCCCGCGCCGGGCTGGTTTTCGATCACCACATTTTGGCCAAGGGCTTTGGCAAGTTGGGCGCTGCCGGCGCGCGCGATGCCATCGACACCCGAGCCTGCGCTCACAGGGAGGATGAATTTCACGGTGCTGCTTTGGGCAAAACCTGTGGGCATCAAAGCAGCCGAACCAGCGGCGGCCAGTAGATGACGACGGTTGAAGGTGATGGGGGTGTTCATGAAGGTTTCCAAATTGATTCTTTGATCATTTTTCGATCAAAATCGGCTTCTAGCCGGCATAGATACTGCGTAACGCGCTATTTATTTGATAGTAATTGCCGTGCTTCTTCTTCACTGTAGCCCAACTCTTGCAGCAACTCCATACTGTGTTCCCCTAGCTTGGGTGGGTTCAGGCGCAGGCCGGGCTGCTTGCCGTGTAGTGTGAACGGGAAAAGTACCGTGTCGGTGACTTGACCATTGGGCAAGGTCATGGGCGTGAGGCCGCCGGTGGCTTTGAGATGCGGGTCGTTCACCAGATCTTCGGGGCGGTTGATGGGGGCGTAAGGCAGGCCGTTGTCTTCAAAGAGCGTGGTCAACTCAGCTGCAGAGTAGCCTTCGAGGCGCTGGCGCAGATGTGGAGTGAGTGCGGGGCGCTCGCGTACGCGATCATTGTTAGTGAGGTATTTCGGATCGGCTTTGAGTTCGGGTAAATTCAAAATGCGGCAAAACACTTCCCATTGCTTATCACTTACCGCACTCAAGAAAATCTGCTCACCGTTTTTCACCGTGAACACGTCATACACGCCCCATGCGCTGATGCGATTGGGCATGGGCTCGGCGGGTACGCCTGTGACGGCGTATTGCAGCATGTGCTGAGCGATGAGGAAGATGTTGTTTTCATAGAGGGCGGATTGCACTTTTTGGCCGAGGCCAGTTTGCTCCCGTTCTTTAAGCGCCGCCATCGCCGCGATGCCGCCAAACAAGCCGCCCATGATGTCGTTGACACTGCTGCCGGCACGCAGCGGCTGGCCCACGGGCCCGGTCATGTAGGCCAACCCGCCCATCATTTGCACCACTTCATCAAGCGCGGTGCGGTGCTCATAGGGCCCGGGCAAAAAGCCGCGCAGCTCAATGTAGATTAGGCGCGGGTTGATGGCTTTCAGGGTGTCGTAATCGAGCCCCTGCGCGGCCATGGTTTCAGGGCGAAAGTTATGGCTCACGATGTCTGCGGTGGCAATCAGTTTGTGCGCAGCTTCTCTTCCCTCGCGGGTTTTGAGATCCAGTGTGAGAGATTTTTTATTGCGATTAAACAGCGGATAAAAGCCCGCGCCTGAGCCTAGCAACTTGCGCGTGTTGTCGCCTTTGGGGGGTTCGACCTTGATGACTTCAGCGCCTAAGTCACCCAGCAGCATCCCGCAAGTCGGGCCCATCACCATATGGGTGAATTCGACCATGCGGATATCTTTATAGGGGAGCGTGTTGGTGTTCATAGATTTTTAATACCAAGTCCGGACGCAGAAGACGCAAAGGTTACGCAGAGGACGCAAAAACGAAGAGAAAAAAGAAAAGTTGAAGCACAACAATCAAAAGACTTCGAGTTTAATGAACGTGAAGTCGACGCATCCAAAGCATCTTTTTGGTATTCCTTCTGCGTCCTCTGCGTAACCTTTGCGTCTTCTGCGTCCGGTATTTTGAATTTGCATTCGAATTTCAAGCATACACAAACCCCAGCGGAAGCCCAGCCTCAGCCGTCATGCCATACAAAGGCTCGCCCGGCAGGCCCAGCTTCAAAGGCTCACGCGCCGCCAAAAGCAAAGAAATATCAATCCCCGTGCGCAGCCCCATCGCCTCAAACATCATCACCAAGTCTTCCGTCACCACATTCCCAGAAGCCCCCGGCGCATGCGGGCAGCCGCCAAGGCCAGCAAGAGATGCATCAAAAGCACGGATGCCTTCTTCATAAGCTGCCAAGCAGTTGGCAATGCCGAGGCCACGTGTGTTGTGCATATGCGCTGCGCCGACTTTTTCTTTGCCTACGGCAGCGAACGCCCTGCGAAATAAGCGACGCACCTGCGCGGGATTGGCCATGCCTGTGGTGTCGGCCAGCCCCGTCTCATCTGCGCCAGCTGCAATCACTTCGCTCACCAACGAGATCACATCATCTTCAGGCACGGTGCCTTGCAGCGTGCAGCCAAAGGCAACGCTTATGCCGGCCTCGATTTGCACGCTTGGCGCCATCTCGTTGCGTAGCGCCACCACATTGCGCACCTCATCGACCATCTGCTGGCGCGTTTTGCGTACATTGGCTTTGCTGTGCGCCTCTGATGCCGAACAAGGCAACGTCACTTTATGCGCTCCGGCTTTCATGGCAGCTTCCGCACCCTTCAAATTCGGCACCAGCGCCACGATTTGTAAGCCCGGCAAAGTAAGCGCATGCGCCACGATCTCAGCGGCATCGGCGAGTTGCGGCATGAGCTTGGCCGGCACGAAAGATGTGACTTCTATCTCCCGCAGTCCCGCTGCATGCAGCGCAGTGAGCCAACGCTTTTTATCTTCTGTGGGCATGGTGCGCGAAATGGATTGCAGGCCATCACGCGGGCCGACTTCGCAGATGTGAATGTCTGTCGTTGGAGTGTTCATATCTCGATTGTCTGCTCTCACAAGTGGACTAAGCCATCGTCAACTGCGATGGCTGCTCACCTCGAATACGAATGTATCAATGTCCCTCGGTGCTCACATGTTAATTTAAATTGCCTAAAATTAAGTCTTGTCAAATATAAATGCACTTCAATCTTTGCAACTGGATTCACAGTTGTGCTTTGCGCTCTACAGCACATCGCGAGCCCTGACCAAGATTTACCATCCGCTGCTGAAAAAACTCAGCGCCGATTTGACCTATCCGCAATATCTGGTGTTGCTCGCACTTTGGCAGCAAGATCAGCAAACCGTTGGTGAGCTTTGCGAGATGCTTCTTCTCGATACCGGCACACTGACGCCGCTTCTCAAACGCATGGAGGCTGCTGGCTGGTTGCTGCGTCAGAGAAGCGATGCTGATGAGCGAATTGTGAAAATCAGCCTGAGTAAAAAAGCCAAACGCTTACAAACTAAAGCGCTGGGTATTCCGCCCTGCATCATCGAAGCCAGTTGCTCGCCGCATGCGGAGCTTATGGCGCTCACGCGGCGCATACAAATTTTGCGCGAGCAATTGCTTGCGCAACCCGCTTAATTTCATTTCCCCTTCACCTTCCCATTCCTAACCCACCATCCACTCAAGGAGAACTCAAGATGGACACCCTCGAAAAAGTAGCCTACACGGCTAAAGCCCACACCACAGGCGGCCGCGACGGCACCACGCGCTCTGACGACGGCTTACTTGACGTCAAGCTCAGCCCACCTAAAGCCATGGGCGGCGCGGGCACAGCCACCAATCCTGAGCAGCTTTTTGCAGCTGGCTATTCAGCCTGCTTCATGGGCGCAATGCGTCACGTGGCCGGCATGAAAAAAGTGGTCGTACCCGTTGACGCAGCGATTGATGCAGAGGTCGACATTGGGCCGATCCCGCAAGGCTTTGGTGTCGCCGTTCGTATGGCGATCAGCTTGCCCGGCATGGATCGCGTTGCTGCACAAGATTTGATCAATGCGGCTCACGTTGTTTGTCCTTATTCAAATGCCACGCGTGGCAACATTGATGTGCAGTTGAAACTGGTCTAAATCAATTAAATGCACAGATTTGCGAGCAGAGTGAAATGTCATCTGCTCGCTTTTTCGTAGCCGGAGACACCTCATGAATCGCCCATTCCTTTTGTCCAACTCCTTAAAAAGCGGCTTGTTTGGCGCTGTTTTATTCGCATTTGCCAGCCTTGCGGTTGCGCAAACCACCTTCCCCAACAAGCCTGTCACCCTGATCGTGCCCAACCCACCGGGCGGCTTGGTCGATGGCTCGGCGCGTATCGTCTCGGATGCGCTGTCCAAAGTGCTCGCGCAGCCAGTGGTTGTGAACAACCAGCCCGGCGGCAGCGGCAACGTGGCCTATGGCAACGTGGCTAAGGCCGCACCCGATGGCTACACCTTGCTCACCTCGTATTCCGCTTATCACGTGGGCTACCCGCACATGAACCCCAAGCTGCCTTGGGCACAGAAAGATTTCGTGCCTGTAGCGCTCGTCACCGTAGCCACCAATGTGATCGCTGTGCATCCCAGCATTGCCGCCAACACCTTGCCCGAGTTCATCGCGTATGTGAAAAAGAATCCTGGCAAGCTCAGCTATGCCTCACAAGGCAATGGGTCTCTTTCGCACATGGGCACAGAAATGTTCAAGCAGAGGAATGGCATCAGCATGGTGCACATCCCATACCGTGGATCTGGGGCGGCTATCACTGACGTGCTCTCCGGCCAAGTGCAAGTCTTCATCACCACGCCGCCTTCTGTGATGCAACACATCCAAGCCGGCAAGCTCAAAGGCCTAGCCGTGGCCGGCCCCACGCGCCACAACGGCATCCCCAATGTGCCCACCACGGCAGAGGCGGGCTTGAAAGGTTTTGAACTGGAAGCCTGGGTCGGCATCTTCGCGCCCGCCGGCACGCCGCCTGATGTGGTGGCTAAGCTGAGCGGCGCCATCAAACAAGCCATGGAAACGCCTGAGACGAAGACCCGTGCGCAGACTGCCGGTATCGAAATCCGCTATCGCGACTCGGCAGCTCTGGATGCGCTCGTGAAAACCGAGACTGAGTTTTGGGGCAAAGTGATCACACCTAGCAAAATCACGATGGATTAATTAGCGAATAGCCACGCGTTGCTGATTCCGCGCATTTTTGTCACCAATGCAGCAACTTGAAGGCCGTTAATCCTCGAATCAGTTTGTAATACAGTCTGATCCATGGAAAAACTCTTCCCTGCGCCTCGCGCTGTGCTTTTTGATGCTTATGGCACACTGTTTGATGTGTACAGCGTTAGCTTGGCTGCGGAGCAACTCTTTCCCGGCTTCGGCGCCCGGCTGGCGCAGGTGTGGCGCGACAAACAGATTGAGTATTCGCGGCTACTGACCACCTGCAACCACGGTGCGCATTACGAACCCTTTTGGAGCGTGACGGAGAAGGCGCTGCGTTATGCTATCAAATTAATAGCTGTTAGCGCATATTCTATGCCGGCTACTGGCTCATTTGATCTAAAAAACACGGATTCAGCAGTAGCCCAACTGATGAATCAATACCGCCACCTCTCCGCCTTCCCTGAGAATCGCGAAGTCCTCTCCGAGTTAAAGAAGCGCGGTATTGTCACGGGAATTTTGAGCAACGGCGACCCAGCCATGCTCGATGTTGCCGTGAAATCCGCAGGTCTGGCCGACGTGCTTGATCACGTCATCAGCATCGACAGCATCCGCAAATACAAAACCCATCCCGATGCCTACGCCCTCGGCTCCAACGCCACCGGCCTACAGTCCAAGCAAATGCTCTTCGTCAGCGCCAACGGCTGGGATGCCTTAGCCGCCACTTGGTTTGGCTACCGCACGTTGTGGGTCAACCGTGCTGGCTTGCCTGCTGAGGAAATCGGCTTGCCGCCCACGCGAGTGGGCACGAGCTTACGCGATGTTTTTTCGTTTTTTTAAGTTTATGAAGTTCAACAGCCGACTTCCGTTGCGCGAAAAGCGCGAAATTTACGCGAAAGACGCGAAAAATACCAAGAAAATAATTGTGTATTTCTTTTTAGCGTCTTTCGCGTAACTTTCGCGTCTTTCGCGCACCGGATGTTCATTTATCCCTTTACTAACGCCCATTAAAAGCCAATCAAAAGCCCACCATGACAAATCGCACACAAAAACACTCCCTCCAAGTCGCCACCAACCTCTGCGACTTCATTGAGAAAAAAGTTCTGCCCGCCACTGGCCTGAAAGCGGATAAGTTTTGGAAAGGCTTTGATGCGATCGTGCAAGATCTCTCGCCAAAAAACATCGCCTTGCTCGCCGAGCGTGATCGCATTCAAACCGCGATGGATACGTGGCACACCGCCAACCCAGGCCCTGTGTCAACAGGCAAACCGATGGCCGCGTATCAGAAGTTTTTGAAAGATGTCGGCTATCTCGTGCCCGAGCCGAAAAAGCTCAAAATCACCACCAAGAATGTGGATGCGGAGCTCGCCACCCTTGCCGGCCCACAGCTTGTCGTGCCGATTCTCAATGCCCGCTACGCGCTCAATGCTGCCAACGCACGCTGGGGCTCGCTCTATGACGCGCTTTATGGCACCGATGCGATATCAGAGGCGAATGGGTTGCAAAAAGGCCTAAGCTACAACGAAGCACGCGGTGCGGAAGTCGTGCGCCAGGGCCGCTACTTGCTTGATCAATGCGCGCCACTCACCAAAGGCTCACATTCTGATAGCAAACAATACAGTGTTCTTGCCGGCAAACTGCTCATTTCTCTTAAAAATGGCAGCAAAGTTGGCCTGAAAGATGCCAAACAATTCATCGGCTACCAAGGCTTAGCCGCCGCACCGACTGCGATCCTTTTGCAACACAACGGCCTGCATCTGCAAATCAGTATCGATAAAACCAACCGCATTGGCAGCACCGATGCAGCCGGCGTATCCGACATCGTGATGGAATCCGCATTGAGTACGATTCTCGATTTGGAAGACTCCGTGGCCGTGGTCGATGCCGACGACAAAGTGCTGGCTTACAGCAACTGGCTCGGTATTTTGGACGGCACGTTGACTGAGAGCTTTGACAAAGGCGGGCAGACTTTGAAGCGTGGTCTCAATCCTGATCGCGTCTATGTGAAGCCTTCTGGCAAAGGCGAAGTCAAAGTGCATGGCCGCAGCCTGCTATTCCTTCGCAACGTTGGCCATTTGATGACCAACCCCGCTATTTTGTACACCACCAAAGACGGCGCAACAAAAGAAATCCCAGAAGGCATTTTGGATGCCGTGATCACCACGACCATCGCCTTGGTGGATCTGCAAAAGAAAAAATCCCATGCGTTGCGCAACAGTCGCACAGGCAGCGTTTACATTGTTAAACCCAAAATGCATGGCCCCAAAGAAGTGGGCTTTGCTGATGAGCTCTTTGGCCGCGTCGAAAAGCTCCTTGGCCTCAAACCCAGCACCGTCAAGCTCGGCATCATGGACGAGGAGCGCCGCACCTCGGTGAACCTCAAAGCCTGTATCGCCGCAGCAAAGAGCCGCGTCGCATTCATTAACACTGGCTTTCTCGACCGCACCGGCGACGAAATGCACACCTGCATGCTCGGCGGCCCCGTGATGCGCAAGGGCGACATGAAATCATCCGCCTGGCTCGCCGCTTATGAGAAAAACAACGTCATCGTTGGCCTCACCTCTGGCCTGCGCGGCAAAGCGCAAATCGGCAAAGGCATGTGGGCCATGCCCGATTTGATGGCCGCGATGCTCCAGCAAAAAGTCGCGCAGCCCCTCGCCGGCGCAAACACCGCTTGGGTGCCCAGCCCCACCGGCGCCACCCTGCACGCGATTCACTATCACCAAGTCAACGTGCCCGCGCTGCAAAAGCAGATGGAAAAATCCATTGCCAAGCAAGATGCCAAAGCTATCCGCAAAGACACGCTCGACAAGCTGCTGCAATTCCCCGTCGTCGATGTCAAAAACGGTGGGGCGAATTGGTCAGCGGAAGACAAACAAAAAGAACTCGACAACAACGCCCAAGGCATCCTAGGCTACGTCGTCCGCTGGATCGACCAAGGCGTAGGCTGCTCCAAAGTGCCAGACATCAACGGAGTAGGCCTCATGGAAGACCGCGCCACCCTGCGCATCAGCAGCCAACACATGGCCAACTGGCTGCACCACGGCGTGGTGACTGAGGCGCAAATCAAAGAAACCTTGAAGCGCATGGCCAAGGTGGTAGACGGTCAAAACAAATCCGACCCCCTCTACAAAAACATGGCCGGCAATGAAGGCGGCGCCGCCTACCAAGCCGCCTGCGATTTAGTCTTCAAAGGCAAACAACAACCCAGCGGCTACACCGAGCCACTGCTGCATGCTTGGCGGTTGAAGGTGAAGGCAGCTTGAGCGTGAATCCGTTCGCCCTGATCTTGTCGAAGGGTTGACTGAGTTACTATTAATTCAATAGCACTCTGCGCAGCATTTATGCCGGCTAGAGGCCGATTTCGCTATAAAAATCATTCAAAAAGGCATCTTCGGATGTCTTTTTGCCTTTCTGAGCCTTGAACCACCCGAAAGGCTGATTGTTTAGCCAGCTTTAGATAATAAGCCTTCAATCAAGTGATTGATTCATATAAGTTTTTTCTACTTTTTCATTTCATTATCCAGCGCTGTAGATAATGAAACCACCTCAGCCGCCCATCAAGTCAGTCGCTCAATGGGCCAACCCGCTTGGCTCCAAAGCTCGCAAGATCGCTCCAATTGCCCGCCCGGGCTTGCATGCGCAATCACGATTTTTTGCGCCAAGCCTGCGGCAATATCATTGCGCAAGGTCGCCTGCGTCTTCGTTAATCGCCCCGCGTTTTTCTCCCTGCTCACCACCACCATCTGCCCCGCTTGCACGGCTTCAAGCCAATCACCCGGCAGCTTGGCCTCGCTCACCGGGCGAGCCAGCACCGCCACCACAGGGCTCTTGGCTTGCAGCAACACCGTCAGCACCGATTGCTCCAGCGGCGAATGAAAACCGCTCACCACGGCCTGCTTTTTGGCCGCTTGCGCCAAAGCCCAGTCCATCGCCAGCCGGATTGCTGTGCCAGTGCATTGCCGCGAGGCAAAAAATGCCGTCAACTCCTGTTCAAGAAGCCTCTGGTCGCCCACACCCAGCAGCAAAGTACCTTGAAGCTGGTGTTGCTTCCAGGGTATACCCGCATTTTGGATAAAGGAATTTTCCATAAGTCTTTGATTTATATGAAAATTCTCGGATTTAAAAATCCTTTATCCTATGCCAAAAGATAAAGGATAAAGGCTCCTCAGGCACTTGGCTCATCACCGGAGATCGCATTTAACAAGCCCAGCTGCTCCTGCTCTTGCGCAGGTTTTTGGTAAGCCGCGTTGCTGCGCACCCGGCCGGCCAGCGGCTCCAATAGCCCACGCTCAACCCAGCCGCGCAGCATTTTGGAAGCCTTTAACGTATCCACGCCAGCAATCCGGCATACATCTGCATTGGCAATCGGCCCACTGCGATCCACCCAATCGCTCACCTCCGTCCACACGGCGGGGCGATCCTCGTTAAACAAAGTGAGTAGTAAGGTTTCCACCGCTGTATCGGTGCTTTGCTTGTATTGCGGCGGATACAGCTGAGCCGCCGCCATCTCGCCAAACATCATGCGCACGCCCTCGCCATCGTCAATATTGGGCGGCACGGCGAACTCGCGCAAATTTTGCGCAATCAACGGGTTGCGAGCCTTCGAGCGCGCATATTGAATATTGGCTGAAGTGATCGAGCCCGGTAGCAAGCCCGGGCTTTCCACCACGATGCGGTCGTCGAATACCCGCACCATGATGTCGCGATTGAGGCGATAGTCTCGGTGAATCACCGCATTCACAATCGCCTCTTTCACCACCCGCTCAGGGTATTTGTGCCGCGTTTTAAAACCGCTGCTGGCCAGCGTTAAGCCCTCGGCCAGCTCGTTCAATACCGCTTTGACAGCCAAGTCAATCTGCTCAATCAACGGGCCGCGAATCGTTTTGGGCGGTTTGCGTAAATTCGGCACAGCCTCCGAGCCCATTTCTTTGCCTGAATAGACCATCAAGCGCAGATCAGCCCGCCCGCCAAATGCCGCCAGCAAGCTGCCCGGCTCTTCCGCAAACAAGAGCACCGCCGCTCGGCGCGGTAACACCTCTTCTGATCCATCGGCCTGTTTGATCTTTTCTGCCAAGCCAATGCGCAGCAATTGCTCGGCCTGCGTTCCCGCCCGCAAGCCCCTGCTTGCCACAAAGCTGCGCCACACCGCCGTATCCAGCAGCTCCAGAGGCACAGCGACAGGCTCAGTTTCTGCGCTGCGCACGCCGCGCTGATACGCCAAATCTGCAATCTCCGCCGCAGCCAGCTCGCGGTTGCTCGCATCCATGCGCGTCCAGGTGCCGTTGCCCACAATGGAATGCACCTGCTCGCTCTTTTCCACCCGCAGCAGCACCACATGGCCCGCTTGGCCATCGCGCAACGTGCAAGCCACGCGAATCCAATGCAGCTTGGTAATCGCTGGCGTGAAGCGCTGGAGCACCAAGCGGCGCAAATCATCAAAGCCTTCGGCGTTTTCTTGCACACCCCAGAGGCGGCTCGCGGGCTTCTCGCCCGGCTTCAAATCCTTCGCATCGCCAATGCCCAACACCACCAAGCCACCATCCGTATTGGCAAAGGCGCAAATGGTTTCCAGCAGCCGGCCATGCTTGCTGCTGACTCGCTTGAAATCCAGCGTGCGGCTTTCGTGAGCGGCTAGTAGGGCGGGGATACGCTCAACAGCTTGGGCGGGGGAGAGGTCAATCATGCCGGGCGATAAGTAAATAGAAGGCTATTCTTCATTTTTTTCTGCGACAGTTCGAAACTTGGAATCGAAATTGCACGCAAAATCGATCTGTTCACTGGTAAGCCCTAAGAGTGAACCAAGAACCATATCCACTCTATCTATTGAGTCTTTGACTTTTCGGGGATAGAACTCGTCATATTCGACTAAGCCTGTTGCTTTGTAGGGGATCGCTCTCCTCACAGCACTTTCACGATAAGCGCTCATTAATCTATTAGTCTCTTCAGCAAGAACTTCAGACTGAGCAAGTGCTGAGAGATCAGCAGGAAAATCAAGGATCAAATCACGTCCACAATGAAACACATCTGAATAAGCAACAAACCAAAGATAAAAAACGGATGAGTTGAGTAAGGCCGTAAATGCCTTCAGCTCGGCGTTAGTTAGTAGCGGGAATGGCTTGTAATCCTCTGAGCGCTTTTGACCATCGCGCTCGCTCTTGAAAAAGGGTATGAAATCGAACGCTTTGATGTAATGAGCGACTATTCGATGAGCATAAGCAGTGTGCTCACTTTCTGTAACGACCGAACGCGCAATACTCCGATTCTGTGCGCCTAGCGCTCTTAATATTGCCAGTCCTTCCACAGATAGTTTTGGAAGCAGACCTTGTCGAACCAAAGCTACATCTATCTCAGAGTAGCTGATTTGATCAAAAAGGAACTGCCGCGCGTCAGGAAACCACCTTTGAAAAGGCGAAGAAAAGCAGCAGCTACCGCCGGGCACACCAACCTGCTGTAAAACTATAGTCAACCTGAATTTGACACCCTCAAAAAGCACAGAAGGATGTGCATCACCAGAATAGTGGGAAAGCCAAGTTTGCGCATTAAAGCGTTGCCAACTATCACGCAAAGGCTGCATTCTTGCCGTTGAAACGCAGCTGATGGGAACAATTTGGCCTATCCGCCCCTGTACTGAACGGCACAGGGTCAGGACACGCTCCAACATCGGTGCATACAAATTCCCGCATGCGGCAGTGGGGTAAGTATCGACCCGTGGTGAGTAGCCCTCTACTTTATGTATTTCGACATATGGAGGATTGCCAATGATGGCATCGAAACCTCCACTAGCTATCAATGGGTGGAAGTCTACGAACCAATGGAATGGCCGATGGCTAGCTGTCCACGCATCAAACTCTTTTACTTTGGTCGTGTTGATACCGTATTGCCGTGCCAAATGGTAATTCAGCATTCCCTCCAGCTCAGACAAAGTGGCAGTAAGTGCCTGCTTGTCTGCGGATGACACATGGCCGCCGCGCTGCACTTGCTGGATTTGGAAATTGTTGTATTGCTGCTCGGCGGCTGTGAGGCGAATGCGAATGTCTTCCCATGCATCGCTGAATAGATTGCCTTGCGTTGCGCCTTTCACGGCTTTTTCAGTTTCGTCTGCCGTGGCGTAGCCCACCAAGGTGTTGCCATGGCGAATGTTGAAGTCGATATCCGGCAGAGGCTCAATCTCATCGCCCACATCCAGCAGCGCCACGAGCTTTAAGAACAGGCGCAGCTTGGCGATTTCAGTGGCTTGCTTTTCAATGTCTACGCCATACAGGTTGTTGACGATGATGTGTTTGATGACTTGGTAGTCTTGCGCCCGCTCGGTTTTGGCTGCGGCAAAGCGCTCCAAAATCTCGTCCACTTCCGCCCATTTTTCTGGGCTGCTTTTTTCACCAGATATCAGCGCATCGGTGCGCACGGCTTGCAGGGTGCGCAGCGTGGCGTCATACAAGGGCTTGAGTATTCCCAAAGCGGCGAAGAGGAATGCGCCTGAGCCACAAGTAGGATCGAGCACGCTTAAGGCCCGGCGAAATTTCTCGTTGCTCTTGCGTGGCAGGCGGCCCGCCAGATGAAACCAAAAGCTTTTGAGCAAGGCCACATCGGTGCAGCTCTCAATCAAATCTTGCGCAAATTGGCGGATGTTGAGGTTGTAGGTGATCAAGTCGCCAATATCTTTGATCTCGCCAGAAGCTAGCTTGTCGCGCACCTCCCTTGTGCGCGTGTGGCGAGCAATGGCTTCGCGCCAAATCTCAGTGGGCAGGCTGGCTTGTTCGTCGGCGCGTTTGTTCCAAGGTTTGCGGCGGGTGAGCAAGTCAGGCGCCTCGGTATCTCGCCCGGCGTCAATCTCTGGCGGGTAAGGCAAATCCATGCCTTTGAGCATGGCGGGGTAAATATAGGCATCGCCGCTGGCTTGCAGCATCTGCCAAGCCAGCGCGTCAAACGCGCCAGGGTGCTCAGCGCGCACTTTGCCGAGCAGGCAAGGAATGATGGTGTTTTTGCCGATGTATTCGGTGATGTCTTCCTTGGTGTAGTAAGCCCCCATTTGCTTTTGGTTGACGAACTTTTCAAAGATGTAGCCCAGCACATCAGGGTTGATTTCTTTGCCGCTTTTGAGCGGGCGCTCATCAAGGTGCCATTCCCACTCGTCAAAGAAGGCGAATAGCTTTTCAAAGGCGGTATCGGCAATGTCTATCGCTTCGCCGTAGCGCTGCTCCAGCTCATGCGGGGCAAACAGGCCACCATTGAGATAGGGCACTTTGCCAAAGGCGGCTTCTATTGATGCGCGATTGGCCTCAACGCGCTCTTGGGCAAAGCCTGTGAAAAAGAGCGGGCAGAGAAAGGCTTTGTAGAAGCTCGTAGCGTGCTTTGCGCTCAGGTGAGTTTGCAAGCGGCTTTGCAGATAGGTGCGCTGGCCATCTAAAAAGCCCTTTTCTTGGAGAAACCACAAAAACATGAGCCGATCAATCACCACGGCTGTGTACCAGCGCTGATCTTCGCTGCCCTCTGCTATGCCTTCGATGAAGGCCGCAAACGCGCTGCGCTGCTTGGCAAATTCGTTATAAAACTTCTTAGTGACTTTCTCACGTGGCGCAGCATCATCAAGCCGCTTTGCGACGCCGAGCACGCTGAGCAGCTCTTCTTCATCCAGCGTGAAATACAGGCGGCTGAGCTTTTGCGCCAGCAGCTCAGGCGTTTCGCCTTTGCGGAAAGCCACTTCTCGGTATTGCGCGGGTTTGCCGGGCTGGCGGTTGACCCATTGCCAAATTTGAATGGTTTGCGCCGCATTGGTAAATACGATCAAATGCTCGCGCACTTCGGGCGTGATCTTGCGCTCGATTTTTTGGCGAGCGCTGTAGCCCGGTGGCTGGCCATCCGCATCGGGCAAGCAATGCAAAATCTGCACGCCGCGCTTGTGCGCGATGACTTCTAATGCCCAGTCTTGAGGCTTGCCACTGTGCATCACTTGCACTGGGTAAGGAACTTGCTGCGCTGGCCTGTCCCAGCCTAGCTCGTTGAAAAGCTCTTTAAAGCGGAATTCGCTTAGCAGCTTGGTATTGATAGTGACGTTTGGCATGTTGCTTATTGGATATTGACAAGCCCCATGGAGCAGACCACGCGCGGCTCGCGCAGTTTGGCATCGTCTTCCGTGTAGGTCAGGCGCCCTTCTTCGCGCAGACTTTTCACTGCATTGGCCAGCTCCTCGTCGCTCACATCGCTGCGCAGCAAGCGCATGAGCAAATCAGAGGCTGATTCGAGGAGTGGGTGTTGATAGATGTCGTCCACTGCTTTGGCTAACTCTTCGTCTTGAAAAAGCGTAAGTTCGAGCTGCTCGCAATAGCGCTTCAAGCGGTCGAAGCTGCGGCGGCGCGGGCCGCTGGGGCGGCCTAGGCCGCCGCCCACGGCTTTGTCTTGGCTCACGGCGAGTTGAAGGCCATGCGCCACCAAATCATGATGATGATTCATGCGCTGCTGGGCCGGCGTGTCTGGCTCGCATTCTGCGCTGCGGAGGATGGCGAATTGGGATTCGGTGATGGTTTTACCGTCTGCACCGATCCAAGCGAGATGATCGTTGCCTTCGGGGGATTTCACATACACGAGTGCGCCGCCATCTTGCGCACGCGCGCCCTGGCCTGCGAGTACGTCTGCACGCACAGCTTGCATGGATTTGGCGGAATACACCACGGGCGGCAGCGCCTCTATGATGCGGGCAATCTCAGGATTGTCTTCCGTAGCTTGTTTCCATATTTGCCATGCGTAGGAAGCCAAATCCACTTCATCATCGGTATCGTCGAGCGTGCCTTGCTTTTCTGTGTATAGATCGCGGATGGTGCTGGCTTCTTCATCGTCGAAAAACTTTTCATCAGTCCCCACGACTTCGGCATTTTCAGCCAAGCGCTGGCGAATGCGGGCACGCAGGCGGATGAGGTTTTCCACGCCTTCTGCGGGCAGGAAAGAATAGCAAAAAATCTCTTCTGCTTTTTGACCAATGCGGTCTACTCGGCCTGCGCGTTGAATCAATCGGATGATGGCCCAAGGCAAATCAAAGTTGACAACCACGCGGCTGTCTTGCAGATTTTGGCCTTCCGATAGCACATCGGTGGCGATCAAAACGCGCAATTCTCCGTTGTCTTTTTCTTTGGATTGCAACTTTTGGCCATTGGATTTAGGCGAAAAGCGGCAGGCCATGCTGTGCGGATCAGCGCTCACGCCGGTGGCAGCTTCGACATGGCTCACGCCTGCGGCTTTGAGCTCGCGCTCCAAATAACGTGCGGTGTCTGCAAACTGCGTAAACACCAGCAGCTTTTCTTTGCCATGCTTGCGGCTGACCAGATCAATCAGGGCTTGAAGCTTTTTATCTTGGCTTGGCTGCCACTGCCCCATGCTTTGCATGATGGCTTTGAGCGTGGCGGTGTCTTCCGCCAAATCTTGCGCTAGTTTTTCTTTGAAGAGGCCGGAGCGCACCCATTTGAAGCGGGTTTTGTATTTGCCTGCGAAATCCTCGTAGGCTTTTTTCGCACGAGCCATGCTGTCGGGCAAACCGTCAGCGTCAGTGGCCTGCTCGAAATCACCGTCCAGAAGATCGTCAAGATCAGATTGGAGGCCATCGGCATCTTCATCCACCACGTTGCCATCCAGCACATCGGCATCCAATACGCCCACAGGCAGTGGCAAGCCTTGCTCAATGGCGTGAAGGTAGACCTCATTGCGCAAGACGTGCCGATCAATGGATTGCAAAAACGAAAACCCGCTGGACTCCAAGCGCTTGAATAAATTGGTGCGGCAAAAACCCATGAGCCGCTTGCCAGCACGCCCTAAGTTGTCGATTTGCTTGCGCTCCGAAGGGCTAGCGTCTTTGACGGTTTTGGCGTCAATATACAAATCTTGCCCTAAGCCGTAGCGCGGCACATGAAGAGCGTTGATTTGATCGACCACATGAGCGGAATACAAGCGGGCATAGCTGTCTGTTGCATCGGCTTCATTGATTGAGAACGTGAGCGATAAGGGTTGACGCAGAGGGAAGTAACGCTTTTCGCCATCTGCGCCTTGCAGGTAGCGCCGACCTTTGTTGTCTGCCTGCGTGTAGTGCTGAACGATGAAGCTGCGGGTGCGACGAACCATGTACAGGCGAATCAGCTCGCGCCAATCATCAGCCTCTTCGCTTTTTTCAATGGCAAGAATGGAGTTGACTTTGCATTGGTTTTTGCGCTCAAACTCTGCCTCAGAAATACCGAGCTTGCGCATATATCGTTCAGGGCGAATACCAATATTGGCTTTCTCATCAATAAACAGGCGCAGTTGGCTGGAAAGATCGGTCTTGGTTTTGTTGTACGGCGTAGCGGTGAGCAGGATCACTTTCGCATCGCTGTTTTTGATGTAGTCTGCAATCGCCTTGTAGCGCCTGCCTTCTCTGTTGCGCAGGTTGTGGCTTTCGTCGATCAAAACGAGCTTATAGCGCTTCAGGTCGGGCAGCTTTTTTGTCGCTAGCGAAACGGGCAACACCATGCCGCGCAAACCATACTCGGTTCGATAGCGCTCCCACATGGGTTCTAGGTTTTTAGGGCACAAGATGAGCGTTTCATAGCCGTAATCGTCTTCAAACAGACGCGCCAAAGCCGTGGCCATCATGGTTTTGCCGAGGCCCACCACATCACCAATCATCACGCCACCACGTCGCTGCAAATGTCGGGCAGCTATCTTGACTGCGCTTTTTTGAAACTCAAACAGTTCTTGTTCAAAGCGCCCCGGCAGGCGGAACTGACTCAATCCCGCACGCGCCTCAGTGCTGAGGTGGTAGGCCATATTGAGATAAATATGATGTGGCGGTATCGGCTCTTCACGCGCCCAGCTGGTCTCAATGATTTGCGCCAAGTCAGCAGACACATCCAGCGCCCAGCGCTCATTCCAGCGGTCTTCAAACCACTTGGAAAGCTTCTCGGTACCGAGATGGTCGAGCACATCGACATTGAGTTCGCCGTGCCTAGATAAGCCCGCCATCGTTAAATTGCTGCTGCCCACAAAGCCTGTGATGGGGTTATTCAAATCATCGCGGAATAGCAAATACAGCTTGGCATGCAATGGATAGGGCAAAAAGAGCTTGACCACCACCTGCCCTGCACGAAGCTGCTGAGCCAAGCGGCGCAGGCCTTGCTCGTCTTGCCCAGTTGGAATGCCCAAGACAATTTGCTCGCGTAAATGAGCTGCAAATTGAAGCTTCAGGCGTGTGGCTGTGGCGTTGTCGATTAAAGCCCCTTGCTCAGTTTGCCGGTACAGCTCGCGTATTTCATCGTGTGGTGGGCGCTGCATGCCTACCAGTACGCGGCAGACTTGGCCCGCTACAGGATTCCATGGCGACACATCCTCATCAATAGCTTGCCAGCCACGTAAATTGAGATAGCCCACGCAAAAATCTGCACGCCTGGATACTTTCAGCGTCGCTTTGAGCGCCTGTAGCAGGTCTTGTTCAATGTTGTCAAAGATTCTGGACATAACGCTAGCTTAATGGTGAAACTGCTCGAATTCAGTCATCAAGCCGCCTTCAAAAAAAACTCCACCTTCACCGCGTCATACGGCAGCACGATCTTGCCGTCTTCGGTTTTATCGAGCACGCCGCAAGACAAGAGGGTTTGTACATCGCCGTGCACGGCTTTCACATCGCGGCCTGCGCGGCGGGCGGCTTCGCGAATGGTGATGGGGCCTGCGCCGCTTAAGGCTTGGATCAGATCAAAGCGTTTGCCGCCAAGTGTGCGCATGAGCGTGGCGGCGCTTTCAAAGCTGTATTTGGGTTTTTGCGCTTTGCGCGTTTCCATAGCTTGCGCCATGTTGGCCAAGCTATCGGCCAGCGTGGCCACATCAATCGTTAGCGTGTTCATGGCGATGCCTTTCAATGTCTGCAAAAAAATCACTGGCTAGCTTGCGCGGCGAGACGAATGCGTAAGTTCGCTCGCGGCCGTTGAGATGCCGATGATCGCCTTTGCCTGCTTCGTTGTCGTAGCGCAAGACGCATTCACCATCGATCACGAACGCCAAGCGGTATTTGAAAGAATGCTCACTGCCTTCAAGCGGCTCGGGCAAATCCCAAATGACCATTTCAGCAAAGGCGTGTTCAGAAATAATGACTCGCTGGCGCACCAGCAGCTTGGCTTTCATGTTGGAGATTTTGACAACAAACTTTAGTGTTGTCAATTACTCCAACGACTGAATTTAGCACTCAAAACCGCTCATCCGCCCCCAAATACCGCCACTGCCCGACCGGCAGTTGCCCCAGCTTCACATTGCCAATACGCACTCGTTTGAGGCCTGTGACGTGTAAACCCACGACTTCGCACATGCGGCGAATTTGCCTTTTTTTGCCTTCTTTGAGTACAAAGCGCAGTTGCTCCGGGTTTTGCCACTCGACTTGTGCGCGCTTGAGTGGTTTATCGTCTAGGCTGATGCCAAAGCGCAATAAATTGAGCTTTTCCAATGGGAATTGCGACTGCACATCCGGCGTTTGCATGTTGCGGTTCGCTGCATCTTTCGCCCGCACCAAACTGACTCGCACCAAATATTCTTTCTCCATATCGGAGTCTTCGCCAATCAGCTGGCGCGCCACCCGGCCATCTTGCGTGAGCACGAGCAGGCCGGTGGAATCAATATCTAACCGCCCCGCCGGCGCTAAGCCACGCAATTGCTCGCGCACGAAACGCAAGGGGCTTGAATCGCCCAGCCAGTGTGCGCGGCTTGCTATCAAAACCACAGCTGGCTCGTGCCCATCTTCGGCTTGGCCGCTCACATAGCCCACGGGCTTATTGAGCAAGATCGTCACTTGCCCCGCTTGATGGCCTTGCGCACGCTTATCCACTTCCACGCGATCTTGTGGCGTCACCTTCACGCCCATCGCGGCGATCTCACCGTTGACTTTGACCCAGCCTTGATCAATCCACTCATCGGCTTCACGACGAGAACACAGCCCCAATTCGGCCATGCGTTTGTTCAGGCGAATCGGCTCAATGGGCGCAGCAGGCGCTTTGATCACGCGCACGGCACCAGCAGCTTTTGCGACCTTGACCGCTGGTTTGAGAGAAGAAGTATTGTTCATCTCAAGCCACCAATACAAAAGCCGCCTGGCGCAGCGCAGGAATATCAGGCACTTTGAGACCACCATATTCGATGCTCACCAGTTGGCGAGATTCAAGTTCACGCAACGCTTGATTGACGCGTTGGCGGGAGAGTCCCACAAGATTGGCCAGCTCAAGTTGTGTGATCCGCAAAATATTGCTCGCACCCGGGTAGAGAACGGGATTGAACAATCCGGCCAACCCAGCCGCCACACGCGCCTCAGGGCTCGTCATTCGATCATTTTCACGCGCAGCGATAAATTGCCCCACGCGCTCATTGAGCTGATTCATTACGAAGCGGTTGAAAGCAATACTTTGATCGAGCAGCCAATGAAAAGTCTCCACCGGGATGCCCGCTACGACGCTTGGGCGGAGCGCTTGAATGTTATAGCGGTAGTTCTCTTGCTTCAATACCGTGCCCTCGCCAAACCAACCGCCGGGCGGCACGCCAATCAGCGTGATGTTACGGCCTTCGGCTGTTTCGTTACTCATCTTCAGCAAGCCATCAATCAGCCCAAACCAATAGGTGACGGGTTTGCCCACACGGACGACATAATCACCGCTTTTAGCATCGCCCACTTGCAAGGCCGCACGTGCGCGAAGCTGATGCTGCGGCTCAAGCACGGCCAGCCAAGGGATATTGCGCATTTCTTCATCTGTCGGCGAACGGCGGCGTTGCGACAAACTGAGTTCTTCTGGAGCGGATTTAGTCATAAAAAGTCAGTAAGCGTAATTTGGGCGACAGTTGGAAGAATGCATCAGGGTAAGTCCGATGCAGTGTTACCCCTAAATTGTCGTCATACAGACATGATAACGTCAAATGACTGGATAAAGTCCGCTTCACTATGCAGACATTCCCTCAATTGCTCCTCAAACATGCCGCTGAGCGCCCACAAGCTCCCGCTATGCGCGAGAAAGAATATGGCATTTGGCAAACCCTCTCTTGGGCTGCCTTGGCGAAAATGGTGGAGCACATTGCCTGCGGCTTGCATCATGCAGGTTTGAAACGCGGCGAACATATCGTGGTGATCGGGTCAAACCGCCCGCGCATGTATGCAAGCATGCTGGCCGCGCAATCGCTGGGCGCGATTCCTGTGCCGCTTTATCAAGATGCTGCTGCCGCTGAATGCGTATTTCCGATCACCAACGCCGAGATTCGCTTTGGCATTGTGGAAGATCAAGAGCAAGTGGATAAATTGCTTGAAGTGCAGGGCAGCTGCCCACTGCTGACAAATTTTTGGTACGACAATCCGCGCGGCCTGCGCAATTACAACGAGACCGGTCTCGGCTCGCTCGATGATTTGATCGCCGCCGGCGAAAAATTCGCCGCTGCTCATCCTAGATTTTATAAAACAGAAGCTGCAGTAGCCCAGCCGCATGATGTGGCCGCGATGTTCTTTACCTCTGGCACCACCGGCAACCCCAAAGGCGTGGTGCATACCCATCTGTCGCTTCTGGATCGCAGTGCAGCCGGCGCAAAGTTTGACAAGCTCACATCCAGCGAAGACGTACTCGCTTACTTGCCGCCCGCTTGGATCGGGCAAAACATTTTCAGCTATGCGCAGTGGCTGATTTGCGGCTACACGGTGAATTGCCCTGAGAACGCCAGCACAGTAACGATTGATCTCAAAGAAATTGGGCCAACGTATTATTTCGCGCCACCGCGCGTGTTTGAAGGTTTGCTCACCAGCGTGATGATTCGCATGGAAGATGCAGGCGCGATCAAGCGCGCGATCTTTAAAACATTCATGGATGTGGCTAAAGAAGTCGGCCCCGCCAAAATGGATGGCAAATCGATTGGTCTCGGGGCAAGCATCATGTATGCGCTGGGCAACTTCTTCGTGTATGCCCCGCTGCGCAACAACCTCGGCATGAGCCGCGTGCGCGTGGCCTACACCGCTGGCGAAGCGATTGGCCCCGATCTGTTTACGTTCTATCGCTCGATTGGCATCAACCTTAAGCAACTCTACGGCTCGACAGAGACTGCTGTGTTCGTTTGCCTACAGCCAGATAACGATGTGCGCGCTGACACGGTGGGCGTGCCGATTGAAGGTGTGGAAATCAAGATTGACGAGAATGGCGAAATCCTTGTGAAATCGCCGGGCTTACTTAAAGAATATTTCAAAAATCCTGCAGCTACGGCTGAGGTAAAAACTCACGATGGCTGGTATCGCACGAGTGATGCGGGCTTCATTGATGCCAGCGGCCAGCTCAAAATTATTGACCGCGTGAAAGACGTGGGTCGCATCAAGGGCGGTGCCAATGATGGCGCGATGTTTGCGCCCAAGTATGTGGAAAACAAACTCAAGTTTTTCCAACACATCAAAGAAGCCGTGGCTTATGGCGATGGGCGCGATCAGGTGTGTGTGATGCTCAATATCGACATGAACTCAGTGGGCAACTGGGCTGAGCGGCGCAATCTGCCCTATGCGGGCTACACCGATCTGGCGCAAAAGCCCGAGGTTTATAACCTGATCCGCGATTGCGTAGAGCAGGTCAACGCCGATCTTTCTCGCGATGCATTGCTTGCAGGCAGCCAAATCAGCCGCTTCCTTGTGTTGCACAAAGAGCTCGATGCGGACGACGGCGAACTCACCCGCACCAACAAAGTCCGCCGCGGCTTTATTGGCGACAAATACCAGCCTCTGGTAGACGCACTTTATGGCGGCAAAACCGAGCAATTTATTGAAACTGTGGTCAAGTTCGAAGACGGCCGCACTGGCAAAGTATCTGCCACTTTGAAAATTGCTGACGCAAAGACCTTTGCTCCCTTGAAGGCGGCGGCGTGATGAAGAAATGTAATACCGAACAGCCGGACGCAGAAGACGCAAAGGTTACGCAGAAGACGCAAAACAAAGACAAAAAAACTTTTGTTGTGGTTTCTTGCAGCGACGACTTCAATACCCTCGCTCCTATGAATTTGGCATGTCTTTTGCGTCCTCTGCGTAACCTTTGCGACTTCTGCGTCCGGAAGTTTCTCTCCCCACTCCAGCAGCTCCAACCAGGAGCAACAGCATGAGCAAAAAAATTGGCGACGTTATTCTTGACGTTCAAAACATATCTCTGGCTTTCGGCGGCGTGAAAGCGCTCACCGATATCAGCTTCAATGTGCGTGAGCATGAAATCCGCGCGATCATTGGGCCGAATGGCGCGGGCAAGAGCTCGATGCTCAATTGCATCAATGGTGTTTACAGACCTCAGCAAGGCTCCATCACGTTTCGTGGGCAGACCTTCAAACACATGGATTCGCACCAAGTGGCCAAGATGGGCGTGGCGCGCACATTCCAAAATCTCGCGCTCTTCAAAGGCATGAGCGTGCTGGACAACATTATGAGCGGGCGCAATCTGCGTATCAAGAGCAATATTTTCCTGCAAGCCATCCGCTTTGGCCCGGCTGAGCGCGAAGAAAATGAGCATCGCGCCAAAGTAGAGGAGATCATTGATTTTCTGGAGATTCAGGCTTACCGCAAAACGCCGGTGGGCCAGTTGCCCTACGGTCTGCAAAAACGCGTCGATTTAGGCCGCGCTTTAGCCATGGAGCCGCAAGTGCTGCTGCTCGATGAGCCGATGGCCGGTATGAACATTGAAGAAAAACAAGACATGTGCCGTTTCGTGCTGGATGTGAATGATGAATTCGGCACCACTGTGGTGTTGATCGAACACGATATGAGCGTAGTGATGGATATTTCAGACCGCGTCGTCGTCTTGGACTACGGCAAGAAGATTGGCGATGGCACGCCGCAAGAGGTGCGTAGCAGCCCTGATGTCATCAAGGCTTATTTAGGAACGGGGCACTAGCATGGGGTTCTTTTTAGAAACATTGTTGGGCGGCCTGATGGCGGGCATGCTGTACTCGCTGGTCGCGCTTGGATTCGTATTGATCTTCAAAGCCTCGGGCGTGTTTAACTTTGCACAAGGCGCGATGGTGTTGTTTGCCGCTTTGGCGATGGCGCGCTTTGCTGAGTGGTTTCCGCAGTGGACAGGGATCGACAACAAGATCATCGCTAACTTGTTTGCGTTTGCAGTTGCAGCAGTGATCATGTTCATCGTGGCCTGGGTCATTGAGCGCTTGGTCTTGCGCCATTTGGTGAATCAAGAAGGCGCGACATTGCTGATGGCCACATTGGGTATCGCTTACTTCCTCGATGGCCTGGGGCAAACGCTTTTCGGAAGTGCAATTTACAAGATTGATATTGGCATGCCGAAAGAGCCGATCATGGCATTCCAAAACACCTTTGACGGCGGAATACTGATCAGCCAAGAAGATTTGATTGCAGCAGCGATTGCAGCTGGGCTTGTGGCTATGCTTTCGCTGTTTTTCCAAAAGACGACAACGGGTCGCGCCTTACGTGCGGTGGCGGATGATCACCAAGCCGCACAATCCATTGGCATTCCGCTCAACCGCATTTGGGTGATTGTGTGGTGCGTGGCTGGCATTGTCGCTTTAGTGGCCGGCATGATTTGGGGTAGCAAGCTGGGTGTGCAGTTTTCGCTCACGACTGTGGCATTGCGCGCGCTACCAGTGGTGATTCTGGGCGGGCTCACTTCGGTACCTGGCGCGATTATCGGCGGCTTGATCATCGGCGTGGGTGAGAAGCTTTCCGAGGTTTACTTGGGCCCGATGGTGGGCGGCGGCATTGAGATTTGGTTTGCGTATGTGCTGGCGCTTGTTTTCTTACTGTTTAGGCCTCAAGGGCTGTTCGGCGAGAAAATCATCGACCGCGTTTAGTCAGCCGTCCAAGAAAGACAATCATGTTCTACAGAGAAAACGGCCAATTCAAAACCAGCTACCGCGCTGACAATCAAATCTTTGGTATCACGCAGGATCGCTACGGCATTGCTTTACTGCTGCTCGTGGCTTTCATCGCCGTGCCGATGTTTGCCAGCGACTATATGTTCAAGGCCATCCTTGTGCCATTTCTGATCCTCTCGCTGGCTGCGATTGGCGTGAATATCCTGGTGGGCTACTGCGGGCAGATCTCGCTGGGCTCGGGCGCATTCATGGCAGTGGGCGCGTATGCGGCTTATAACTTTTTTGTGCGCGTTGAGGGCATCCCGCTGATTGCAGCGCTGCTTCTCGGCGGCGTATGTGCAGCAGTGGTGGGAGTGTTTTTTGGCATCCCGAGCCTGCGGGTGCGCGGGCTGTATTTGGCGGTGGCCACACTGGCTGCGCAGTTTGTATGCGACTGGGCTTTTCTGCGGATCAAATGGTTTACGAACAACTCCACTTCAGGCTCTGTATCAGTGGCTGATATGAATGTGATGGGCTGGAGCATCAATAGCCCGGTGGATAAATATTTGTTTTGCCTAGGCATGGTTTGCGTGTTTGCGTTGCTTGCTAAAAATTTGGTGCGCGGCGCGATGGGCCGCGAGTGGATGGCGATTCGGGATATGGATGTGGCAGCGGCGGTGATTGGCATTCGCCCGATGTATGCCAAGCTTTCTGCCTTTGCGGTGAGCAGCTTTATCGTAGGCGTGGCGGGTGCGATGTGGGGCTTTGTGTATTTAGGCTCATGGGAGCCAGCGGCATTCAATATTGATCGCTCATTTCAGCTGCTCTTCATGGTGATCATTGGCGGCATGGGCTCAATCATGGGCAGCTTTTTTGGCGCGGCCTTTATTGTGATCTTGCCGATTTTTCTGAATCAATTCTTGCCATTGCTTGGCAGTCTGATTGGGGTCACGATTTCTACCGCTGGTATTGCTCACAGCGAGATCATGATTTTTGGTGCCTTGATCGTTTGGTTTTTGATTGTGGAGCCGCATGGCTTGGCCAAGCTGTGGAGCTTGGGCAAACAGAAGCTTCGTATTTGGCCTTTCCCTCACTAGTCGTCGTTCTTAAAAAGCCAGGTTGGGCGTGCTCGCAAACACCTAGGCTAACAATAAATTGGTGAGCGTTATGTATTGTGTATTCAACTTTTTTAGGAGACTTGTATGAAACTTCGTCAACTCACGGCCGCCGTTTTGGTGGCAGCGACAGCCTTCGGCGCTATTGCGACTTCTGCCCTCGCGCAGGAAAAAGTGCAGTTTTTCCCGAGCCTCACAGGCCGCACAGGCCCGGTAGCGCCGAATGCCACACCGTTTGCCAACGGCTACGCCGATTACATGAAGCTCGTCAACGAGCGCGGCGGTATCAATGGCGTGAAGACGTTAGTCGAAGAGTGCGAAACCGCCTACGCCACCGATCGCGGTGTGGAATGCTACGAGCGCCTGAAGGGCAAGCATGGCGGCGCAACGGTGTTTCAGCCGCTGTCCACCGGCATCACCTTCGCACTCACAGAAAAAGTGCCCGCAGACAAAATTCCGTTGATCACATCAGGCTATGGCCGCAGCGATGCGGCTGATGGCAATATGTTCAAGTGGAATTTCCCGCTGATCGGCCACTACTGGGTTGCAGGCGACACCGTGTTGCAACACATCGCCAAGCAAGCTGGCGGCTGGGAAAAGCTCAAAGGCAAAAAGATTGGTGTTGTGTATCACGACAGCCCGTTTGGCAAAGAGCTGCTGCCGATTATCAATGAGCGCGCGGCCATGCATGGCTTCACGATTTTGCCTTTCCCTGTAGCTGCACCCGGCGTGGAGCAAGGCGCTACTTGGCTGCAAATTCGCCAGCAACGCCCTGATTACGTTGTGATGCAAACCTGGGGCGTGATGACAGCCACCGCCATCAAAGAAGCAGTGGCCAAAGGCTATCCGCGCGAGCAGATGTTTGGCACCTGGTGGTCTGGCGCTGAGCCAGATTTGAAAGACGTGGGCGCAGCTGCGAAAGGCTACAGCGCGGTCATGATGCAGCATGGCGCTGAGCTCGGTGCTGATGTGGTCAAAGAGATCCTGTCTAAAGTTCATGGCAAAAACGCTGGCACGGGCCCGAAAGAAGAAGTCGGCCAAGTGCTTTACATGCGCGGCGTGGTGGGCGCGATGCTCGCTGTCGAAGGCGCACGCACAGCGCAAGAGCGCTTTGGCAAAGGCAAGCATGTCACACCTGAGCAAGCACGCTGGGGCTATGAGAATCTGAACTTGACGCAAGCAAAATTAGATGCTCTCGGCTTCAAAGGCGTGATGCGCCCGGTCTCCACCAGCTGCGCCGATCACATGGGCTCAGCTTGGGCTCGCGTTCACACATGGGATGGCGCGAAGTTCACTTGGTCTTCTGACTGGTTGCAAGCGGACAACGCGATCATTCGCCCGTTGGTGAAAGCATCGGCTGATCGTTACGGCACAGAGAAGAAACTCTCTCGCCGTGAAGCCTCTGATTGCGGATCTTGATCTGTTAGTTTGAATGATGGAAGGCCTGCAAAGGCCTTCCATCTTCAAATGCAAGCGCTGCGTGCAGTGCTTGCATTTGAAGCGAAGGTTTCTTTCATGACCACTCCCACAACTGCTCAAGCTAACAACATCGTCCTCAACGTCAATGGCATTGAAGTCATTTACAACCACGTCATCTTGGTGCTCAAGGGCGTGAGCCTGCAAGTGCCGCAGAGCTCAATCGTCGCGCTGCTCGGCGGCAATGGTGCTGGAAAGACGACCACGCTTCGCGCCGTGTCGAACTTGCTCTCAGGCGAGCGCGGCGCAGTTACCAAGGGCAGCATTGAGCTGCGCGGTGAGCGCATTGAGAATCTCACGCCGGCTGATTTGGTCAAGCGCGGTGTGGTGCAGGTGATGGAAGGGCGCCATTGCTTTGCTCACCTCACCATTGAAGAAAACTTACTCACGGGCGCGTACACCGTGAAGAGCAAAGCGCAGATTGCGGCGAATTTAGAGAAGGTTTACAACTACTTTCCGCGCCTGAAGACACGCCGCACCTCTCAGGCGGCCTACACCTCAGGCGGCGAGCAGCAAATGTGCGCGATTGGCCGCGCGCTGATGGCCAACCCGACGATGGTCTTGCTTGATGAGCCATCCATGGGCTTAGCTCCTCAGATCGTGGAAGAGGTGTTCAACATCGTGAAAGATTTGAACCAAAAAGAAAAAACCACTTTCTTACTCGCCGAGCAAAACACCAACATGGCTCTGCGCTACTCGGATTACGGCTACATCTTGGAATCGGGCCGCATCGTGATGGATGGCAAGGCGGCTGATTTGGCATCCAATGAAGACGTGAAAGAGTTTTACCTCGGCGTGGGCAAAAGCGCTGATGGGGAAGAGAGCGGCGCTCGCAAGAGTTTCAAAGATGTGAAGAGCTACAAACGGCGTAAACGTTGGTTGGCTTAAGGTATAACGCCTAGTTTTTGTATCGTTTCAGAGAAGAAACTAATGGGTAGCCGGCGTATTTGCTGCGCAGAGTGCTATTGAATTCATAGTAAATAATATTGAGCAGGAGTGCGGCAATGACGACGGTGATGACTGATTTTTTTGATGCACTTGAGCTGCGCAACGCTGAAGCGCGCGAAGCCGCTCACATGGACGCACTGCCCGGCACAATCGCGTACGCACAAAAGCACACTGCGGCTTTCGCCGATATTCTCAATGGCGTGGATGCGTGCCAAGTGACAAGCCGCGCTGCTCTTGCCAAGTTGCCTGTGACGCGCAAAACTCAGTTGCATGAGCGTCAGAAGGCTTCTCGCGCTGCTGGAGGAGATGTGTTTGGAGGTTTTAGCAGTTTGCTGCGCCAAAGCGGCCAGCGCGGCATGGGAAGAATCTTCGCCAGCCCCGGTCCGATCTATGAGCCCGAAGGCAAAACGCCCGATTATTGGCGCGCTGGTCGCGCCGTGTTTGCCGCTGGCTTTCGCGCAGGTGATCTGGCGCACAACAGTTTCAGCTACCACATGACGCCCGGCGCTTACATGATGGAAAGCGGCGCACATGCTGTGGGTTGCACGGTCTTCCCCGCTGGCACGGGTCAAACCGAGCAGCAATTACAGGCCATGCAAGAGCTGCAGCCCGATGGCTATTTGGGCACGCCCAGCTTTCTAAAAATCTTAGTGGAGAAAGCGCAGGAGGCGAACCAAAGCTTAAGCATCAAAAAAGGCTTGGTTGGCGGCGAAGCTTTTCCACCGAGTTTGCGCGATTGGTTTACCGAACGCGGCATGTCGATTTACCAGTGCTATGCCACCGCAGACTTGGGGTTGGTTGCTTACGAGACCAGCGCACGCGAAGGCTTGGTGCTCGATGAAGGCGTGATCGTCGAGATCGTGCGCCCCGGCACGGGCGACCCGGTGCCCGAAGGCGAAGTAGGCGAGCTCGTCGTCACGAGTTTGAATCCCTCTTATCCGCTCGTCCGCTTTGGCACAGGCGATTTATCCGCGGTTCTATCAGGCCATTGCCCCACAGGCCGCACGAACACGCGCATCAAAGGATGGATGGGGCGAGCCGATCAAACGACCAAAATTCGCGGCATGTTTGTGCATCCGGGCCAGGTGGCAGAGTTGGTCAAACGCTTCCCAGAAATTACTCGCGCTCGCTTGGTGGTCAGTGGCGAGATGGCTAACGATCACATGCTGTTGAAGGTAGAAACTGCACATGAGGCTACCGCACCTCATTCCGATTTCCAAGAACGAATCGCCGCCGCCGTGCGAGATATCACTAAGCTGCGCAGCGAGGTGCAATTGCTCCAAGTTGGCAGTCTGCCCAACGATGGCAAGGTGATCGAGGATGCGCGGAGCTATCAGTAGTTGCTATTCATTAGATAGCAATCCGCGCAATATTTACGCCGGCTAGTTGCCCGAAAGGCTTAAAGATTTAATTCAAAGCCACTTGTACAGGCACATCACGCTCCAGCAACGCGCTTGTGCGCACACGACTGCCGGCCATGCGTGATGCGTTGGCAGCTGGTACACCCGCCTGATCATAGGGCGCGAGGAATTGTGGCACCTGAAAGCGCGAGGCGACTGCAGTAGTCAGCACATGCCCGCGCATTTGCCATTCTTGCACGCCACCCACCAGCCACAGGACGCGCCCGGAAGTGACTGCTGCAAGGCGCTGCCACAAGGCTTGCGCATTGGCATCACCGGGCTCACCCACCACGAGCACGATGCGCGAGCTATCGATACCAGCCTTGGAAAGCAAAGCTGCCAAGTTTTGCAGAGGCAATTGCGCGGCGTCAGCAGGCAACGAAGCAGCTTGTGACAAATGCCCTTGAGCAAAAGCTGCTGAAGAGCGCACGTCCACGACAAAAGCACCTTGCGCAATAGCAGCTTGCGCATCGTCGGCAGAAACGGCACCAACTTGCCCGGCTTGGGCATAGCTGGTCAACAAAAGTGCAAAGATTGCGGCTGCAACACAAGGGAATTTTTTCATCATAAGCGCGACTTTAAACACCGTACAGTTTGAAGTCCAATACAGACTTATCAGATGCTCATAGCTAAAATTCATATAGCGATAAGCCTTTGATTTAAAAAGGAATTTCGGGTAAGTCCTAGGTCGACCAAAGTGGTAAGTACGTAGGCGGTAAAGCACCTTAACGCGTTACGATTCGTGAAGTGTTTTATTTTTTGGAGAATGCTATGTTTAACCGTCGCCTCACATTGCTCGCTACTGCAGCGGCATCGTTTGCTGCAGTATGTCCTGTCGTTGCGCAAGATTTCCCTGCTGCTAACAAACCCATCACCTTCGTCGTGCCTTACGCACCCGGTGGCCCAACCGATAAAGCTGCACGTGATCTAGCGCAAGCCATGAGCAAAGCGATGGGTGGCGCCAGCATCGTGATTGAAAATGCGGCGGGCGCCTCTGGCTCGATTGGTGCCAACAAAATCGCCAAGGCGCAAGCTGATGGTTATTCCCTGCTCTTTACGCACATCGCGCAAGCCACCTTGCCCACGTTTCTGCGCAACATTCCCTACAAAGTAGAAACGGATTTTGAGTTTCTCGGCCTCGTCAGCGAGAACCCGATGAACATCATCGGCCGCCCAAGCTTGCCTGCCAACACGATGCCAGAGCTTGTGAAATGGGTCAACGATAACAAAGGCAAGATCAACATCGGCAATGCAGGCGCAGGCTCCGCTTCTCATTTGTGCGGCATGCTCTTCCAATCCGCGCTCAAGGTAGACATGACGCCCGTGCCCTATCGCGGCACAGCGCCCGCCATGACCGATTTGATCGGCGGCCAAATTGATCTGATGTGCGACCAGACCACCACGACGGTGCCGCAAGTAGAGGGTAAGAAAGTCAAATCGTTTGCGGTAACCACATCGAAGCGCTTGACTGCTCCCGCCTTGAAAGATGCGCCCACCATGCAAGAGGTTGGCTACAAAGATTTCGCCGTGACCATTTGGCAAGGTCTGTATGCCCCCAAAGGCACACCAGCGCCTGTGCTCAAGAAGCTCAACGATGCATTGAAAATTGCCGTGAAAGATGCTGATTTCATCAAGAAACAAGATTTGGGCGGTGCCGCCACTATCGCCGATCAACGTAACGACCCCGCAGGCCACAAAGCCTACGTGATGGCTGAAACAGCTAAGTGGGCACCCATCATCAAAGCTGCTGGCGTGTACGCTGACTGATTATTTCCCCTTCGAGATGATCCAAGCCACCTTCGGGTGGCTTTTTCGTTTTCTTATCCTTATCATTCTACCCGCGTGGCGCACAGCAGCTTGGGCGATGGAATCATCAGCCCTGCCACTGAGCGCGCTCACGCTTTAGGCATTCGCTTAGGGCAAACCTGTAAAGATGCGACGATGCATTGGGAGCACACTGACTGCTTATCGACCAAGAATACCGGAGACGAGCCATGACACCCATTTTTCAATCATTTTTAAAGCAAAAATGCGATGTAGCCGGCATAAATGCTGCGCGGCGTGCTACTATTTTAATAGCATCTGCTGCTGTCGTGCAGTTTGGCTTGCAAAGCGCGGCGCAGGCTCAGGCGTGGCCGAGTAAGCCGGTGCGCATCGTCGTGCCGTTTGCTGCGGGCGGCACGACGGATATCTTGGCGCGTGCGATTGCGCCCGAGCTACAAAAAGCGTTTGGCCAATCTTTCATCGTAGAAAACCGCGCGGGAGCTGGCGGCAACGTCGGCGCTGAGATCGTTGCCAAGAGTAACGACGGCCACACGATTTTGATGGGCACGGTAGGCACGCATGGCATCAACAAAGCACTGTATCCGACGATGCCTTTTGATCCAGTCAAAGATTTTGCGCCGATCACCGTCGTGGCTTACGTGCCGAATGTGATGGTGATGAATGCGGATAAGGCGCGAGCACTCAACATCAACTCTGTGCCAGACTTCATCGCGTATGCCAAAGCTAACCCCGGTAAGCTCAATATGGCATCGAGCGGTAATGGCACATCAATCCACCTTGCGGGCGAGCTCTTCAAAAGCATGAGCGGAACATTCATGGTGCATTTCCCTTATCGCGGCTCAGGCCCTGCATTGCTCGACATGATCGGCGGCAGCATGGATGTGATGTTTGACAATCTGCCTTCTGCGCTGCCGCAAATCAAGAGCGGCAAGCTCAAAGCATTGGCCGTGACGAGCAGCGCGCGCTCCAGCGCTTTGCCCGACGCGCCCACGGTAGAACAAGCTGGCGGAGCCATGATGAAAGGCTTTGAAGCCAGCAGTTGGTTTGGCCTGCTCGCGCCCGCTGCCATGCCAGCGTCTCAAGTGCAACGCTTGCAACAAGAAACCGCAAAGGCGCTAGAGCGAGCTGAGGTCAAAGAAAGATTGATTGCGCAAGGCGCCTTGCCCGGCGGTAACACCCCAGCAGAATTTGCCAAGCACATTGATGCAGAAATCACCAAGTGGGCAAAAGTCGTGAAGGCTTCGGGCGCAAAAGTGGATTAAGCCACGGCGTTCAAACGCCCCAAGTGATCGGGGTATTTGCCTTCAAGCTGCGCTCGATCAGTGTGACCAACGGCCAAGCGCGCGTGCGCAGACTGATGTGTTTGTTGGCTCGATCTTCAGGCTCATCGCCTGATTTTGTGGCCTGCTCTTCGTGCGTGATCGCCGTTTCAATCGCGGCTTTAGCCACGACCATGTGCTCTGGAAGCAAGATACCTTTTGCATCAAAGCCTTTGCCCATGATGGCGAGCACTTGCCTGCCTGTGGCTTCTAGCATGATCACATCGCCGCCGGCATCGGATTTGAATTTGTAGAGCATCAGAGGCTCCTAGGCAAGCCAGCGGGCTCGGTTTCTTGATGCAAGGCAGGCACCGGGCGTGTGGCGTGAAAGCCAGTGGCCTGAACGGGGTGCGTATCCGAGAAACCCGCTTGTGCGTGATCTGCCATGGGCAAAGTAGCAGATGCCTCCATTCCGGTCGCCACAGAGGGCAGAGTGGCGAATGCGGCAGGTAGGGCCAATTCGGTGCGTAGGCGATCGTAAGCCATGCTTCGCGCTTTCACAGCATCCGGCTTCCAAGCTGCAGCGCCTGCCAACTCATCATGCGGGCAGCCAGCATCTGGCAACACGCGCCAGAGCACTGCACGCACTGCGCGCGCTACATTCACATCATCTTCACGTATGCGCTTCAAGACTTGCTGCTCGAACGCACTGGATTGTGTCCAGAGTTGTTCATCCCAAATCCGCAGGCTCACTTGCAATTGAAAATAGGCCTTTTCATCATCAGAGATGGTGACGACTTCGAAGCTCAGCCAATTTGCAGGCATCCCAAATACAGCCGCGGTGCGCACAGCGGCTGCGCGAATCAATTCACGCGCAGCCCGTACATCTTGGCGATCAATGCTCAGCGGTACAGGCTGCCCTTCGATGTCAAAAAAACCGGTCGATGGCGATGGCGTGTCGTGCTCACGAGGTACGTTGTAGAGAATTCTGTTTAGCCAGCTCACTTTGAGTCCAGTCATGTTGTTAGCCTTCATTGTAGTCAGGGCTCAGAGCGCCGTGAGCCCCTCGGTCATACATGTCGTGTAATTGCATCAATTGACAAAGAGATAATTTAGGTTTAAATTATTTGCAATGTCTTCAATTCCCCCATCCCCAACTCTCACCATCCTTTGCATCGGCGGCGGCCCCAGTGGCTTGTATTTCGCGCTCCTGATGAAAAAGCGCTTTCCAGCCATGCGCGTGGTCGTGGCGGAGCGCAACCGGCCATTTGACACCTTTGGCTGGGGCGTCGTGCTGTCTGACCAAACACTGGGGAATTTGAAGATTGCCGATCCCACAAGCGCGAAGCTGATTGGCGATGCCTTTAACCATTGGGATGATATTGAAGTCTTCTTCAAAGGCCGCAGCATGCGCTCCACCGGGCATGGCTTTTGCGGCATTGGGCGCAAGCATTTACTGAATATTTTGCAAGAGCGATGCCAAGAGCTCGGTGTGGAGCTCGTGTTTGAAACCGATGTGCAAGACGACCAAGCCTTGGCCAAGCACTATGGCGCGGATCTGGTGATTGCCAGCGATGGCCTCAACAGCCGCATCCGCACACGCTACGCAGCGACTTATCAACCAGATATTGACACGCGCCGCTGCCGCTTCGTGTGGCTGGGGACGAAGAAAACCTTTGATGCGTTCACCTTCGCGTTTGAGAAGACAGAGCACGGCTGGTTTGCCGCGCACGCCTATAAATTCAACGACGACACTTCCACTTTCATTGTGGAGACACCGCATGAGGTGTGGAAAGCGCATGGATTGGATGACATGGAGCAACCTGCGGCGATTGCGTTTTGCGAGAAATTATTTGCTAAGTATTTAGATGGCAACGCGCTGCTGAGCAACGCGACTCATCTTAGAGGCAGCGCGATTTGGATTCAGTTTCCGCGCGTCGTGTGTGGCAATTGGGTGCATGAAGAGACGATTGGCGGCAAGCGCGTGCCTATCGTGCTGATGGGCGATGCGGCGCACACCGCACACTTCTCCATTGGCTCGGGCACAAAGCTGGCACTGGAAGATGCGATTGATTTGGCCGATGAGTTCACAGCGCATGCCAAGTCTAGTTTTGAGCATGTATTCAAGGAAAAATCAGCCAGTAGCCGGCATGAAATAAGCGATGACAGCTATCACTTTAATAGCGATTCCATTGCGCAAATCCTGCAAGCCTACCAAGCGCGTCGCAGCGTGGAAGTGTTGAAAATCCAAAACGCAGCGCGCAATTCCACCGAATGGTTTGAGAATGTAGAACGTTATGCGAGCATGGATATTGAGCAGTTTTACTACAGCTTGCTCACACGCAGCCAGCGTATCAGCCACGACAATCTTCGTGTGCGTGATGCGAATTGGTTGCTCGGCTACGAAAGCTGGTTTGGCAAGAAGCCAAATGCAAAACATCCCGTCTTGCCGATGCTGACCCCTTATCGAATGCGCGATGTGCAACTCAAGAATCGTATCGTGGTCAGCCCCATGGCGACCTACAGCGCCATCGATGGCATCTTGCAAGATTTTCATCTTGTGCATCTTGGCGCGCGAGCTTTAGGCGGCGCAGCGCTCGTGATGGTGGAGATGACATCGCCCACCATAAATGGCCGCATCACGCCTGGCTGCCCCGTGCTGGAGACGGATGCGCAGCAGGCCGCGCTCGCGCGTATTGCAGCGTTTTTCAAAGCCAATGGCAGCGCCAAGCTCGGTCTGCAGCTTGGCCACAGCGGCCCCAAAGGCTCGACGCAGCTGGGCTGGGAGCACACTGATGAGCCACTCGCGCAAGGCAATTGGCCATTGATGGCAGCCAGTGCTGTCGCTTACGGTGAGCAAAACCAAGTGCCCCAAGCCATGACGCGGGAAGACATGGATCGCATCACGGCGGCTTTTGTGGAGAGCACGCGCCGTGCTGATGCAGCAGGCATCGATTGGCTTGAATTGCACTGCGCCCACGGCTATTTGCTCTCCAGCTTTATCTGCCCACTGACCAATCTGCGCACTGATAAATACGGCGGCTCTTTAGAAAACCGTTGCAGCTATCCGCTCGAGGTCTTTCGCGCCATTCGTCAAGTTTGGCCGCAAGGCAAACCCATCAGCGTGCGCATTTCGGCGCATGATTGGGCTCTAGGTGGCAACACAGATGCTGATGCTGTCGTGATAGCCCGCCTCTTCCAAGCTGCGGGTGCAGACATGATTGACGTATCGAGCGGCCAAACCACCCGCGCTGCCAAACCCATTTATGGCCGCATGTACCAAGCGCCTTTTGCAGACCGCATCAGAAACGATGTAGGCATCGCCACGATTGCTGTCGGCGCGATCACAGAAGCAGACCATGCCAACAGCATCATCGCAGCGGGCCGCGCCGATCTCTGTGCGATTGCCCGCCCGCATCTGGCCGACCCCGCTTGGACGCTGCACGCCGCCGCAGAGCAGCAAAGCCGAGATGTAGAGTGGCCACTACCCTACATCAGCGGCCGCGATCAGATGTATCGAGAAATTGCAAAAACTCGCCTGTCTACAACGAGGTAACGCTATGGATCTAGAAGCCCGCCTTCATACCGATCATGCCGATGAGCTGCGCCTGTGGCTGCGCATGCTCACCTGCACGCAACTGATCGAGCGCAACATCCGCGCCGCCCTGCGAGAAAAATTTGACACCACTTTGCCGCGCTTCGATCTGATGGCGCAACTTGAGCGCGCGCCGCAAGGCCTCAAGATGAATGAGCTCTCGCGCCGCTTGATGGTCACGGGCGGCAACATCACCGGCATCACGGACCAGCTTGTGCAGGAAGGCCTTGTGGAGCGCATGAGCGTGGCAGGTGATCGCCGCGCTTATCTTGTGAAGCTCACGCCCACTGGCCACGCGAGCTTTGAGGCGATGGCGCGCGCGCATGAGCAATGGATCACGCAAGCTTTCGATGGCTTGGGTGAAAAAGATATAGCGCAATTGCACAAACTTCTTGGCCGCGTGAAAGATAGCGCAATTGCGATGAACCTGATGACTGATCTGCACATTTGAATTTTCGACCTTTATGAAACATTACATCTCGGCCACCAATCCCATGCGCGCTCAATTTGAGCCTCGCGCAGGCTATGTCGCACAACATTTCGCTTACGGCTTTGATGCAGGCATTGCCACCATCACGCTCAATCGCCCGGATAAAAAGAATCCACTCACTTTTGATTCTTATGGCGAGCTGCGTGATTTGTTTCGCAATTTTGTTTACGCTACTGATGTGAAAGCTGTGGTGTTTACAGGCCAAGGTGACGAAAAGGGTGGCAACTTTTGCAGCGGCGGCGATGTGCATGAAATCATCGGGCCGCTCACCAAGATGAGCATGCCTGAGATGCTGGAATTCACACGCATGACAGGCGATCTTGTTAAAGCCATCAAGGCCTGCCCTCAGAGTGTGATCGCCGCAATCGATGGCATCTGCGCAGGAGCTGGCGCGATGATTGCACTCGCTGCTGATATGCGCTTGGGCACACCGAATGCGAAAACAGCTTTCCTCTTCACCCGTGTCGGTTTAGCCGGCGCAGACATGGGCGCATGCGCCCTGCTCCCGCGCATGATCGGCCAAGGCCGCGCCGCAGAATTGCTCTTCACAGGCCGCGTGATGACGGCGCAAGAAGGTTTGCAATGGGGCTTTTTCAATGCGCTGCATGAAAGTGGAGATCTCTTAGTTGCAGCTAAGAAACTCGCATTTCAACTCGCCGAAGGCCCGACCTTTGCCCATGGCATGACCAAAACTATGTTGCATCAAGAGTGGGCGATGACAATTGACCAAGCGATTGAGGCTGAAGCTCAGGCGCAGGCGATTTGCATGCAGACGGGGGATTTCAAACGCGCGTATGAGGCGTTTGTGGCTAAGCAGAAACCTGTGTTTGCTGGAGACTGAAATGCAAAAATTCAAGTCCGGACGCAGAAGACGCGAAAGTTACGCAGAAGACGCAAAAAAGAAGAAGTCAATCTTTGGTTTTCTTTTTTGCGTTCTCTGCGTAACCTCTGCGTTTTCTGCGTCCGGTATTTGTTTTTCTTTGAATGCAAGGAGCATTTGATGAATCCACGCGCTTCTACCAAGCATTTGAATCTTCCGCTTTTTGATGCAGCGCATCGTGAGATTGGCAATTGCCTCGCCGATTGGTTACCCAAGCAAAGCATAGATGAGAGTGATGATCGCGCAGCTTGCAAGGCTTGGGTGAAACTGCTGGGGGCGAATCACTGGTTGAAGTATTGCGTGCCAGCGGCTCACGGCGGTGCGTTTGAAAAGATTGATTCTCGCTCGCTGGTGATCTTGCGTGAGAACTTAGCTTTTCATTCTGCTTTGGGTGATTTTGCATTTGCAATGCAGGGTTTGGGTAGTGGGGCGATTTCGCTGGCAGGCTCAGCGCAATTGCAGAAAAACTATCTGCCACAGGTGGCGCGGGGCGAAAAGATTGCGGCATTTGCGCTTTCAGAACCGGATGCAGGCAGCGACGTGTCCGCTATGAATACGATAGCTATCTACACAGATTCTGTGCCGGCTAGTGGCTCATTTGGCTACGAAATCAATGGAAAAAAGACGTGGATCAGCAATGGCGGCATCGCAGATTTTTATTGCGTGTTTGCCAAGACGCAGGCTGATGCTGGCTCGCGCGGCATCAGCGCCTTCGTGGTGGACGCGCGCACGGCGGGTCTAGACGATAGCGAGCAGATTCAAGTGATGGCACCGCATCCGCTGGCCGCTTTGACGTTCAAAAATTGCAAAGTATCCAGTGGCCAAATGCTTGGCGAAGAAAACGCCGGTTTCAAGCTGGCGATGGCCACACTCGATATCTTTCGCCCCTCAGTAGCTGCTGCCGCTTTAGGCTTTGCCCGCCGCGCTTTGCATGAAGCGCGCTCGTATGCGCAAGGCCGCAAGATGTTTGGCAAAACACTCGCTGATCAGCAGATCACGCAGGCCAAGCTCGGCGAGATAGCAGCCCTGATTGACGCAGGCGCAATGCTGACTTACCGCGCCGCTTGGATGCGCGATGTGGCTTTGCCTGCAAATGATGCGAGCCGAGAAGACTACACCGCCGCTGCCGCAATGGCAAAGATGGTGGCCACAGAAAATGCCAATAAGGTGATCGACATGGCACTGCAAATGCATGGCGGCATGGGCGTGAAAGTGGGCACGCATATCGAAGCGCTGTACCGCGATATTCGCGCACTGCGCATTTATGAAGGTGCAACGGAAGTGCAACAACTCATCTTGGGTAAATCGGTGCTCACTGGCGTGATTTAAAAAAAGCAAACAAGAGGTGACTGCTATGTTGACTGCACAACTTGATACTTTCGTCCGCGATCAGCTGCCGCCTGAGGCTGCTTGGCCGGTGTACCGTTTTGATCGCCCGGAGTTGCAGTTTCCTGTTCAGCTCAATGCTGTAGAGCACTTGCTTGATCACGCGATCACTCAAAAAGGATTTGTCCATAACGTGATGCTGCGCTCTGTAGAGCGTAATTTCACTTATCAAGAAGCGCAAGCGGTGGTCAATCGCATCTCTACATATTTGATGGAAGATTGCCGACTGACGCCGGGCAATCGTGTGCTGCTCCGCGGCCCCAATTCCATAGGGATGGCACTGTGCTTTCTCGCGGTCGTGAAAGCGGGTTTGGTGGCTGTAGCATCGATGCCTCTACTGCGCGCGAAAGAACTCTCTGAGATCATCACTAAAGCTCAGCCTGCTATCGCGCTGTGTGATGGTCAGTGGCTTGCCGAACTAGAGACTGCACATCAAAACACGCGCACTCAGATTCCCGCCACGATGCAGCGCATCATTAGCTTCAACTCACAAGGCGATCAAGATTTGGGTCAACTCTGCGCCAGCAAAAGTAGCGTTTTCAAGGCCTGCCCCACGCTGGCCACAGACATCGCGATGATGGCCTTCACCAGCGGCACCACCGGCCTGCCCAAAGCTGCCGTGCATACGCACCGGGATTTGCTCGCTGCCTGCGAATGCTGGCCACGCCATATTTTGAAAGCGCAAGAGTCGGACATCATCATCGGTTCGCCCCCTTTGGCCTTTACCTTTGGCTTAGGCGGTTTGTTGCTCTTTCCCATGTGGGCAGGCGCGAGCGTGTACTTTCACGACAAAGCCTATACGCCGGAGATCATGGTGGATGTGATCAACACCGTAGGCGCAACGATCGCCTATACCGCACCCACGTTTTATCGTCAGATGGCTGTATTTGCAAAAGCGAAAGGCGTTGCAAGCCTGCGCATCAGCGTCAGCGCAGGCGAAGGCTTGCCCGATGCAACACGGCAAATGTGGAAAGAAGCCACCGGCCTAGAGATGCTCGATGGCATCGGTGCTACCGAAATGTTCCATATCTTCATCTCCAGCAGTGGCGCGAATGTCAAGCGTGGCGCGATTGGCAAAGTCGTGCCAGGCTACACAGCCAAAGTGGTGGATGATGATGGCAACGAGCTGCCGCACGGTCAAGTCGGCAAGCTCGCTGTTCAAGGCCCCACAGGCTGCAAATATTTGAGTGCCTCGCGCCAAGCCAACTATGTGAAAAACGGCTGGAACTATCCCGGCGATGCTTTTCTACAAGACGCGGATGGTTATTTCTTCTACCAAGCCCGAGCCGACGACATGATCGTGAGCGCCGGCTACAACATTGGCGGCCCAGAAGTAGAAGATTGTTTACTGAAACACCCGGCGGTGGCCGAATGCGCCGTGATCGGCAATCCAGATGAAGAGCGCGGCATGGTGGTCAAAGCAGTGATCGTTTTGAAAAGCGGGCAACTTGGCGATGAAGCGATGGTGAAAACATTGCAAGATCACGTCAAAGCCAATTTAGCGCCTTACAAGTATCCCCGTCAAATCGAATTCTGCAGCGCACTGCCACGCACGGAGACAGGAAAGTTGCAACGGTTTAAATTGCGTACGACGTCCTAAATACGAATACCGGACGCAGAAGACGCAAAGGTTACGCAGAAGGAATACCAAAAAATGCAAATACAGGAATCCATTGGCCGCTGCGAACGCAACTTTCATCCACGTATTATTTTTCTTTTTTGAATTTCTTTTTTGCGTCTTCTGCGTCCGGAAGTTTGTCTTTTTCTTACCTCCCCAATAAAAATCAATCATGCACCAACTCCTACAACCACCCGATTGGGCACCCGCCAAAGGCTATGCCAATGGCATGGCCGTCACGCTTACTGCGGGCAGCCAACTTATTTTCACTGGCGGCCAGATCGGCTGGAATGGGCAGCAGCAATTTGAGAGCGATGATTTCATCGTGCAAACCAAGCAAGCGCTGCAAAACGTCCTCGCCATTTTGCAAGCCGCAGGTGCGGGCCCAGAGCACATGACGCGCATGACTTGGTACATCACCGATTGCGATGAATACAGCGCGCGCTTAAAAGAACTGGGCGGCGCTTACCGCGAAGTGATGGGGAAAAACTTTCCTGCGATGAGCTGCGTAGGTGTGGCCAGGCTCGTAGAAAAGCGCGCGAAAGTAGAAATTGAAGTCACGGCTGTGAAGCCCTGAGTATCTGCTTGCAGCCCCCAATTACTATTAAATCAATAGCATCTTGCGCATATTCTATGCCGGCTAATGACGGTTTTTATCTAAAAATCTCGCTCCAAACAACACTACAGCCAGAGCTGCACCCACACACGCCACGCCCGCCCATTGCCACGCGCTCACGCTCTCGCCCAAGATCAGCATGCCCGCTGCAATGCCCACCACAGGCACACCCAAGCTGAGCGGTGCCACGCGATTCGCCGTGTGGCGCTTGAGCAAATTCGTCCACATCGCATAGCCTGCAATTGTGGCAATCCAACCCAGATACGCTGCTGTTGCCCACGCTTGCATAGGCGCTTGTGTCAAGCTTTGAATGACTGCACTCAAGCTACCCGTATCCAACCAAGCCGAGAGCAACACGAACGGCACAATCGGCACAGCCGCGCTCCACACCACGAAAGCAATCGAGTCATAGCCCGGCGCAGCAAGTTGGGCTTTGCGAGCGACGATGTTGGAGAGCGCCCAAGATGCTGCGGCACACAAACACAGCGCAAATCCTGCAACCGTGACCTGATAGGTCGCACTCGCGCCAGGTGCAGGCACCGAGCCAGCCACAAAATGCATCGCAAAACACATCAGTGCCAGAGCCGCAAGCCCTAGCCCCACACCCTGCATGCGGTTCAAACGTTCATGCAAAAACATCAGGCCAAACAGCGCCGTAAAAAATACCTGCGTTTGCATGAGCACAGAAGCCAGCGATGCCGTCATACCCAGCTTCAATGCCGTGAATAAAAAGCCAAACTGCCCAATGCCCTGCGCCACGCCATACAGCAACACCCAGCGCCAAGGCAAGCCACGCGGGCGAATGAAAAACAACAACGGAAAGGCTGCCAGCAGATACCGCGCCGCGCCCATTTGCAAGGGCGTCCAACTGGCCAGCCCCCACTTCATCACCACAAAATTCAAGCCCCAGCTCACCACAATGAAAAGTGCAAACGCGCTGTCGCGTGCTGAAAAGCTGGGCTGTGAAGGCATGCATTGATTGTGCGGTATGGCACATGGGTTGCGCATCGCAACTCATGCCGATTGATACGGGCATTGATGCTTTATGCTGCGTCCTATGAATTTACTGGACCAAGAAACGATTGCCAACTTCCAGCGTGACGGCGCCATTGTGCTGCGCGGCGCGCTCACAACGATGCAGCTCTTGCAGCTAGAGATCGGCATCGAAGAAAATTTGGCGAACTTAAGCCCACTGGCCATCACCGCCAGCCAAAAAGATGATCCCGGTCGTTTCGTGGAAGATTTTTGTACTTGGCAAAGCAATGATCACTACGAGCAAATTCTGAAAGCTTCCGCATTGCCTTGGATTGCCAAAGAGCTGATGAAAAGCGAAGCTGTGCGCCTTTATCACGATCATTTGCTCGTGAAGGAGCCCGGCACACGCGCAACCACACCGTGGCATCAAGATCAGCCGTATTACAACGTGAGTGGCCGCCAAAACATCAGTTTTTGGATTCCTGTCGATCCTGTGCCAATACAGAGCACGCTGCGCTTGATCGCTGGATCACACGAAGGCACTTGGTACATGCCGCGAACTTTTCGCGAGCATCAAGCCAAATGGTTTCCCGAAGGGAGTTTGGCCGAGTTGCCCGACATCGAAGCAGAGCCAAAAAAATACGAGCAACTCGCTTGGGCGCTCGAGCCGGGCGATTGCGTCGCGTTTCACATGCTCACGTTGCACGCCACGCGTGGCACACCGCTTGGCTCTCGCCGCCGCGTCTTCTCAGCAAGATACTTAGGTGATGATGCAAGGCATGCTGTTCGCCCTTGGCGCACCTCGCCGCCTTTTCCAGACTTGGCAAATCAACTGGCAGATGGTGCCGAGATGCATCATCCGCTATTTCCCAGATTGATCTGACTAAACGCCGAGGCAGTTGAATGCCATCTCTGGCTTGCGGCCGGAAATCAGCTCTGCCACGGCTTTGCCTGAGCCAGCACCGTGCGTCCAGCCAAGTGTGCCGTGGCCGGTGTTGACCCAGAGTTTGCTAACCTTAGTTTTGCCGATGAAGGGAATGTTGGTTGGCGTAGCGGGGCGCAGGCCGCACCAATAGTGTGGGTTGCCGCCTTGCGCGGGTGTGCGCGTGTCGGCGACTCCCGGGAGGATGGCTTCGATGCGATTCAAAAGCATTTCGCAACGCTTTTGTGCCAGCGGCGTATCCAGCGACAGATCAAAGCCACCGACTTCAATCGTGCCCGCCACGCGCAGGACATCGCCTAAGCGTGTCATGGCGATTTTCTTTTCATCGTCAATGGTGGAGACTTGTGGCGCGAGTTCGGGCTTCAAGAGTGGCAGCGTGACGCTATAACCCTTCCCCGGATACACCGGCAAATTCACACCAACGCTGCGCAGCAGCGGCGCGGAATAGCTCCCGCACGCGACCACCACTGCATCGGCATGAATTTGTCTTTCAACAGTTGTGTTTCTTGCGCGAATGACGACTGAATCAATCGTTTGTCCAATTCTGCGCAAGCTCACCACATCGTGGCCAAAAAGCAATTGCGCGCCAAGCTGACCGCAGCGTTGCGCCAATTGGCGCGTGAATTCTCGCGCATCACCCGATTCATCGCTCGCCGTGTAAGTGCCGCCTACGATGCGCGATGCAAAGCTGTTAAAGGCAGGCTCAATACGAAGCAGCTCCTGCGTACTGACGATTTGGCGCTGCACGCCATGGCGGCGCATCAGCTCTGCGGCTTCGTTGGCCGACGCAAAGGATGCAGCGTCGGTGTAGATGTGCGCAATGCCTTTCTCTAGGCGGCTATATTTGATGCCAGTCTGCGCCACCACCTCTTTGAGCGCCGCATGGCTATATCGCCCGAGCGCCACGATTTGCGCCACATTGCGCTCAAAAGCCCGATCGTTGCAGTTGGCCAAGAATTCCAAGCCCCAGCGGTATTGATGCCAGCCTGCGCCGAGCGGAAATTGCGGGCGAAACAGCAAGGGCGCCTCATCAGAGAACATCCACTTCAATGCTTTGAGTGGCGCATCGCGGTTGGCCCACGGTTCACAGTAACTCACCGAGATTTGGGCAGCATTGGCAAAGCTCGTCTCACTCGCCGCCTCTTCTTGCCGATCCACAAGCGTCACTTCATGCCCGTTTTGCAACAAATGCCATGCCGTACTCACGCCAATGATGCCAGCGCCTAGAACTAAAACTTTCATGCTCATGATCGTGTCATATATTGACTTAGATTAACAGCAAAATTAAACTCTTCGGATTAACATTAGGAGCGCTAATAATGAGCAGCTTTGATCCGGATGCTTTGGAATGCCTTGCAGCCATCGTAGAAGAAGGTGGTTTTGAGAGGGCGGCGGTGCGTTTGTCGATCACGCAATCGGCTGTGTCGCAGCGCCTGCGCTCGCTCGAAGCCCAAATCGGTACAGTGCTCATCGTGCGCAGCAGGCCGCTGAAGGCCACATCGGCCGGTCAACTATTGCTCAAGCACACCAAGCAAATGCGTTTGTTGCGCGCTGATTTGGAGCGCGATTTGAAAGAGCTTGCACCATCGGGCAGTGGCACGCGCGAGGAAGAGCGCGTGGCGATTGCGATCAATGCCGACAGCATTGCTACTTGGGCGCTAGACGCCTTAGGCGATTTGGTGCGCGAGGGCTTGCCGCTGGAGATCATCACCGATGATCAAGATTTCACGCAGGAGTGGCTGCGCGGCGGGCAGGTGCTCGGTTGCGTGACGACTCTAAAAGCCGCGCTACGCGGCTGCAAAGTTGTGCCGCTAGGCGCTATGAAATATGTAGCAGTTTGCGCAGCATCCATGCCGGCTAGTGGCCGATTTGATCTCAAAAATGGCCTCACAGCCCATAATTTCCGAGATGTGCCCTTTATTGCATTCAATCGTAAAGACGATCTGCAAAGTGAGTTTGTGGCCAAGGCTTTTGGCTTGAAGCGCGTGAGTTTGCAACAACTCTTTGTGCCAAGTTCGCAGGCGCAGGTACGTGCGGTGCGCGAAAGCTGGGGGGTGAGCGTACTGCCGCAGCTCACGGTGCAACCTGCGCTCGATAGCGGGGAGCTGATCAATTTGCTGCCCGATTTCGCGCTTCCTGTGCAGCTGTATTGGCACTGCTGGAATTTGGAATCTGTGGTGTTGGATAACTTGACGCATGCGCTCGCCAATTGCGCCAAACGTCTTCTCAAATAAAAAGCCGCTGGCTTGGTATCCAAGCGCAGCGGCCAAGGCAAATCAGCTCAATTACTTGGGCATGATGACCGTATCAATCGCGTGGATCACGCCATTGCTGGCAGCAACGTCAGCCGCCACCACCTTCGCGCCATTGACTGTCACGCCGCCCATGGTGGCGAGCGTGATGTCTTGGCCTTGCACAGATTTAACCATTCCGGCCTTCACATCAGCTGCCATCACTTTGCCTGGCACCACGTGATACGTGAGGATCTTGGCGAGTGCTGCTTTGTCCTTCAACAGACCATCCAATGTTGCTTTAGGGATTTTGGCAAACGCCTCATCCGTTGGAGCAAATACGGTGAATGGGCCGGGGCCTTTCAATGTGTCGACCAAACCAGCAGCTTGAACTGCGGCGACCAAGGTCTTGAAGTTGCCGGCTTTGACAGCGACATCCACAATATCTTGAGCCATGGCGCTCATGGAGATACCAAAACCCAATGCGAGGGCGAGGAGGGATTTTTTCATGGTGCTTCCTTTCAGGTAAAGCGATGTTTAAAGCATTTACAAACAGCTCTAAGCCATTTGCTTTTGACGAATGATCGAATATCACTCGGCATGATAGCAACTATATACTATTAATTCTTTTTCAATACCAAATAGTATTTTTAATGACTTAATAGTTACATCATGATGCACAATGCATTATTTTTTGAGCAGCATTTAAATCAAAAACGCTTGGTAACCGTTTTGCAGCTTTATTATTGCGCTATATATTTAATAGCATTTTCATGTTTCAAGTCGACACATTGTTGCGCCGACGACTTGTTGTGTACACCTGCACTGTTTAGGGCTTTTAGAATCTCATGCTTATGCCGACACCTTCTCCCACATTTGCCGCCTCAGTCTTGAGCCCCATCAACGCCCTCTCGCCGCTGGATGGCCGCTACGGTGGCAAGCTCTCTGCGCTGCGCCCCATCATGAGCGAGCTGGGCTATATGCATCGGCGCGTGCAGGTCGAGGTAGCTTGGTTTGTTGCTTTGTCTGATGCAGGCTTGCCGGAATTGCCACCACTCTCACCTGCTTCGCGCACGCATTTGCAAGGCTTAGTTGGGAAATTTTCGGAAGCTGATGCGCAAGCGATCAAAGAGATCGAGAAAACGACTAATCACGACGTGAAGGCGGTTGAATACTGGATCAAAGCGCAATTTAAAGGCCAGGCAGAGCTGGAAAACGCTTCCGAATATGTACATTTCGCCTGCACCAGTGAAGATATCAACAACACCTCGCATGCGCTGCAATTGCAAAGCGCTCGATCTGACGTTTTGCTGCCTGCGATGGATGCCATCCTAGCCAAGCTGCGCGAGATGGCCAAACTTTTTGCTGCCGTACCGATGCTCAGCCGCACTCACGGGCAGACAGCCACGCCCACGACGGTAGGCAAAGAAATCGCTAATGTGCTCGTGCGCTTGGCTGCCGCGCGCGAACGTATTCAGGATGTGAAGCTGATGGCCAAGATGAATGGCGCCGTAGGAAATTTCAACGCCCATCTGGCGGCTTATCCTGAAATCGATTGGGAAGCCTTCTCGCGCCGCGTGATTGAAAACGATCTAGGGCTCACCTTCCAGCCCTACAGCATCCAGATCGAGCCGCACGATTACATGGCCGAGTTGTTTGATGCAGTCGCTCGCGCTGACACGATCTTGATCGATTTCGCCCGCGATGTGTGGGGCTACATCTCGGTAGGCTATTTCAAGCAGCGCCTGAAAGCTGGCGAGATCGGCTCCTCAACCATGCCGCATAAAGTCAACCCGATTGATTTTGAAAACGCCGAAGGCAATTTGGGCTTGGCAAACGCATTGTTGCGCCATCTCTCAGAAAAACTGCCCATCTCCCGCTGGCAACGCGATTTGACCGATAGCACCGTTCTGCGCAACATGGGCGTGGCGCTGGGCTATGCCGTGCTCGCGTATCAATCTCTGCTCGTGGGCTTGAACAAGCTGGAACTCAACGAAGAAGCCTTGGCCTCGGATCTGGATGCCAGCTGGGAAGTGCTGGCAGAGCCTATCCAAACCGTGATGCGGCGCTATAACGTGGCTGATGCCTATGAAAAGCTTAAAGAAGTCACACGCGGTAAAGTGGTGCGCAAAGAAGATTTGCACGCGTTGATCGGCTCGCTGGAGATTCCGCAGGCTGATAAAGCGCGCCTGCTGGCCATGACGCCGGCTAGCTACATTGGTTTGGCGACTCAACTCGCTTTACGCGCCTAGATCATTTCCCTTGCGCTAGCAGGCAAGCTTTGACAGCCGCCGGATAAATCACATGCTCCTGTGTCAGCACGCGTGCAGCGAGCGCGTTTGCATCATCGTCATGGAAAACGGGCACGACAGCCTGGGCCAAAATCGGTCCGTGATCGAGCTCAGCCGTGACTTCATGCACCGTTGCACCGGCAAATTTGCAGCCGGCTAGGATCGCACGCTCATGCGTTTGCAAGCCGGAGAATGCGGGGAGTAGCGATGGATGGATATTGATCAAGCGCCTAGCGTAGCGATTGACGAAGTCCGGTGTGAGAATTCGCATGAAGCCAGCAAGCACCACGAGATCGGGCGAAAATTCATCGATACAAGAGGCTAAATCTGCGTCGAAAGCTTCACGACTTTTAAAAGCCTTGTGATCCAGTACGCGCGTGGCAATACCCTGGGCAGCAGCAAACTGCAACCCCTTGGCATCAGCTCTGTTACTGATGACTGCCGCGATGCGTGCTCCCAGCGTCGCCTGCCAGTGCTCAATATGTGCAGTTTTCACGATGGCCGCCATATTCGAGCCACCGCCAGAGATCAAGATGACGATATTTTTCATTCCTGTCGATTATCCTCGGGGATCATGAAAACGTTAACACCTATTGAAGCCCGCGTGCTCGCCACGCTCATGGAAAAAGCCCGCACCGTGCCCGACAGCTACCCACTCTCGCTCAACGCGCTTGTGATCGGCTGCAACCAAAAAACCAGCCGTGACCCGATCATGGAAGTCTCCGATGACGATGCACGCGCGGCACTGGATGCGCTTAAAGCCCGCAGCTTGGTGTTTGAAGCCAGCTCCAGCCGCGTGCCGCGCTTTGAGCATAACGTCTATCGCGGCTTGAAAGTCACAGACGATCAAGGTGCAATTTTGGGCTTGCTCATGCTGCGCGGCCCGCAAACGCCCGCTGAGCTGCGCACCAATGGCGATCGCTGGACAAAATTTGTCGACAGCGCTGCTGTGGAAGCCATGCTCGAGGACCTGCAAAAGCGCGGCGAGGAAGGTGGGCTGCAAAGCGTCGTGAAACTGCCAAAAATGCCCGGCTCACGCGAGCACCGCTGGGCGCATTTACTCTGCGGCGAGGTAGACATCACCGCATTATCGGCATCGGCAAGCGCCTTTATTCCCACCGATGACAGCTTGGGGCGGCTCACCAAGCTGGAGAACGACGTCGTACTGCTCAAAGCAACCAACGCGCAACTCCAAGCCACGCTGCGCAATGTGTGTGAGCAATTGGGCATTGAGATGGCGGCTGAGCCGGTTTAATCTCAGTGTTTACCCTCAATTTTTGTAAATGACTGTCAAAATTACCGGGTCTAAGAACACTATAGAACTAACAAAAAGATAGATTATTTCCAACAGTAGCATTTAACTACACACGGAAATGG
>JAYWHR010000022.1:0-15494 GCA_043777675.1 Comamonadaceae bacterium | reverse complement strand
CTGCGCTTGGGCTGTCCCACTTCGCGGCTGTCCTCCTTCGGGCTGCGCCCGAATTCCCCCTTTACTTCGCTTCGTGAGACAACCCAATCACAGTCGTGGCCTGTAGCGGACTTGGTAAGTGAAGCTAATAACGCTAATCAAGATGCCCTTGACGTTCAAGTTCAGTGAAAGCGTTAGAAAAGCCAGCCAAATACTCATCTACGAAGCCAATGATCTTTTGTAGTGAGCTATCTGTCATTTCAAGGCGACACAATTGACCTTGGTAGTGCTTACTAAACACATCTGGTTCTCGGAAGCCCGTAAGAGCGGGCACTCCGCTTGGTGCGTGAACCTCTGGATGAGATTCATTTTCACCTGAATGTGCAATTGCATGCCTGAAAGCCTCAACGTAGGGAAAGGCTTCATCTAAATGCTTACGAGCGCTGCGCAGCATGTCAATATCGACCCAAGACCGTATTGAGGGACATTTGCGTAGCTGAACAGATTGGATTTTCGCCATACGTGAGCGTAGGTGAAAAAGCTCAAATACACACTCGTTGCAAGCAATGAATTTCCAGCGATTTGCAATTGTTCGCGAGATTGTCGGTGGAGGCTGCTTTGCAGTTTGGTAAAGGAGCAGACCCGCTTCCCATGCGTCTACGCTGGATATCAACCCAGACAAATGTGCATAGAGGTTCTTGATACCATCAATTTCACTGATGGGAGTGGTTGTTGATGGCCAAAGGAGAGGTGTACGTCGCATAGTCAAATACTATTGAAAATGTAAGCTATCTCATAGAACCCCAGCAGTGTTTGATGCGGAGAGCGTTGGGTGGTTGGATTGGAAATTTTTTTGGAAGGCGCGCGGAGGCCATCTTGAATTCACCGATACCGCCATCGCGTGTGTTTTCAAAAAAGTTTACGAGACGACTGCCCTACGCTAGGCCGCAGGTACAACTGGTAGAACGAAAAAGTCGGCGAGCGCCGCGAAAGGTGGATCACGGAAATTGGGGTCGGAGCACAATTTCGTCTTGAAGTTATCTCGCTCTGGGGCAGCTACCTTCCTGAATTGTGATCCGACCCCAATTTCCGCGCTCCGCCTTTCGCTACCAACGCTTATTTCACCCACTCCCGCGCATTGCGCCACATCTGCATCCAGGGGCTGTGGGCGTTGATATCGCCCATTTTGGTATCTGTCCAGCTCATTTGTACGTTGCGGAAAACGCGCTCGGGGTGAGGCATCATGGCCGTGAAGCGGCCGTCTTGCGTGGTGACTGCGGTCAGGCCATTGGGGCTGCCGTTGGGGTTGAACGGATATTGCTCTGTAGCTGCGCCGTGGTTGTCTGTGAAGCGCATCGCTGGGATGACTTTTGAAGCATTGCCGCGTTGGTTGAAATTGGCGAAGCCTTCGCCGTGAGCGATGGCAATCGGCAGTCTTGCGCCTTCCATTCCTGCGAAGAAGAGGCTGGGGGAGGGTAGCACTTCAACCATCGACAGGCGCGCTTCGAAGCGTGCGCTGGTGTTGTGGGTGAAGCGCGGCCAGTCTTGCGCACCGGGAATGATGTCTGCCAGCTCAGCAAACATTTGGCAGCCGTTGCATACGCCCAGGCCAAAGCTATTGTCTCTTTTGAAGAAGGCTTCAAATTGCTCGCGCAGCATAGAGTTGAAAGTAATACTGCGTGCCCAGCCGATGCCTGCGCCTAAAGTGTCGCCATAGCTGAAGCCGCCGCAAGCTACCAAGCCTTGCATGTTCTTTAGGTTGACGCGGCCGGTCTGAAGATCTGTCATGTGGACGTCGAAGGCTTCGAAGCCTGCTTGATCGAAGCAGTAGGCCATTTCGATGTGGGAGTTCACGCCTTGTTCGCGCAGGATAGCGACTTTGGGGCGTTGGGTGTGGACAGCAGGTGAAGAATCAATCGCTCCTGAATTCATAGCAACTTGCGCATATTCTATGCCGGCAATATGCACTTTTTGCTTTAAAACTTCAGGTAAATGTATGTGCAGACCGGGGTTGGCAGGATCGCCAATCGCGGCGTGTTCGGCGTCTGCGCAGGCGGGGTTGTCTCGGCCCTGTGCGATGCGCCAGCTCACCGAGTCCCACACCTGATGCAGGTCTTGCAGCTTGGCAGAAAACACTTTTTTCGTGTCGCGCCAGATGGAGAGCTCGCCTTTGCCATCTTGCAGCGCGGCATGCTCTGGGCGGGTCTTGCCGATGAAGTGGCTGTGTTTGGAGAGGCCGTGCTCGCGCAGCGTTTGCATGATGGCGTTGCGCTCTTCGGTTCGCACTTGGATGACCACGCCCAGCTCTTCGTTGAACAGCGCTTTGAGAGATAGCTCTTCGCGGCGCGCGCTCACCTGCGTGGCCCAATTTTTGCTATCGCCATATTCCGCGCGGCTGTCCGAGATGCCATCGCCTTCTACAAGTAGCATGTCGATGTTTAAACTCACGCCGACCTGGCCTGCAAAGGCCATCTCAGCTACGCAGGCCAAAAGCCCGCCATCACTCTTGTCGTGATAGGCGAGGAGTTTTTTATCGGCTCGCAATGCATTGATGGCATTGACGAGGTTTTTCAAATCGTCTGCGCTGTGCAAATCTGGCACTTCCGTGCCTTCTTGATTCAGCGCCTGTGCGAGCACGGAGCCGGCCATGCGTTTGCTGCCGTGCCCTAGATCAATCAAGATGAGCGTGGAATCAAATTCATCGCGGTTGAGTTGGGGCGTGAGCGTACCTCGCACGTCCGCTAAAGACACGAAAGCGCTGATGATGGGGGAGACAGGGGAGACGACTTTGTGTTCTCCTTGCGCATCCTTCCACTGCGAGCGCATGGAGAGCGAATCTTTGCCCACGGGAATGCTGATCCCAAGCGCAGGGCACAACTCCATGCCAATCGCTTTGACAGCTTCGTAGAGCTTGGCATCTTCGCCGCTCTCGCCGCAAGCCGCCATCCAGTTGGCGGAGAGTTTGACTTTTTTCAGCTCCATCGGCGCGGCTAGCAAATTGGTGATGCTCTCAGCGACTGCCATGCGCGCTGCTGCGGCAGCGCTCCAAATCGCCAGCGGCGTGCGCTCGCCCATGCTGAAGGCCTCGCCTGCGAACCCTGCGTAATCCGCGAGCGTCACAGCGCAATCGGCCACGGGCACTTGCCACGGGCCGACCATTTGATCGCGGTGCGTGAGCCCGCCCACGGTGCGGTCGCCAATGGTAATCAGGAAGCGTTTGCTGGCCACCGTGGGGTGGCTCAGCACTTGGACTACGGCGTCTTGCAGACTGACACCCGTTAAATCCATGGGTTTGAATTCGCGCTGTACTGTCTTCACATCACGGTGCATCTTCGGAGTTTTGCCGAGCAACACACTCATGGGCATATCGACGGCTTTTTCTTCGCCGGCGACGACGAGATGCCGCTCTTCAATCACTTTGCCCACCACAGCAAACGGGCTGCGCTCGCGTTCGCAAATGGCTTTGAATTGCTCCAAAGAATCCGGCGCAATCGCCATCACATAGCGCTCTTGGCTTTCGTTGCACCAAATCTCTTTCGGTGCCATGCCGGTTTCTTCCAGCGGGATGGCGCTCAGATCAAAGATAGCGCCACGGCCTGCGTCGTTGACGAGTTCGGGGAAGGCGTTGGAGAGGCCGCCTGCGCCAACATCGTGAATGGCGAGAATAGGATTGGCCTTGCCGAGCCGCCAGCATTGATTGATCACCTCTTGTGCGCGGCGCTCAATCTCTGGGTTGCCGCGTTGCACGGAATCAAAATCTAATTCTGCGGCGTTCGCACCCGAGGCCATCGAGCTGGCCGCGCTGCCGCCCATGCCGATGCGCATGCCGGGGCCGCCGAGCGCAATCAGCAGCGAGCCGGCTGGGAATTCGATCTTGCGCGTTAAATCCGCATCAATCGTGCCGATGCCGCCCGCGATCATGATGGGCTTGTGATAGCCCCAGTTTGTGCCAGCGATGGTTTGCTCAAAGCTTCTGAAATAACCTGCCAAGTTGGGGCGGCCGAATTCGTTGTTGAAGGCCGCGCCGCCAAGCGGGCCCTCGGTCATGATTTGCCAAGGGGTGGCTAGGTGCGACGGAAAATTAATTGGGGTCAGAACCCAATTAATTTCGTCATTGGCGCTGCCGTCAGAAATTAATTGGGTTCTGACCCCAATTAATTTGGATACGGTGAAACCCGTCAATCCTGCTTTGGGCTGCGCGCCTCGGCCAGTGGCGCCTTCGTCGCGAATTTCGCCGCCGGCGCCTGTGCTTGCACCGGGGAAGGGGCTAATCGCCGTGGGGTGGTTGTGCGTTTCTACCTTCATCAACACGTGGCGCAGCTTACTCTCTTTTTGATAGCTGCTAGCGCTTATTTCATGCCGGCTATCTGCCGATTTGCCTTCAAATTTCGCATAAAAAGTCTCTGCGATGCCGCCTTCCATCACCGCAGCGTTGTCGCTGTACGCCACCACGCTGTATTGCGGTGCAAGGGCATGCGTGTTGCGGATCATGCCGAAAAGCGATTTTTCTTGGCGCTCGCTATCAATCGTGAACTGCGCATTGAAAATTTTATGGCGGCAATGCTCGCTGTTGGCTTGCGCAAACATCATCAGCTCAACGTCGGTCGGGTTGCGGCTCAGCTGTGTGAAGGCATCGAGCAAGTAGGTGATTTCGTCTTCGGCCAAAGCCAAGCCGAATTGCTTGTTGGCTTGTTCTAAGGCGGCGCGGCCAGAGCTAGCCAAGTCCACCGTCTGCATCGGCTTGCTGGCCACGTCTTGAAAGAGCTTTTCTGCGGCCTGCGCGTCAAAAGCGATGGATTCCGTCATGCGGTCGTGCACGAGAGCCGCAATGGCTTGGAGCTGCTCGGCGCTGAGCGATGATGTCTTGAACAAGCCGCTGGCCAGCTCCACCTGCAAATGCATGACGCGCTCAACGCGGCGAATTGGCAAGCCGCAGTTACGCGCAATGTCCGTCGCCTTCGATGCCCAAGGCGAGACTGTGCCCAAGCGCGGCATCACGACGATGAGTTGGCCTGCTGCCTGCGTGGGAGCCGGTTCGCCGTAGGTGAGCAGTGCGGCGAGCTTGGCGTGCGTGGCGGCATCGAGCGCATCGCCCGAGGTTTGCACCCAATGCACCCATTGCGTGTGAAGCGCGATGATGCTCGGTGCGGTGTTTTGCGCATGGCGCAGGAGCTGGGCAGTTTTGGGGGCAGGCAGGGCGACTGTGCCGGGAAAAGTGGTGAGCATGTGAGCGGCTGGGCTTGTTGAGCCGGTGCGGCTCAGTAATAACCCGAATTTTACGGCTTTGAGGCGTACAACTGTATACGCAAGCTTGGCCGTGACAGACGCAAATCTGTGCGACGATTCAGCTTGAAAATCACATCACCTATGGCCAAGCTCTTCCAAGCCCAGTATCCCGCATCGCGCTCCCGGCGTGAGGTCTGGTTGGCCGTGCTGTTGGCGCATGTGCTCGCCCTGTGGTTGATCAACCTGTATTGGCCGGTGCAGCGCATCATCTCTCAAGTGGTGGTGCAGATATTTCGGCCTGCCACGCCGGCGGCATCCGCCAATAGCAAGCCGGGGCAGGACCCAATGGACAGCGTTGCTGCGCCTGTGCCGCCCACTTTGCAGCCAGCGCTTGCGCCTCTTCAGCGCGGCATCACGCAGCAGCGCAGCTTGAGAAGCAGCACACAGCTCAGCCTGCCCACGCTCACCCTAGAGGCCAGCACACCGCTACAAACCACCAGCCAATTACCCGCATTCAAGCCCTCTCGCAAACGCGCTCAAGCTGCAGCTGCCCAGCCCGTGCCAGCAGCAACGGCCAGCGCGGCCGCAGTAGACGCGCCGATTCGCGTGCGCGAAGAGCCGATATTGGAAGCGCCCCAAAGTATCCCTGCCCCTGAGCCGCTGCCCATCCCTGCGGGCCCTCCTGCGCCAACGCCAACGCCAACGCCTGCAACGGTATCCGTACCTATCTCCGCACCTATCCCCGCGCCCGCTCCTGCGCCAATCTCCGCGCCCGTTACCGCGCCAGCGCCTGCACCAGCTCCTGTGCCGCAGCCCACGCCACCACCTGCACCCGTGCCGGCGCCGCCAGCACCAGCACCAGCACCAGCACCAGCACCCGTTCCGCGTCCGCCTGCAGTCGCAGTTCAACCAGCCCCTGCTCCAGTCGCACCTCCAGCACCAGCCGCCGCAATCGAAGCCGCGCCAAGCAACACAAACACCGCTCCGGCCAGTGCAAGCGCGCCCTCCGCACCTAGCGCATCCGTTCCAATGAACAACGCACCTACAGCCAACCCTGCCGCCAGCGCAACACCCAATGCCGGCGCACCCATCGGCGCAGCAGCGGGCGCTCCAATGGGTTCACCAACCGGTTCGCCCGCAGGATCGGCCACGGGCTCCACGACAGGCGGTGCAACAGGTGCTGCAACGGGCTCTGCAACGGGCGCAACATCCGGTACGCCAGGCATCGTCTCCAACCCCCCGCTCGCTGTGATCCCCCCCGCAGCCGCCAGCTCTGCCCCGCGCCCGCAGCTCAATTTGAATCTGCCGCGCGCCTATCCCAACACGCCTCCCAATGCATTGCCTCGCCGCAGCATCTCTGAGATGGCCAACGAGCAATTGCGCCGTGAGCGCCCTGATAAGCTTGAACAAGGCATCGACAGCGCTAAACATCTCGACTGTCTCAAAGATGCCGCCGCTCAAGGCGGTGAGAACAAAATAAACGAAACCAGCACCGGTGGCTTGATGAATATTTTCTCGCTCGCCAAACGTACTCTTGAAGGGAAATGTGCAAAATGATTTTTATTTCATCTGCCCAAGCGCAAACGATCTCCACCCAGCTGAGCACGGCAACGCAAGCCGTCTCTGCAGCGGCCACCCAAGCCGCCCAGCAAGCCGCTAACCCGTATGGCCTCGGCGCAGTCTGGGCGCAAGGCGATTGGGTGGCTAAGCTTTGCTTGCTTTTGCTCATCATCATGAGCGTCGCCAGTTGGGCGGTGATCGTGCGCAAATATTTAGAGCTGCGAAAGATGCAAGCACATACCCAACAAGCCCACCATGCGTTTGACAACATCACGACCGTGGGTGTGAATCTGGCCAAGCTCGGCGCAGACAACCCCCTCAAATTCGTGAGCGACAGCAGCGCAGATGCCGTGCGCCAATACGCCGCCCTCAAGCCGCGCGTGGATTACGACACTTGGCTGATCCGCGCCATCGAGAGCGCACTGTCCCGTGTGCAAACCCGCATGCAAGATGGCTTGGCCCTGCTCGCTACCATTGGCTCCACAGCACCTTTCGTCGGCCTCTTCGGCACAGTCTGGGCGATCTATTCCGCGCTCATCAAAATCGGCGCCAGCGGCCAAGCCTCCATTGATCGCGTGGCTGGCCCGGTGGGCGAAGCGCTGATCATGACGGCCATTGGCCTAGCGGTGGCCGTGCCAGCCGTGTTTGGCTACAACTGGTTGCTGCGCAAAAACAAGCTTGCCATGGAGAGCATGCGCAGCTTTGGAGCGAATTTGCACATCGTCTTGCTTGCCACTGAAAAACACGAGGACAAGTAAATGGCGCTCTCCTTGCAAAACCCGGATGGAGATGACGAAGATTGGCTCGCTGAGATCAACACCACGCCCTTGGTGGACGTGATGCTGGTCTTGCTCATCATTTTTTTGCTCACCGTGCCCGTCGTCAGCGCTAGCATCAATTTGCGTCTGCCGGTGCAGACGGCTCAACAACAAGACACCAGCGGCGATTACGTGATCATCAGCATCAATGCAGCGGGGCAATTGTTTTTGAACGATTTTTTTCTCCCAGATGTGCAAGCGCTCTCAGAGCAAATCGCCCCGCTGCCCCCAGGCGCTAACTCCCAGCAGCGCGTGCAACTGCACATCCGCGCCGATGGCGATGCGCCCTACAGCGCCATTGCGCCCGTGATCGACATGGCACAAGGCTTTGGCTTCGCGCAGATTAGCCTGCTGGCCGAGCCCAGCCCAGCCTCCGCGCCCCTGTCTGCGCCAAAGCGATAAACCATGAAGCTCTATCCCTCCTCGCTGTACAACACCCGTACCCAGAGCAACGAAGCCCAGCCCATGGTCGAGATGAACACCACGCCACTGATTGATGTGATGCTCGTGCTCTTGGTGATGCTGATCATCACGATCCCGATGCAATTGCATGCCGTGCCGTTGGATATGCCCTCAGCCAGCAGCAATTCACAGCCCGAGTTCGTGCGCGTGCAAATCGATGCAGCTGGCTTTGTGCGCTGGAATGGCGAGTTGATCACGTCCGAGGCCACGCTGGATGAGCTGATGAAGACTGCCGCGCTCTCGCCACGCCAACCAGAAATTCATATCACCCCTGAGCCCAACACCCCTTACGCTTTGGTGGTGACGATGACCGCGCTGGCGCAGAAGATGGGCTTGCGACAAGTCGGTGTGGTCAATTGAGCCGCAAATTGGCTCAGGCTCAAAAACTCCTCGACAATCTAAGCCATGACCCTTTCAAAAGAATCACAGCAAACTTCGCAACCCAACGCAGATCCTGCTGAACTCGCAAAATTCTCCGCTCTGGCGCATCGCTGGTGGGATAAAACGGGGGAATTCAAGCCTCTGCATGCTATCAATCCGCTGCGCCTCGATTGGATCAATTCACTCGCCCCTTTGAGGGACAAAACAGTGCTCGATGTCGGCTGTGGCGGCGGCATCTTAGCCGATTCCATGGCTCGGCAGGGTGCGAATGTGCTCGGTATTGATCTGGCAGGCAAGGCGCTCAAAGTGGCGCAACTTCATGCAATTGAAGCGGAAACACCTAACGTGGCTTACCGCGAGATCAGCGCCGAAGATTTGGCGCTGGAGCGGCCTAGCCAATACGATGTGGTGACTTGCATGGAGATGCTGGAACATGTGCCTGAGCCAGCCTCCATCGTGCGCGCTTGTGCACAGCTGGTCAAGCCCGGCGGATGGGTGTTTTTCTCCACCATCAATCGCAATCCCAAGGCTTGGCTGCTTGCAGTGGTGGGCGCAGAATATGTGCTCAATATGCTGCCGCGCGGCACGCATGATTACGCCAAATTCATCAGGCCGAGCGAGTTGTTGCGCGATATACGTGAAGCGGGCTTATCCGAACACGAGCTGCGCGGGCTGCAACACAACCCGATCACCGGGCGTTATTGGCACAATCAAGACACCAGCGTGAACTACATGATGGCTACGCACCGACTTCCTTGATTAGCTATTATTTTCATAGCACGATGCGCTTATTTCATGCCGGCTAGGTGCTGAAAATGGTCTTAAATCCCACCTCAATAATGTCCACTCTCTTTGCCCCTCAAGCCATTTTCTTTGACCTCGACGGCACGCTGATCGACAGTGCCCCGGATCTTGCTGCAGCGGCGGACAAGCTGCGCACAGATCGTGGATTGCCATCAATCGCTTATGAGCGCTATCGCCCGATGGCTGGCGCGGGTGCGCGAGGGATGCTACAGATTGCGTTTGAGATGAAGCCCGATCATGCGGATTACGAAGCGCTTCGTGAAGAGTTTTATGTGAACTATGAGCGCAACCTCACTGAGAGAACATTTGCTTTTGATGGTGTAGAAAATTTGCTTGCCGTCATCAAGGACAAGCGTATGCCTTGGGGTATCGTGACCAACAAATCTCAGCGCTTCACCAATCCACTGGTGGTGCAAATGCCGCTCTTGCATGGCGCAGCTGCCGTGATCAGCGGCGATTCCACGCCGCATACCAAGCCGCACCCTGAGCCAGTGCTCGCTGCGGCTCGCATGGCAGGCATAGACCCGAAGCGCTGCTGGTATGTGGGCGACGATAAGCGTGATATTGAATCTGGCCGCGCTGCCGGCATGGCCACGATTGCTGCCAATTGGGGGTATCTGGGCGAGCATGCCGTACACAGCTGGGGCGCGGATGCGGTAGTCGATCAGCCTGCGCAGTTGCTTGACATGCTGGGTTGGGCGGCTTGAGGCAAGTGGTATGCGCGTGCTAACCACTCTATTTTTAATAGCAGCTTGCGCAGTAAACATGCCGGCTAGAGCGCAAAACGATGCATGTTTTGACGATAAAAATCTGCAGCATCTTCAAAGTCAAGCCCAGCAGCGCGGCACGCTTGTCTATGTCTGGTCGCCGCGCATGGTGTATTCCGTGCACAATGCTGCAATCGCTTCACGAGCGGCTGCAGCGGCGGGGTTGGATTTTGTGGTTTTGCACGATATGCGCTTGCCAGACAAAGAGCTCATTCAAGTGCGCGAGGCTCGCCATAGCCTTCCTGCTTCACACAACAGCAAGGCGCTGCAAGAGATGGATCTAGCCACGCCACCGCTTGTCTCGCCACTGGATAACAGCCGGCCCCTGTGTTCTGAGCAATTGGTCAGGCGTGACGCGCTGCGGCATTTCCCCACGTCGTTTGTGATCAACGCGCATGGCATTCATCCGCACGCCATCGTCGGCGCGATGCCGTGGAGTGCATGGGTGAGTAGCCTTGATCAGCGCCGCACGCAACCATGATGTCTTTGCGATCCGTTCAGTTTGCTATTTATTTAATAGCGTCTTGCGCAGTATCTATGCCGGCTACTGGCCAAATCTTGTCTAAAAACGCAGAAAAAACGGATTCAGAAGCTTGCATTGCGGCGCATCAATTCGCAGAGCTGCCATCAAGCATCGCTGGCACGCAAACCGATGCCTATGGCCGGGCGACCGTCGCGCTGGGTGCTTATGAGCGTGTGAGCCCCGATGGCCGCTACATCTTGCGCAGCTACTCGGGGCAGCGGCTTGGCGAGGTGAGTTTGATTGAACTGTCTGCAGATGGGCAGATCGTTCGCGCGATTCCCACACCGCTCAAAAATGAAGCCTTTCCGGTGCAAGGAAGTTGGCGCTATTTGGTTGATACGAATGGTGATCACTATACTTTTGAGAGCATCGTGCGCAGTGATAGTGCCGGCAACAGGCGATTTTCGTCTCAAAATTCACCACGCCCCGTGTTTCGCGGCGGCATGGATGGCTTTTATGCAGCAGCCGCTGAGTTGCCTTCAGCCAAGAGTGGCCACATCCGCATTCGCTCACTGTCTTGGCCGAACGCCAGTGGCGATTCACAAACGCAAGGCGAGGGCGCGCTCGTCAGCCGCACGATTGAAGTTGACACCCAGCGCCATCGCATCACGGCCGATACCGGCCCGGTGTTTCACTGCCGCGAACGTATCGTGCAAGATGGGCCGCTCTATGCCCTGCCCATGATCAGTGTCGATGGCACGGAGTTCGCCGCACTGCCGCAAACGCCCGTGCAGGGCAAACAAACGATGCGGATTTTTGGTTTTGGCGAGCGTGGGAAAAGCTGTGACATAAAAGAGGCTTTTGATTTCTCCAGTGGTAAAGCGATCTTCGGGTTTTCTCAGCCAGCAGCCGGCGAAATGAAAGCGCAAGCTGCCGATCTCGCTTGGGAATACCAAGGCCAAGCTGTTTGGTACAGCCGGCAATTGCAGCGCCCCTTCAATATCGCTCCTTTCGAACTACAAGGCCGTGCGACTGGGCAAGACTTTGAACTCACCGCCAGCGCCTTCCCCGGCATCACGCGAGACGGCCGCGTGATCTATGGCGCAACGCTCAAAGATTGCAAAAATGGCTTGTGCCAAGACAGAGTCGGCTACATGATCAGCGACCCCTATCAAAGCAATGCCTACCGCAACTACATGCTCACCTACAAAGGCAAAGGACACGAGTCTGTGCGCCAGCAATGCATCACACAAGGCGATGTGTTGCGCGCTCAACGAGACGCTAACTCACGGTAGTAAGGTGTGAAATCAGGCGCAGTGAGAAAAAGCAATGCCTCAAAATTCTCAATCACGAAATACTGCGATTGATACGTGTCGATTTTGTAATTGGATGCCATACAGCGCAGCAGCTCTTGCGGGTTGGTCAGCGGTAGGCGCTCAGGCGCAGGCGATTGCACGCTGTGGAATAGTTCGCCAGGGCTACTCAAGATGCCTGCGCCATACGCCCGCACTTCTTCGCCCTCACGTTGCAAACCGAATTCAATCGTGTACCAATACAAGCGCGATAAATGCTCCACCGCAGCTTTGCAACTTGCATCGCTTTGCTCCAGTGCATGCGCCTTCAATGCGCCTTGTCCATAGGCGGCGATGTGATCAGCATAAGCGCGATCAAACAGCAGCGGCACATGGCCAAACAGATCGTGAAAGATATCGGGCTCAACGACGTAATCCATCTCTGCTGGCGTGCGAATCCAATCGGTGACAGGGAATTTCCGGTTCGCCAGCAGCGTGAAAAACGGCACTTCAGGAATCAGCCCCGGCACGCCCACGAGCTGCCAGCCAGTCGCTGGCAAGAGCTTGGCGTTGATATCTTCAAAGCGCGGAATACTCTCAGCGGCATCAAGTTGTGGCAGCAAATCAACGAACCTTTGCGCTGCGAGTCCCGGCAATAGAGCGGTTTGCCGCGCATAAAGCTTTCGCCATGTATTGTGATCATCTGCCGTGTAAGCCGCGAAGTTTTGATCGCAGGTGTAGTCCGAACGCGCGCGTGCGTAGTCGCCACGCGGCGGGCGATCACTGCTGCCGTAGATGACCGGTGGCACTGCCATGGCTTTTCCTTATGAGAACCAATACATCACGGGTTTTCGAAAACGTTGCAGGGCTAGGCGCGAAGACACAGACAGTAGCATCGCTACGACAAGTCTTCGCAACAACGCCATGCTACGTTTCTCCAAGACCTCACACGTTCAAAGCACCGCGCTTGATTTGATCAAGCTCCATCGTCTCAAACAGCGCTTTAAAGTTTCCTTCACCAAAACCTTCATTGCCCTTGCGTTGGATGAATTCAAAGAAGATCGGGCCAAGTTGGTTTTCGCTAAAAATTTGCAGCAGCAACTCATCTTTGTTGCCATCGACCAAAATATTTCGGCTCTTGAGGCCTTCTACATCTTCGCCATGACCGGGGATGCGTTTTGGCAGGAGCTCATAGTAGGTTTCACTCGTTTGCAAGAGCTTCACACCCGCCATTTGCAGCGCATCTACCGTGTCATACAAATGCGTCGAGCCCATTGCAATGTGCTGAATGCCTTCGCCCCGATAGCGATCCAAATATTCTGTGATCTGCCCAGCCTTCTCATTACCCTCTTCGTTGATCGGAATACGAATCTGCCCGCAAGGGCTCGTCATGGCTTTGCTTTTGACGCCGGTGGCTTGGCCTTCGATATCAAAGTAACGCACCTCGCGGAAGTTAAACAAGCGCTCATAAAACTCTGACCATTCATTCATGCGGCCACGATGCACGTTGTGCGTTAAGTGGTCGATATAGGTCAGGCCGTGGCCGGGTGGGTTGAGATCTGCGGCGGTGATGTGAGGAAGCGGCTCAAAATCCACGTCAAAGAAACTGATGTTGCCTAAATCGCCCTCTTTTGCGCCATTCTTGCCGCGCCATTTGTCGACAAAGTAAATCACGCTGTCGCCAATGCCTTTAATGGCTGGGATGTTCAGTTCGCCCGGGCCTGCGGTGGCCGCGTAGCTCCATGCGCCCAGGCTCACGGCGCGCTCATGCGCAAACTTTGCATCATTGACGCGAAACGCAATCGCGCAAATGCTCGGCCCATGCAAGCGCGCAAAGCGCTGCGCAAATGAATCTGGCTCGGCATTGATGATGAAATTGATCCCGCCTTGGCGATAGAGCGTCACGGCTTTGTGGCGATGCTTGGCAATCGGTTTGAAGCCCATGCGCTCAAACAATTCGCCCATCGCCTTTGGATCGGGCGCGGCGTATTCAATGAATTCAAATCCGGCGGTGCCCATGGGGTTGTCTGTGGCTTTATCCAAAGTCGTCATACCTTGCTCCAATCTTCATCTATCAATCGTTTGAATATAAAAGCTTAGAAGATCAAATTTCCTGCAAATTCGAGCTTTTAATCTCGCATTTTTGCAGTTTTCATGCAAAATACAAAGTATGGATGCACTTGACAAGCTAGATTCGGCCATTTTGCGCATATTGCAGCGAGATGGTCGCGCTACCTACGACGTGATCGCCGGCGAAGTAGCCTTGTCGCCCAGCGCCGTGCTGCGTCGCGTCAAGCGAATGGAAGAGACGGGCATCATTGATCGCTACGTGGCACTCGTCAAACCCACCAGCGTCGGCTTGGGGCTCGTGGCCTATATCAATGTGCGCCTCGAGAAACACACCGAAAGCCACAAACGCAATCCGATGGATCTCTTCCGCACAGCGGTGCAAATCTGGCCAGAAGTGACCGAATGCGCTGCGCTCACTGGCGAGATGGATTACTTGCTCAAAGTGGTGGTGCGCGATATGGCCGCCTACTCGCGCTTTGTGATGGATACGCTGCTCAAGCATCCGAGTGTGCAAGATTGCAAGACGAGCTTCATGCTCGATAGCGTGAAATCTACAACGGCTTTGCCGGTTTAAGTTGCTATTTATTTGATAGCTGTTCGCGCATAGTTCGTGCCGGCTAGATGCTCTTTTTTGCTTAAATGTTTGCGATTTGCGATTTGCGATTTGCGTTCAGAAATTTGTGCGAGCCGACTGCGGTTGGGCTATCCCCCTCCGCGAATGTCCTCCGCCTTGGGCTTCGCCTGGGGCTCCCCCTTTATTTCGCTGCGGGGGATAGCCCAACCACAGCCGGCGGCGATTACTTTTAGAGTGCAAAAATTCTTAGAGCGGCCAACAAGCTATGCGTTTGTGGCGTTGTGATTTGGGTATCCACCGCAGCGAAATAAAGGGGGAGTCACGCGCGCAGCGCCAGCCGGAGGACATTCGCGGAGGGGGATACCCAAAGCGCAACGGTGCAAACTCACACCGTCTGTCGCAATCAAAAATCTACTGAGAAATCTTCCGAGAAGCCTCAATCTGATAATCAAAGTAACGCTGAAAGCTAAAAGCAATACTCGCCATGAGTACAGCAGCGCCAATCATCAGAGAGACAACCATGGCCGCCACAGTGAACCAATTGGTTTGTCCAGGCTTGGCTTCAGCATCTAATGCCGGATTGAATTTCGCATTCCACTTCTCAGGCGTCGAAAGTGCATACACGATCGCTGTGAGCGCACAAGCTGCAATGGTGAAGCCGAGCAAGGGGATCAACAGCCAGCTGAGCATATCGTCTTGCCCCAGCTGTTGTACGCGCTGAATGCCGTAGATGCCAAGCGCTGTCGGGATGGGCATCAACCAGCCGATCCAATCAAATATCCCATGCAGGTAGAAGCGATGTAAGCCCAGTGGGCCGCCCAGGAAGGTGAGCCATGCGGCCAGTGTTTTATTCTTTGTACGAAACATGCAACGATTATCGCCCTGCAGACAAGCCCACGCTCTTTGCAGGGCAACGCACGCTGAGTTGGGTGCCCGTTTCCAAGCCTTTGAGCTTAGGCAAAATCAACTCCATCACGCTGCGGCTTTGGAAGTGAGTGATTTTTGTTTCTGGGTGAGGGTAGTAAAGCCAGCCTGCATGCCATGCGCCAAGCCAGTGCACTTCCAAGGCGACGAATGAAAAGGTTTCTGGCGGATGCA
>JAYWHR010000021.1:0-55983 GCA_043777675.1 Comamonadaceae bacterium | reverse complement strand
CACCGTGCCGCGCTTCATCGAATCTTCCACGCTGCGCACGATGAGCTTGGCGCCGAGCTCAGCAGCTCTCTTGTCACGAAAATCACAGACTTCTTGGTAGTTATGGCCAGTGTCGATCATGAGCAGCGGATAGGGGAGCCTGCCGCTACCGGAGGGGCTTTGTTTGCTTCCGAAAGCTTTTTCAGCGCACTTAAGCAGCACAGCCGAATCCTTGCCGCCGGAGAAGAGCAGGGTGGGCTTTTCAAAGCTGCCCGCAACTTCGCGAAGGATAAAGATGGCTTCTTCTTCTAGCGCATTGAGGTGTTGATTTGAAAGCTGTTGGAGAAGCTGGGGTTCGGTTCGGGCGTTCATGATTTCGATTCTTGATGTGACAGCTCAGGAAGATTTTTACTACCGGACGCAGAAGACGCAAAGGTTACGCAAAAAACACAAAAAACAGAGAAGAAAAAATATAAAAAAGGAGTGAAACTTTCAGAAACTTCAATTGAATTCATTAAAAACTCTCTTGGCATTTTCTTTTTGGCATTTCTTCTGCGTAACCTTTGCGCCTTCTGCGTCCGGTATTGAATTTAGGTTTTTAGGCAGCTGAAACATGAAGCCCACATTCCTTGGCCGATTCGTTTTCCCACCACCAGCGGCCTGACCGGAAGTCTTCGCCTAGTGTTACAGCTCTTGTGCAAGGCTCGCAGCCGATGCTGGGGTAGAACTGATCATGCAAGGCGTTGTAGGGCACGTTGTGCGCTTTCACGTAATGCCACACATCGCCGATCAGCCAATCGTGCAAGGGGTTGATCTTGGCTTTTTCGCTGCTGTCGTCGATCGCATGCACGGCGGCTCGCGCATCTGATTGCTCTTTGCGCAAACCTGTGATCCAAGCGCGTTTGGCCTCTAAGGCGATGGCCAATGGCTTCATCTTGCGGATATCGCAGCATTCCTTCCGTAGCACGATGCTTTTGTACATCGCATCCTTGCCATTCGCATTTTCAAATGCATCAGCTGCTTGGGGCTCTGGCTCATGGATACGGATCACGTGTTGGCTGCCGTAATTGGTTTGCATGGTTTTGAGCAGATCGAGTGTTTGCGCGTGCAGCTTGCCGGTTTGCAAAACGAAGACTTCGCTTTTCACACCCAGCGTGTGCAGCAAATGCGTAATCACCATGTCTTCCACACCAAGGCTGCTGGCTTGCGTGAGCGGCTGATAGAGCTCACCTGCCTTGTGCAGCAAGTTGTGTGAAGCGGCTACTTTTTTGTCAAAGTCTGCCGAGGGTTTGGCATGCAACGCGATGGCGTTCATGCGAGCTTGCCTGTAGCAAATGCTGCTCTGTTCGCCACATCGCCTTGGTAGAAATCTTTGTAATGCGTGAGCAGCTTGGCGGCATGCTCCGCGCTTTGGTCTTCGCGCAGTTCGGCGCTTGTGAAACCGCTGCGCTGCATTTGCACAAGCTGATCAATCAGCACATCGCCTGTAGCGCGGATATCGCCTTTGAAGCCTAGACGTTTGCGCAATTGCACGGCTTGGCTGAAGGCGCGGCCATCGCTGAATGCGGGGAAATGCAGCTCAACCACTTCTGCGCTGCTGAGCGCCTGGGCTTGGCTAGTTACATCGCTGTCATTACTAATTTTTAAGACGTTTAAAGTCTCATTTTGGTCACTAGCCGGCGTATTTGCTGCGCGAGGTGCTATCAATTCAATAGTATTTGGCATGTTGCTTCCTCTCAAGCTGTTGCTTCTTCTTTGTGGCGCACGCTGTTCGCAGCCGCCTTGAAAGGCTCTGTGCCTAATCGCTTGAGTGTGTCGATGAACAGCTCAAATTTCTCGCCGCGTGGCTCACGCAGTTCTTTGTAGGTCGTGAGCACGGCTTCAATCGCATCTGGAATTTCTGTGGCGGTGAACGATGGCCCAACCACTTTGCCAGCTACGGACGCACCGCTGATCTTGCTGCCGTCTGATCCGCCCAGCGTCAGCTGATACCACTCCTGGCCATCTTTATCCACACCGAGAATGCCGATGTGGCCGCTGTGATGGTGGCCGCAAGAATTGATACAGCCGCTCATGTGGAGATCAATGTCGCCCAAGTCTTCGAGCTCGTCTAAATCTTGGTAGCGCTCGGTGAGCTGCTGGGCAATCGGCAGGCTGCGGGCATTGGCTAAATCGCAAAAATCGCCGCCGGGGCAGGCGATCATGTCGGAGAGTAGGCCGATATTGCTGGAGGCAAAACCCGCCTTCTTCGCAGCGCGCCACAGCTCGGGCAGCGCATCGCAGCTCACCCAAGGCAGCAGCAGATTTTGATCATGCGTCACGCGAATCTCACCTGCGCTGAATTGATCAGCGATTTGCGCGGCAAATTCCATTTGGCTTGGTGTTACGTCACCTGGCGATTGACCAACGCGCTTGACGGACAGCGTCACCGCGCGCAGCTTCGGATTCTTGTGCGCATGCACATTGCGGGTCAGCCAACGCGTGAAGGCGACGTCATCATGCGCTGCCACATCCAAGATGCGGGAGACTTTAGACGCTATGAAATCAGTAGCATTTAGCGCAGGATCGTAGCCGGCTAATGGCATAAAATGCTTAGAAACACGGTCTAATTCCGCTTGTGGGATCGTATGCGGTGCGCCATCTTGGCCGAGGATGTTTTGATACTCCGCTTCGACCGCATCAAAGAATTTTTGCCCTTCTGCCTTCACCAAAATCTTGATGCGGGCTTTGTATTTATTATCTCGGCGGCCAAAAAGGTTGTACACCCGGACGATGGCTTCCAGATAGTTGAGGATCTGATTCCAAGGCAAAAATTCACGGATGGTAGATGCGATCACAGGCGTGCGACCCATGCCGCCACCGACCAGCACTTTGAAGCCAAGCTCGCCTTCGGAATTGCGAACGAGCTTCAGACCCACGTCGTGCCAGTCGGTAGCAGCGCGGTCTTCTTCCGCGCCTGTGACCGCAATTTTGAATTTGCGTGGCAAAAATGCAAACTCCGGATGCAGCGTGCTCCATTGGCGCAAGATTTCGCAAAATGGGCGTGGATCGGCGATCTCATCGGGCGCGATGCCTGCCAAGCCATCACTGGTTATATTTCGGATGCAATTGCCACTGGTTTGGATACCGTGCATGTTCACACTGGCGAGCAGATCCATCACATCGGCGGATTTCTCGATGGGGATCCAGTTGTATTGAATATTTTTCCGCGTGGTGAAGTGACCGTAACCTTTGGTGAGTTCGATGCCTTGACCTGAGAGACGCGCTTGGCCTGCGACGGCAGCTTGAAAGACTTCATCGGTGGGTTGGTCGTATTCACGGGCGATTTGCGCGAGCACGCGCAATTGAGCAGAGTTGAGTTCGCCGTATGGAACAGCCACGCGCAGCATCGGCGCATAGCGCTGCACATACCAGCCGTTTTGCAGGCGAAGCGGGCGAAATTCTTCTTCTTTTAAGCGGCCATCTAAGCGGCGCTCGAGCTGATCGCGGTATTGCGCAGCGCGCAGCTTCACAAATTCTTTGTCGAAGGCGTTGTATTGATACATAAAAAATCTCAGATAGCCAGCAGCTTGAAGCCTGCATAGGCCAGAAGCAGCGAAAGAATGGAGCGAATCGCGCGATCGGGCACATGGCTACCCAGCTTGGTGCCCAGCCAAATACCCGGCAGCGAGCCAGCGAGCAGCTTGGCCAACAGCGGCCAATCTACTGAGCCAATACTTGCATGGCCTAGGCCAGCAACGAGTGTGAGCGGTACGGCATAGGCCACGTCAGCAGCCACGATGCGGTTGAGCGGCAGAGCTGGGTAAAGCAGCATGAGCGCCGTGACGCCAATCGCGCCTGCGCCTACGGAGGTGAGGCTAACGAGCACGCCAATCAGCGCGCCGAAGATGATGGGCAGAGCGGGGTGACGAGGCTTGGTAGCGATGGCAAGTTGCTCGGGGCTGATGTCTTTTTGCGGCGCTTGCGTGCCCTTGATCACTTTGTAAAGCGTGGCGGCGGCTGTGAGCAGGAGCGCGAAGCCCAAGGTGGTTGTCATCACCTTTTGCACGGCTTCTTGCGCCGCGCCGAAGTAATGCAGCGCGCCCACGGTGAGCAGCGCAGCCGGAATCGAGCCGAGGCTGAGCGTGCCGACGATTTTCCAATCGACTCGGCGAGCGAGAGCGAGGTTGACCGTGCCGCCTAATTTTGTGAATGCAGCAAACAACAAATCTGTGCCCACGGCGAGGATGGGCTTGATGCCAAATCCAAAAATCAAAATCGGCGTCATGAGCGAGCCACCGCCCACGCCAGTGAGGCCGACCACGAAGCCAACGAAGAAGCCAGAAAGAATGAATGCAATGTCTGTCATGGGGGTGGACTTTGCCGCGACATCCATCAAAACCAAACTACTTTTTTGTTGTTGGCTTATGCGAATAAGCTTAGGTTGGTTTTTGCATATGAGGTTGTTGGTTGGTGCTGAACCGTCTGACGCGACCCGCTTGCTTGCCTCGACCGCTTCGCCTTCAAGCCATCCGCTCGCCTGTTCCGTAACGTGCCCGAAAAAGCCGAGGCCTTTCTTCGTTGGGCGCTCTGTGCCGCAAGCGACGAGCTCCCACCATGTGTAGCGATGATGAGCTGGTTTGCCGCGCCCGACCAGCGAAAGGCTTCGTTTTTTCAGACCTATCACGGAGCGGGTATGAGTGGCTGGCGCGTCGTTGCTTACTATTAATTTCGTAGCGCCCCGCGCAATAAATACGCCGGCTATCTACTGTTTTGGCTCTAAATTGACTCTAAAAGACGCAACGACGCGCCTACTCTCTCTATCCGCTGCGTGATGGGTTTGAAAAAGACGATGGCTTTCCTCATCGAGCGCGAGAAACCAAGGTAGCACGCTACAAAAGATCGCAGCTCGGAGTGGTCGGGTAGCGTGCCTAAAGGAAAGTCATCGGCTTTTTCGGGCACGTTACGGAGCAGGTGAGCGGCTCGCGCGAAGGCGAAGCAGTCGAGGAAGGCGGGCGATCAGCGCGAAGACGAAGCAGTGGAGAAAACACGCTATCGACGACGCCCCAAAATCCCACCGAGTACCCCTCGAATAATTTGCCGACCCACTTCTCGGCCAATCGAGCTAGCCGCCGATTTGATGAGCTGCTCACCGGCACTGGCTCGCGTGCGTTTCGCGCCACCGCCCAAGATGTTGCCCAAACCGCCAAGCCAGCCGCCTGAGGCTTCCTCTCCTGCCGCGTCCACTGCTTCTTTGCCAGCTTCTTTCACAATCTCTTTGCCTTTTTGCACAGCCTCGGATTCGCTGGCCATGTTAGCGCTGGTGCGGCCTTTGATGATCTCGTAGGCAGATTCGCGGTCTTGCGTTTTTTCGTAGACACCGGCGACGATGGAGTTTTGGATGAGCACTTGGCGTTGCTCGGGCGTGATGATGCCGATTTGGCTGCCCGGCGGCAGCACATAGACGCGCTCAGTGATACCGGGGCGGCCTTTTTCATCGAGGAAGCTGATCAGGGCTTCGCCCACGGCCAGCTCGGTAATCGCCGTTTCGATATCTAGGCCGGGGTTTTGCCGCATCGTCTCGGCTGTGGCCTTGACGGCTTTTTGATCGCGTGGTGTGAAGGCGCGCAGGGCATGCTGCACGCGGTTGCCCAGTTGCGCGAGTACGCTGTCTGGGATATCCAGCGGATTTTGCGTGACGAAATACACGCCCACACCTTTGGAGCGCACGAGGCGCACGACCAGCTCAATACGCTCGAGCAGCGGCTTGGGCGCATCGGTGAAGAGCAAATGGGCTTCGTCAAAGAAGAAGACTAATTTGGGTTGATCAATATCGCCCACTTCGGGCAGGGTTTCAAAAAGTTCTGAGAGCAGCCAAAGAAGGAAGGTGGCATACAGGCGCGGGGAGGTGAGCAGTTTGTCAGCGGCGAGGATGTTAATGATGCCTTTGCCGCTGGAATCCGTCTGCATGAAATCGGCGATATTGAGCATCGGCTCGCCAAAAAATACATCACCGCCTTGTTCTTCAATCTGCATCAGCCCGCGCTGAATCGCGCCGATAGAGGCAGCGGAAATGTTGCCGTATTCGGTGGTGAAATTGCGCGCGCTGTCGCCCACGCTTTGGCACATGGCGCGCAGGTCTTTCATGTCCAGCAGCAGCAGGCCTTGATCGTCTGCAATTTTGAAGACGAGCTGCAACACGCCGGCTTGCGTTTCGTTCAGATTGAGCATGCGAGAGAGCAGCAGCGGGCCCAGATCGCTCACCGTGGCGCGCACGGGATGGCCTTGTTTGCCAAACACATCCCAGAGAGTGACAGGAAAGGCCGAAGATTCTGGCGCCGCTAAGCCGCGCTCAGCGAGCACTTTGCCCAGCTTCTCGCCAATTTTCCCAGCCTGAGAAATCCCCGTCAGATCTCCCTTCACATCAGCCATAAATACAGGCACGCCAATGCGGCTAAAGCCCTCGGCCATGGTTTGCAGCGTGACGGTTTTGCCTGTTCCGGTCGCGCCCGTGATCAGGCCGTGGCGGTTGGCTTTGTCTGGGCGTAGCAGGCATTCAATGGTTTTGTTTTTGGCAATGAGGATGGGGTCGGCCATGATGGTTCTCGGTAAGTGCGGTTGCAGGGTTCAAGCGATTTAAAACCAAATCGAACGCGAAAGACGCGAAAACTTCGCGAAAACTGCAAAAAAGAAAATGCAAACGGTATTTTTAGCGACTTTCGCGCAGCTTTTGCGAAATTGGCGTTCGTTTGAATTCTTTGACCTACAGAATTTGAAGAAGACGAGATCAACAAAAAAGCCTGAAGCACGCGCGGAGCATGCTTCAGGCTTGGGCGCTGAAAGGTGAGGGCTTAATTCGCGCCTTTAGCAATCCATTCAGAGAGCGTTTTTACATCAGCCGCAGCCACTTGGGGCATGCCGGGCATGGGGATTGTGCCCCACACGCCTGCGCCGCCTTTGGAGATTTTCTCAGAGAGGTAGGCTGCGGCATCCGCTTTGCCTTTGTACTTTTCTGAAATAGCTTTGAAAGCAGGGCCCACCATTTTTTTAGCTACATCGTGGCAATTGAGACAGGCGCTTTTCTCGGCCAAATCTAAGTTGGCATGTGCAGGCACGGCCACGCTGAGCGCGACTGCGGCTAGGCTGATGCTCAAGGTCAGACGAGTGAGCTTGCTCATTTCACCGTCACCTTGATGCTTTGGCTCATGGCCTTGCCATAAGACTGGTGTGCGCCGTTGGCAAACTGGGCGGTGAGTGTGTAATTGCCGGGGGCTAATTTCACTTCAGCTTCGGTTTGGCCTTTGCCGAAGTGCATGTGCTTCTCAGAAAACGGGACGGATTCGCCTGCGGTAATGGCGTCGAGATTGATCAACAAATGATGATGGCCGCTGTTAGCCACGACATCACCCGCTGGCTCGACTTTCATGCCTTTGATGCCAAATTTCACCATGAAGGTTGTGCCCACGGTGGCGCCATCAGCTGGCTCAAGAATGCGGGCTGCTTGGGCTGGCTCGCCCATGCTGGCGCAGCCAGAGATCACGAGCATGGCTGCTGAAAAGCTGGCGACTGCCAAACGACGAGAAAAAGAAGAGTTGAATGAAGTTGTCATGATGATTTTTAAAAAAGGTGCAAAGCGGGGCTTGGTGCTGTGCGGAAAAGGAAGGCACACCGGTTTGATGCGCGGGGCATCGTTCAATTGATAAAGCGGAGTGGCGCTGCGCAAATGTGTGCGCATGCTGCGGCTTGGAGATCAAGCCGAGAGGAGTGCGGGCGGCGCTCGCCCCGGCGGTGGCTTGCCATTGCGCAGCCAGTCGCGCTCGATGCGCAAGCCATCGCTCCAATGCCAAGTGGCAGGAGTCATGGGCTGGGTGTAGGCCAAATGCTGGAGGGTGTTGACCTCTTCGGTCAGGATAGCCAACGGCGTGTTGCTGCAATGCTTGAGAGAGACTTCATTGCCAGCAGGCTCTGCGCCCGATATCGTCACATAAATCTTCTTCATGCCCGCGCCAGAGCAGACCACCATTTCAATCGTCTTGCCACTGCTGTGCGCAACCCAGACTTTCAACGTGCTGCCCAAAGCGAACCACAGCGCAGTACAAAGGCACACGAGCAGGGCGAGGCGGAAAGGCTTGACGTGTTGAATCATTTTTGAAGCTATGAGAATAGCTGTTTCGATGTATTTGAACTATAACGTATACCCTTGCTGCCTGAGCCTGCGGTGAGCCTTTTGCGCTTGCTTGCTTCGCAAAAACCCTTGAAAAGTACAATCAAGGAAATTAAAAACCAATTTGAACGCAGAGGGCGCAAAAATTTCGCAGAAAACGCAGAAAAGGCATTCATTTTTGTATTTCTTTTCTGCGCCCTCTGCGCTTGCTTCGCGTCCTCTGCGTTCAAAAAATGTATTCGGCTTTTAAAGGATTCGAGCAATGGCAGGCCATAGTAAATGGGCAAACATCCAACACCGCAAAGGGCGGCAGGATGAGAAGCGCGGGAAGATTTGGACGCGTGTGATCCGCGAGATCATGGTGGCGGCGCGGCTGAAAGGCGGTGATTTGGCTACCAATCCGCGCCTGCGCTTGGCCGTAGACAAAGCCAAAGCGGCGAATATGCCAGCGGAAAACGTCAAACGAAATATCGACAAAGCCACCGGCAATCTAGAAGGTGTGCATTACGAGGAAATTCGCTACGAAGGCTATGGCATCAGCGGTGCGGCGATTTTGGTCGACACCATGACGGACAATAAAGTGCGCACAGTGGCTGCCGTTAGGCATGTGTTTAGCAAACACGGCGGTAACATGGGCGTTGAGGGCGCTGTGGCATTTCAGTTCAAGCATTGCGGCCAAATCTTGCTCGCGCCCGGCACGGATGAAGCCAAAGTGATAGACATCGCGCTTGAAAACGGCGCGGATGACGTGATCACGGACGACGAAGGTGGCATCGAAGTGCTCACATCGCCCCAAGAATTTGAAGCTGTGAAGAACGCTTTGGAAGCAGCGGGCTTTCAGCCAGAGATCGCAGAAGTGACGATGCGCGCAGAAAACACTATTTCTCTGGCAGGCGATGAGGCAGCCAAAATGCAAAAGCTGCTCGATATGATTGAAGATATTGATGACGTGCAGAACGTTTATCACAACGCAGAAATAAACTCATGAAAATTTTAGTGATCGGCGGCGGAGGCCGAGAGCATGCGCTGGCTTGGAAGTTGGCGCAATCGCCGAAGGTGCAGTGTGTGTATGTCGCGCCTGGCAACGGCGGCACGGTACTTGATAGCCGATTAATTAACTTAAATCTGCACTTGCCCAGCGAATTATCTGCGTGGGCTGCTACTGAAAAGATAGCATTGACGGTGGTGGGCCCGGAAGCGCCTTTGGCTGCTGGCATCGTGGATGAGTTTCGCGCGAAGGGGCTGCGCATCTTTGGGCCAACCAAAGCTGCTGCGCAACTGGAAAGCTCGAAAGCGTTTAGCAAGGCTTTCATGGCGCGGCATGGCATTCCTACGGCTGAGTTTGAAACGTTTACTGATGCTGCTGCTGCGCACGCCTACCTTGAGCGCAAAGGCGCGCCCATTGTGGTGAAGGCCGATGGCTTGGCGGCGGGCAAGGGCGTGGTCGTGGCGATGAGTTTGGCACAGGCGCATGCAGCAGTTGACGACATGTTGGCATCGAATGCCTACGGCGTGCAACACAACACCGGTGACGATGGCCAAGCCAGAGCCCGCGTTGTGATCGAGGAATTTCTGCAAGGCGAAGAAGCTAGTTTTATCGTGCTTTGCGATGGCAAAAACGTCACTGCGCTGGCGACGAGTCAAGATCACAAACGATTGCAGGACGGCGACCAAGGGCCAAACACTGGGGGCATGGGCGCGTATTCGCCGGCACCCGTGGTCACGCCCGAGGTGCATGCACGGGCGATGCGCGAGGTGATCTTGCCCACGATTCGCGGCATGGAAAAGGATGGTATTCGCTACACCGGGTTTTTGTATGCCGGTCTGATGATCACGCCGCAAGGTATGATCAAAACGCTGGAATTCAATTGCCGGCTGGGCGACCCTGAAACGCAGCCCATCATGATGCGCTTGAAAAGCGATCTGGTGGATGTGCTGATTGCCGGCGCAGATGGCAAGCTCGATACGATTGAGCTGCAATGGGATCGCCGCGTGGCGTTGGGCGTCGTGCTTGCAGCGCATGGCTATCCGATGAATCCGCGCAAAGGTGATGTGATCAGTGGCTTGCCTGCGCGCGATTCGTCGGTAGGCGATGATGTGGTCGTCTTCCATGCGGGGACATCGTGCGTCGATGGCAAAACGGTGGTCAGTGGAGGCCGCGTGCTCTGCGTCACGGCGCTGGCCGATTCGGTCAAGCAAGCGCAGGCGCGGGCAGCGCAGGTGATTCAAGGGATAGGGTTTGACGGGATGCAATACCGGCGCGATATTGGGTATCGTGCGCTGAAGTGAGCGATTTCCAAAAACCCTATGCTCTTCAATTCCAGGGCAGCCGCGCCGCGCAGTGGCTGCTGAGGGCCATGGGTTGGCGGGTGGAGTTTGATGGTTTCCCCGCTCAGCAAGGTATTGCGGTGGTCTATCCGCACACCAGCAATTGGGATGCGCCCCTGATGTTTCTTGTGAAATGGGCAGTGGGCGTGCAGGTAATGTTTTGGGGCAAAGACGCACTCTTCAAAATACCTCTTCTCGGCGCTTGGCTCAGATGGATTGGGGGCGTGCCGGTGGCGCGCACGATCCAGCACGGCGTAGTGAGCGGCATGATCGAGCAAATGCGCGAGCGCAAAGTCAAGGGCGAATATTTCTGGCTGGGCCTAGCCCCGGAAGGAACGCGAAAATACATTCCTGGTTGGCGCAGCGGCTTTTATCGTGTGGCGGTGGCTTGCGATGTGCCGCTGTTGGTGATTACTTTGGATTACTCACGGCGCGAATGCAAAATCAATCAATTTGTGAGGCTGAGCGGTGATGAGGCGCACGATATGGCGCGTGTCGCTCAGCTTTGCGCGCCTGCACTGGGGCTCACTCCGCAGAATATGGCTCCCGTTGTCCTACTTGATGCCTCTGTGGATCGCGAGCAAACAGTTGTCAAGTAACCGCTAAAAGTACACTCAAGTGAATTAACATGAAGTCATGAGCATCGAAAAAGTTCGCACCTATTTGCTAGAGCTGCAAGATAACATTGTCGCCACCTTCAGCGCGGTGGATGGATCTGATTTTCTAAAAGACAAATGGAAAAAACGCCCGGGCGAGCCTTTGCAGGGCGAGGGCCTCACATGTATTTTGGAGAATGGCGGCATATTTGAGCGGGCGGGGTGCGGCTTCTCACATGTGCGCGGTGGCAAGCTGCCTGCATCGGCCACTCAAAATCGGCCAGAGCTGATAGGCTCGCCTTTTGAGGCGTTGGGTGTGTCTTTGGTGTTTCATCCAAATAATCCCTATGCACCTACAGTTCACATGAATGTGCGCATGCTGAGCGCCAAATTGTCTTCGGGTGAGCCGGTGTTTTGGTTCGGTGGCGGCATGGATCTGACGCCGTTTTACGGTTTTGAAGAAGATGCAGTGCATTTTCATACGATGTGCAAAACAGCGCTCATGCCATTTGGAGCAGACAAGTATCCGAAATTCAAAGCTTGGTGTGACGATTACTTTTATCTGAAGCATCGCAAAGAGCAGCGCGGCATTGGCGGCATCTTTGTGGATGATTTTTCTGAAGGCGGCTTTGATTACGGCTTCGCTTTGATGCAATCCATCGGCAATACTTTCATTGCGGCATATTTGCCTATTTTGGAAAAGCGCTGCGACGCGCGCTTTGGGCAGCGTGAAAGAGATTTCCAGCTTTACAGGCGCGGGCGTTATGTTGAATTTAATCTCGTGTGGGATCGCGGTACGCATTTCGGCCTGCAATCGGGCGGGCGCACAGAATCTATCCTGATGAGCATGCCGCCCATGGTGAGTTGGGCTTATAAGCGCAGGCCTCGCAGCGACACGCCCGAAGGCGATCTTTACAAGCACTTTTTAGTGCGCAGGGATTGGATTTGAGCGCTGTGCCGAAGACTCAGCGCATTGGCATCTACGGTGGGGCGTTTGATCCGCCGCATCTGGCGCATGAGGCGCTGGCACAAGCGGCTCTCGACCAATATGCATTAGATGAGTTGCGCATCATCCCGACGGGCCAAGCTTGGCACAAAAGTCGTTCGCTTTCGGCCGCTGCTGATCGTATCGCCATGGCCAAGCTGGGTTTTGCCGACGTGCTGAAAACGTGCGTGGATGGACGTGAAACCCTGCGCAGCGGACCGACTTACACCTATGACACCTTGCAGGAGCTCAAAGTCGAAAATCCAAACTCAGAGCTGTTTTTGCTGATGGGGGAGGATCAGTTGGCGTTTTTCCCACGTTGGCATCGTTTTGAAGAGATACTTCAGATCGCTACACTTTTAGTAGCACTCCGCGCAGATTCTATGCCGGCTACTGGCCAAAATGCGCATATAAATCAGGTTAAAATAGCATACTCGACGATCCAAATGCCCGCATCGCCCATCAGCGCGACACAGATTCGCAACATGGTTCGTCTGCTTGACGCACAACACCCCAAGCTTGATCATCTGGTCAAGCCAGCGGTTGCGCGGTATATTGTTGAACATCGTCTCTACCGACACTCTCGAAGAACACATTGAATGGCTACCACCAAATCCTCGCACATCACCCGTCGCACCAGCCCATCGCCGGTTGCCGCTTCTGACTCTCAAGGCAAGCGCGACGTTGCCAAGCTGACCAAGGCGATCATTGATGGCCTAGAAGATGTGAAAGCGCAGAATCTCATGGTGTTCGACACCGAGCATTTGAGCAGCCTGTTTGAGCGCGTGATCGTCGCCAGCGGCACGAGTAACCGCCAAACCAAAGCCCTGTCCATGAGCGTGCGCGAAGCGGTGAGTGAGGCGGGCTTTCCCAAGCCGCGCACCGAAGGCGAAGAAAACGGTGAATGGATCATCGTCGATTGCGGTGCAGCAGTGGTTCATATCATGCAGCCGGCGATTCGCCAGTATTACCATTTGGAAGACATCTGGGGCGAGAAACCCATGCGCACCAAGCATGCTGCAGCCGAGAAGGAAGTAGAGAAGAAGGTTTTAGAGACTCTTTCGAAGCCAAAGAAGGCTGCAGCCGGCAAGAAATCTGCACAGTCTGCTCCTAAAACTGTAGCGAATGAAGCGCCTGCGAAGAAGGTGGTGGCCAAGAAGCCAGCGGCCAAAAAATCTGTAGCCAAGACCTCGCCACAGGCGGTTGCTAAAAAAACGGCGGCTAAAAAAGTGGCTGCAAAAACAGGCACTAAGCCCGCTGCTAAAAAACCCGCTGTAAAAACCCCCGCTGCTAAAAAATCTGCATGAAACTCTGGGTGGTCGCCGTCGGCCAGCGCGTACCCGATTGGGCGCAAACCGCTTGGGACGATTACGCCAAGCGCTTCCCACCCGAGATCAAGCCCCTGCTCAAAGCGATCAAGACCGAGCCGCGTACAAACAATAAAAACACCACCGCCTTAATGCTCGCCGAGCGCGAGCGCATTGAAGCGGCCATCCCGAAAGGCACGCGAATCGTTGTGCTCGATGAACGCGGCAAAAACACCAGCACAGTGCAACTCGCCGCCCGCTTAACAGAGTGGCAGCTCGGTGGCACAGATGTGGCTTTGGTCATCGGTGGGCCGGATGGCCTCGATCCAGAGTTCAGGAAATCAGCGCAGGAGTCGATCCGCTTGTCTGACCTCACCTTACCTCACGCCATGGTGCGCGTACTACTTATCGAGCAACTCTACCGCGCGTGGTCTGTGAATGCCGGCCATCCTTATCATCGAGAGTGAGCATCGTGAACAAATTCATCTTCCTCGCTTCCCAAAGCCCGCGCCGTGCTCAACTCTTGAATATGCTGGGTGTTGAATTTGAATTGCTCCTAGCGGATGCGAGCGAAGATGCTGAGAGCTTAGAAGTGGTTTTGAAAAACGAAGTGCCTCGCGCTTATGTGCAGCGCGTGACGGGTTTGAAGTTGGATGCAGCATTGGCGCGAATGAAAAAGCGTGAGTTGCCACCAGCGCCTGTGATCTGTTCGGATACGACTGTGGCTTTAGGTCGAGTGATTTACGGAAAACCGGAAAGCGATGCTGATGCAGTTCGCATGCTCAATGATTTGCAAGGCCACACGCATCGTGTGCTCACTGCTGTCGCGATACAAAGCGGCAAGACGCGAGTGCAGGCGCTCTCAGTTTCCAAAGTAACGTTTGCAACCATGTCTCTCAAGCAAATCAAAGCTTATGTGGCTAGCGGCGAGCCCATGGGCAAGGCGGGCGCGTATGCGATTCAGGGCCGGGCGGCGGCTTATGTGAGCCATATCAGTGGCAGCTACAGCGGCATCATGGGGCTACCAATGCACGAGACGGCCCTGTTGTTGGCTGAGCTCAAAGTGATCCGCTAAAAACGACATAGCGCAACAGTTTTCTTTTTTTTGCGTTTTTCGCGTCCTTTCCATGTTTTCCGCGTTACCTTCTGGGCTATGCAACACGAGATCCTCATTAACTGGAGCCCGCAAGAATCCCGCGTGGCGCTGATCGAACATGGCGCGGTGCAGGAGCTGCATATTGAACGCCATCTTGAGCGTGGATTGGTGGGCAACGTGTATCTGGGTAAGGTGGCACGGGTACTGCCGGGCATGCAATCGGCATTCATTGACATTGGTTTAGAGCGAGCGGCGTTCTTGCATGTCGCCGATTTGGCCAGTGCGGTGCATGCGCGCTATGCCGATGGGGTACAGCGCTCTACGCAATCGAGCAGCCCGGCCACACCGATTGAAAAACAGGTGTTTGAAGGCCAGGCGCTGATGGTGCAGGTGATCAAAGATCCGATTGGCAGCAAGGGTGCGCGGCTCTCAAGCCAGATCAGCTTGGCAGGAAGACAGCTCGTGTTTTTGCCGCAAGATGATCACATCGGCATCTCGCAGAAAATTCCTCCTGAGCAGCGCCAAAGCCTGCGTACACGCGTACAAAAGCTGTGGGATGCCCATGCAGCGCAGCAACAATCTCACAACAAGTTTGTGGGCGGCGGCTTCATCTTACGAACGAATGCAGATGTTGCCACAGATGCAGAGCTGCAAGACGATATGGCCTATCTGCTCAAGGCCTGGCAGCGCATCAAACTTAGCGCCACGCAACTGCCTGCGCAATCCGTGTTGCACACCGATCTCACGCTGATGCAGCGCGTGCTGCGCGATATGGCAAGTGACGAGACGCAGAGCATTCGGATTGATTCACGTGAGCAGCATGAAGCTTTGATGGCCTATGGCAAAGAATTCATGCCCCAAGCTGCTGCAAAACTGCAGCTTTATAAAGGTGAAAGGCCAATTTTTGATCTGTATAACGTCGACGAAGAAGTGTCCAAAGCGATGGAGCGTCGTGTCGAACTCAAATCTGGCGGTTATTTGATCATTGACCAAACGGAAGCACTGACCACGATCGATGTGAACACTGGCGGTTTTGTGGGTGTACGCAATTTCGACGATACGATCTTTAAAACCAATTTAGAGGCTGCTGGTGCGATGGCGCGCCAGCTTCGCCTGCGCAATCTAGGCGGTGTGATCATCGCCGATTTCATCGATATGCAGCGCGATGAACACAAAACCCAAGTGCTTGCTGAGCTAGGCAAGCAACTCGCCAGAGATCGCACAAAAACGAATGCCGCCAACAACTTCTCGCCTCTAGGTTTGGTGGAGATGACGCGCAAACGCACCCGCGAATCCTTAGCCCACATGCTTTGCGAGCCATGCCCCGCTTGCCAAGGCAAGGGGAGCGTGAAAACGCCACGCACTGTGGCTTACGACATCTTGCGAGAAATTTTGCGCGAAGCCCGTCAGTTCAACCCGAAAGAATTCCGAGTCATAGCCGCGCCGCAGGTGATCGAGCTTTTCTTAGACGAAGAAAGCCAGCATCTCGCGGGGCTTTCAGATTTCATCGGTAAGCCGATTTCTCTGCAATCAGAGAGCACGATGGTGCAAGAGCATTACGACATCGTATTGATCTAATGGGGCTGTGTTCCAGTGAAATGTCTCCAGAAAATGAATTTTTGCAACTCAACGAAGGGCTGACAAGTCTTACAGCCACAAGAGCTCCCCTATTTTTTCTTGGGTCAAGCATCATCACGCATCAATTACAGTTTGCTCAGTATTGAAATGATCTTTCGCCATGCCTACTCAAACCGCCACCTCTCAGCTGTCCATCGATTCGCCGCAGATTCGTTTTGCAGGCGCTGATCTGCTCTCGTTGGCGCTCATTGATGCGCGCAATCACACCTTGTATCTCATGGCTGAGTTTGAGCGCTTGGCGCCTGATCTGCATTTCGCGGCCGACCAATGTGTGCCGCGCAGAGGTGAGGTGCTGCCACCCTTGTGGTTGCTTGGGCATGCGGGCTGGTTCCAAGAATATTGGGTGGGGCGAAACACGCAACGCCATTTAGGCCTGCGCTGCCCGCAGCAGCCGACCTTACTTGCGTCCATTGAGCCGAGAGCCGATGCCTGCTTTGATCCACGCCTTTCAAGCCGCGCACAGCGCTGGACGCAACGCTACCCTGATCTTGGCTTGATCAAATCTTATTTATTAGAAACGCTAGAAAACACGCTTGAGCTCTTAGAGAAAGCGGAGCCGACAGACAACGGCCTCTACTTCTTTCGCTTGGCGCTCGCGCTTGAGGATCAATTGAGCGAGCAATTCATCGTGATGGCGCAAACGCTGGGATTGAAGCTTCCCGTGCCGGCGGCCAGCGTCATGGCTTTGCGCTCTGCGCTTCTTGTTCCTAGCATACGCTGGCAGCAGGGTGCATCGCCTGGCGGTTTTTCGTTTGACAACGAATGCCCACAGCACGAAGTCAGCGTGCCAGAGTTTGAAATAGACGCGCAGCCAGTGAGCTGGTCGCAGTTTGTCGAGTTCGTCGATGATGGCGGCTACGACGACATGGCGCATTGGAGCGACAGCGGCCAGCATTGGCTGAGTGTTGCGTCTAGTGGTCAGGGCAAGGAATTCGGCCGCCGTGCGCCGCGTTACGTGGAGCAAATCGGCGTGGCCAGTGGGGCAGTGATGCAAATGCGCTTTGGTCGTGTGCAGCGCATGGCCTCTGGCTCAAGTGCGCAACATGTTTCTTGGCATGAAGCGCAGGCCTATGCCCGCTGGGCGGGCAGGCGCTTGCCCACCGAAGTGGAATGGGAAATAGCTGCCAGCCGCCTGCAAGGTCAGGGCTTGCGTTGGGGCGATGTATGGGAATGGACATCCAACACGTTTGGGCCCTATCCTAACTTTTTCCCCTCGCCTTGGCACCAAGGCAGCACAGTATATTTTGAGCATTACAAAACATTGCGAGGTGCAAGCTGGGCCACGCGCGAGCGCATGAAGCAGCCCACATTTAGGGGCTTTGCAAGGCCTGAGCACGATGGAGGATTCTACGGGTTTCGCACTTGTGCTTTATAGGATTTTTATAACCGATTTAGTTGCCTAGCCGGCGTCTTTATTGCGATAAGCGCTATCGAATTAATAGTAGTCAGATGTGAGCAATGTGCTCGTGTGCCTCTGTGATGTGATGATGAATCCGGCCATGAAAGTGGCGTGCGAGCACGGCCTCCGTTGCTGCCTTAGCCAGAGCGCGTTGCGGGCTCGCCAGCGCAATCTCTACTGCAGCTCTGTTTGGATAGCTGATGGCCAAAACCAACGCAATGTCAGGTGCGCCTTCATCGCGCTCATTAGCAAAGCACACTTTCACAGAAAGCACATTGGGGAAGCTTTTCCAGTGTGGCAACACCTGCTCAAGAATTGCCTCGCGAAAAGCCTGTGTTTGCCCGGCATGGATGTAGCCCTCAAATAGAGCAAAGCGGGTGATCATGATGTGTAGCTCTCTTTCTTTGAACTGACGAATGTCATGCTGGTTGTTGCATGTTGAGCATAGCGCAAGCTGATTTGGTAGGTTTTGAGGTAAATGCTATTCATTTAATAGCAAAGTATTGAGCGTGGATGCGTGGCAAAGCAAAAAAAGAATGAAATTTAACTTTTAATCATCTGTAGACTAACCACATCTCTATATCAGCCAGCCTGTTGCTCTGCGGGCGATCTTAGCGTTCCACACCACCCGCTCGCCCGCGCCGTACCACCGGTCAGTGGCCTCATAAAGTTTTTTTAAAACACACGCGATTGCGGGCTTAGCAATCTAAAGATGGTCTCCACGCGCAGTTGCCAAAAAATTTGCTGAGGCAATAGCCCGATGGTACGACGCAGGCGGTCGGATGGCGCGAAACGTTTTGCGCGCAGAATCCTTCGACAAGCTCAGGGCGACCGGGTAGGTGCTGCAAAATCAATAGCACTCCGCGCAATAAATACGCCGGCTATCCAGTGAAAACGGCATGAATATGTAGCGCAAAGTACTGTGACTGAGTGCAAGCGCATCCCAAATGGCGTCAGGCTGCAAGCAATTCTTTTTTTGCGTCAGCAATCAGCTCCGCAGCTACTCCACGCCGCCTGAGCGCATCAATCAGCCTTGCCTGCGACGAAGCAGAAAACTGCGCTTCGTCACGACGCAAACCCTCGCTCAAATAGGCCTTGAGCAAAGTTTGATAGCCCGCGAAGCCTCTCTGCGGTGCGATGGTTTTCATTGACTCCACCACATCCACTGGAATGCGCAGCGTAATCGATGTCATCGGGCGGTCTTTTTTCAGACGAGATTTCAAGCGTTCACTGAGCATAAATCACCTCTTCAATGGGCTCTGCGCGGCGCGCAGAAATGATGCGAATAGATGTGGCTTCGATTTCGATATGCACGACGAAAAGTAATCGCCCATGCACATCAAAAACCAATCGCCGCATCGCGCGCCTCATCGTTGCGTGATGCATCGGTCAAGACAAACATCGGATCACCGAATACGCTGGCCGCTTCTTCGAAGCGGATGCCGTGCTTGCGCCAATTGATCTCTGCTTTGACCGTGTTCCAGACGAACAGATCACCGTTGGCTTCGAAATGAATATCTTGTGTCGGCATTATCAGTTAAGTATCTACTTTGTCAATACAAAACTGGTGACTACGATTTTTAAGTGTTTTTATATACAGTATTGTATGTCAAAAGTTAAGGGATTCTTTTGGGCAAACATTCACGCGAGAAGGGCTACTCTCAACGCGCCAACAGCCCGATCGTACGACGCAGGTGAGCGGGTGGAGCGCAACGGTGGCGCTCTGGCTCACGCAGCAAGAGCAGGACGGTTGGCGCGCGCCGCAGGAAATCGGGGTCAGAGCACAATTTCGTAGGGGCATTGTTGCGCTCCTGAATGATCATTGTCCTGAATTGTGATCTGACCCCGATTTCCCGCTCGACATAAAAAATGGGGCTCGAAGCCCCATTTGAAGAGATAGCTCAGCAGCGATCAATAAGCGTCAAGCACAGCGCCCTTAGAGGCGCTAGATGCGTTGAACGCAAACTTTGCCTGCACACCGCGTGTGTAGCGCGGCTCGGGTTTCTTCCAGGCGGCGCGGCGTTTGGCGAGCTCAGTATCGTTCACGTTAAGTTGCAAAAGCAGTTGCTTGGCATCGATCGTCACGCTGTCGCCATCTTGTACCAAGGCAATCGTGCCGCCTTCGTAGGCTTCTGGTGCGCAATGGCCGACCACCATTCCCCAGGTGCCGCCTGAGAAGCGCCCGTCTGTGATGAGGCCGACTGTTTCGCCGAGGCCAGCACCGATGAGAGCGCCTGTTGGGGCGAGCATTTCTGGCATGCCGGGGCCGCCTTTGGGGCCGAGGTAGCGCAGGATCATCACGTCGCCGTGCGTGATCTTGCCGCCCAGAATTGCTTTGAGTGCGGATTGCTCATCGTCAAAACACTTGGCTGGGCCCGTCATCACCGGGTTTTTCAGGCCCGTGATTTTTGCCACTGCGCCTTCGGGGCTCAGGTTGCCTTTGAGAATGGCCAGATGGCCTTCTTTGTAGAGCGCCTTATCTATCGAGCGAATGCAATCTTGATCGGCTCTCGGTTGATCGGGTACGTCTTTCAATACTTCGGCAATCGTCTGCCCGGAGATCGTGATGCAATCGCCATGCAGCATGCCGGCGTTGAGCAGCAGCTTCATCACTTGCGGAATGCCGCCGGCTTGATGTAGGTCGACCGCGAGATATTTGCCAGAAGGCTTGAGATCGCAAATCACGGGCACTTTTTTGCGCATGCGCTCGAAATCATCAATCGTCCACTCTACGTCTGCGGCATGGGCGATGGCGAGAAAGTGAAGCACGGCATTCGTTGAGCCGCCGGTGGCCATGATCACGGCGACTGCGTTTTCAATCGCTTTCTTCGTCACGATATCGCGTGGCTTGATGTCTTTTTTGATCGCCTCAATCAATACCTTGGCCGACTCTTTGGCAGAGTTTTGCTTCTCGTCATGCGGGTTGGCCATGGTGGAGGAATAGGGCAGGCTGATGCCCAGCGCTTCGAAGGAGGATGACATGGTGTTGGCCGTGTACATACCGCCGCAAGAGCCGGTGCCGGGGATGGCGCGCATTTCAATTTCGCGCAGGTCTTCATCGCTCATATTGCCAGCGGCGTTTTGGCCCACCGCTTCAAACACGCTCACGATATTTAAATCTTGGCCTTTGTAGCGGCCGGGCAGAATCGTGCCGCCATAGACGTAAATGGCGGGCACATTGGCGCGCAGCATGCCCATCAGGCCGCCGGGCATGTTTTTGTCGCAACCGCCCACCACGACCACGCCGTCCATCCACTGGCCTTGTACGCAGGTTTCGATGCAATCGCTGATCACTTCGCGGGAGACGAGGGAATATTTCATGCCTTCCGTGCCCATCGCCATGCCGTCAGAAATGGTGGGCGTGCCAAAGACTTGAGCATTACCGCCCGCTTCGATGATGCCTTCAATGGCGGCATCGGCGAGCTTTTGCAGGCCGCTGTTGCAAGGCGTGATCGTGCTGTGGCCATTGGCTACGCCGACCATTGGTTTGCCAAAATCAGATTCTTTGTAGCCCATGCCGTAATACATGGAGCGATTGGGGGCGCGGCTCTTGCCTTCGGTAATGTTGGCAGAGCGTAATTGACGCGAAAGGGGCTGGATGGGGATGGTTTTGTTCGTCATGATGAGATTTTAGAGGTGAAAAAGGCAAGGTCAGCGTTCGTTGACGGTCATTAAAAATGGATTGATGATTTTGAGCGAGCCTACAAGCTGGCCGTGCTGCATGTCTTCTGAATAGAGCGTTGTGCATTGCGCTTGCAGTGCAGCAGAGATGATGAGGCAGTCATAAAAAGAAAAACTGTGTGCTTGTCGGACGGCCAAAGCGCGCTCTAGCAGCGCTGGGCTGGTGGTGACTTGGTTCATCGGCTGCAAAACGAGGCTGACATAAGCCATGATGCGCTCCGGTGCGAGATTCAAGCGACGGCTGTTGCTCGACACATTGCAAAACTCTTGCAGCACTTGGAAGCTCACCACGCCCATGCCGCTGCTGGCTGCATGCGTGATCAACTCTTTGGCAGTTTCCTGCTTTCGTGGCGCGCTGCTGTCAAAGCAATAAACGGCGATATTGGTGTCTAAGAAAAATCGCTCACCCGCTACGCTCATGATGCGCTTTGGCTGAGCTGGCCATCTAGGCGCGCCAGCATGCGCTGCTCACGCTCATTGAATTCTGAACGCACGGCGGGGCGCTCTGGTGTAGGCATGTAGGCCAGCTCGATGGGTATGGCAGGTTGGCCTGCGACAGGCGCTGTAAGCTGATCGATCAGGTTTCGCGTTTGCAATTTTTTCATTGCATCGCCTTGAGTTGATATGTAGCTCGTGATCCAAGCTCGGAATTCTTCATTGAGCGTGGTGCCGCGCAGCTGCGCCAGACCTCGCGCTTGCGCGATCAGGTTGTCATCAGCGGTGAATGTGATGTTTTTCATTGCTAAATTTTATACGAAAATTATTCGTGCACACGAAAGAATATCGTGTCAATCAATTTTAGGGCTTCATGCAAGGTGCATACACATCGAGCTTTGGGTTGTGCAGCGCGGTTTTCACATCGAGCAGGCCAAGCACGGAGTGGAAGAGATGGTCATGCGTGATGCGTTGCGCTGCGTTTCGCTGGAGGCAGGTGATGTCTAACTTTTTAGTGGCAGCGAATTCGGGCGAAAACCAATTGAGCCAGGGGATGTGCTTTTGCTCATTTGGCGCAAAGGCGTAGGGCATTCCGTGCAGGTAGATGCCTTTTTCACCGAGCGATTCGCCGTGGTCTGAGACGTAGATCATTGCGCTATTAGCAACCTTTTCTTGCGCTTTCAGCCACGAAACAGACGACACCAAAAGCTGATCGGTGTAGAGCAGTGTGTTGTCGTAGCTGTTGGTGATCTGCTCTCGTGTGCAGTCAGAAAGATTGTTGGTAAGGCACTCGGGTTGGAATTTTTTGAACTCGGGCGGCACGCGCTTGAAGTACGCCGGCCCGTGGCTGCCCATTTGATGGAGCACGACGACTACGCCTTTGGCGCGCTTTTCTGCTGGTAAGGCGGCGATGCGGGCATCCAAATCATGCAGCATCACCAGATCATGACATTCGCCTGTGCTGCAATGCTCGGCTACCTTTAATTGTGATGTGTTCACAAGGGCCACGCGATCACATGTGCCCTTGCAGCCCGATTGGTTATCCAGCCAGAGAACAGCTAGCCCTGCGCGCTGCAGCACATCCAGCAAGCCTTCATAGCGAGCTTTGCTGTCTTCAAAGGCTTCTTTGCCTAAGTGGCTGAACATGCAGGGTAGGCTCGCAGCAGTGTTTGTGCCGCAGCTCCATGCATCTTTCCAATAGACGAAATTCTCACGTTGCGCAATACTTTCCATTTGCGGCGTGGTTTGCCGAGCGTAGCCGTTGAAAGAAAAATTGGCAGCACGCGCCGTCTCGCCTACGACGATCATAAGCAGTGGCGGTTTGTTGGTAGCGCTGGAGCTTGCGCCTAGCTTGGCATCTTGGCCAATCGCTTGCAAAGGCTGCGGGCCGTGGCGCAACGGCTTGGTGGCAATTTGGCTGATTGCATAAAGAGAATTAAGCGGATTGAGCAAATAGCGCACATGCTTGTGATTGCGCATGAGAGACGAAAAACCTTGGAACGAAAGCGCGATAGAGCCGACCAATAGTGCGCCACCAGCCATCAAAATAAGAGCATTGCGTAATATCTGCTTACGCCAAAGCGCATGCTGTACTGGCGTGAACCACAGCCACACCATCGGCAAACCAGCCACTAAAAATAGCGTGACGACAAGCCGCAGATTCAGTAAATCCCGTGTCTCGCGAGGATCGGTTTGAAACACGTTGATCATCATCGTGTCATCAATGACCACGCCATAGCTCATCATGAAATGCATACCAAGCGCCGTCGCAATCAGCAAAAATAGAAGCACTGGCTTGATGCTGCGCCGCCAAGCCAGCAGTGCACCTATCACCACCAATGCGCCCCACATCATGAGACCCATGCAAATAGCGACCCAGATATCTTTTGCTGTAGCCAAGCGCCCCAATTGCAGCAGCTCTTGCCAAAGCGCGCCATTGCCCACCATGGCAATCCACAAGCTGGTGATGATTAGCAAAGTGGCGGGATTGAAGCCTTTGCGGCTCGGGCTCTCTTCAAACTGGCTGGCTCTATAGGGCATAGGCAGATTCACTCAAGCGCATGCAATTCTTGCAGCGTGTTGACATTGGCAAAGGCATTTTTATCGTCGCGCTCGGTGTCAAACGCCACATGCGCCACGCGGTGCTGCGCTGTCCAAGCGTCAATCTTGCGGCCACCGCCCTGCATGAAGGCCATCAAACTTTCCATAAGTTCGGCTTTAGCCAAGCAAAACACCGGCTGTGGGCGTGTGCGCATTTGGCCATCTTTGTCCACCTCGGGTGCGCTTGCCACAGCGATATCTGCATTGGCTTGCTCAAGCGCATTCATCAAGCGCTGCGCTAAATCCAATGGAAAGAGCGGTGTGTCGCAAGGCACTGTCAGCAGATACGGCGATTCGCAGCGCTCCAGCCCAGTGAGAAAGCCTGCCAGTGGCCCAGCAAATTCATCGGGTGAAGCATCCGGCCAAACAGACACGCCCATCGACTCATAAGCCGACAAATTTCGATTCGCGTTCACCATGCTCTCGCCGATCAAAGCGCCTTCCTGCATCTGCAAACGCATCAGCGCATGCATCACCAGGGGCATCCCGCGAAAGGTTTGCAGACCTTTATCGACCCCGCCCATGCGCGAGCCCCGGCCTCCGGCTAAGACGACCGCTGTAATCATGCTCATGTTTATCCTCCGATGTAGCTCATTTCCACCTTGCGTGCGCCGGTAGACTGGTCTGGTGCGAGTTCGCTGCGGAGTTGGGAATAGCGGTCGTCTCGTTGGTGCCAGATTTGGCCGATGGCGCTCGAGATATCTTCGTCACTCGCGCCGCTACGAATCAGGCTGCGCAGATCGTGGCCTTGGCTTGCGAACAGGCAGAGGTAGAGCTTGCCGTCTGTGGAGAGGCGGGCGCGATTGCAGTCGCCGCAGAAGGCTTGGGTCACGGAGCTGATGAGGCCGATTTCGCCCACGGCTGGATCATGCTTGCCGCTTGCATCAGCATAACCCCAACGCTCAGCCGTTTCGCCGGGAGCGCTGGCTTCGAGCTGAACCAAAGGCAGCTTGGCATGAACGAGCTGCATCACCTCACGCGATGGCATCACCTCATTCATCCGCCAGCCATTCGTTGCGCCCACATCCATATATTCGATGAAGCGCAACGTGACGCCACTGCCTTTGAAATGCTTGGCCATGGGCAAAATCTGTGCGTCATTCGTACCGCGCTGCACGACCATGTTGACTTTTATGCTCTTGAAGCCGACTGCCTGCGCAGCTTCAATACCCGCGAGCACATCGGCCACCGGGTAATCCACATCGTTCATTTTCTTGAACACAGCATCGTCTAAGCCATCCAAGCTCACCGTGAGGCGCTTCAGGCCCGCGTCTTTCAAAGCTTGCGCTTTTTTGCGCAGCAGGCTGCCATTGGTGGTGAGCGTGATATCCAGCGGCTGACCATCGGGTGTTTCAATCGCGGCAAGCATATTGATCAGCACTTCAATATTTTTACGCAGCAGCGGCTCGCCGCCAGTTAACCGCAGCTTGCGTACGCCATGAGCCACAAAGAGGCGAGCGGTACGCGTGATTTCCTCAAACGAGAGCAGGGCGTTTTGCGGTAGGTAAGCGTAGTCTTTGTCAAACACTTCCTTGGGCATGCAATAAGCGCAACGGAAGTTACAGCGATCCGTGACGCTAATGCGCAGATCGCGCAGCGGGCGGCCGAGCGTGTCGCCCAGCAATCCAGTGGCTGCAATTTTTTGTGCAGGAACACTTGCATTAAACGCCGCAAGACGTTGATCGAAAAGGGGGATGACGCGTTCGGACATGGCCAGATGGATGAATTAGTTGTGCAGCGCGATGCGTACATCAGTCTGCGAAAAATCTGAGCCCTTGAATAACAAGGGCAGATCGCGTGATTGCGCTAGCGCGTAGCTGCAGCAATCACCAAAATTCAAGGCCGCTTTGTGCCGGCCTTTTCCGAAGCGCTCGAATGCGGCGATGGCTTCTTTGGCCAAAGCTTCATCGAAAGCGGCGACTTTGATGTTGAAACTCTCCAGCAGCGAAAGAGATTCACTCGCGATGCCGCGCTGCAACCCCACGATGCCAAGCTCCAACATAGATGGCGCACTGATCCACAATTGTGTGCACTCGGCCATGGTCTGTCGCATCACAGCAGCCTCAGGCTCATCCAAACAAATGGCAATCAGCGCAGACGTATCAACGACGAGACGAGTCATGCAAATAGCCCGTCGTCGCCATAGCCAATCAGCTCATCGGCAGTGCGGCTGTCGGGTTTGAGTTTGCGGCGTATTTGCGCTTGAATCTCTTGAACACGCGCGATTTTTTCTTCTGGCGTGAGTTCAGGTTTCTTGTAGTGTGCGGCGCTTTGTCGATAGGCATCTAGCGCCACGATCACTTGCTTGTTAAACGAGCGATGGTTGGCAGCCGCATCAGCTTTTAAAAAAGCATGCAAATCGTCGGGCAAATCTCGGAGTGTGACGGCGCTCATAATGATTCCACTTCAATAAAATGCGAATGCTTGTATTTTGACATCAAAATGGTATCAAATCAACGTAGCGGCTTAAGGGCCGAGTCAAAGGTTGGTGGCTTGGACGCTGGCGCAGGCTAGGATGGCGAAAGCAAGGAAGAATCGTGTTTTCATCGCTTCATTGAATCCGCAAGAGAAAAACCCTGCCTTCCTAGGCTGAATCCAATAAGCTAGTTGGTGCGTAAAACATGCAGCAGTGGCATCCAACTGTGCATCAATTCAACCCTACTCGCAAGGAAAACACCATGTCTGATAGCGCCAAAAATTTCCGCTCTTTCTCCCCCGTGCGCCGCACGGCATTGGTCATGGCTGCCACAGTCGCCATGACTTTGGCAAGCTGCGCCAGCATGCAGGAGCCCATGGGGCAAACTCGCGCTGAGAAGGCCGTGGCTGTGACGACTTCGCATCAGCTGATTCGCTTCAATGCCGGCCAGCCGCAGAAGATCATCGCCAGCAAGGCGATTGTGGGCTTGCAGCCGGGCGAGGTGATTTTGGGCATCGATTACCGCATTTCTAAAGACACGCTGTATGCCTTGGGCAGCAGCGGGCGGCTTTACACGCTCAACGAAGATTCTGGCCAGCTCACGCAAGTGGGCAGCGGGTCTTTCGCCGTCAAGCTGGATGGCACGATGTTTGGCTTTGATTTCAACCCAACTGTGGATCGCATCCGCGTGATCAGCAACACCGGCCAAAATCTGCGCCTGCATCCCGATACCGGCGCGGTGGTGGACAGCAACCCTAACGTCGATGGCGTGCAAATCGACGGCCCGCTGGCCTACGCCGCGAGCGACGCCAACGCCGGCAAAAAGCCCAGCATCGTGGGCGCGGCTTACAGTTACAACAAAGCCGATCCGAAAATCACCACCAATTTCGCCCTCGACGCTGCCACTGGTGCACTCGTGACGCAAGGCTCACGCGAGGGTAGTAATCCGATGGTTTCGCCCAACACCGGGCAAATGTTCACCGTGGGCAAACTGGGGGTAAATTTTGAAGATGCAGCTTTTGATATTCAGGCGCTCAGCGATGTGGCTTTTGCAGCCTTGAACGGCAAAGAACTGAAAGGCACACGCTTGTACACGTTGGATTTGAAGACTGGCGCCGCGCAGCCGATTGGTACGATTGGCGTGAGCGAAGGCATTCGTGCAATGGCTTTGGAGCCCTGATGCTTCTGCGTGAACATTGCTATAAAAAGAAGAGCACTCCGCGCGGGTTTCATACCGGCTAAAGCCTCTTTTTATCATCAAAAGCTAGTCTCACCGCTACCACAATATCCTCCCAAAGCCCTGGCTCGGCGAGCGCTGGTAGTTCTTTCGCGAGCGCATTGGTGAGCGTGCCGGCGTTGTCTTGCGCAGACCTGATGATTCGATCTACCTGCGCATCAGGCATTTCAATGATGCTTTTGATCGCCGCTCTTGCTCTGTCATGGTTGCGCTTGATGCGGGATTCTTCGCGCATATCTTCCCTGATCGTGCGCTCAATCACATCGGCCAAATACACCACATGCGAAGTTAAATCTAGATAGCGCCAAAGAGGCCGCGCTAGCGCATCGCCATTGAAAACAAAATCGGAGCGTATGCCGTCTGGATACAGAGTTTGAGCAGACGTGAATTCGTAATGCCCTCTCACGTGCGCCATCAAAGGGCGCGAAATACTGTCCAAAATCTGATCGTAAGCGCGGCGCTGTGCTGAGCCTTGATCCATCACAGAAGAAACTGGCAAGATCATCGGGTCTTCTGTCGCACCATCGCGGCGCAAGATATCGTTGATCAGCAAGCGATGCACGCGCCCGTTGCCATCGGCCAGCGGGTGGATATACACAAATCCAAAAGCTGCCACCGCGCTTCGCATCACCGCAGACTGTCCCTTCGTGCGCTCGATAAATGTAGCTAAGCCTTCCAACATCGCCTGCACATCGCTCGCTGGCGGCGCAATGTAATGCACCACATTTTGAAAATGCAGGCTTTGCCCCACAAACACCGGAGACTGGCGAATGCCAAACTGCTGCTGCGTATTTCTTTGCCCCAGAATGTCTGATTGCAGCTGCGCCAAACTCTCGGAATCCAGCGGCAAATCGCCTTGCCCCGTGCGCCGCGCCAACACATCTGCAAAGCGTTGCACGCGGTCGGTGGCATTTGCCTCGCCTTCCATCGCGAAGCTGGCTTTGCTCTCTCGCAAAGTCATCCAAACGGCTGAGCGCATCAGCATTTCATCGCCAAACTCCTGCGCCAGCTCTTCAATCAAGCTCTGCACATTCACTGCCATCGCTTGCTGCGCAGCAGAGGTTTTGCGAACCATGGGGCAGAAAGCCGGCGTGCCCGGCAAATTGTCTTTCACGCGCCAGCGAAGATTGGGCTTTGACAGGCCGGGAGAAGCCGCCACTAATTTCTGATCGTCAATCAGATCAACATAACCGCCTGCGATGGTGGATTGAATAGCTAATGTGCGCCCAGTCAGCCATTCAAACAAAAAACCAGCGCGGCGCGCATATTGCCCGCTCGGTTCATCATCCATCCAAGCCACCAGCTCGGCTACGTTGATCTGCTCAAACAAGCGCGCCAACATCTCCAGATGCAGCACCTCGTGCTTCAGATGAAAAGTCAAATGCCCACGCAAATTCGGCCGCGGGCGCATGCTCTCCACAAAAGTTTCAGTGCAGTGCCCCGCAGACTCCAACGTCCGCCGCCGCCCGCCAATGCTGCTGTTCACGGTCAATGGCATGACCAAAGACAGGCTGTATCGAGTGACGAGCCATGCGCCGCCTGCTAAATTTTGATCTTCCATTGCTTAATTATGGATTAAATGGAGATTTTTGACAAAAAATGATCTAAAGGTATATATTTTGGTAAATTACGTATTGCTCCCGGGTGGGCTATGAAAAGCAATTGCTATTGAAAGATGAGCACTCTGCGCAGGTTTGATGCCGGCGAGTGGCTCTTTTCGCTTTATTTTTTGTACTTTCGTTGAGCTCGGAGACCTTGGCGAGCCAACTGCGCTTGGGCTGTCCCCCTCCACGAATGTCCTCCTGCGGGCTGCGCCCGCATTCCCCCTTTATTTCGTTGCGGGAGACAGCCCAACCGCAGTCGACGGCAAAAAGCTACCAAGCAGATGCTATTAATTCAATAGCGATACACGCAATAAATACGCCGGCAAAGTGCTTAAAACACTTCAAAAATGAGAGAAAAAATCAATCTCTAAAATTATTAAATGACAGCGGAATATCCGCCATGTCTTGTCTGATCATCGCCATCGCCGCTTGCAGATCATCACGCTTTGCTCCCGTGACTCGAACGGATTCGCCTTGGATGCTGGCTTGCACTTTGATTTTGCTGTCTTTGATGAGGCGCTGGATTTTTTTGCTGTCTTCTTGGGCGATGCCTTCGCGCACTTTGATGACTTGCTTGACCTTGTCGCCGCCGATTTTTTGCACGTCGCCCACATCCAAGAAGCGTATATCTACGCTGCGCTTGGTAAGCTTGCCGCGCAAAAGATCGTCGATCTGTACGAGCTGGAAATCGGCGTCGCCAATGAGAGTGATCTCTTTGTCTTTGAATTCGATGGAGGCGCTGGTGCCTTTGAAATCGAAGCGGGTGCCGATTTCTTTGGCGGCGTTTTCGACCGCATTTTTTACTTCAACCAAGTTGGGTTCGCAAACGGTATCAAAACTGGGCATGGCGCTCTCGCAAAGGTGTTTATTTTCAGGTGAGACAATTGTAGGATGATTGTTGAAAAAAATGTCCCCCTGAAGTCCTATAACAGCTTTGGCATCGTCGCCAAGGCACATCAGCTGGTGCGCATTCGCACCGTGGAGGAGCTGCAAGCGGCTTGCGCAGAGGGTGATTTCGCCTCCAAACCGCCTTTCGTTCTCGGCGGCGGTTGTAATATCGTGCTCACCGGCGATGTGAAGCCACTGGTGCTCAAAATCGAGATGATGGGCAAACGGCTGCACAGCGAGACAGCCAAGCATTTCATCGTGGAAGCGGGGGCGGGTGAGGATTGGCACGGGTTTGTGGCTTGGAGCGTGGCGCAAGGCATGCCGGGGCTGGAGAATTTGGCGCTGATTCCAGGCAGCGTGGGCGCTTCTCCAGTGCAAAACATTGGCGCTTATGGCGTGGAGCTGCAAGATCGTTTTCACAGCTTGGATGCGGTGAATCTGCATACGGGCGAGCTGTTTACTTTGGAAGCGTCGCAATGCGCGTTTGGCTACCGGGATTCGGTGTTTAAGCACGCCACGCAAACCGGGCTGCTGGGCAAAGCCGTGATTACAGCTGTGCGCTTTTCGCTGCCCAAGGCGTGGCGGCCTGACATCACGTATGCCGATATCAGCCGAAAATACATGGATTTTTTAAAGAAAATGGACAGTTCGCCGGCAGAAAGCCTGCGTAGTGCGCTATTAAAAGGAGAGCAAATCTCGCGCCGCACTTGGGCGAATATGCTGCCCGAGCTCATTCCCAGCGCTCAGCAAATCTTCGATTGGGTGGTGCAGATCCGCCGCGCCAAACTGCCCGATCCCAAGGTGATTGGCAATGCCGGCAGCTTCTTTAAAAACCCCTTCGTCACACCTGAGCAGTGGTCCGATATCGTTGCTCGCGAGCCGCGCGTGGTCAGCTACAAAATGGCCGATGGCTCCATCAAGCTCGCCGCCGGCTGGCTGATCGATGCCTGTGGCTGGAAAGGGCGCGGCGTGGGTAATGCCGGCGTGTATGAAAACCAAGCCCTCGTCTTGATCAACAAAGGCACGGGTACGGCCACTCCGGCTACCGGCGGCGAGGTGATGACGCTGGCCAAAGCGATCCAAACCAGTGTGTATGAGCGCTTTGGGATTTTGCTGGAGCCGGAGCCGGTGATGGTGTGATGCAATGGGCTTGAAAGCGTAAGTGCTTGTTGTCGCTTGACTTTTTAAATGGATATTGATTAAAATATAATCAATACTAATTTTTTGCGGAGAGTCGTCATGGCTGTACAAATAGCAAATCCTGTGGTTGTTCGGAAGATTGAATGGCTTGCCGCCACGCTGAATACCAGCAAGACAGCGGCAGTAGAGCGAGCATTGGATGCTTTGACTCTCAATTTGTCTGCCTCTAGCGAAATACCTAGCGATGCAAGGCGCAAAGCGCAGAGGCGCGAAGACATGCTGGCCGTGTTGGCAAGAATGCATCAGACGCCCGTCAGAGCGAACGCAGCCGATCCTCTGGAGTGGGATGAAAACGGATTGCCGATATGAAAAATGATGTGATTGCAGTGGACACCTCGATCTTGATAGCAGCTGCACTCGAAGAGCCTGGCTATGAGGTTTGGGTCAATAGACTAGCGACATCTGATCGCGCACTGCTGTCTACCGCTTCGCTCTTGGAGGCTCGGATTGTTTTGTACAGCCGAAAAAGTCATGGCGATGTCCAAGAGTTGGATGTTTTCATCAAAAAATCGGGCATAGAGTTGTGTCCGCCAAATGTTGCGGAAATTGACACCGCATATGTCGCGTTCACTTTTTACGGAAAAGGCAGCGGCCACAAAGCCCAGCTCAATTTCGGCGATTTATTCAGCTACGCACTGGCCAAATCGCGTGGCATTCCCTTGCTCTACAAAGGCGAGGATTTCGCTTTCACGGATATCGTGAGCGCAGTCTAGGCGCGCGTGGTAGCGTCACCAAACTGGGCTAAAATCGTAGGCTTTGCTGGAATTCGGGTTTATACGGATTTTGGCTCTCAAATTTTCTAATTTTTATATTGCTTCACTGAAAGAAAACCATGGCTATCGAACGCACCCTCTCCATCATCAAACCTGACGCAGTTGCTAAAAACGTGATCGGTCAGATCTACGCTCGTTTTGAAGCGGCTGGCCTCAAAGTGATTGCTGCCAAGATGGTGCATCTCTCGCGCGGCGAAGCAGAGCAGTTTTATGGCGTTCACAAGGCTCGCCCTTTCTTCAACGACCTCGTAACTTTCATGATCTCTGGCCCTGTCATGATCCAAGCCCTTGAAGGTGAAGGCGCGATTTTGAAAAACCGTGATCTGATGGGCGCAACTGATCCTAAGAAAGCAGCTGCAGGCACGATCCGCGCAGATTTTGCAGACAGTATTGATGCCAACGCTGTGCATGGCTCTGATGCTGCCGAAACGGCCGCTGTAGAAATCGCCTTCTTCTTTGCCGGCCTGAATGTTTATTCACGCTAAGCTCTGCACTGAAGAACTGCGTACTATTAAATCAATAGCATTCCACGCAGATTCTGTGCCGGCTAAGTACTGAAAACGCTTTAAATAGACCCGAAAAATGACGGTCAACCTGCTTGATTACGATCTCGACGGGTTGACCGTTTTTTGCGAAGGGCTGGGCGAAAAAGCCTTCCGCGCCAAGCAGCTTTACCGCTGGATTCATCAAAAAGGCGCCTCCGATTTCGCGCAAATGAGCGATCTGGCCAAATCCCTGCGCGACAAGCTCACGGGTATCGCTCACGTATCTCCCCTAAAAGTGCTCACTGAGCAAAAGTCGAGTGATGGCACGATCAAATGGTTGTTTGATGTGGGCCATGGCGATGCGGTGGAAGCCGTGTTTATTCCCGAAAAAGATCGCAACACGCTTTGCATTTCTTCCCAAGCGGGCTGCGCCGTGGGCTGCCGCTTCTGCTCCACAGGGCACCAAGGTTTCTCGCGCAACCTCACCACCGGCGAGATCATTGCTCAGCTGTGGTTTGCCGAGCACACCATTCGCAAGCTCAAAATCGAGCAGGGCGGCAACGATGAACGAGTCATCTCTAACGTGGTGATGATGGGCATGGGCGAGCCACTGCAAAATTACACAGCGCTGGTGCCCGCGCTGCGCACCATGCTCTCAGATCATGGCTATGGCCTCTCGCGTCGCCGAGTCACCGTGTCTACCTCCGGCGTGGTGCCGATGATCGACAAACTCGCGCAAGATTGCCCGGTGGCGCTGGCTGTATCGCTCCACGCTCCGACGGATTTGTTGCGCGACGATCTCGTGCCGCTGAATCGCAAATACCCCTTGCAAGAGCTGCTGGCCGCCTGTGAGCGTTATCTGCAAGCCGCACCGCGAGATTTCATCACGATGGAATATTGCATGCTCGCTGGCGTCAACGATTCCCCAGAGCAGGCCATGCAGCTGGCTGCCTTGGTGAAAAGCGTCAAATTGCCTGTGAAATTCAATTTGATCCCGTTTAACCCCTTCCCGCAAAGCGGGCTGGTATGCTCTGCTCCAAAAGTTGTAGCAGACTTTGCGAAAATCCTGCAAGATGCGGGTATTGTCACCACTGTGCGCAAAACACGCGGCGATGATATCGATGCCGCTTGCGGCCAGCTCGCAGGGGATGTGCAAGACCGTACAGCCGCCTCTGAGCGGATGCTCAAGCGGCGTGTGGTGATGATGCAAAAGCAAAACGCATGAAAATGCTTTGTTTGTAGCCTGTAGTAACAAAGGAAGAGACAAGCATGCCGTTCATAAAATTCAGTTTGCAGCCCTTGCGCTGGATCGTGTTGCTAGCCTTGCTGGTCGGTTTCTTAGGGCTGGCCGGTTGTGTTGCTGGGCCTGCAGGCAGAAGCGGTGCAAACCCTGTTGATAACGTGATCACCGAATCCGATGAGCCTGAATCGCGCAAACGCGCCCGCACTCGCTTGGAGCTGGCAAGCGGCTATTTCAGCGAAGGCAAAACGACCATTGCTTTAGATGAGCTCAAGCTCTCCTTGCAGGCTGATCCCAACTACGGCGAAGCTTTCAATTTGCGCGGCATGGTCTACATGCGCCTTGGAGATAACCGCCAAGCCGAAGACAGCTTCCGTCGCGCCCTGCAGATCAATCCAAAAGATGCCGATGCGATGCACAACTACGCTTGGATGCTGTGCCAACAGCGCAGATACGACGAATCGATTGCCATGTTCACGCAAGCTAATGCGGTGCCTTTGTACAACGGTCAATCTAAAACGTACATGACGCGCGGCATTTGCGAATTGGCAGCTGGGAAAAGCGAGCTTGCAGAACGTAGCTTTGCGCGCTCCTATGAGTTAGATGCAACCAATCCGATTTCTGGCTACAACCTAGCCAATTTACTTTTCCTGCGCAACGAGTTGCAGCGCTCGCAGTTTTATGCACGCCGCTTAAACAATGGTGAGTTGTCTAACTCAGAAACGCTCTGGTTGGGTATCAAAATTGAGCGAAAGCTGGGCAATACCGAAGCGGTGCAACAGTTGACGACGCAACTGCGCCGCCGCTATCCGCAATCCAGAGAACTAACGTCTTTAGATCGAGGGGCATTTGATGAGTGAGCAGGAGTTGCCGGTTCGTTTTGCGGATACGGCGCAAGCAGCAATGGATGCCTCTAAAACGGCCGGACAACTGATGTTCGAGGCGCGGGAGGCGCAGGGCTTGCATGTGGCAACGCTGGCCGTAGCGCTCAAAGTGCCTGTCAAAAAGCTCGAAGCTTTGGAGGCTGATCGGTTAGAAGAGCTGCCGGATGCTGTGTTTGTGCGTGCGTTGGCTTCAAGCGTTTGCCGCGCATTGAAGATAGATCCAGCGCCAGTTTTAGCCAAGCTCCCCCAGCTCAATACGCGTGTGCTCAATCCGGCTGAGACAGGCATGAATGTTTCGTTTCGCACACGATCGGATGGCCCAGCACCGTCTGCCTTGGCAAATCTCAGTCGTCCAGTTGTTCTGGGTGTTTTGGCGCTGCTCTTGGCTGCTATCGTGCTGATATTGTTTCCTGATTTTGTATCTCGCTCGGCGAGCACCAACTCGGCTGCGCCAACATCAGCGCAGGCCGGCAATGCGGGCGTCTCGATGGGCAGCCCTGCTAATGTGCTCTCCGTGCCGGTAGAGAAAGCCAACGAGGCCGCCACCAATGTCGTCAGCGCAAGCTCGACCACGAACCCAGTGACATCACCGACTTTAGCGGTTACACCATCGCTATCGACACCAAATGTTAGCAGCCCGACACTCACCGTGAGCGCGACTGCGACGAGTGACACGCCGGTGCCGGCAGATAGCGTGATCATTTTCGCTGCGACGGGTGAGACTTGGGTTGAGGTACGAGATGCGGCAGGAAGAATTATCTTGCAGCGCACATTGCAAAACGGTGAGAAAGCAGGCGTGGGATCTTCGGCGGGGAAGCTTCCCTACAGCGTGATCGTTGGGCGTTCGAATCTCACCCAAGTCATTGTGCGCGATAAGGCTTTTGATCTCGCACCCGTCTCAAGCAAAGATGCTGTGGCGCGATTTCAAGTGAAGTAACGATTGGAATTTGCGATGCTAGAGCCTTGTCAAATCAAACCTGAAATCGGGTATCAGATCCCCGAGTCATTGCCCGCGCCGCGCCGCAGTCTGCAAGCGCGTATCGTTTGGGGGCAACGCGTGGTCACCGTGGGCGGCGATGCGCCAGTGCGCGTGCAGAGCATGACGAATACCGATACTGAAGACGCAATTAGCACAGCGATTCAAGTCAAAGAATTGGCGCTTGCTGGCTCTGAGATCGTGCGCATCACGGTGAACACTCCCGAAGCTGCCAAACAAGTGCCCTACATCCGCGAACAGCTTGATCGCATGGGCATCGATGTGCCGCTGGTGGGCGATTTTCATTACAACGGTCACCGTTTGTTGACCGATGAGCCTGCCTGCGCCGAAGCCTTGAGTAAATACCGCATTAATCCCGGCAATGTGGGTAAGGGCGACAAGAAAGACAAGCAATTCGGCCAAATGATCGAAGCCGCCTTGAAGTGGGACAAGCCCGTGCGCATAGGTGTGAATTGGGGCAGCCTTGATCAAGATTTGCTCGCGCATTTGATGGACATCAACAGCCAACGCGTCAAGCCTTGGGATGCCAAGCAGGTGATGTATGAAGCGCTGCTCACCTCGGCTACAGAATCTGCTGATCTCGCCGTCAAAATGGGCATGGCACCCGGTCAAGTGCTGCTCAGTTGCAAAGTCTCAGGCGTACAAGATTTGATCGCCGTGTATCGCGAGCTGGCCAAGCGCTGCAACTATCCGCTGCACCTAGGGTTGACTGAAGCTGGCATGGGTACGAAAGGTACCGTCGCCTCAGCTATAGCGATGGGCATCTTGCTCCAAGAAGGCATCGGCGACACGATCCGCGTGAGCCTCACGCCCCAGCCGGGCGAGAGTCGCACCCAAGAAGTTGTCATCGCCTCTGAAATCCTGCAATCGCTGGGGCTCAGAAGGTTTGTGCCCAGCGTCACAGCTTGCCCAGGTTGCGGTCGCACCACGAGCACCACATTCCAAGTACTCGCCAAGGAAATTGACGATTATCTGCGCATGCAAATGCCGATTTGGAAAACCAAGTATCCCGGCGTAGAGCATCTCAAAGTGGCGGTCATGGGCTGCATCGTCAACGGCCCCGGTGAGAGCAAACACGCCGACATTGGTATCAGCCTGCCTGGCACAGGCGAGTCACCCGCCGCCCCGGTCTTCATCGACGGCCAAAAGGCACTCACCCTGCGCGGCGACAACATCGTGCAGGAGTTTCATAAGTTGGTGGATGAGTATATTGAGAAGCGGTTTGGGCAAGTGGCGGAAAAGGTTTGAATTGAAAAAAACCAGTCGTACAATGAAATGATGGAAGCATCGTCAACAGTCCCAGCCGTCTGGTCAAAGCCCGATATTCTGCGTGGAACGCCTGTGTTCTCGGGAACGCGCGTCCCGTTTCGTATTTTGTTTGAGTATCTTGAAACTGGCGAAACCATTGATGCATTTTTGGACGAGTACCCTTCGGTCAGTCGCACCCAAGTTATTGCTTCGCTAGAGCAAGCCAAATTTGCTGCCTGCCATGCGCATCCTGCTTGATGAGTCTTTGCCCAGAAAACTGGGATTTTTGCTAGAAAGCCATTTCGTACGAACCGTGCAGCAAGTGGGCTTCAGCGGCTTGGCTAACGGCAAATTACTTGCCGCAGCAGCCAGTGATTTTGATGTTTTGATCACTGGCGATCAAAATATGGAATACCAACAAAATCATGCTGAGCTACCCATGGGCGTGATTATCTTGATTGCAGGTAGTAATAAGCTGGAGAGTTTTCTGCCTCTGGTTCCGATATTGCTAAAGACCCTGGAAGAGTTTATACCTCAGTCTTTTGTGCAAGTCCAATTGTAGAAATTTAAGAGAAAGCAGCCGCTAGCCGGCATATTATCTGCGCAAAGCGCTATTAAATTATGAGTGAAAAACTAATTGCCATCAAAGGCATGAACGACATCCTTCCGCCGGATTCCGCGCGTTGGGAGTGGCTTGAAGAGAAGGTGCGCGGCTTGATGGCTCGGTATGCTTATCGCAACATCCGCACACCGATTGTGGAGCCGACCCCGCTGTTTGTGCGCGGGTTGGGCGAGGTGACCGATATTGTTGAGAAGGAAATGTATTCCTTTGAAGACAAGCTGAATGGCGACAAGCTGACGCTGCGGCCTGAAAATACGGCGGGCGTGGTGCGTGCGGTGGCTGAGCATTCGATGCTTTATGAGGGTGGCAAGCGCCTGTATTACATGGGCCCGATGTTTCGCCATGAGCGGCCACAGCGCGGGCGTTATCGGCAGTTTCACCAAATTGGCGCAGAGGCTTTAGGCTTCGGTGGCGCGGAGGTGGATGCGGAGTTGATTTTGCTTGCGGATCAATTGTGGAAAGAATTGGGGTTGAAAGATGTACGGTTGGAGCTCAATAGCTTGGGCCAGCCCGACGAACGCAAAGCGCATCGGGCGGCTTTGATCGCCTATCTGGAGCAGCACACCGATGTGATGGACGAAGAGGCCAAGCGCCGCTTGCACACCAACCCGCTGCGGATTTTGGACACAAAAAATCCGGCCATGCAGGAGATGGTGAACGCTGCGCCGAAGTTGATCGATTGCCTTGGCGAAGCGTCTTTGGCGCATTTCGCGCAAGTTAAGGCTATTTTGACGACAAATAACGTCATTTTCACGATCAATCCGCGTTTGGTGCGCGGGATGGATTATTACAATCTCACGGTATTTGAGTTCATCACCACCAGCCTGGGCGCTCAAGGCACGATTTGCGGCGGTGGGCGCTATGACTATTTGATCGAGATGATTGGCGGCAAAGCTGCGCCTGCGGTGGGCTGGGCGCTCGGTGTCGAGCGGGTGCTCGAGCTCATCAAGGAGCATGGCGCGCAAGTGCCGCAGCCTGCGCCGGATGCGTATGCGGTGATTCCTGATGTGGCCTCGCTGCCAGTGGCGATTAAATGTATTCAGGCGTTGCGCGGGCAGGGCATCAGTGTGCAGATGCATGCGCCGGCTAACTCGGCTGAGGGCATGGGCAGCTTCAAAAGCCAATTTAAAAAGGCCGATGGCTCGGGGGCGCGGTTCGCGTTGATCTTTGGCGCGGATGAGTTGGTTGTTGGCAAGGTTGCTGTCAAAGCGCTTCGCGAAGGTGGCGGCGAGCAGCAATTAATTGCACACACAGATGTGTCTGCACTGGCGGCTGCTCTGACTTAAACACAACTCGCCGCATGTCACTCTTCGCTCTTGTTAGGCAGACTTCAAGCTGAGCCGGGCCGGATTGATCATCTCGTAGCACGGCACAGGCTCGGTGAAGCCCTTCAAAATCAACGACGCCATGGGCTGGATCTGAAGATGTTTGCCGATATTTTTTGCCACTTCACTGCAGATGATGGTTTGCCCGCCTTGGGTCTGTGAGCAAAGTCGCGCTGCAAGATTGGTCACATTGCCAATGGCTGCGTAGTCGCGACGCCCCTCAAACCCGATAGCACCAATGATGGCTACACCCTGCGAAACACCAACTCCTAGCGACAAGTCGTAACCGCGCGTCTCCCATACTTTTTGTAAATCCGCGAAACGCGATTGCATCTCCATCACCATTCGGCAAGCTTTGACGGCGGGGTCTGGAATTTCCACTGGATCGTTGAGAAATATCATCATCCCGTCGCCCGCAAATCGCTCCAGCGTTGCACCATGCGAGGCGATCAATTCACCCATCACCTTATGAAACTCTGCGAGCGCTCGCATCACTTCTTCAGGGTCATGCTTCAGGGTAAAACTGGTGTAGCCGCGTAAATCCAGAAAAACGACGACGATCTCACGTTGATGCGGGCGGTACAGGTCTTTGCTGCGCGCCGACAACAACTGATTCGCCACAGCGGGAGAAAAGAAACGCCGCAAGCGCTCAAGGCGATTGATATTTGACATCCTCTGGGCAAGCGCCATTGAAAGCATGGTGGCATCAATCAACATGCCAAAGTCTACAGCCCGAAAAGTGATGAAGTTGTAGGGCAACACACCAACGACCGTTAAGGCGGAAATGGACGAACCGCAAAGACCCGCGACCGACGCGCCTAAATAATACTTGGCCGTTTGGTTTCCTTTCTTTAGCGTAGCAATGCCTAATGCAAAGGCTGTCACTGAAAAAATAACAATCCAAAGAATGGATGAAATGACATGTGACCGGTATCCATCCAAAAGCCCAGTAGCCAAAAAGGACAGCCCCATGACCATTAACAATCCCTTGATTAACTTGTATGCGTTAGGAATCTTGTTCTTGAGATCAAGATACGTCGTGGCAAAAATAAGACCAGAGAGGCAGTAAAGATAAACGAAGAACGATATTGTCCAGTTGGATAGTTCGGGAGAATCGGCAAATAAAACAGGGAATATGAGGCCGTTATAGGAGGCATGAGCCATCATGAAGCAAAGCAAGAACGCAGAGTAGGCCAAATAACTAAGGTCGCGCGTAGGCACAAACAATATGAAGCTGAACACCATCAGTGATGACAGCGCTCCATATAAGAATGCAAAATAAAAAAGTTGTTTTCCTCCGTCGATGCTAAAACGGCTACGTTCAACAAGTTTGACTCCCACATAAAAGGGATCGCGAGTTTGTACGCGTATCAGAAGCGTGCTGAAACCCGGTTGAATCACCAGATTGAAGTTCATGCTTCGGTTTGTTTCACTGCGTTGCGAAAACGGCAATGTATCGCCGCCCACCACGGTTTGCCGCTCGCCGCGCTCGTCGATCAGGTTAACTTGGATATCATCGAGCCAAGTAGGTTCAAACACCAGCAAACGTTCTAGCGGAATATTTTCCGAGTTCGACAATGGAACCACTAACCAGTAGGCCGCTGAACTGAAGCCAAAACTAACAACACCCTCTTGCCCATTTGGTTCCAGAGGTACTGCTGCTGCAAGAACTTGCTCCACCGTTTTATCTTTCTCACTGTCTTTGACGATGCGTGCCCAAGGTGTTAGCTCAGTCGCCAATGTGCTGACGTTTAATACGAGCCTTGACCCCTGAGCGTCGGCAGGCATCGCAACCATGAGACTAGCCAGTAGGACAATCCAAAGAAGACGGGCGAACAAGGGTATGGTTTGTGCGAGATACTGAATGAATACTTTGGGATTAAATAAATAGAATTCTTTCAGATAAATTTCTGGAAGATAGTTAAATTCGCAAAAGATAAGATTTGACGAACGCATGGGTACTACTGGTACTGATTTTTATGGTTTGAAATAATAAATCAAAGCGGTTTAATATTAATGTAGGATACTTTACTTAATATAGATACATTTGACAGATATCAGTATTCCAATCTTGTCGATAAGCCATAAAATAAGAGTACTTTTGTATGCAAAAAAATTCTTGGAATCAGCCTGATCTCGCCGCTGATCAGTTTCTATATTCGCGCAAGGGGCCATGGCCTCAGCCTAGTCCTTCTTACCCGATGGAGCAAGCGCCCGAGGTTCTGAATATCCCGCCAGTAGAAACTATGCTTTGGACGCAGGCCATTGGCTCACGCTACTTCAAAACGGAGATGTTTTACAAAGGTGCTGCGGCCGCCAATGCTGTGGCAGGCAGTCAACTGACTATTCCACCTGATGACGAGTTTGTTCGTATGATGACGAATTCGGTCTATGCACGGTTTCTGAAAAACATTCAAGGCAACACTTGGGCTTCAAGCTTTTCTGCCATGCATTTAATCGCAGACGCGACGCTGCCGGGGACTTTCGCTGCGCCCGTCACTTGCGTCTTCACGCGTGACTCCAATCAGTTTTCCTGCGCATACATTGAAGTGCCGGGTGGCCCAATCAGTGAGTTAAAGATCCGACCAGGTGATCCGGCGTGGAATCTGGCCAAGGCCTATGCCCTGCAGGGTGCGTCATACATTGGTTTGTTTGTGGTGCATCCAGCCTTGCATTTCCCGATGGATACCGTCAACGCCATTACCAAAACCGCTGTGCCACGCAATCACCCGCTGTTTCAGCTGTTGTACCCGCACAGCAGTTATGCGTTGGCGGTAAACAATGCAGTTCTAGAGACAGACGATGGTGTGCTGAGCACCAATCCGCAAGGCACTTGGTTTGATCCACTGACTGCCGATGGACTGGTGATCAAGCGTTTGTTTGGTGCTGGCTATGCTGGCCTCAAAGAGCCACCCAATTTATACCCGCAGTACGACTACATGAAGCCGTGGATGGACACCAGTGTTGACTACGGACGTTGCCTAGCGTTGTACTTTGAGCCGTTTTTGGATTTTTGCAGCACAGTCGCTGATGAAATTCTTTCAGCCAGCCCGAACGACACCTACGTAGAACGGTGGGCAAATTACATCAGCGCGCATCTGCATGGCTTCCCCAATGGAGTGGAAATCTTCAAGCCCGCTAAGCCGGGTGAGCCTAGCGTATTGGCCAAGGCGCTCGCGATTTACATGTGGGATGTGAAGGTGTCTCACGCTGCCGATCACTACAGCTACACCCACGACATCACCCCGCAAACACCCGGGCCCGCTGGCACGAATCTGGCGGCGTGGAAGTTTCTACGTTTACGCGTGCCACAGCCCCAGAATTCTTCGGATGGCGCCAGCGTGAAGCGGGTGGGCGATGTCTGCGATGCTGACGATCTCTATCGGGCCGAAATGGCGCAGGAGATGTTTTTTAAGAGCGCTACGCTCCCGCCTAATCTGGTGGATACCACTTACGCTTTCACATCGCCGCAGTTGCTGCAGGCTCAGTTAAAGTTTCACGCAGATTTAAAACTTGCAAGTAGCAAGGTGGCTGCCATCATGCCCAACTTCATGCCGCTGATAGCCAAAGATCCAAGTGATCCAGCACAGTATTCGCAAACTATTTCAGCCAGTATCCAGTACTGATGTTTAAAATTTTTTTTACGGCGCTTGAAGCCCTTGGCAGTGCCCTGCCCATCACCTTGGGCGCTCTCGGGTTTGTTGCCTACAAAATTGGCCCATAGATGATGGGCCCCTTGATGCTTGCAATGTTTTGCGGTATTGCAATAACCAACCTGTGTGCTGCGTTTTCGCAGCGGCCATTGACTTACTTCACGCGATTTTTTGAGGTTTCGCTGCTGGTCGGGTTTGTCGACAGCTTTGTTCCCCGGCTCGATACATGGGGCTTGGTAGATACACCCGCAACTCGCCTAACCCTTGTTGTGATGGTTTGCGTTGGGGCTGCCTTGCTTCAGCCTGTTTTCTACGCCTTTCAGTTTCAGCGTCTTACCCGTTTCATTCCGGCGCCCGTGTTCGCAGGATTCCTCAATGCAACGGCCTTAATATTGGTCATCAGTCAGGGTAAGCAAGTCTTCATATTGCTATCCAATTCATTGGCTACCGTATGGCCTTCATTGGTCATAGCGTCGTTGTGTTTTGTCGTCGCTTTTTTATTTCGCCGCATGTATCCGAAGCTCCCTGCCGGCGTATTGGGCTTGCTGGCGGCAAGCATGGGAGCTTTCGTCCTGACGCGGCTTGGGTATGCACTGCCACCCATTCTTTCGTCGGATACGCAATGGGTCTTGCCAACGGCCTTGCTTGACTGGCGCGTTCTAGACCCGAAAAATGGAGCCTTGGACTCTGTGCTGCTTCACGTTACAGCTGCAAGTGTTTTGCTAGGCGTGGTGGTTTTTTTAAATACCATTACGGTGGTTGAAACGGTTTCACAGGTTGATGACAAGCCGCTGCCAAGCACTAGGCAAGTGATGCTTTTGTCCCTTGGAAAAATCATCAGTGCCTGCCTCGGATCAGTGCCCATGAGCGGCGCGTCGACTCCGGCCTTGGTGACTATGCGCACGGGCGGATTAGGATGTGGGTCGTTGATCACGTTTTCGGTTCTGGCATTGATGTTTTATACGCTGGACTTTCTGGCATGGGTGCCAAGCGTGGCCATTATTGGATTGTTGTTGTTTTTGGTAAGGGACTTGGTTGATCCAACCAGTCTTCAGCAGGCATGGCGCTATGTCACGAAGCCTTCCGCGCGTCGTGTGATGAGTGCGATGCAGCGCGAAGATCTGTGGATTGTTGTTTTGGTGACTCTTTTGGGTGCGATGGCCAACATGGTGGTTGCCTTGATGGCTGGAATGGTTTTGGGTTTGGTGTTATTTGCCAAACGCAACGGTAAAAGCCCTATCAAAGACGTGCATGACGGCAAAGCCTGGCGATCTAATTGCACACGTTCTACCAGCGATACAGCGCTGCTGATGCAGCATGGCGAGCGCATTCTAAGCGTGCGACTGCAAGGGGCACTGTATTTTGGTGTGGCGCGGAACTTGCGCACTGAAATTGAAGCGCTGTTGCCACACCGGGTAGAGCCGCAGTGGTTGATCTTAGACTGGCGTGCTGTGGTGTCGCAAGATACAACGCTCACGCTCATGTTGGAACGCTTCGAGAAATCTGTAGCGTTGCGCGGCGTTCGAGTACTCCATTGCAACCGCGCAGGCCACAACACGACTTTTGTCGATTTGGATCGAGCGCTGGAATTTTGCGAGAACCAGCTCTTGGACGAACTACGCCCAAGCACTGGCGGCAGTGATGGTGATGCTTCATACCTCCACGCCTTGCTTGGGGATCTTGACCCGATTGCCCAAGCTCGGGTAGAGAGCTGCTTTGAGCGACGCCACTTCGCTGCGGGGCAGTATGTGTTGACATTTGGGGAGAAAACACGCGATTTGCATGTGATTGTCAGTGGCCGTGCTGATGTCTTGATTCAGGGCGGCACGATTCGTTTGGCTGGCGTGAATGCTGGCGCTATCTTTGGTGAGATGGGATTTTTAGATGCCTCGCCCCGCGCTGCAGATGTGGTGGCCGTCGAGCCTTTGGTCTCGCTCAGCATGAGTCGCGAAAATTTCGAGGCGCTCAGCCAACAACATCCTGAAGTTGCGCAGCAAATACTACAAAGCTTGTGCAAAGAATTGGCCAACCGCCTGAGATTTTTACATCAGCTCATTTCGCGTGAGCGCGCTTAGTGAACAGGGTTTGAATCTGCAACCTCACGTTTGAATGTGAAAAACAGCATCTAGCCGGCATAGAACATGCGCAGAATGCTATCAAATTCATAGTCGCGTGGTGCTCAATTGCTAAACGCAGCAATCCCCGTAATCGCTCTGCCCAAGATCAACGCATGAATATCATGCGTGCCTTCATAGGTGTTGACCACTTCAAGGTTCACCAAATGCCGCGCTACGCCGTATTCATCCGAGATGCCGTTGCCACCCATCATGTCTCGTGCCATGCGTGCAATGTCAAGCGCTTTGCCACAGCTGTTACGCTTCAAGATTGAGGTGAGTTCGACGTTGGCGATGCCTTCGTCTTTCATGCGTCCGAGGCGCAGGCAGCCTTGCAGGCCGAGGCTAATTTCGGTGAGCATGTCGGCGAGCTTCTTTTGGATGAGCTGGTTGGCGGCTAAGGGGCGACCAAACTGCTTGCGATCCATCACATATTGGCGAGCTCGTTGGTAGCAATCTTCCGCTGCGCCCAATGCGCCCCAAGCGATGCCATAGCGGGCGCTGTTGAGGCAAGTGAACGGGCCTTTCAAACCACGCACTTCAGGGAAGGCATTTTCTTCAGGGCAGAAGACGTTGTCCATCACGATCTCGCCTGTGAGCGAGGCTTTGAGGCCGACTTTGCCGTGGACTGCGGGGGCGCTCAATCCCTTCCAACCTTTTTCTAGTACGAAGCCGCGAATCGCGCCTTCATCATCCTTAGCCCAGACGACGAACACATCGGCGAATGGGCTATTCGATATCCACATCTTGTTGCCTGTGAGCGAATAACCACCAGCGACTTTGCGGGCGCGGGTGATCATGCTGGCAGGGTCGGAGCCGTGGTCGGGCTCTGTTAATCCGAAGCAGCCGATGTATTCGCCAGTAGCAAGCTTTGGCAAGTATTTCTGTTTAGTGGCTTCGTTGCCGAATTCAAAAATCGGCACCATCACCAAGGAACTTTGCACGCTCATCATGGAGCGGTAGCCAGAGTCCACACGCTCGACTTCACGGGCGACCAATCCGTAGCACACGTAGTTGAGGCCTGAGCCGCCGTATTGCTCGGGGATTGTCACGCCCAGCAAGCCGAGTGCACCCATTTCGCGGAAGATGGCGGGGTCAGTCTTCTCGTGGCGAAAGCCTTCGACCACGCGACTGGCGAGTTTGTCTTGGCAGTAGGCGCGGGCGGCTTCTTGCACTTGGCGCTCATCTTCTGTGAGCTGCGCGGAGAGGTTGAAAGGGTCTTCCCAGCTGAAAGGGGATTTGCTTGCCTTGGCCATGTTTGACGATCCAGATTCTGCTTGCCTATAGGAAATGCTTTAGGCCTAAATTAATTATGCCCGATTCAAATGGCTTTGAGTTGCGTGAGGGTTTGAGAAATCAATGCGCCTGTCGCCTGTGTGGCATCCAGCGTGATCACGCCATTTTCGCCCGATGGCTCCTGTAGCGTCGCAAACTGGCTGGCCACTAAAGTACCAGAAAAAAAATGCCCGGCTCTGCTGCTCACACGTTCTTGAGCTTCATTGAGCGTGAGGCGTAGATAAGCGAAGCGAACATCACCGCCTCGGCGCAAAATATCTCGATAAGCGACCTTAAGTGCTGAGCAGCCGATCACACAACCCGCGGGGTGCTTTGTGATTTGATCCGTCAGCGTTTGCAGCCAACCTGCGCGATCAGCATCATCAAGTGGTGTACCAGTGGCCATTTTGGCTTTGCTACTAGCGCTATGAAAATCATCGCCTTCAATCCAAGGTAGGTTCAACTTCTTAGCAAGTGCTTGGCCAAAAGTCGATTTGCCGCAACCGGCCACGCCCATCACCACGATACATGTCATGGGTTGAGTTTAGATGCAGCAGCGCGGGTCAATAGCTGATCTTCGTCACCACATCCCCGCGCCCAGCACTGGCGTTGTCTTTCAGGGCTTTGAAGAGCACCCCTGTGATGACGTTGGCAAAGTATCTCGCACCCCAAGCGCTGTAGCGTTGCTCGTCTTCTGGTGTGAGCGCTAGCACGCCGGGGCATTTGCCGGATTTCGCAATTCCCTTGACACCTTTTTCAATCATGGCTTGCACTGCAGGCTCATAGAAACGATTTTCATAGCCCATGCTGTGCGCGAGATCGTTGGGGCCGATGAAGACTGCATCTACGCCAGGGGTGCTGGCAATCTCAAACGCGGCTTCGATCGCGGGAACGGTTTCGAGCATGAGAACGAGCATCACGTCGTGGTTGCTTTTTTCGTTGTGCGCCGCGCCGCCGAATGCGCCGTAGCCTGCGGCGCGCACGGAGTAGGCACAGCCACGCTGGCCGCTCACGCCGTTGTACCCTGTGCTGCGCGGGTAGCGCACCTTGTCTGCAATTTCTTGTGCATGCTTGGCATCGCGGATCATCGGGATTTGCAGGCCGCTGGCGCCTGCATCGAGCGTACGGGCAATGTCGTGCTCCAAGCAGCGCACGAGTGCGGGCAGGCCGCTGGCGCGTGCTGCCCGCAGCATGTGCTCGGTGGTCTCTAAGCCGGCGCTGCCATGCTCGTTGTCAATAATGGTGAAGTCATAGCCGGCAAAGGCTGTCATCTCCACCAAGGCAGGAGAGGAGAGGCCGTTGAACAGGCCGCGCAGGGATTGGCCGCTTTGCATAAGAGTGCGCAGTTGCGCATCGATGGGATGAATCATGATTTATTTCCAAAGGATGGCGGACGCAAGCTCTGCGCCCTCGGCCATGCTCTTGAGTTTCGCATAAGCAATCGGTGGATGCACTGCGCCAAAACCCGCAAAAGTGCCAAAGCCGCAATCGGTGCCAGCCATCACGCGCTCGCGGCCCACGATGGCCGCATACTGCAGCAGGCGTTGCTTAATGAGCTGTGGATGCTCGATGAAATTATTGGTGGAATCCAGCACGCCAGGGCAGAGGATTTTGTTGTCGGGCACAAGGCCTTTTTTCTGGGCATCGCTCCACACTTCCCATTCATGCGCATGACGAGGATTCGCGCCTTCAAACAAAATCGTGCCGGGCTTGGCTTTGCACACGAGTGCCAATACGCGATCTAAGCCAATATCGTGATGATGGGGGCCTTCATAATTGCCCCAGCAGATGTGCATGCGGATTTTCTCAGCAGGAATATTTTTTAATGCGTGGTTAAGCGCCTCGACTTGAAGGTTCGCATTGCGCAGAAACTCTGCCTCGGTATCGTCGCGGAATTTGATGTGGCGGCCCATGCCGAGATCGGGCGCGTCGATTTGCAAATCTAAGCCAGCGGCCACAATGGCCTCGTATTCAGTTTGCATCGCATTGGCGAGCGCTTCTAAATATTTTTCATGCGACGGGTAGTATTTGTTCGGCTGAAATACGGCAATCACCCCAGGGCTGGCGGCATTCATAAACGCCTTTTTTGCGCCCGCTTTTTTTACCGCGCCTTTAAGGTTAGCAATATCTTTGTGCAAGCCACTCAAATCTTTCACAGCAATCGGGCCGGTGCAAATTGGGCGCTGGTATTTTGGCGTGGCACCTAATTTTGCAAGCCGCTCTTTGAAATCAGGGAAATCATCGAGATCTCGTGGCGTGGCACGGGGCATTTCGCCAATTTCAAATCCAGTCAGGCGGTGGCGAATATAAGTGGCATAACTGATCTTGCTCATCTCGCCGTCGCTGACCACATCTACTTTTGCGTCAACTTGCGCTGCTACGACAGCATCCGTCTCGGCGATCATGACGCGGTCAAACTCGGCTTCGTTGTAATTGAGATTCGCGTCTTGCGCGAAGAGTTGATCGACGACGCGCTGCGGGCGCGGCAGGCTGCCGACGTGGGTGGTGAGGATGCGGTTTGTCATGCTGTATTCTTTCTGTGTTGATCGTATGAATTTATCTTTGTGAGCGGGCAATGTAGCGCTTCAGGCCCACGTAGCCGTTGGCATCAATCCCCCAGCCCGCTTGCGCCGCCGCAGTGGCGACTTCTGGCCCCCATGTAACGCGCTTACGTTCATCGCCAGGCGTCATCACAAGGATCACTGCATCGGTGCTGCCCGTATTGCGATATGAGCGCCACACGTTGGCTGGCATGGCATAGCTGTCGTTGCCCTGCACTGAACCAATAGCTATTATATTGATAGCACTCTGCGCATATTCTATGCCGGCAAACGGCTCATTTTGTATAAAAATCTCGATCTTTCCTTGATAGACGGCCAACACTTGTTTGGAAGCTAGACTGTGGCAGCTGACTGAGCCGTCGGCTGGGATTTTCAGCCACTCCACCGAGAAACCATGCGAATTCATCACGGGTGCAAGATGGTTGCGCTCTGCACTCATGCCATGGCCGATGACGGGAGCCATTGATGCGCCGCAGCTAGGCAAGGCGCTATCGAGCAAAGCACGCTCTGACCAATCGAGCTCCGCAAATTTCACCACACGCTGGCGCATCTGCTCTGGGCTCCAAGTGCGCAGCTGGCTCACCTCTTGCGGTGTCATCGGCTGCAAGCGCAGATAAGACTCTTCCCATTTGCCACCCAGATGTTCGTCAATGATCTTGTAGTCTTCAGTAAGATGCACGCCTTGCTCGCGAGCAGCTTCTAACGTAGCCGCACCCCAAAGGATGCCTCCAGTATCGTCTTGGCCGAGCCCAGTGAACATAAAGCCCTCGCCGCCATCTTTTGTGCCGTGGCTTTGAAAGCCTCGATAAATCCATGTGGGAATCGTGGCGATATCACCCTCTGCCAGCTTGTATTCGTGCCGCTCCGGATTGAATCCCCAATGCAGCGAGAAGCTACCGCGTGTGCAGATGAACACCTCTGCAGTGAAGTGCATATGCGGCGGGTTGATCACACCCGGGCCCATCGCCACACCGCCGACTTGAAAGCCATGCTTCTCGCGCAAGCTGACGGGTTGGTTGGGATTTTGCGAAACGCCGGGGCCAATCAGCGCATAGTTCTTTTTCGGGCCGCAGCCCGGGATACGGTAATCAATAAAAGCATCGGTGCTGTATTTCAAGCCAGCGGCGGGGATGAAGCGCGCTTGCAGCTCTTCGGGGGTAAAAGTTGTACTCATGAATATTCCTAAATTGATAGCAAACTATGTAGATAATACGCCGGCTGTATGTGTTTTTTCATCAAAAATCCAGTAAAAAAGTGCTTTTGTGAGCTGCGCGGGCGCCTCTAGCGGCACGAAATGCCCGCAGCGCGGAATCTCACGCCACTGCATGCGTGGCTGCGCGGTAAGCATGGTTCGCTGCCAAGCCAGTGGACACAGGCGATCTTGCGCTCCGCTGACAGCGAGCACCTTACCCGAATAGTCGCGCAGTGTTGCCAAGCTGCTTGGTCGCTCTGCAGCCCATGAAAATTCCTCGAAAGCGCTGCGCTTGGATGTGTCCAAAGCCATGTCAAACACCAGCTTTTCAAACCGTCTGCGCTTGGCCTCATGATGAAAATACGCAGGCTTCACATGTTTGGCTACCTTACCAACGCCGCGATCAAGCCACATGCGCCTAAGCATGGCACTTTTGCGCTGCGACTGAACACTTGCGGGTTGGGCGTTGCTTGCAATCAATGCGATACCCAGTACCCGATCACCCGCCATACGCAACAACTCCAGCGCCAGCAAACCACCCAGCGAAAACCCCGCAATATAAAAAGTTGTTGGCAGTTTCAGAAGTAAATTTTTAAGCAGAATCTGCGGATCTCTCATTCGAGCATAGTTAGCACAGTGCACACTGATTTGATTGCGCAGGCCGCGCTTGGTCGCGGCAAAAATACGTTCATCGCAAAGTGTGCCGGGCAGCATCACAAGACAAGGCCGGCTGCTACAAAGCGCATTCAAGGGCGAATCCTTTGCCCATTGTCTGCGTCAAACCAATAGAGTTTGTCAGCAGGCAATCGAATGCCGATGCGCTCGCCAAAATTGTGCTGCACACTTTTATCAGCCTTGATGGTGAGCAGCTGGCCAGCGAGCTTAAAGCTCACCATCGATTCGTTGCCGAGCAACTCGCAGGTAAACACTTCAGCCATCAAATGCGCTTGGCCTTCATCGCAAAGCTGCGCATCTTCAGCGCGAATGCCCAAGATGAGCGAGCCGCTTTTGGGCGCAGGCATGTTTTTCTGAGGCGCAATGCCGCAAATGGTTTTGATTTCGTTGCTATCGACCGTGCAGGCCAGGAGGTTCATGGCGGGATTGCCAATAAAGCCTGCAACAAAAGTATTGGCTGGATCGTTGTAGATCACGCTGGGAATGGCAAGCTGCTGGATTTCCCCATCGCGCATCAAAGCAATGCGGTGCGCCAGCGTCATGGCTTCAACTTGATCATGCGTGACATACACGGTGGTGACTTTCATTTCATGCGCTAGATGCTTGATCTCCGCGCGCATGGCCACACGCAACTTCGCATCTAAATTTGACAGCGGTTCATCCATCAGAAAAATGCTTGGTTTGCGCACGATGCTACGCGCCAATGCCACGCGCTGGCGCTGGCCGCCAGAGAGCTCGCGCGGCAGCCGCTTGAGATAAGGCGTGAGCTCGACGCGTTGCGCGGCCTGCGCAACAGCCTGCGCCATTTCCGCCTCCGACACGCCTCGCAGTTTTAAAGGATAGCCAATATTGCGCTCAACGCTCATGTGCGGATACAAGCCATAGTTTTGAAACACCATCGCTACATCACGCTTTTGCGTGGGAATCTCGTTCACGCGCTGCCCGTCAAACGCAATTTCGCCGTGCGTGGGCTGCTCGAGCCCAGCAATCATCCGCATGGTGGTCGTTTTGCCGCAGCCGCTGGGGCCAAGCAACACCAAGAATTCTTGGTTGGCAATTTCTAGATGGAGATCTTTTACCACTTGTGTTGTGCCGAAATTTTTGTGAATGCCTTTAAGAGAAATAGTTGTCATCGCACGCTTCCTGCGGTGAGGGATTGAATAAACTGTTTTTGTACAGCCAATGAGATTAAAAACATCGGCACGGTGATGAGAATTCCCGTGGCCGCCATCAGTTCCCACAAATCGCCGCGCTCAGTGCGAAAGCCGATCAAGCCAATGGGCAGCGTGAGCGCATCTTGTTTGCTGAGAATTAGCGCAAACAAAAATTCGTTCCATGTGAGTGTGAAGCTAAACACAGCCGCAGTGATCACGCCCGGCAAAGCAGCGGGCACCACAATCTGCCAAATCACACGCAGCGCACTCGCACCGTCTACCTTGGCGGATTCTTCGATTTCAATAGGCACGGCATCAATGAAGCCTTTAATCATCCAAACCGCATACGGCATGACGATGGATAAGTTGATCAAAATTAGCGCGGTGCGCGTGTCAAGTAAACCGATTTCTTTAAACATCAAAAAATACGGCAACACCACCACTGCACCCGGAATAAACTGCGAGACGATGATCAGTAAAAACAAAGAGCGTTTAAAAGGAAAATCAAAGCGTGAAAATGAATACGCAGCCATTAGGGCGAAAGGAATAGCGATTGCTACCGTTGTGATGGCGACCAATGCGCTGTTGAGCAGCTTTAAATGCAAATTCCAAGGATGCTCGAATAGGATGCGAAAGTTATCTAACGTGGGCGTGAAGATGAGTGCATGGTCGAGCGTATAGACCTCACGCGGGATCTTAAAAGCTGTGATCGCGATCCAAAAAATAGGCAGCGCTATCGTACAAATCAACACGAACACCAGCAACTGGCGCACCCAGCCTGTGGCGTATTCAATCGCTGGCGTACGATAGCCAGAAATAAGAGGTGACTGCAAGGTTTGTGTCATGACTTACTCTTCATGCACGGCGCTTTGCTAGAGCTAGGCGTGCGTAAAAAATTGAGCACACTAAAAGTAATGCTGTCAGGACATAGGCCGCAGCTGCCGCGTAGCCCATGTCGTAGTAGCTAAAAGCGGTTTGGTAAACGAAATAAGCCAAAGTTTGCGTGCTCGTGCCCGGGCCGCCGTTGGTTAGCGTGTAAATCGTGTCGAATGCTTTGAGCGCGAAAACGGTTTTGAGGACGACAACGATGCCGATGACGGGCAAGAGCTGCGGCAGCGTCACATCGCGGAAGGTTTGCCAGGCGTTAGCGCCATCAATCTTTGAGGCTTCGATGGTCTCTTTAGGAATACTCGCTAAGCCACCCAGCATGACAAGTGTCATGTAAGGTGCCCAATGCCAGACATCGCTGGCGACCAAAGCTATCATCGCGAGCGTACGGTCTGCAAGCCACACTTTGCCTTGCATGGCGGGCAAAAACTCTGCAATCAGATACTGCACGATGCCGTATTCGGGATTCAAGAAAAAACGAAATGAAATACCAATCAGGGCAGGGCTCATCACGAAAGGCAAAATGAGCAAGACGCGTGCGAATGAGTTGATGCGCACTGCTCGTTGCAACAAAAGAGCGAAGCCGAGCGCAAATGCGACGGTGACCAACACATCAGCTGAGACGAAAATGAGAGTTGCTTGTATGGATTCAATGAACTCAGGATCATCCGTGAGTAGATTAACGTAGTTTTTGCTGCCTACCCATTCGCCAGGTGTCGGCGATTGCGCAAGCTTCCACTGCCGAAAACTGAGCAGCAAAGAATAGACAAGTGGGAAGCCCGCCATTGCCAAGACGACGAGCAACGCGGGAACGAGCAAAGCATATTTCAGCCAGCGTTCTTGCATAGCGGGCTCACGATTTCAGAAAAAAAACAGCAAATCACTCAGCGATAAAAATCCAAAGCAAACCCATCAAGCACGCAAAATCTTGCGAGCCCGATTGGCCGCCTCGTCCATTGCCGGCTTGACTTGGGCTCGGCCCGAGACCACATCATTGATCGTTGCCTCAAGCAGATCGCTCACCTGCGGCCACTGCGAGAAAAGCGGTGTGCCCTTCGCGCCGCGCAAGGCTTGTGCGCCAAACAAATGCATCGCTTTGAAACGCACATTCACATCTTGATTCAGCATATTGGCGGTTTGCACCGCCACTACTTCATTCAAGCTGCGGTCTAGCAGCACAGACAGTTCCACCGACGGATCGCCCAGCCAAGCCAAGAATTCCATCGCAGCTTCTTTTTTCTTGCTGTTTTTGTTGATGCCGTAAAACCATGAGTTGGTATACGTTGTGCTTTCTTTGCCGGGGAAGCTGGGCAGCGGCGCATAGGCCACCTGCTCTGGCTTGAGCGTGGATGTTTTTGCATCCGTCAAACCGGCATAGCGCCACCACCACACAGGCACCATCGCCGATTTTCCTTGTGCCACAGAATTAACGGCATCGGTCTCATTAAATGTTGCGCTGCCAGGCGGGCAAATTTTGTGCTTTAGCAGAAGATCAACATAATCTTGCGTTGCGGCTATCGCAGCAGGCGAATTAAAAGCAGGCTGGCCTTTGGCATCAAGCAAATCGCCACCGCGCCCCCATAGGTAGTTAAACCAAATCATCAAGTTCTGGCCAGCCGTTTTGCCGTAGTACATGGCCACGCCAGACAGATCCGTCTTGCCTTGAATGATCTTGCCTTGGTCAATCATCTCGTCCCAAGTGTTTGGCGCTTTGAGATTGAGTTTGTCGAAAATATCCTTGCGATAAAACATGAGTTGAACGTGCCCGCGAATCGGCATACCCAGAATGTTTTTACCGTTGCCATTGCCATCGCGTGCAGCGCGCAAATGCGGGCCGGCATAGCGGGTCATGTCAATTTTCTTCTCCGCAATTTGATTGTTGATTGGCTCAAACAAGTTGTAAAGGCTCGGCCCCCACACGTCCATGACAGACAACATATCGTACTGCGCGCTTTGTGCCACCAACTCAGCAGTCAGCTTCTCGCGCGTACTGGCAAAGGGCACGTATTGATACTTCACCTTGATGCCCGTGAGCACTTCAAACTCCGCGAGTTTGCGCTCGTGTGCGCTAAATTGCGGTGCTACGACACTAAGTAAATTGAGCTCTGTGCCCGCGTAAGGCTTACCGGGTTTTAAGGGCGCTTTGCTTTGCGCCCAGCTCACTGATGGGAGGGATGAGGCTGCGGCAAATGCGGCGCTGCTGGCAATAAGATCTCTGCGTTGCATGATTTATCTCCTGAAATAAACTGAAATTGACTTTTAACCTTTGACCGCACCTTGCGTGAGCCCTGAGACGATTTGGCGCTGGAACAGTACGACCAAAATGATCAAGGGAATCGTGATACTCACAGCACCAGCCACACCTTGCATCAACAGCAATTCGCTCTCCGCAAAAATCGCGTTTGATATTGCTGCGGGCATGGTTTGCTTGGCGGCATTGACGAGCGAGATGCTTAACAAAAAGTCGTTGTAGGCGAGTAAGAAGCTGAAGAGGCCTGTGGTGATCACGCCCGGCCACATGACTGGAATGATCACTTTGCGAAATGCTTGTAAACGCGAACAGCCATCGACCAAAGCGGCCTCATCAAGCTCCTGCGGAATATTGACGAAGAAGCTACGCAGCATCCAGATTGTGAACGGCTGATTGATCGCCACCAAAACGAGGATGAGCGAGAAATATTCGTTGCGAACACCCAGCGCATCAAAGATCACGTAAAAAGACGGTAGCAAAGTGGAATGCGGCAGCGAGCGAAAGACGAGGGCGATGATGAGCAGCCAAAAGCCCAAGCTGCCGCGATAGCGCGAGAGCGCATATCCTGCGAGGCATCCCACAGTAAGCGAGATCGTGACCGTGCCGAAGGTGACGATCAGTGTGTTCATGAAGTTGCGCGAGAAGCCTTTGTCAATCCACAGTGTTGTGTAGTTTTCTAGCGTGATGGGCGCGATCCATTTGAGCGGAATGGAGAAAGCATCAACATATTGGCGCAGCGAAATAACGACGGTCCACAATACTGGGGTGCTGGCAATAATAAGCCAGACGATCAGTCCACCGTAGATCAACATTTGCAGGGGAAGAGGATTTTTTTTCATGCTTTTTCAGCGCAATCGCAGTTAATCGAATCGTCAATTTAACGACCGCTACGCTGCTCCTTCCATGTTTTGTAGAGCATTGGAATGATGAGCACACCAATGCCCAAAGTGGTCAGTACTGCCGATGCGCTCGCTTTGTAGGGATTGTTTTCTACCGATAGGATGTGATAAGTGAGGTATTGCACGCTGGTGGTGAATGCGCCTTGTGTTAGCACGACCACAGGTTCAAACACACGATATGAATCCATGATCTTGATCAATGCGACAAACAAAACGAGTGGCATCAGGTGGGGCAGGGTGATGTAGATCAGCTTTTGCCAACGCGTGGCGCCATCAATTGTGGCGGCTTCTAGCGAGTCTTGCGGTACGGATTGCAAGCCCGCATAAAAAACGATAAACGCAAAGGGCGTGCTCTGCCAGACGCCATACAAAATCACTAGCAAGCGTGCCGACCAAGCTTCGGCCATCCAGTAGATTGATAAGCCGAATTGCGACAGCACATGCGGCACGAGCCCGCCATCACGGAAGAGCCATTTAATGGCTAGCGCGCCGACGATGGGCGTGATGATGAACGGCAGCAGTGACAGCGTGATGAAAATCGGTTTGAGGCGCTGTGCAGAATGATGCACACCGAGTGCAATAAAAAACCCGAAGATGATCACCAAAGGGGTAGTGACCAAGGTGTAGAGCAAAGTAAAACGCAAAGCGCCGATAAATTCTTGCGAGTTTTGGCTGGCGGCTTTTGCAGCATTTGTGGAAGTACCTGAGGCGGCGG